>NZ_QKMR01000057.1 GCF_003208175.1 Ruminiclostridium sufflavum DSM 19573 | reverse complement strand
CTCCGCTTATGGTGTCGTCTCCGCCGTTTCCGTATATTGTATCGTTTCCTGCCAGCCCGCTCAAGACATCCCTTGTCTCATAGCCCTGTATATTGTCATTTCCCTCGCTTGCAATATTTACAGCACCTTTTATGTACTCGGTATCCCACACCGTTCCGTCTGCAAACTGTATTTGCTCCGTCTTGTAATAGTCGCTTGAGAAGTAGCTGTTGACAGTAAGCGTGTCCTTTGTCCCTTTTATTCCCAGCACAAGGCTTGAGCCGTTTCGTACAAGGGTAACCTCGGATGCCGTTACTCCGTCACTTATTAATATTTTGTCTGTGTTTCCGGCTGTTGAATCATAATCATATATTGTATCCTGCCCGCAGCCCCTTCCGAATATATATGTATCGTTTCCGGCACCGCCTTCCATGTAGTCTCTGCCGCTGCCTCCGTCCAGCAAATCATTCCCGCTGTCTCCGTACAGCTTGTCATCTCCGTTTCCTCCGACAATAATATCATCGCCGTAACCTCCCGAAACAGTATCATAGCCATCCCCGCCGTATAATGCATCATTCCCCGCATTACCATTAATAATGTCATCATTTTCCATGCCGTTTATTGCATCATCGCCTGTTGTCCCGTTTATGCTGTCATTCCATGCCGAACCCTTTATTATATTTCTTGAAGCGGCATCAACAGTCCATGCACATTCCTCGCTGATATCAGCAAAATATCGGCGGAATTGCATATATCCGGACTCTTCAAATAAGTCACAGGTTTTCAGAACTCTTGTAAGCTCGCCCAGCAGGGAAATACCTTCTGATAAATTTTTATTAAGCTTATTTTCTATTAAGCCTTCTATATTTGTTAAATTTATAATTACCTTATTATTTATGAAATCCCATGTATAATTATCTTCCACAATTTCTTTCAAGTGAGTCTGAAACATCAGTTTGCAGTAGATTGTCTCAGAAATCTCATTATATGCCTGAGTCAAAAAAGGTACTGCCTGAGCTAT
>NZ_QKMR01000056.1 GCF_003208175.1 Ruminiclostridium sufflavum DSM 19573 | reverse complement strand
ATTGATATTTTAGGGTACTTAGATTTCCACTTATCTTCAAATATATCCAGTTCAAACAGTGCCGATTCTTCGTTTGGTGCTGCATAAACTCTCTTAAGATCAGCCATCAGAAGCTTAATATCTTTGTACGATACAAATTTGGTGGTGTTTCTTATTTGATGTATTATACACTGCTGGAGTTCAGTTTTTGGGAATACGGCAGCTATCGCATTAGGAAAACCAGTAAGGCCATCTACACAAGCAATTAGGATATCTTCAATACCCCTATTTTTCATATCATTCATTACTGTGAGCCAAAATTTTGCACTCTCATTTTCGCCAATCCACATGCCCAATACATCTTTGAAGCCTTCCATATTGATACCTATGGCAATGTACACTGCCTTTTTGATTATACGTCCCTCGCTTCTTACGTGAAAATGTATAGCATCCATAAAAACAACCGGGTAAACAGCCTCAAGTGGGCGAGCTTGCCATTCTTTGACAAGAGGTAATACCTTGTCAGTAATTCTGCTTATTGTTGAATCTGACATTTCAATACCGTATAAATCCTTAATGTGGGTCTCTATGTCACCTGTGCTCATGCCTTTGGCATACATTGAAATGATTTTAGACTCCATATCCTGGGTAAGAGTATTTTGATGCTTCTGTATGAGCTGCGGCTCAAATTCTCCTTTACGGTCTCTGGGCACATCAATTTCTGTGTCCCCAAAACTCGTATGTACTGTCTTAGGAGAATAGCCATTTCTGCTATTGTCAGTATCCTTATTGCGATAATCGTACCTAGTATAGCCTAATTCTTCATCCAATTCGCCATCCAGGCCATTTTCAAGGACCTGAGATATCAGTTCTTTAACCAAATCATTGATGTCATTTGAGTCCTTGATAGGATTATCCCGTAAAAATTCTTGACCTTAATCCGATTTGATGGACACAAAGAATCCCTATATAATAAAAACATGGAGGGATTCAAATGACTGAGAGAAAAAAATTTGATAAAGCAT
>NZ_QKMR01000055.1 GCF_003208175.1 Ruminiclostridium sufflavum DSM 19573 | reverse complement strand
AAATATAGCAATAAGTTTTTAAGAGTTAATGCTTGGGAAATACTTAACCATTATTGAGTTAATAGCATCCCATACACGGAATTATTTACAGTCCCGCCCCCGCTCTCATAAGTGGCAGACCGCACAACCTTTGGTATAAGCTGTTTTAACGTGTTGCATAGTATTAAGGTTACTATGACAAACAAAAACATGGTATAAAGTATTATAAAAAGTTTGTGCTATATTAGTTTCATTTTATCGATTTTATGTCTACTCATTGCAAAACAGAAAGAAAACGGTCATCATAGACAACCGCCCTTCCACCAAAAGAAGTATCAATCTTCACTTATAAGCTCTGCTTCAATTATTTCACATGGCTTTTGTACTGGGTTACCACCATACTTCTTAAGTATTTCCATAATGCCTTTGTATAAAGCAAATTCCATTGTTCCGCCCTTCGCCTTATAGGCATTGTCCTGATTATCAGTAATTTCAACTTTATATCCATTACCATTATAAATTACTGAAAATTTACATTCGTTATTATCGAGCCAATAAATAAAATCTTCCAATGTTGGTAGCCATACTCCCTCATTATATATGCAAGTCTCTGCACTTAAACTGCTATTTGGTACAATTCTTCCCCCAATACACCAAACAGAACCTTTAAATTCATATATATCTGTTGGATAAACCTTTTCTTCAAAAGATTGCCTTTTGAAGCCTAAGTTAAACAATATTTCTGCTTCTGCTTTTGATAAACTCAAGGTAGCTCACTCCGATCATTTAATTTATTTAACTTTTATTGTCAAACCTGTAGAACCTTTATGCTTATCGGTAATAAAGTTGCCAAACTCATCAGCATCTGCTTTCCACTGTAGTTCTTTACCACCTTTTTTCATTTCAAATACTTTAAACGCACTTCCTCCATGACCTTCAGTGTCTCTAGCCCAATATAGTCCAGTATTAGGATCTTTGTAAGCTGATACATTTTGTCCATTAATTTTATAATCAATCTTATCTGTTGCATTTGTTTTTATATCCCAAGGCGTTTTAGTATTTTTTGTGGTTCCTCCAGCTTCACTCCCCCCCTGAGTAGCACTATTAATCAAGTCTCTGCTGTCATTTACCAAGTTATTCATACTTCTATAAGTAACTGCTCCGCCATATGCCACTG
>NZ_QKMR01000054.1 GCF_003208175.1 Ruminiclostridium sufflavum DSM 19573 | reverse complement strand
TACCATGTGATGTAATGGTAAATATCATAATATACACCTCCTAAAAAGCCAGTAACCCGTATGTATAACGAGCCTCGCATAATCTTACGTGCAGGTATACCGTCGTCCTTCGGATATTTGTCAAGTGGAATTTGTTCTTTTGGGTATATTTTTTTCTTTCTATTTAATAAATGTGAAACATGTATGTTCTGTACAGGCTAGCAGCTACATCTGACCTTATACAGTCTCTTTAAGATTTGTAATGTTTGATAATTTGTTTTTAAGTCAGAGCATATGCTCCAGATTTAATACAGCGTTTCATAGAAAAACATATACATTTTAGAGATATAAAGTTGTTATCTTATTGTCAAACTTAATTCTTGCTTATAGAGCTATATCAAATAATAACTGCTTAAAGTGATATTTGTTTTTCGGTGTATTTTTCGCAGAATATCATATCTTTGAAGATATATTAAAACAGTATTTATAAGCTTGCACCAATACGGTTTGCAGCTTGGACACTGTAAAGCCCCAGTTATATAAATAGTGTCTTTACAGTAGGCAAGGATATGATGTTATATAAAAGTGTCTTAAAATACAAAGGCAGTCCGAAGGGGCTATAGCCGAATAGACTGATTTATTGTCTATCGGCTAGCCTCCGCAGGACTGACTTTGTATTTTTTATCTACTTACTATATAAATAAAACAGGGTCTTTACAGTGTTTCCCCTGCAACCCGTATTGGTGCAAGCTGTGCGAAGAAATTTGTTGGTATATCTTCAAAGATATGCTATCCCTGTTCCGAAAAATACATCGAAAAACAAACATCACCAAGCATTTTTGGCTTAGATATAGCCATAAGCGAATTTGAACTGAATCAATAAGGTTAAAAACTTTAATATCATACTTTAATGGTATGTTTTCTATGAAACCGCTGTATTAAATCCCGGTATACATGCTCTGACTTAAAAACAAATTGAATTTACACTTAAAGAGACTGTATAAGGTCAGATGTAGCTCACTCCTGTACAGAACATACATCTTTCACATCTTATGTAAAAGAAAAAAATATACCCAAAAGAACAAATTCCACTTGACAAATATCAAGGACGACGGTAGCCTCGCCGCAAGATTATGCGAGGCTCGTTATACATACGGGTTACTGGCTTTTTAGGAGGTGTATATTATGATATTTACCATTACATCACATGGTA
>NZ_QKMR01000052.1 GCF_003208175.1 Ruminiclostridium sufflavum DSM 19573 | reverse complement strand
GCCCAACATCCACAATGTATGACATCAGGTACTGCATTGTAACCACTATAGCCATCTGTTTGGAGATAACCCGAAAAACCTTCCAGAAACCGTCTAGCATGCTGACCGGATCGTGTCGGTTGGTATTCAAACAAAACGGCCGGAGTCGGACTTCGCCCGGAAGCGTAGACCCACATTCGTGATTCTGTGGTTGCTTTCCTGCCAGGCTCTTTCAATACCTGCAGAACAGTTTCGTCCGCATGGATCAGCGGTTCGGTCACCAGATGTTTCTTAATTGCATCATACATCGGTTCGAGCCATTCATGACTTGGACGTATAATCCAGTTGGCCAGAGTAGCTCTGGAAAGTTTCACTCCTTGGTTGTCCCAGTCTTTTTCCTGTCGGTATAAAGGCATTCCATTTGCATATTTTTGGTACATTACATAAGCCACGGTTGAGGCAGAAGCAAGGCTGCGTTTCATAACAGGTTCAGGGACAGGAGATTTAACAATATTGGCTTCGCAGGTCTCCTTCTCACATTCCTTGCATACATAATTAAAACGAATATATCTCAATATACGTACCTGGGCAGGGATGATCTCCAGTTCGTCCCGGACATATTCCTTGCCGAGATACCTCAGATCAGCGTTACAAATGTTACAGATGCGCTTTTCTTCATCCAGATCACAAACGACCTCCACCACGGGTACTGTTTCCGCCAGTTCTTCCTTGGTTCGCTTGGGTTTTCTGGCATGTGCTGCCACAATGGTCTGTACGGTCGGTTCTTCTGCCTTGTTGTCGGCTTCGGCCTCTGCTTCGTTGAATAAAGACAACTGACCGCTGTCTTCATCGAAAACATAACGTCGCTTTTCACTGGATTGACCGTATAAAGCTTTTTGAGATTTAATGAGAAGCTCTGTAAGTTGTTCAATACGAACTTGCTGGTTTTCCACTGTTTTTTCCAAAGAGGAAACGTATTCTATTTGATTGGGCGAAAGCCCTGTAATATCAATCTTTTTCATAAGTTAATTATACCATTATTAGTCTGTAATTTCCAGCCAAAATACAGTAAAACCAACACTTTTCAGCACTTTTTATCAATAGATATCACCATGTTTTGCTTCCCGAATTGCCTTAGGTTGATCAATCGCCAAGCCATCCATAAGCCACCGGAATTCCTGCATGGTAAGTTGTCTTGCCTGCTCCGGTGTGCGGGGCCATTTGAAGCTTCCGTTCTCCAGACGCTTGTACAGTAGGACAAAACCGTCCCCTTCCCAATAAAGAGCTTTTATCCTATCCCTTCTTTTTCCGCAAAAAAGAAACAGGCTCGGCAAAAACGGATCCATGCCGAAAGTTCCCTTTATGATTGCGGCAAATCCGTCGATTGACTTGCGCATATCAGAATATCCGCAGACTATGTAAATGTCTTCCGCCTTGGTAAAGTCGCCTAACATATGGTTTTCAATGCAGATAGAACTGCTTCGATGGTTTCCCTGGAAGTTCCATCATAGATATCAACAGTAATGGAAGGTAGATTGACTATGACAGCTGCAGATGGTTTTGTTTGCTGGAAAGATACCGGTACAATCTTCTG
>NZ_QKMR01000051.1 GCF_003208175.1 Ruminiclostridium sufflavum DSM 19573 | reverse complement strand
AGCATAGCGGAATGAGCAGCTGGAAAGCTGAGACCACAGAGGGTAAAAGTCCCGTACGCGAAATGTGAAGAGACAGGCCAGAATCCAGAGTACCACGAGGCACGTGAAACCTCGTGGGAAGCAGGGTGGACCACCATCCAAGGCTAAATACTAACTGGTGACCGATAGTGGAGCAGTACCGTGAGGGAAAGGTGAAAAGAACCCCGGGAGGGGAGTGAAAGAGAACCTGAAACCCTATGTTTACAAGCAGTTGAAGAGCGTTAAGGCTCGACAGCGTACTTTTTGTAGAACGGTCCGGCGAGTTATTGTATGCAGCGAGGTTAAGTACGTAAAGTACGGAGCCGAAGGGAAACCGAGTCTTAAATGGGCGAGGAGTTGCATGCTATAGACCCGAAACCGGGTGACCTACCCATGGACAGGTTGAAGCGGGAGTAAAATCTCGTGGAGGACCGAACCACATGACCGTTGAAAAGGTCTGGGATGAGCTGTGGGTGGCGGAGAAATTCCAATCGAACTCGGAGATAGCTGGTTCTCCCCGAAATAGCTTTAGGGCTAGCCTCAAGGGAAAGTCATACGGAGGTAGAGCACTGAATGGGCTAGGGGCCTTACCAGGTTACCGAACCCTATCAAACTCCGAATGCCGTAATGATGTTACTTGGGAGTCAGACTATGAGAGATAAGTCCCATGGTCAAAAGGGAAACAGCCCAGACCATCAGCTAAGGTCCCCAAATTACAGTTAAGTGGAAAAGGATGTGGGCTTGCTAAGACAACTAGGATGTTGGCTTAGAAGCAGCCACTCATTCAAAGAGTGCGTAATAGCTCACTAGTCGAGTGAGCCTGCGCCGAAAATGTCCGGGGCTAAACTGTATACCGAAGCTATGGATCAGCGTGCATCTAATAGTGTCACTTAGTGAAAATAAGCTGAGACATTTCACAAAGAGCAACAGATAAAGATAGAAAGAGAGCTTTTTGTCAAAGGTCATAAATGCTGAACTGTATACCGGAAGAAAAGTAAAGGGTACAGGAGAGAAGTTAAGAGACAGTATTAGATGCACGAGGGTGGTAGGGGAGCTTACTGTTGTAGGTTGAAGCACGACCGGAAGGACGTGTGGACGAAGCAGTAGTGAGAATGCCGGAATAAGTAGCGAGAGTAAAGTGAGAATCTTTACCGTCGAAAGCCTAAGGTTTCCTGGGGAAGGTTCGTCCGCCCAGGGTAAGTCTGGACCTAAGCTGAGGCCGAAAGGCGTAAGTGATGGACAACAGGTTGAAATTCCTGTACTGCCGTTATTCGTTATGAGAGAGGTGGGGACGCAGGAGGATAAGTCAAGCATACAGCTGGAAAAGTATGCGCAAGCGAGGTAGATAGTCTGGCAGGCAAATCCGCCGGATGTTTCGAAGGCGTGATGCGGAGGGAAAATAAGTACCGAAGTGACAGATTCCACACTGACGAGAAAATCCACTATCCAGAATAAAGGTACCAGTACCGCAAACCGACACAGGTAGGTGAGGAGAGAATCCTAAGACGAACGGGAGAAGCGTTGTTAAGGAACTCGGCAAATTGACCCCGTAAGTTAGCGAAAAGGGGTGCCA
>NZ_QKMR01000050.1 GCF_003208175.1 Ruminiclostridium sufflavum DSM 19573 | reverse complement strand
GAAATATACAGCTTTACTACCCTTTGCTGTTGACGGAAGCCGGATACATCGATACAATATATTTGACGGCATATTTATGTTGTCAAGGTTCAAGGGCAGACGGCCTTACAAATGCGTGGTGGCATCCGGGCCGCTTTTTTTGCATTGTAACTGTATATGTTCAGTACAATCAAGGCGGCCACCGTCAAATTAGCCGTTAAACAAACCGGGATAATTTATTTCCATAAACTGCTTGCAATTAACCCTCCCAAAAAATACTAACTGGTACTTCCAGTATTCTGGCTAGTTCTTCAATAATTTTTATAGATGGATTTTCCTTTTTACCATTTTCCAGCAGACTAATATATGAGTAACTAATGTTACTTTTTTCAGATAAATTTCTTAAAGAAATATTCTTTTCTTCTCTTATTTTCTTAATCATTGTGAAGTTCATATTCACTCCTTTTTTTGTAATTCCGAGGAATTTAATGTATAATATTGATAATATTGTTTACTCTGAGCAAACATACTTTACTTTATGGAGGATTTTAGATGAATTATGATTTATCAAGTTTAATAGTGGAAATATTATTTTTAATGTTTTCAATCTATACTGGTTTTAAAACCAACAGTACTGTTAGCATCAGAACAGAGTAAATATAACATATGAGACCAAAATCTATGTAGATACAGGTCTAAAAAATAGTAATAAATCAAGCAGTAAAACATATACACTTGTTTTTCTTATAATGATGCTTTTAGTTTCAATATTTATAATAAATCTATATTTCATATATTCTAATACTGCTTACTTAATGCTAAATATAATATGCCTTATTTGCATACTTGTTATCTTCATCTTTTCTAAGAAAAATACAAATATTCAGTATGCTCAATATATTAATCTTCAATTGATTACGCTAGCTTTAATTACAATATATTTCTATTTGTCAAAATCAAATATTTTTATTCCGGATGCATTCAATATTAATAATTTTTCAACTGAGAAAGTCGACTGTTCGTCTTTATCCAGTATTATTTCATCTGGGCTTACCAGAGTTGCAGATTCTATCAAATATTTAGTAAAAAATGCTCCCTTTGAGGTACGGACATTTTTTATAAGCAGATTTTTATTTTTGATTATTGCTATTGCTTATTTTATAAATACATTTATATATATATACAAAATGATGTTGAATAAATTTAATCCACCTAAAAAAGTCAAGCAGATATTAAACTGTATATTTCTTAATGGTACATTTATATTTTTGCTAAAAAATTTTTTGAAAGATATAGTACCTTCTTTGGTATCATTTATTACGGGATATCCTTTTTAATAATATCTTTCTTATTAATATCTCTATAAAAATACAAATGGCAGGCAGGCAATAAAGAGCGATATCATCACAAAACTCAAAATATATTAAATATCCAACAGCTACAAAAATTGATATAATATAAAATGTTAAATCTTCTATGATAATAGTTTTAGTCTTTGATACGCTTACCCTATCTTCATATTTAAAAAATAAAATAGTTAGTTTTATAGAAGTAGCAAAAAAAACATATAAAAATAGTTCTTTTTTTGTAAAACTGTATCCATACTTACTTATTGAAAGCTTATAACCTTTTAAAGCGTATAAACTATGTAATATAATGCTGTTTATTTCAATATACCTGCCATATAAAAAAGAATAACTTACGTTACACCAAAATTTATCTAATATTTTAATATAAATCCCCCCTGATTTTTAATTTTCACAGCACATCCATACACCTGAGCTGCTCCTTGCTGGAGAAGCTCAGGTATATGATCTATTGTGAAATACTTTCTTTTTGCCAATTCAAACTTTAATTATATTTCCTCGCAGGG
>NZ_QKMR01000049.1 GCF_003208175.1 Ruminiclostridium sufflavum DSM 19573 | reverse complement strand
GCCTGTCCTTTTGCCCCGATGAATAGGAAATGGGTGATATACCTGCATATTTTGCCAGCTTGTCGGCAGTTGCAAATCTATGTATGTTTCCTATCTCCGCTATAAACGAAGCAGCTGCAACAAGGTCAATACCTATCATTGTTTCAAGCTTTTGTCCAAGCTCCGACATCAGCTTTTGCATTTCATTTTCTAAATTCCTTATATCTTCTTCGTTTTGCCTGATTTGCTTTATACAGGTTATTACCATAAAGTCGCGGGATTCCTGATATTTGGTTGTTGTATCTCCGTCATTTTCTACCAGTTCAAAAATTTCCTTTGCTTTAGCTTCTCCATATATACGGTGGCTCTTCTCATGGAGTATCTTTCCCAGTGTTTCCACTGTTGTGCTTTTGAGCTTGCCGGGAGAAGGGTACTTTTCCCAAAATGCAAGTGCTGTAGGACAGTCAAATACAGTAAAGAACTTTCGGTAACTCCTGTAGTGGTGTGAGATAAGTGAATGCAACTGGTTCTTTATTGCCGTATTTGCCTTAACAACGGATTCCCTGCGGTTTACAAGCATGGACAGTGTCCAATAAACGTCAGTAACTTCCGCATCATGGAGTTCCTCCAGCTTGGTTAACAGTACACGTGCGACACATAGCGCATCATGGCTGTCGTCCTTGTGAATTATTGATTGGTTGCTTCTTTCGGATTTGGTAAGGCTGGAATTTACCTTTTTTACAGTTTGCTTTTTGGAGATAAGAAAAACCGTCAAGGCTCTTCCGTATTCGAGAGCGTCCTCCATACCGAACAAAGGTGTTATTCCTCTTTTACAATAGCTTTTGACTTCCTTTAAAAACCGTGCAAAATCCTCAGGGGTGTTCTTTATTGTTATTTCCCAGAGTTTTGTTCCGAAGCAGTCTATTATTACCGCTGTCTGTGAATTTTTGTGGTTGTCCAGACCGACATAAATGTGTTTTTGTTTTGGGTGCATAAAAATGTCCTCCTTTTTAATGTTTTAAATTGTCAAGGTTCGGCTGTGTAAGGATTCAGCATTTCTAATATGCCAGCGTAAGAACGTAAATCCCTGCATTATAAACAAAGCTGTATACTTCCTTTTCACAAAGCAAAGCTTAGAGATAGAAAAACACGCAAAGTTTTTTCCATCTCTCAACCATACTTTGTTTTCCGATTGAAGGAATGTCGGCAATTTCTTTATAGCGTAAAGCCTTTAAGCTCCGCATTATAAACCGCAGCCAGTGCCATTCCTCCCGGAAAACTATATTTATATAAAGAAGGCTTTACCTATGAAAAAGCCTTCTTGTTGCCTGTGCTAACCATATAAGACCTTCCTGCCTCTGGTTTGTGTCTGCTTCTTACTTTTGCTGTTCTTAGGGCTATTCTTTTTGTTTTCAGCTGTTTCTGACGATTTACTTGTATTACAATCGCTTTCAGCCAGTTTGATTGTAATTTCTCCGTCACTCTCGTAAATTTCAACCTTGCAGCCAACATGAAAGCCGATATTCTCAAGCCATTTCCCTTGTACCCTGACAGCCGGAACAGGCTTTATGCATGAATTTGGATAAACACTTGAAACAGTAAGCATTCTTGAACTCATTTTAATAAACTCCTCTCAATTTTGAATTTGAGAGGAAAATAAAAGTGCTTTATTCAATACTGAATTTATTCAAGCATTGAATAAACAGGTAAAATATTGTAAAATCAAATAGGTTGCTGTGACAGCGTTATGCTGTACGTGTGGGTAGGTTCGTTACCTGCATGAGCCTGTAAGTGCTCTAACACTTGCAGGTCATGGCAACCTTTAATTTTCCTCGTTATTAATTTTTAATCAAGGACAGGCTACAGCCTGCCCTTGATATGTATTTCTACTTAAAAATCATTACCGGAACACCGCTTTTTATTGCTCTTGTAACCATGTCTTTAGTTCCCTTGCTGCTGTCAATATC
>NZ_QKMR01000048.1 GCF_003208175.1 Ruminiclostridium sufflavum DSM 19573 | reverse complement strand
AAGGAGTATTTCCTGCATCCCATACACAAAAATTTATACAGCGTCTGCAGGCATCGTTGAATGCATAATCTGCCTTTTTAATAAGCCTTATGAGGCGGTTACTTTTCCTATTGCTCCATTCAATGTCAACCAGCATGCCAAACCGTTCTTCAAATGACATATTGCTGAAATTACTGTCTTTGGTTTGATCACGAAAGGCTTGCGCCATGGTACTTAGTTTCATCTCATGGAGCTTGGTAACTGTAGTCTCATTTAACATTTGCCATCCCTCCTGTAGTACTCAGCACCACGGGTAAACCCGTATTCCGAAGTTTTGGAGGGAGTTTCTGCCGGTTTTCCATTTGCTTCAGCTTTATCTTGTCCGGATTTCAAAATTGCCTGAATACTCTTTAGGCTGGGCACAGGAGTATAATATATTGCTTTTGTACAGGCAGCCTCAAGCCTTTCAATTGAATATTTATCTGCCAGCTTCAATAATACCATGCATGATTTATATCCCTGCTGCTCAACCTTATGGCTTGTTAAAAATGAATTCACGACAGTTGCGGTATTTGTTCCGATTTTTCCTGCCCAGATCCGGAACCTTTCTCCATTCCAGCTTACATACTTTTGATGATCCGGTGGCATATGTGCTTCAATTGTACTGTATTGCCCGTTTCTTCCATATAACCTTGGATGGGAGCTTATTCGGTGACCTTCGAAAAATACTTCAATAACATTCCTTGTAATCCTGACATCCACTTTTTGCCTTATGTATTCATAGGGTACCGAATAGTTCTGGTTTTCTACAGCAATATGGTAGTTGTACTGGACAGTAGCAATTTTCCATGTCGCAAGTTCAAAGGGTTTTGCCGAAAGTGGCAGTAAAAACGGCTTTTCTTCTATAAAAACGGTTGCTCTGCTGCCGTCTTTCTTTTGAAAAGGTTTCCGATTGAACACATGGAGCTTTTCAATAATTGCAGCATTCAATTCCCGCAAAGACAAGAACTGCTGATTACGGATTGCAGCAAGTATCCATGTTGAGATTATTCCGACAGATCCTTCTACAGTGGGCTTATCTTTCGGGCTTTTTATCCTTGCGGGTATAACGGCTGTTCCATAATACTTAGCCATCTCCTGGTAGGTTTTGTTGATAACTGGTTCATGCCGTGAAGCTTTTTCAACACCGGTTTTCAAATTGTCCGGCACCAGTATTCTTGTAACTCCTCCAAAAAACTTGTATGCATTGATATGTGCCGTTATCCAGCTTTCCTGTTTCTGAGAAAGAAAAGCTTCCACGTATGCATAACCACTGTATGGTAGGGCTGCTACAAACACATATGCCGGAATTATTTCGCCCGTATCTGTATCAATGATTTCAGCAGTTTGTCCAGCCCAGTCAACCTCCATTATTTCTCCGGGCTTTCGGTTAATGTGCATGGTAGCTTTTGTGCTCTTAACAAAATCGCTGTAATACTTGTTGAATTGAGTGGATTTGTACGGTGTTTCACCTGCCTCCCTACACTTTTCGCAATATTCAACCCACAGCAGAGTCAGTGTAACTCCACTCTTAGCCATTTCACGATGAATATACTCGTAATCGGGCATTTTGTAGGTTGGTTTGATTCCTTCGATTGGGAACAGACGCTTGTAGATCTCCTTGTTCGATAAATCTACTGCTGTTTGCCAGTCAATCCTTTGTTCTGTTGCTTTCTGCAGAACAGTTACAACAGTAGTACGTGAGCAGCCGCAGCTTGCCGCTATTTGAGAATTATTGATTCCCAGATTGCTTAATCTGAGAATCTCTTTGTAGTTGGTCATCTTGTGACCCTCCTTGAATTTATTTACATCGGTTCAGATGCATAAATCCATTTTACAAGAGGGGTACAACTGTTTAATCTTACCGGAAGAACTGTTCAACTTAAAACGGTCGTACTGTTCAATCTGTGCGGTCAAAGTGTCAAATCTGGTGCGGAATATTCAATTAGTTGTGTAAATTAAAGTCCTGACTTCCTGTGGGTATTTAAAGTAGGTGGATAAATTGGCCCAGTTATCCTTCCATGA
>NZ_QKMR01000047.1 GCF_003208175.1 Ruminiclostridium sufflavum DSM 19573 | reverse complement strand
GCGCACCCGCATAGCGGGTGGTTTATTGTTTCGCATGGCTCATTTCTCTGCCGAGAAACTTGCCTTATGCTCAACAGGCTAAAGCCCATAAATTAAAATTACTGTCTGCCGACAGAAATGGTTAAGAAGTGCTTTAGCCGTATGAGTTGGTAACTCACGTATGGTTCTTGGACAAATGGCTTATAACGTCATCTGTTTTTGATATGTTTATATACAAAAATGGTGAACGCACTTATCATTGCGTTCACCATTTTTGATACATTAACCTGTTCTTAACTACTTAACTTAAGTACATTAACTTTACGTGGAGCACATCAAAAAACATCTCATTTATAAATCAGCTCTTATTAGCAATTTATTTGGAACACATCTGCTCCAGCACTCCATTATTTCTTTGTACTAGAATGGCTTTTCCATGCCACCAGTTACCAGCCTTTGAAGTTAGGATTTCCATTAAAAAGCACTTGTTTTCTTCAAATCACTATTTATTGTTTTAAGAATCTCTGGAATAATTTCAATAAAGATAAAGTATAGAAATCTTATGCCAAATAGATTCACTCAATTTCAATCTCTATATCTACATTGAAATTAGGGACAAGAAAACTGTCTTTATTCTCTATAGCAATTTCAACAGCTATACTGGTTTCATCATCCTTCTCAACTGCATTACCAGAAATTTCAACAACCTTTCCCTTATATTTTCTAGACTTATCAGCGGTTGGTATAATATTTACATCTGCACCCACTTTCACATCTTTTATAAATTTCTCTTCCACATCCGCACTTATATAGATACTATCAATATCCATAATACTTAACACCTTCTTTGATACGTCAACAGAATCACCCTGCACATAGCCAATATTAGTTACTATACCATTCTCCATATCAGACACTATATTGTTTTCTTTTATGTAACTCTTACTGATTTTATCCTTCATAAGTGAAATATCCGACTCAATTCCTGATATTTTCTCCTTAATCAATTGAATACTATCTACTCCCTCGGCAAGATTCATCTTTAGATTTAGTTCGGATTGGAGTTCATCTATTTCGGTTTGTTTATTATGTTTTAAAATTTCAAGAGCTTTTTGGGCATCATCTAATGCCCTTTTTTTGCTGATAACAGATTCTTCAAATTCATTATAATCATTCCGAGATATTATATTTAAATCAAGTAGTGAATTTTTTTTCTTTAGCTCCTCACATGCCTTTTTGTAGAAATTATCCGCATATTCCACATCACTGACAAGCTTCTTTATTTCTGGGTCAGTATTGGTATTTAATTTTTTCTGTTTCTCAGAAATGTTGGCTTTAATCCGGTTTATATCTGTTTGAGTTTTTGAAAGTTCTATCCTTGTAGAGTCAAGGTCCAATTCCTTGTCACGTATTTGTTTTCTAAATTCAGATAAGTTTAGCGAAACCATAATATCTCCTTTTTTTACCCGACTTCCGTCCTCAACAAATATCTTATCAACTATTGCTGGAAAATTAACATTTATATTCTTAATATTCTTTACTTTGACCGTGCCAAATGCATCTACTTTATTTTCAATCTTATTTTTTGTATTGCTAGAAATGCTTACCTTTTGCTCCTGTCTTTCTGCACAGGATGCACATAGCATTATTGTAATCCCTAAAACAATAACCATTGCATTTTTCTTCACAATTAACACACCTTCCCCCATAATTGTAGTATTTTAAAAGCCAAAACCTAAATTTAGAATAATATGGATATTATATAGCGTTCTAAGAGCATATGTAATTTTTACTCACTTTTGTCTAGCTTGACTGAATCCACATTCTTTAGAGAGTCCTCCTGATTAACTTTTTTAAGAAGCATGACTGTTGCAACAGCAAATATAATTTAAATCAGCTAGGATGTACTATACAACAGTTCATTGTTAGTTGCACTTTTTGGATTTAGCTTAAATACTCTAAAACTAAACCATTGCATAGGCAATCAACGATTACTGCAGCAAAAAATGAAAATAGAATAACATATTTTTTGATATTTTTTCTAAGCAATTCATTACAAAAATTCCTCTCTAACAGATCAATTATTTTCCTTATTATACATCACAATACTAATTGGATAAAGCTTTTTTTATAGCCGATTTAATTATTATCAACCCTTTTAAAAGCTCTTCGTCACTGATAACAAGCGATTTAAGGATTTTTAAAACGCTTTCTGCATATTCCGGCACATCCGGACGGCGATTCCGGTTTTATCCGGACACCTTGTCGTGTAAGTTGATTTTATTCCAGTGCTTCATTTTTTTCAATA
>NZ_QKMR01000046.1 GCF_003208175.1 Ruminiclostridium sufflavum DSM 19573 | reverse complement strand
CATAGTGATAGGTAAGTCTTTGATATCATCTCTAACTTTTCCCCCACTCCACACCGTGCGTGCGAATTTCCCCGCACACGGCGTTCTATCAAAACTAAATTTTGCAACTTAAACTATATCTGAAACTAAACACGTTATTTTAAATACTTGCCAACTCAAGCATTTTTCTTAGGCGGTTAATTTTAGTCATCTGCTTTTTGTCCGGTTTAATGATATCCAGATAAAACTGGATTGTTTCCGGCTTTTTTGCATGAAGCAACTGGTGAACATTCATTGTTACAAGCACCAAATTGCTATAACTATCATCTTTGCATTTATGGTACGGCGTTTTGTGATGGCAGTGCATATTTCCGATTTCAAGCGTTTCACCCGTGATGAAGCACTTTCCGTTCTGACCACTGTATAGCGCAATCTTGTTGTTATAAAATTCAGCACGCTGTCCATCAAAGATATTTTCCATCAGGCATTGTAAGGTTGCCATATTTACACCAGCAAGGGCTTTATGAATTTCTGCTCTGCCCTCAACGGTATAATTGTTAATGACCACCCTTTTATCTAACGGTGTACGATTTTGAATATACGCTATCGGTACAACCGCTGTTTGCCCAACAAATCGTAGCTGCTTGCTACCGCCGTACTTTTCCTTGATATATCCGCTTGGATTTCCTGCTCGTTTTAGCTTTATGCTATGTTTTAAGGCTCTACTTACGATAAATGCAATACTCCTAAAATCAATATTACAGTGCGTGGCTATTTGATAATAGTTGTGGAAACCAATAATTTTGCTGTTGTACAACCATATCTCATAACCAATGTTAGGTGAATGCTTTAATTTCTTCACCTGTTCTATAAGGGCATTTATGATAGACCGTTTAGCTTTGTCAGATATATAGCTTTTGACAACCTTCTTTTCACCTTTAGGCACGACCTTTAATTTGAACCCCAGAAATACAGTGTAATTTTTCTTTAGGTTTGTTATTCTGGATTTTTCGGGGCTTATGTCAAGGTCTAAACGCTCTTTTAACCATAGCTTGACCGCTTCGAAAATCTTTTTGGCTGACTGGTAGTCCTTGGTGAAAATCTTAAAATCATCAGCATATCTGACAATGTGCATTTCCTTTAACTTTGTACGATTTCTCATGCTTGCGTATTCATTCGACCGTTTCCTCTGACCATTAGAGTTGAATGCGGGAGTAACCTCTTTTATGTCTTTGGTGCTCCATTGATTTTCAACCCATTTGTCAAGCTCATTTAGTACAATATTCGAGAGCAACGGACTGATAATTCCTCCTTGCGGCGTGCCTTTTTCACTTTTTATGATTTTTCCGTCTGGCAGAATTACCTCGCTGTTGAGGATTTTTGAAATAATACAAAGCAGGTTTTTGTCCTGTAAGCCTAATGTCCACATCTGCTTTAACAGCTTTGCGTGATTCACATTATCGAAAAAGCCTTTGATATCAATATCTACACAATAGTGAAGATGTTTCTGCTGCATACAATGCATGGCTTTGGATATTGCGTTTTCACAACCTCTGTTGGGTCTAAATCCATAACTGTTATCACTGAACTTCGCCTCACATATTGGTTCTAACACCTGCAAAATGCACTGTTGAATAAGTCTATCTGTTATGGTAGGGATTCCAAGCGGACGAACTCTGCCACTGCCGTCACCTTTGGGGATTTCTACCCGCTTGACTTTTTGTGGCTTGTAATTTTTGAACTTCATTTGCACATTTTCCACCAACGCTAAAACATCAGTGTCATTGATATTCACAATATTTTTCTTATCCACTCCGCTTGTTTTGCTGCCCTTATTGCTTTTTATATTTCTGTAGGCAAGTAAAATGTTGTTTTTCGATGTAATTGTATCAAGCAAATCAGTGAAGTTTTTACCGTTTTTAGATTGCCTGTACAACTTGTCGAAAACGCTTTGCATGTCGAAATACTCATTGTTTCGTAAGTTTTGTTTCTTTCTGTGTTTTACAAACAAGTCTGTTTCACTCCTTTTGTGGAGTTACCGCATCTTTTAGTCGTAAGAGAACCTTGTTTAATATTGTTTTGTTTGCCTTTCTTTAGTTTTGACTGGTGGCTGTTCCTCCATTGTCATTACAACAACTTCATCGGTCGTGCCACCGCTTTCAGTTAGATAAAAGCAGGTTGTGTCATACAGATTTTCCCTGCTAACACTGAGATAGCACTCATTTCTATGTGTTCTAACATTCCCTTGTTCCGTAACCCCTATCTTTGCATATACCCTTAGGTGTATCCTGTGAGCCTGTACGCTTGCTTTCGCCTGTAACGAAATAAGGTATTTCATAACTACGATTTTTACTTTACCTCACGCACGAGCAAATTGCTCTGAAGCCTTTTCGGCTTCTCAAAAATGTAGACCCTTACATTCGGATATTCGTCAGAATTTTCATTCATTCTCACCATAGATATTTTGTAGACCCCCGACCTAACACCCACAGCCACCTCTGGCTTGCTTTTGCCATAACGATACATTTACATTTTACCGTTGTCGATATAGCGAGTGCATTCAGTCGACTTCACCGAGCTTTTGACCCTGCAATTACTATCTTGCAACGCCAATCGGAGTATCAGGGTAGGCGTTTCGGGGCGTTACTCCATCATTCCACCTATCGAAGTTACAGTTAGACAAATTACTTTGTCCAGCCATTTTAACACTACACGGTCTAACGCCTATAGGGCTTAATCCTATAGGATAGTGGTTGCTGACTAACAAGTCGCGCC
>NZ_QKMR01000045.1 GCF_003208175.1 Ruminiclostridium sufflavum DSM 19573 | reverse complement strand
TACTATAAAAAGAAGCTCTCAGACGGCAAAACAGAAAAGCAGGCATTGATTTGTGTAATGCGGAGGCTTAACAACATAATTTACGGTATGCTCAAAAACAAAACCGAGTACAGGCATCCGACACTTTCAAAAAAAGGAAGTGAATGATATAATTAAGTTCTTAGGAGGTTGAGAGCATGGACGATAAATTATTTGAATTAATTGAAAAAATGTATTCAGAAATGAAAAGTGGATTTTCAAAAATAGAGGTTGACGTTTCAGAATTAAAAACAGAAATTAAAAACATCGGTAATCAAGTAATGCATTTGGAAAATGACATAAAGCCTAAAATAGAAGCCTTGTTTGATGGCTATAAGCAAAATACAGAAACCCTCGAACGTATAGAAAAAGAGGTTTCAAAGCAGGAAGAAATTATAATGCGACGTGTGAAATAAAATATATGGAAAATAATACAATTATGTAAATTAATAGACATTAAAAACTTAACATAAGCCCTTGAAACCCTCAAAGGGCTATATTTTTGGGTATATCAAGCTACATAATTAGAATAAACTATATAGCAAGCATAGACTCAGGAAATAACACCGCATATTTCCTCTACAACGGTCACGGAGACGTAGGCCAGACAGTTGATGAAGCAGGTGAGGTACAGAACCAGTACGACTATGACATATGGGGAAACCCAACGCTGACAGTAGAAACAGCTGAGAACAGCATAAGATACGCAGGAGAGTTCTTTGACAACGAAACAGGGCTGTATTATTTAAGAGCAAGATACTACGACCCTTACATAGGTCGCTTCACCACCGAGGACAGCTATTGGGGTGAGGATGAGAATCCGCTGAGCTTGAATCTTTATACCTATTGTGCAAACGACCCGATACAGTATGTAGACCCGAGCGGGCATAAGTACTATGTTGACGAAAATGGAAAAGGTCATGTAAGTGAGATTACAGTTGGCTGGAATACCGGCTTAAATCCGAATATAATCTACGATAATGTAATATTTGAAGGAGACCATGCCAATGTAACTACAAATGGTGCGCAAATAAATTCAGTATCGGGAAACAGCGACATAGTTGAGAGCTACAGTAATTCAAAAGAAAGCTCCACCTTCATGTATATACCGGAGACTATGACATTAGATACTATTGTAACGGGGAAGAGTGCTAGTCTTGACGATGCTATTAAAACATCATTTTATTCTGAATGGAATAAAAACCTAGCAAATGATAAAACACCTTATGCGGCTAAACAATTATTACCTACTGAAATGTATAATATAATGAGAGCACCAGGGGAAAGACAAACGATGAATGCTCTGAATAATATGTTTGGAGAAGATTATTATAATGCAGCAGTTCAAAGAAGTTTTGATCAAAATATGCAAATTGTAAATGGACTGCTTCTAGTTGCATCGTTAGGAACTGATTTTGTTGGTGCATTAGAATATAATATGACGTTGGAAGCAAAAATTAGTGAAGTTACGGCTTCTGTGGGAAAGGGAACGGTTAACTCTGTTCCACAAGTTCAGACAACAAGAGTTGGTAGATGGATGTCTCAGGCTGAATACGATACAATGGTGAAAACTGGAAAGGTGCAAATGTCCCCAAATGGAAACACAACCTATGTAGCCAACCTTGCAAATCCTAATGCTTTTAAAGCTGCTTCTAACGGGTCTGTTTATGTAGAATTTGATGTTCCTAAGAATTCTATTTACCCGGCTGGAAATGAAAATTGGGGACAGATCTCTGGACCAGGCTCATTAATGGATAGATTGAATCAAAGTAAAGGCCTTGCCCCCGATTAGCGGAATGCCAGATGCAACAAATATAAAGATAACAGGAGGGAAGTAGAATGAATAATCCATTATTTGTTAAAGTAAAAGAAATTGTTACTCAATGGATCAAAGATAAGGAAGAGAATTTTAAATATGTCATGATTGAAACAATAGAAAATACTGAAGATCGTTTATATGTAATTTTAAATTTTGGAGAATGTATGGCTGCTATTGTTGTCGCAGAACCTGACTTCGCACCTTATCGTTTCGTATCTTTTGAAGCAGGTGCTATAGTAAATGGTATTCATAAAATAGTGCATACGTGGTATGATGAGGAGGGTACAACCATTGAGGAAATTATTAAGAATTTAAATAATGCAATAAATGTTGTTTTAGAGTATAACAATAGAATTTGCTAATGTATATGAAGGTTACGCAGTTTCGGCTCGTGTGGCCTTTCTTCTTATCATGTGAGTAGACATAAAATTTGAAAAATGAAACCATCGTGGCGCAAACAGTTAAAATGCTGTTTACCATACTTCTATTTGTAACAGTGTAATTTTATTGCACAACACGCAAAAACAGCTTATATCAAAGGCTGTGACTAATACTGTAACATGTTTTTTGTAAAAACTGTTGTTGCGTATCCTCGGAGGCCAACAAATCAGCTATTTTACGCTAAATACTACTAATAAGCAACAAAGCAGCACCTATCAATATTAATATCCATTCAAGCCCGAATAATCCAGCAATACAAAGGGTTTCAAAGAAAGCATGAGCCATATAATATTTATAGGCTTTCATACTGCAAAACTGCTTTATTGGGAGTATACAGCCAGCTTCAAGTATCTTTACTTTTATGTTGTTTACTTCCATAGCGTTTTTTACAGCTATAAAAATCTGATGTGACTCTGTTTACAGTGGGGGCGGTGGCTGTTTTCTTCACAGCAACAACTTGCCCCACGTTGCAAAGTATTTACCCAAAAAATTCCATACTCTAAATCTTGTTGTCAGCACTTTAAAATATATAGTTACTATAGTTGTATTCCGATAAAATGCAGTCGTTACACAAAAACTACTCCAAATCCGCCAAATGGGCATTGTCTGCATCTCTGTCCCTGCATATCCTATGGCTGTGCTACCACCTTACTTGATATTTGCCGAATGAGAAAAAATTTTTTTGAGATATTTTTTCTTTTTTATAATAATGTGACACAAGCATGGTCTGTACAGGAGCGAGCTACATCTGACCTGATGCAGTTTCTTAAGATTACATATAGGTTTAACCATACGTTTTTAGGCAGAGCTTGTGCTTTGGATTTAATACAAACGATTCACAAAAGCATATTTTAAGGTGATATTAAGTTTTAAAGCTTACTACTTGGTTCAAGCCTACTTTTGTGTCATACCTAAGCGGAAAACTTTGGTGGTGTTTGTTCCCTATGTATTTTTACGCAGAATATCATATCTTTGAAACATATCAAAAAATTGTTGTACAGCTTGATTCAGTTTGCAGCTTGGGCACTGTAAAGCCCCAGTTATCAAGAAATATCTTAAAATACAAAGGCAGTCCTGAGGGTGCTATAGCCGTATAGACTTGATGCATTGTCTATAGGCTAGCTTCCGCAGGGCGGACTTTGTATTTTTACTAAAATTAAAAATAAATTGGGTCTTTACAGTGCATCCCCTGCAACCGTATGAATTCAAGCTGTATATATTGAATTTTTGATATGTACACAAAGATATGATATTCCTGTTCCCAAAAATACACAGGGAACAAACACCACTTTAATTAGTCCGTAATTGGTATGCCCCAAAATCAAAAATGAACCCTACAGTAAGTTTAAAACTTTATATCATAAAATGAGATAGCTTTATTGTGAATCGGCTGTATTAAATCCCAGTAGGCAAGCTCTGACTTAAAAACGGAAATAAAAACTATATGCTGAACTTAAAGAAACTGTATAGGTCAGATGTAGCTGTTACCCTGTACAGACCCTGCAGGTGTCACATTATTAAATATACTCAAAAGAAATTTTTTCTCATTCGGCAAATATCAATACGGTGATAGCACAGCCATAGTATTATGCAGGGACATAGATGCAGACAATGCCCATTTGGCGGATTTGGAGTAGTTTGTGTAGAATTTTTAATATATACAGGGTATGACAGATCTTTGAAGCCTGATGTATGCGGTGTACTCAGAGAAGTGCTTTCATACATGTAGACAAAAAGCAGAATTTCAGCTTCTGATTAATAGGCAAGCTTGCTGGAGGTTGATGGAAATGCAGTGTTTTTTTGCGATATATGTATGCTGGTATTAGTGGAAGATGTCTTTTATTGTTTGTATTTGCTTGGGAAAGCGGAATTCGGTGCAAAGCGATAAAAATTTGTATACATGGGTTGCGTTGGGAGTGTTTCAAAGTTTGTGTAAACGATAAAAATGACGCTGTATAAATTTTTGTGTATGGGATGCAGGAAATACTCCTTTCTGGTTAAGAATTAAAGTATTAACCAGAGAGGAGATTTTTTTATGAGTGCTTTACCAAAAGAACTGATTCAGGAAATAATTCAGGAGAATGATTTTAGAAATCCGGGAGAAATAATGTCTTTCCTAAAAGAGTCATTCAAGGAAGTACTTCAAGAAATATTGGAGGCTGAGATGGATGTTACCCTTGGATATCCAAGGGAGGATTTAAGTCAAAAAATTACTGATAACAGTCGTAACGGTTATTCTACAAAACGGTTAAAGAGTGAATTTGGCCCGGTTCAAATAGAAGTGCCCAGAGACAGAAAAGGTGAATTTGAACCTAAAATAATTC
>NZ_QKMR01000044.1 GCF_003208175.1 Ruminiclostridium sufflavum DSM 19573 | reverse complement strand
CAAAATTAGCTTAAAAGCTTAATCCGCCTGAAAAGACGATATATCGTCGCGAAGGCTTGAACCGTAATTGACTTTAGTCAATTACTACCGGCAAACAACCCATCAATAGCATGACTTTTATAATAAGCTGCATGTTTAATCCCAGCTTTTTATCCAGCTCTATCTGTTCTTTGCAAGTGAGCGCTGTATAAGCTTTACTATTTCCACAATAGGAATAATAGTTGCCGCAATAAGAACCGCATACGCAAATTCCGTACTGCTAATATGTTCAAACTCAAAAGCATTTGCAAGGAAAGGTACATAGATTACAAGGGTTGTCATAATGAGGCTGGCAATGCCCGCTCCCCATAAGAACAAATTCTGATTGTTAAGCTTAAATATACTTCCGCGCTGACTGCGCATGTTAAAGCTATGGAATATTTCCGCAAAGCTAAGTGTCAGGAAAGCCATAGTTATACCATCAGCGCTCTGGGCAATTTCCCATACTCCTGCTTCAATACGGTGTCCCACAAAATACGCCGTAACTGTTAATAATGCAACAAGTATCCCCTGATATATTACATCTGCACCAAGCCCGTTGGCGAAAATCCCCTCCTTTGAAGAGCGGGGCTTTCTTTTCATAATGTCGGTATCTCCCTTTTCCATTCCAAGGGCAAGAGCAGGGAAGCTGTCTGTTATCAGATTAATCCAAAGCAAATGCACAGGATGTAAAATGGTGAAGCCAAGCAGAGTTGATAAGAAAATACTTAGTACCTCACTCATATTTGATGCCAATAAAAACTGAATCGTTTTCCTGATATTATTGTAGATTTTCCTGCCCTCTTCAACCGCACCTACAATAGTTGCAAAATTGTCATCTGCAAGAACCATATCCGCAACATTCTTTGTCACATCAGTGCCGGTAATACCCATGCCCACACCGATATCAGCACTTTTAATACTTGGTGCATCATTTACTCCGTCTCCGGTCATTGCCGTAATACAGCCTTTTTTACGCCATGCGTTTACTATCCTTACCTTATGCTCAGGCTGCACTCTTGCATATACCCTGTAGTCTGCAATTGTTTTTTCAAGCTCATTATCACTTATTCCATCAAGCTGAGCTCCCGTGATTGCCTGGGATTCATTTTCCAGAATGCCAAGCTGCTGTGCAATAGCAACCGCAGTGTCTCTATGGTCTCCTGTAATCATTATGGCAGTAACTCCCGCACTCTTGCACTGAGCTATTGCATCCTTGACCTCAGGGCGTATTGGGTCAATCATCCCTGTCAAGCCTATAAAGGTTAAGTCCTTTTCGAGTGCTGCCGGTTCGAAGTCGGCAGGTTCGCTTTCGTATATTCTCTGCGCTGCTCCAAGAACTCGAAGAGCCTTGTCAGCCATCGCCTTATTTGCCCTTTTTATTTCATTTGCTGCATTTTCATCAAGGGGCAGAATTTTACCATTCTTGATGTAAGTCTTGCAAACCTTCAGGACCTCGTCCGGAGCCCCTTTTGTATACTGTACTATACCGTCCGCAGTTTCATGAACAGTACTCATCATTTTTCTCATACTGTCAAACGGTGCTTCGCCTATTCTAGGAGCCTCTTCCTTGAGCTGAGGCTTTGCAAGCCCTTGTTTGAAAGCAAAATTTACAAGTGCGCACTCTGTAGGTTCTCCCGTTGCCTCATTATTGCTGTCCAGCTCGGCATCGCTGCATAATGCCATCGCTTCAGCCAAAAGTTTCAGTTCCTCTCCATAGTGCTCTACAACTGTCATTTTATTTTGTGTCAGAGTACCTGTTTTATCACTGCATATAATCTCTGCACAGCCCAAGGTTTCAACTGCTGTAAGTCTTCTTATAATGGCATTGCGCTTTGACATATTCGTGACACCTACTGACAGTACCACTGTTACAACCATTGCAAGTCCTTCCGGAATAGCTGCGACAGCAAGGCTGACAGCAATCATAAAGGTATCCAGCACCACCTGTCCGCTGAAACTTCCTGAACGAATAAGACTGAACGCAAATATAAACAAACAGATTCCGACGACCAAATAGCTGAGCACCTTGCTCAGCTGTGAAAGCTTAATCTGAAGAGGTGTCTGCCCTTGCTCGGCTTTAGTAATAGCATCCGCTATTTTACCCATCTCAGTATCCATTCCCGTCGCTGTGATTACAGCTCTGCCGCGGCCATAAACAACCGTACTGCCCATATACACCATATTTTTTCTGTCACCTAAAGATACGTCGGCTCCATCTATACCAAGCTTGTCTATTATCTTGTTAACCGGAACGCTTTCACCTGTAAGCGCAGACTCTTCAACTTTCATACTCGCATTTTCAATAATTCTTCCGTCAGCCGGAACAGCATCTCCAGCCTCTAAAATAACAACATCGCCCACAGCAATATCTTCACTTTTTACTATTGTCATCTGTCCGTCACGGAGTACCTTGCTTGTTGATGCCGCCATTTCCTGCAATGCTTCAATAGCCTTTTCAGCCTTACTTTCCTGATAGACTCCCAGCACTGCATTAATTATTACAACTATCATTATAATTATTACATCCGCAAAGCCTTCTCCCGAATATGCAGCGGTAACCCCGGATACAACAGCAGCTGCAATTAATATAATTATCATCGGGTCTTTAATTTGTGCAAGGAATCTCTGCAAGAGGGTAACCCTTTCCCCCTCTTTTAGCTTATTCTTACCATTCTCAACAAGCCATCTTTCTGACTCTGATGATGTCAAACCATTTTCATTACTATTTACAGCTTTTAATACCTCTTCTCTGTCGCTGCAATAAAACTTCATTGACATTTCCCCCTTCAAAATTTTAATTTTTAAATTTAGCTTGCCCAAAATGCACAAAAAAACTCATGCATAGAAGGCACCTGCCAAATCTATACATGAGTCTGGTTATTTAATTTAAAGCCAAGCCATTAGGCCATGATGTTGACTTAAAAACGCATTTCAATGCGCTAACTACTCCCTCATGAATTACTTATTTTTGAATTATGTTACCATATTATTGTACATTTGTCAACGGGGAATTACAGAGTATTATTAATAAACTGTGTCATTCTCCATTTTATTGTGCATCATCCACGGGAAAATATTGTCGAACTGTCACAAAGAGCCTCTGCACACAGCTGCCTCCTCACAATATATCTGCATCAAATCAGCTTAGCTTCTTTCAGCATATTTCTTACTATAACTGCAGCCTCTGCTCTTGTAATATTGTCCTTTGGAGCAAGCATTTTTCCTGTTCTGCCAGAAACAACCCGGGTCTTAACACATATCGCAATTTTTTCCCTTGCCCACTCAGCAGCCTTTTCTGAATCAACAAATGTTGTAAGCAGCATTGCCGCTTCTTCATTTGACAAATTTGTTTCAAGCGCTGTAATTTTCATTGCTTTTGCAATCATTGTCATAGCCTGCTCACGGGTTATCCTGTCATTCGGGCCAAACTTCCCGTTTCCATAGCCCTCTATAATACTATACTCAGAGGCGATAGATACCGCATCGTAGTACCATGCCGACTCTGTTACATCATCAAATGCTTCTCTGCCTGTTCCGGGTCTCATCAGTCCAAGAGCATTTACTACGATTGACGCAAATTCTGCCCTTGTAATATCTCTGTCAGGGTGAAAGGTTCCATTTCCCGCTCCATTGATTACAAGTCTTGAGCCCATATCATTGACTGCCTCTTTTGACCAATGGTTTTCTACATCACTAAATTCTATCTTATTCCATATTAGCGAAAAATCGCCGTTTATTATACTGTTGATTTTTGCGTAGTACTTTCCGTTGATTTCAGTAATTACAGTTGGTATGTGTGAAACGGTTCCATCGCTGTGCAGCATAATTGCTGTCGTTATTCTGTCAGGGCCTGCATCCTCCGGAAGCTTTAATATTCTCTCCACATAGCTGTCAAACGCCAGAACATTTATTACTTTTGAGCCATCATGACAGACTACAGAAAATTCCATTGGTTTAGTCATAATTTCATATTTTTTTTCTTTTGCTGTATACTCAAGCATATTTTTTACATCCTGTGGGGATTTACGCATTGTCAGCTTCACTTTAATATCTTTTAATTCCTTCTGACTCCCCATATCTTCATAAACCTTATTAATATTGATTTGTCCTGCCGGTACAATATATGCCGCACCGTCTGTTCTTATCTCAATAGTTGCCCCCTCTTCCTCCATATTTTTTATTGTTTCTCCGTTTAGTTCCACAACCTTACTGTCTGAATTATTATTAATTAAGACAGTAACTTTGGATTTCTTTCCTTCTCTCTCTAATGCCTCATTTAGTTTCAAATCATCGACTTTTACTGTGCAAATCGTTTCATCTTTTACAGTTTCCTTTTTTACATCGGCCATCTCATCACTTTGAATTTTACCATTTATAAATATATCAACATCTCTTTCTTGAGTTCCCGAAGTATCGTTAATCACATTTGACGCAGTACCGTTTGAATTTCCTCCTTCCTCTGTCCATTTAGCGTAAAGAGTCATATCCGCAGTAACAACATCCTTTTCGAAGTCCCACATATATATAAGCTTTGTTTCCTTATACCAAGCTTCAAACTGATAGCCTGACTTTGTTGGCGGCGTTGGTGCCGCTATTTTGCTGTTATATGCAACATTATTAATATCCTCAACAGTGCTGCCGCCATTCTCATCAAAGCTTATTGTATAAGTTGCTGCCGAAGTCAACGGAAATACCGCTGTTACAATTCCTGAACCGGCAGTATTGGTCGCCGCTGCTCCTGCTACCGTAAAGAAGTTTGCAGGCACTCCTGTCAAGGTAT
>NZ_QKMR01000043.1 GCF_003208175.1 Ruminiclostridium sufflavum DSM 19573 | reverse complement strand
TTCTGTTCATTTCTTTGTGGTACAAGTGTTCCGGTTTCACATGCCAGGGAACGAATTTTTCGTAGCCAGTAGTAGTATGATTTTGTATTCACGTTGTTCTGGCTGCACCAGCCTACAACTGTCATACCACTGTTCTGGCAGTCCTGAATTATTTGAGTCCATTGCCTCCGCCTGAATTCGGTTTTGGCATCTGTGATTTTATCCATTTTCTGATAGCCTCCTCAAAATTGCTTTGGACTTTTTAGTCATTGACGAAAAACTTGAAAAAGTCTAAAGGTTCTTTGGAAGTATTATCTCAAATGAATGGTTAATGTGTAATGCGCTCTTTTATTGAGCGCTTACGAAATATATTAGTATTTTTGTGTGCGTCTTAGTTATAATTGTAAGTGCTTCAAAACATGGCGTCGTGAATCATTAAGCTGATTGTGATAAACTTTCTGAAAACAAATTTAGGAGGTTAATCATGTTCAATCAGGAAAGTTATAGCCTATGGAAACAGAGAATAAATGAACAGAGAATTAGCGGGATGACAATCTCGGAATGCCTTGAGACCTTAAAAAGAATATATTTTCATATAGTTTTATTAGCGTGACCACGATGCCTTGAGACAGTAAAAGTGCTATATTTCTAAAGCCGACTAATAAGTGCTATTAGAGAAATTCAGTGACTTCACTATATGAAAATAACATTTTTCGATTAATATAATAATCTGACTTTATCAATTGCGGTGTCTATTACAGAGGTTGCTGCTGAACAAGGGATAAAATTCACCACTAATTTTATGTGTATGGAACAAGCAGATCAAAAGTTAGGTTTTAATATTAAGTAAGGGAACTAAATCCCCTGGCTGAGTTCAGTTTCAGTTGAGGATTCAGTTCCCTTACTATGATTGGTTGGTTATTTTAAATTGGTTTATAAACGGGTTTATAAATTATGTTTATACATTACGTATAAATGTAAAATATTTCTTGTATTACCATTTGATTTAGTTTATACTGTAACAATTAAACAACTATTGTAAATCATGGTGCAATAGTATTTATATACCACAAACGTAGAAAGCTTCTGATTTAAGTTTGTATACAAAACGAAAAAGAACGTTTGAAGGATACGTTTGTAAAAATACATAAACAGGAAGGTGATATAACTAAAATTATTATTATTTGTTTGTTAGTAAAAAATAGTACACTAATTGTTTAACAATCTATTTTGTGAAGGAGAAAATTTCATTATGAGAAATAAAACAAATTTAAAAAAGTTAGTAGTTACAGTAGTTTGTATAATGAGTATTATTACATCATCCTCAAGTGCTTTTGCTACATCTGCAACGTTTTCAGATACACTAATCAGAGGACAAGAATATGTCGCTTGCGTTAAAGATACTATCACTTGGACTACTGAAAACGTAAATTTCACAATTACTGCAAGCGATGGATGGCAAACATCAAGTGGATTGCTAGTATCAGCTGGAGGTGTGAGAAAGTTGTCTACCTCTACAATTAAAGAGATATATTATAACTATACAACCACATTTTTGGCAGGAGCAGTAATTTTTGGTCAAACTATAGGATATCGTCGTGATTTTTTAGATCAATGTCATGTGTTTGCTGGATCTGCTTATGAGTGGAATACTGATATTTAAGTAATGTTATAAATACTTAGTAAATATAAGTTAGTAAAAACACTAACAAATTTTTTTCTTCTGTAGTTAGTTGTTATAAAATTACTAACTTATATTTACTTTGAATATATATTGAGGAGTGCTTTATGATACAATGTATGGATTTGTCGAAAAGTTATTCAAAAAAATGTGTTATTGATAAATCAAATTTTGAGATTGAAAGTAATAAAATATCATTTCTTATGGGAGCTAATGGTACTGGAAAAACAACATTTATAAAATGTTTAATGAAAATGGAAAATTATAAAGGGAAGATTACTTTCGATTGTAAAAATATAAATCAAGTAAGAGAAAAATGTTTAGTAATATGGGATGATTGTCCTTTTTATACTAATCTCAGTGGAATAACAAATCTTATGCTTTTTGGAGAAAACAAAAAATCTAAGAAGCAAATTATAGAAATCGCTACAAAGCGTTTAGAGTATGCCTTGTTAAAAAATAATGTTAAAACCTACTCTTACGGGCAAAAGAAAAAATTAGCATTAGCATTAGTAGAAATACTACAGCCTAAATATCTATTTATGGATGAAATTTCAAATGGATTAGATTTCGACATGATGAAAGAATTAAAAGATGATATTAAGAGGTGGGCAGAAACTATGACTATTTTTCTGACAGGGCATCAATTTAGCTTTTATAATGAGTTAGTTGATTCTTTGTTCGCGTTTAAAGACGAACAAATAGTGTTATTGGAAGAGAATTTTTCTAGCTGCGGTGAAACATTGGAGGAAATATATGATAAAAGAATGCATTAATCAAGAATTAAGGTGTGGTATTAATTCTAAAATTTATTACATAACGCTAATTTTACTTAGTGCACTGTTTGGAATTATATTATTTATGAATTATAATGCGGTTATTGATACGCATGAAGCTTATCTAAAGTATGAGAATTATTATAAATCCAATGGTCTTGATCTTGAGTCAGATTTAAAAGGGGAGTATAAGGTAGAGAAGCATAAAGGAGGAGAAAGAATTGAAAATCCTATCGTGTATTATAAGGAATCTGTGGGTAAATATCTATATTCTGCAAGTCCTAAATACTTGGTCTCAGAGTTTTTAGAGGCCTCAACCTTATTTTTCCCATTAGTATTTGGCATATTGGGATTATTCGTTTCTACATATGATATTAGGCATAAAACATTGAAACATAAGACAGTAAGGAATAGTAGAAGTGTTTTGGGTGCAGTGAAACACTTAACGTTAATGTTAAGTAGTTTTGCTATTTTGATAATAGCTTTAATTATTTCGTTTATTATAGGACTAATCGTTTACCAAAGCTTATATAGCAGTGTGCCAGTGGCTGACTTTATTTCCAAAACAGCATATACAAGTTCATCATCAATTATAACTAAAATCGCTTTTGGATATATGATTGCATTACTTTTCTCAGAAATAGGATATACACTTGGAATATTATTTAAAAATATGACAGTGGGCATTGTTACAATTTTTCTATATACATTTGTAATTCCAGATTTGGGAAGTTTTGATTTAAGGACATCTATAAAATTCCTTGCAAAGAAAGTTTTTGATTTCTACGGTGTTGTTTCTATAGAAGCACCTATTAATACTTCATATATAAAGGCGGGTTCGGTTATCTTAGTTGCATTTGTGATATCAGGCATCATCAGTATGATAATTACTGCGAAGAGGAGTTCATTTGATTGTTGAGATTTGAATTTTCATAATATGAATATAAGGGGATGTAAATAATTTTGTGTATGGAGCATCTTTATACTAGTATTTGGTTAAGTATTTCCTAAGTATTAACTATTAAAATTTTATTTTTATATTTAAATTATTGCCATATTTTCTTATTATTATGCATGTTGGTGAATAAATCTGGCAATAATGTTAATAATGATATCTCTATGTCCTAACCCCTGTATTTTGGGGCCTAGCCCGTCCGGCAATGAGGACGAGCCCTTTAGGGCGGTGGGGGCTTAACTGTTCTAAATGTATAGTTCTAGCCTTCCATCGTACATAATCATCAATTGGCTCATTACCTGATCCCAGTTCCGGTATCTCTGAGTCCATTTTTTAATCACATTCATTGATGCCATATAGAGCATTTTCTCCATGGGAGTAATTGAGACATCTATAAAATGTTTTATTGTATCCGCAACAGTAATTCTTGAGAATTATACTAACATTTCTTTAATTAATGAATATTACCAATTAATTACATTTAAGTAATCTTTCAAATAAAAAATGTTACTGTTTTGTTTATTCCACAAATCAGTCCAGGATATTTTAAAGTCTTCAAGGATATTTTTAAATTCGGTTTCTGATAAATTAATTAGATAAACTTCCATGTTTTCTGAATATTCTTTTTCATTTCCATGCTCAAATGAGCCACCATCGAGTATTAGAATATTCTTATTATCTTTTAAATACTGCTTTAGTGTATCTTTTTCTATTTTTATATGGTTATTTATACCTATTGGTTCTACCACTCTTATTTGTATGCTTATGTTTTTGAATTTTTCAATATCCTTGCTGGATACATTACCTGTGCATTGGTTAATATTCTTTTATAATCTTTATCACTTACTTTAGTAATTTCTGCTGAAACAAATATTTGGGTTGGACAAAAGTTGAAAGATAGATAAATAGTGCTATAACAATCAAACATATTATACTTAATGAAACATAAATAGCTATCCTTTTTTAAGACCTCTACTCTCCAATTGTTTTAAAATTTACAAGATTACGAATATGCTGGTTATTAAAATATATTACCATAAATTAGAAGATACGTAAATGCTGTTTTTTAACATATTTTTGAAACCATTTTATAAATAGATATGCATTGCTTTCACAATCTAATCTTAATGTATTTTTTATTATCTACTCACTCTTTGCATATTTCGGCCGCATCCGGACACTGATTCCGGAAACATCCGGACAGCATTTCGGAATTATCCGGACACCTTGTCGAGTTAATAAATTAACTGCTACTCTTTAATCAGTATGATTAAAGGGGGCCAGACGATGAGGAGGCTGGAAATGCTGAAAGCAAGAGAAATTTTAAGGTTGAAACATGAAGTAGGACTATCACTAAGAGAAATTGGTAAGGCATGTAATTGCGGCAAATCAACTGTATCCGAAATTCTAACAAGAGCCGAAAAGGCAGGGATATCATGGCCTATTGACCTTAGTGATAAAAAAATTAATGTCTATGCTTTACCCGCCAATAGAAGATAAATC
>NZ_QKMR01000042.1 GCF_003208175.1 Ruminiclostridium sufflavum DSM 19573 | reverse complement strand
TGGTGCTACTGGTCCCGCTGGTGCTACCGGCCCTGCTGGTGCTACTGGCCCTACTGGTTCTACTGGTCCCGCTGGTGCTACCGGACCCACTGGTGTAACTGGGCCTGCCGGTGTAACTGGGCCTGTTGGTTCTACTGGTCCTACTGGCCCTGCCGGTGCTACCGGTCCTGCCGGTGCTACTGGCCCTACTGGTTCTACTGGACCCGCTGGTGCTACTGGCCCTGCTGGTGTAACTGGCCCTGCTGGTATAACTGGACCTGTCGGTTCTACTGGTCCTGATGGGGCTACTGGTCCCGCTGGTGCTACTGGCCCCGCTGGTGCTACTGGCCCTGCTGGTATAACCGGACCTGCTGGTGCTACCGGTCCTGCTAGTCCTACTGGCTCTGATGGTGCTACTGGGCCTGCCGGTGCTACTGGTGCCACTGGACCTGTCGGTGCTACTGGCCCTACTGGTGCTACCGGTGCTGATGGTGTAACTGGTCCTACTGGCGTCACTGGTACTGTTGGTGCCACTGGACCTGTCGGTGCTACTGGCCCTGCTGGCATCACTGGGCCTGTTGGTGCTACTGGTCCCGCTGGTGCTACCGGCCCTGCTGGTATAACTGGGCCTGTTGGTGCTACTGGTCCTACTGGCCCTGCCGGCGCTACTGGACCCGCTGGTGTAACTGGCCCTACTGGCTCTACCGGGCCTGATGGTGCTACTGGTCCCGCTGGTGCTACCGGCCCTGCTGGTATAACTGGGCCTGTTGGTGCTACCGGGCCTGCTGGTCCTACTGGCCCTGCCGGCGCTACTGGCCCTGCCGGTCTTACTGGACCCGCTGGTACTACTGGATCTGCTGGTGCTACCGGGCCTGCCGGTGCTACTGGCCCTACTGGTTCTACTGGACCCGCTGGTGCTACTGGCCCTGCTGGTGTAACTGGCCCTGCTGGTGCTACCGGCCCTACTGGTATAACTGGGCCTGTTGGTGCTACTGGTCCTACTGGCCCTGCCGGCGCTACTGGATCCGCTGGCTCTACCGGGCCTGATGGTGCTACTGGTCCCGCTGGTGCTACCGGCCCTGCTGGTATAACTGGGCCTGTTGGTGCTACCGGTCCTGCTGGTCCTACTGGCCCTGCCGGCGCTACTGGTCCTGCCGGCGCTACTGGTCCTGCCGGCGCTACTGGTCCTGTTGGTGCTACCGGACCTGCTGGTGTAACTGGCCCTGCTGGTATAACTGGACCTGTCGGTGCTACCGGCCCTGCTGGTGTAACTGGACCTGTCGGTGCTACCGGCCCTGCTGGTGTAACTGGCCCTGCTGGTATAACTGGACCTGTCGGTGCTACCGGCCCTGCTGGTATAACTGGGCCTGTTGGTGCTACTGGGCCCGCTGGTGCTACTGGCCCTGCTGGCGCTACTGGCCCTGCCGGTCTTACTGGACCCGCTGGTACTACTGGATCTGCTGGTGCTACCGGGCCTGCCGGTGCTACTGGCCCTACTGGTTCTACTGGACCCGCTGGTGTAACTGGCCCTGCTGGTATAACTGGACCTGTCGGTGCTACTGGGCCTGATGGCTCTACTGGCGCTACTGGTCCTGCCGGTGCTACCGGCCCTGCCGGCCCTACTGGCTCTGATGGTGCTACTGGTCCTGCCGGCGCTACTGGTCCTGCCGGCGTCACTGGCCCTACTGGCTCTACTGGTCCCGCTGGTGCTACCGGCCCTGCCGGCCCTACTGGCTCTGATGGTGCTACCGGCCCTGCCGGCCCTACTGGCTCTGATGGTGCTACTGGCTCTACCGGTGCTACTGGCCCTGCTGGTATAACTGGCTCTGTCGGTCCCGCTGGTGCTACTGGTCCTGCCGGCGCTACTGGCCCTACTGGTTCTATCGGTGCTACTGGGCCTGCCGGTGCTACGGGCCCCACTGGTGTAACTGGGTCTGTCGGCGCTACTGGTTCTACTGGTCCCGCTGGTGCTACTGGTCCCGCTGGTGCTACTGGTCCCGCTGGTGCTACTGGTCCCGCTGGTGCTACTGGTCCTGCTGGTGCTACTGGTCCCGCTGGTACTACCGGTGCTGATGGTGCTACTGGCTCTACCGGTGCTACTGGTCCTGCTGGCATCACTGGGCCTGTTGGTTCTACTGGACCCGCTGGTACTACCGGTGCTGATGGTGCTACTGGCCCTGCTGGCGCTACTGGTCCCGCTGGTCCTGCCGGTCCTACTGGACCCGCTGGTACTACCGGCCCTGCTGGTGTAACTGGCCCTGCTGGTATAACTGGCTCTGTCGGTCCTACTGGCGCTGATGGTGTTACTGGCTCTGTCGGTCCTACTGGCGCTGATGGTGTTACTGGCTCTGTCGGTCCTACTGGCGCTGATGGTGTTACTGGCTCTGCCGGTGCTACCGGCCCCACTGGTGCCACTGGACCTGTCGGGGCTACTGGCCCTACTGGTGCTACCGGTGTAGATGGTCCCACCGGTCCCACCGGCGTTGATGCCATTGGCACCTTCGGTAATGCTTACAATCTTGTAAATACCGAGCTTCCAGTTCCTGCCAATACTCCATATTATTATGCTTTGATGTCCACCTCTGAGAACAATAACGTGACCCACCTTCCAATCGGGCTAAGCATTCAAGAAGATGGCGTTTACCTGGTAAGCTACAATGTTGTAATTGCCGAGCAGACATCAGTGGAACAGCTTTATGTTGGAGTCTATGATTTCGCTACCTCCACCGTATTCAGCGCTTTGGAGCTTTCTCTGCAGACATCAACCAGCGACCAAATAAGCGTCTCCGCTTGTGCTCCTATTTCACTGACCAGTGGGCAAACGCTGGCGCTAGGGATCCTTTCTCAGAACGCAATAGATATAGCTATGCCTGCTGCCGGGCAAAATGCCTCTCTCTCAGTTGTAAAAATCAGCGTTTAGCATATAAAAACACCCTTTAGCCGTTGCCAAAGGTATTTACCACAGAATATACCCTCATATAATGAGGGTATATTCTGTCTGCCAAATCCATTCAGATTTAACCATTTTGGGGCAGCATTGCAACAGCCTAAGCGACAGTTAAAAGCTACACAAACTTCCTAAAAATACGATTTGTGTGGCTCTAGTTTGGTGAGAATCCTGGGTTCAAACCAGCGACTTCTACCGTATGAAACTAGCATAGGTTACAGCTCTTAGTTACAACTTCTTTATTATGGCGCCGTTTGATCCACATAGATTAGCTGCACCTAGACCGAGGTTCTCGCCTTTTGCGCAGAACCGAAATAGGTAATACAGTAGACCGGCCATAGCAGTGTATCAACAGCAGATGGAGGACTTTAACTCTGCTATTCAAAATCTAACGACAGAATGGGCAAAGCTTAAAAATGATACAACAGTTGTTTTGTTACGTTCCGTCTTTCTTACTATACAAGTATGTCTTTTGCTATGTTTATATTTGCGACTGTACCTTTCATAGCGTAAAGTTACTGTAGGGTTTTAAAGGAATAAATTTCCATAAAAATTGAAAAAGAAGATAACATCCTGTTATGATATAAGTTTCCACACAAAATAAACAGAATAGGATGTATCTTCTATGTACAACAGTATACAACAATTTTTAGATTTTGGAATAGAAAATATTAGGGAAACGATAGAAAAATTTATTGAACAAGGCGATGATGTGACTAATCTGATTCTGGGGCTTCAAAAAGATATTTTTGAGTTAGGTCGGAATATAGTGTCAGAAGTTTTAGAAGGGATGGATGAACACTTACGGAAATCTGGGCTTAGAAAACAACAATGGGAGATTATTCGAAAAGATAGTTCTAGTATACTAACTTCCTTTGGAATGACCAATTATTCACGTACATACTTTCTTTCAAAGGAAACAGGAGAAAGAAAATATCTTGTAGATGGCATAGTTGGAATAGAGCCACATGAGCGTGTAACTGATGACGTAGTTATTAATGCAATTGATGAAGCCGTAGATAGCACTTATCGTAAGGGTGGAGAGAGAGCATCTTACGTAGATAAAATCAGTAAACAGGCAGTTATGGATAAAATACATAATCTTGAAGTGGTTCAGCCAAGTGCAGCAAATAAGTGCAAAAAAGATAACAAAGTTCTTTTTATTGAGGCTGATGAAGATCATGTGGCACAACAAAGGAAAAAACGGGAAAAACCAAAAAAGCCTAATCAAAAGGATATTCTTATGCCAAAGATGGTATATGTTCATGAAGGAATAGATTACGATAAGAGTACTGCAAAACGGAAAGTATTAAAGAATGCAAGATATTTTGGAGGGATACTTAATAGCGAAGAATTATGGCTCGAAGTATCCAGATATATAGATGAAGTTTACAATATTAACAAGGTTGAAACCATATATTTATCAGGTGATGGAGCTTCATGGATAAAACATGGATTCCGAAGAGCAAATTTGTTTTAGACAATTATCATCTAAATAAATATATAAAGGCTGCAACAGCTCACTTGGATAATGAAGCAATAATACAGGGATTAAGGGATGCCGTAGATGAAGCTGACAAAGATTTGTTAAAAAGAGTGTTCAAAAAAATAACAGAGTTGACCACCTCAGAAACGAAGTACAATACTGTACTTGAAGCAAAGAGATATATTGAAAACAACTGGGTAGGAATAGAAATTAAAGTAGACAATCTTGAGATAATCGGATGTAGTGCCGAAGGCCATATAAGTCATGTTTTCTCTGATAGGTTAAGTAGCAGGCCTATGGGATGGTCTAAGATTGGAGCAGATAAAGTGTCCCAATTACGTATATTTAAAAAGAATGGCGGAAGAGTATATGATCTTGTAATGGCACAGAAGAAAAAAGAAAAGTCAGAAAAGGAGCATAAAATACAGGATGCGATAATCAAGGAGTTGAAAAAGGCAAGTAGCAATAGATATCTGAACTCTTGGAACAGTAATATAACAGTACTGAAAAAAGGCCATAAAACTGCATTGTATAACAGTTTAAGAAATATAAGCAGTTATTAAAAATAAAAATAGGAATGAAAGAATGGCGAAGCGAACTCTTTACAATAAGAGAGACCCATATGATATACTGATAAAAGTGTCAGCTGCTCAGCTATGAATTCACACTAACATGGAAAGCTGCACTTTAGCTGACAAAAGGGACTGTAAATAATTCCGTGTATGGGATGCTATTAACTCAATAATGGTTAAGTATTTCCCAAGCATTAACTCTTAAAAACTTATTGCTATATTTATATTATTGCCAGTATTTTCTTGTTCTATACATTAAAATGATTAAATCTGGCAATAATATTTAATACTGATAACTCCATGCTTTTCCCTGTATTTTGAGGGCCTAGCCCGCCCGGCAATGAGGGCAAGCTGTTCAGAACAGTGCGATATTTAGATGTAGTAATCCAGCCTTCCATCGTACATAATCATTAATTGACTCATAACCTGATCCCAATTCCTGTATCGTTGAGTCCATTTTTTTATGACATTCATAGAAGCCAGATAAAGCATTTTCTCAAGCGAAGTATCCGATGGAAAAACAGCCTTGGCTTTTGTAACTTTTCTAAACTGTCGGTGCAATCCTTCAATTATGTTCGTTGTATAAATTATTTTTCTTATCTGTTCAGGAAATTTATAAAAGGGGCATAGTACTTCCCAGTTATTCTCCCAGCTTTTGAATGCATACGGGTATTCTTTGCCCCACTTATTCTTCA
>NZ_QKMR01000041.1:3380-5775 GCF_003208175.1 Ruminiclostridium sufflavum DSM 19573 | reverse complement strand
GCTCCTTACCTGCATCAATTGTGCCATTGCCGTCTCTGTCAAATACCAGAAGCCCGTCGTCACTGCCCACCCAGCCGCTTTTTTCAGAGAATCCGTTATTATCAAGGTCAAAATGAACCCCGTTTTGTACACTTAGCGTTTCTACTCCATCCCCGTCTAAATCAAAGATAATAGGGTCAATTCTGGGAGGACTTGCACCTTCAGCCTCTCCAAAGAGCCATCCAATAAAATCACTGACAGCATGTCCAAGCTCACTGCCGACCATCCAGCCAACAACACCTGCTCCAAGCTCAAGCAGGATTCCTCCCGCGATACCTAAGGGCCCTCCGCAGGTGCCCAGAGCTAAAGCGAAAGGCGCAACCGCCTCTGCAAATGCGGCAGCTGTTGCAAAGCCTCCTGCCGTTTCAAGAGTCCAGTCGCGCACAATTTTATTCCCTGCTTCAGTGTCACCTGCTTTATAAGCTTTATCCGCCTCACCTATCATGTTTACGCAATCTACTGCTATTAACAAGGCTCCCACAGCTCCAAGCGCCTTGAAGGTTATACCTCGGGCTTTAAGATATTTTGCTTCCCTCAAGCTTTCAGCGGCATTTGTCAGTGCGGGGTATTGATTTCTGAAATCAGAAGCAGATGAATTGCCTGCATTTTGCTCAATAGCCTTTACGGCATCCATCGTTTGCCTGACAATTTCAGGGTTTGATTCTCCTAATTTTGATACATATTCATCTATAGAAGGATATTTTGCTCTTATTTCAGCATCTGATGCCTGTCCCATAATCTCTGCAAGAGTCATTTTACTTTTTGTACCATCAGGAATATCAATAGGAGAGTTGCCTGTAAGCTTTGAGGTGTCTGCACCAAGAATTACTTTCTTTATAGTTATTTCACCATTAGGAGCCGCTTCAAATACTTCTCCCATATAAACATCTACTCCTGCCATATTTTGACGAGACTGGTATGATACCACTTCACGTATAACCTCCAACGCTTGGCTTTCGGAGTATTTACCGTTTATCAGACTATCTTTAAGACTGAGTAGCTGCTCCTTTGGTATTCCGTCAATGCTTGTGACTTTAGACATTTCAAGCAAAGTAGGCAGCTCAGTTAGAGCCCATACATTGCTTGAGGCGTTGGTATTAATATCTAGCGTTGCTCCTCCTGTATAAGTAATTACATTGCCATGAGCATTTGTAAGCATTGCGTTCTTTGAAACAAAGTCATTATATGCCAGAATATTATCTATACCGTAAGCTGTACGGACACCGTTTACTTTAGAACCGTCTATCAGATTATTTGCAATATCAATATTCCCCACTGCACGTTGAAGTGAAATCCTAAATTCAGTGCTAATAAGTATTTCTCCTGCTTGGATATCACTAATATAGCATAAAGTACCACTACTACTTTGGGAAGATGCCTTAGCAAGTTGATATGCATATGTATCTCCAATCTGCCCGCTATATGGAATAATATTAGCTCCCTTCGTAGGTGCTTCAAAAGAAAGCTGACCTATTTTATTCTGAACATCAACAGCTAATTTTGCAGTCTGTTCATGAGTTAAAGTTTTCCCTTCAGCCAAACCATTTTCACTTCTCCATGAATCAATATAATCAATTATACTTTGTATATCAGTATCCATTTATTTCACCTCCTGCATATATACAGGCTCAGCTATATACTCAAAGTTAACCCTTTTGACACAATTTCTAATGCCTGCAAAACCCATTGCGTCGAAGGCCTCCTTAATAATCTCAATCATCTTGTCATTATCCTTTAATAAGCATATAGGTGCTTTGATTTTTGTTATTTTCCACCACATTTCTATACCGGTATCATAATCTCCCTTACCATTACAAAAGGTATCTAAAAATATTACGCTTTTTCCCCATACAAGTGCATAATACATTGGTATTTCCGATTCATATGTACCCTGTCCTCCCAAACCTACCATAAAAACTTCTCGTTCCCTATCTATTGTCCATTCTCTTGAATATAAGAGTTTATCTGTAAAAGGACTTTTTAAATTAAAAGAATTAAAATACTTCCTGTCACCTTCCGGTATCTTCTCATACACAAATGCCATAATTTTGTCTCCTTTTTATAAAAATATTTTTTAATAATATTATCAAAAATCATACTTACCTCATTCAGTATTCCACATAATCAATTATGTACCCAATAGCAGCCATTATTTGTTCACCTCCTTGATAAACCAAGGTGAAGCTATATATTCAAAATTTACTTTTACATAGGAATAATTTTTATCACCTGTATCATATGCTATTAGAGCATCTTTTATAATATCCATCATTTCATCCTTATCCTTCAAAAGGCATTCGGGTGCTTCAATTCTTGTTATTTTCCAATTATATTCCATACCCGTAGATTTTCTTCC
>NZ_QKMR01000041.1:0-2080 GCF_003208175.1 Ruminiclostridium sufflavum DSM 19573 | reverse complement strand
GGTATCTTCTCATACACAAATGCCATAATTTTGTCTCCTTTTTATTTTTATAAATTATTTTTAGGCATAATCACAGCATCAGCATTTTTCTGGTGCTCTGATCAAGGCTAATTGTCATTATTCTACACGCGGTATAAAGTAAGGCTCAGAAATAAATTTAATTTCCACCTTCCTGACATATGTGCTATTATAACCATTTCCATATGCCTCAAATGCTTCCTTGATTAAATCCATTACTGCTTCCTTTTCAACTATAAGACTCTGAGGAACTTTTATACTGGTAATTTTCCACCAGACTTCAACACCAGTACTGTTACTGCCGCTTCCACCGCTGAAGGTCTCTAAAATAATTACTTTCTTTTTCCATACAAGCGCAAAAAATTCAGGAATTTCAGAGTGTTCATAACCTTGTCCCCCCAGTCCTGTCAAAAAGGCTTCCCTTTCACGGTTTATTGTCCATTTCCACGGTTTAATAGAATCATTTTGTGTAAATGGACTCTTAAAGTTAAATGAATTAAAAAAATCCTCATCCTGTTTTGATATTTTTTCATTTACAAATGCCATAGTCTCTTTTCTCCTTTTTATTTTTATAAATTATTTTTAACCATAATCACAGCATCAGCATTTTTCTGGTGCTCTGATTATGGTTACCGGTATTCCATTTTCAGCTCTCCAAGATTCCACATAATCAATTATGTCCCCAATAGCAGCCATTATTTGTTCACATCCCGGATAAACCAAGGTGAAGCTATATAATCAAAATTTACTTTTTTTACACAATCTCTTCGACCACCAGAACCTTCAGCATCAAGTCCTTCTTTTATTAGTTCTATCATTTCATCCTTATCTTTTAAAAGACTTTCTTTTGCTTCAATTTTTGTTATCTTCCATGATATTTCCACACCATCTGATAAACTCCCAACCCCATTGCGAAAAGTTTCTACTAAAACTACATTGTTTTTCCAAATCAGTGCATAAAATCTAGGTATTTCAGATTCGTAAAACCCTTGCCCTCCCAATGATACCAAGAAAACATCACGTTCTCTGTCAATTATCCACTTTGATGGTGCAATCGGCTTATTTTTTGTTAACGGACTTACTAAGTTGAAAGAATTTAACCTTTGCCTATCCGTTTCAGAAATTTTTTCATAAATAAATGCCATACTTTTTTCCCCTTTTCATTTATAAAAATTAAACCTCTATATTTTCATTAAGAAGCTGTTATAACCTCATTCAGTATTCCACATAATCAATTATATCCCCAATAGCAGCCATTATTTGTTCACCTCCCGGATAAACCACGGTGAAGCTATATAATCAAAATTTACTTTTGTAACAGAATCATTTTTACTTCTGGTAGCATATGCTGTTAAAGCCTCTTTTATCATATCCATCATTTCAGTATTATCCTTCAAGAAGCATTCAGGCGCTTCAATTCTTGTTATTTTCCAGTAAAAATCTGTATCAATAGCGTTATTCCCTATAGCCTTACTAAAAGTTTCAAGCATAATAATATTTTCGTTCCAAATCAATGCGTAAAACATTGGTATCTCACAGCCATAAATGCCTTGTCCTCCCAACCCAATCAAAACAGCATTTCGCTCGCGGTCTATAACCCATCTTCTTGAATTCAGTATTTCGTTTGTAACAGGATTCTTTAGGTTAAAAGAATTAAAATACTCTCTGTCGCCATATGCCTGAGTCAAAAAAGGTACTGCCTGAGCTATAGGGTTAGCACCGCTTGTGCCGGAAAAAGGCCTTCCCGTAAATCTTTCGATTACAGCAAGCTTTCCCGCATCAAAATTCGAACCGCGGCTTGCAGGCTCTATTTCATCGGCCCCCGTCCATTTGAGCAGAATTTTATCCAGCAGGGCAGCACGCTTTTCAGCATCCTTTTCAGCTGCAAAGCTTTCTACAAGTGCCTTCAGCTCCTTGCTTGAATCTTTTGCCATAGCCTGTCTGAGTGAATATACATTCCCCATTCCGTCTATATCCGGCAAAGCCGATATATCTTCGGCAATATCAACCTCGTCCGTTTTTTGCGCCACAGCATCGGCTGTATCCCTTGACAGCAGGAACT
>NZ_QKMR01000040.1 GCF_003208175.1 Ruminiclostridium sufflavum DSM 19573 | reverse complement strand
AACACTAATTTCAAAAAGTGGAATGGATTTAACATTTATTCTGTTGATGGAAGTACAGTCCAAGTTCCTAACTCAGAGGAAAATCTTAAAATTTTCGGAACAAATCCTAATCAATACAATAAAAATGGTGCGCTTGCATCGGTTTCTGTATTATATGATGTTATGAATGATATCATTGTAGATGCAGAGTTTTCTCGCTATCGCTCTAACGAAAGAGAATCTGCTAAAAACCATATCAAAAAACTTTCTACAAAAAAGAATTCTATAATATTATTTGACCGAGGTTATCCCTCTAAGGATTTGTTTGAATATATTAACAGTAATAATCTGCTTTTCCTGATGAGACTTTCAAGAAGTTTTAAAAGCCTAATTTTTGAGGAATCAGATAAGGTAATTGAGTATCAGCAAAGAAATTCAAAAGAGAGCATTCTTTTTCACTCAGACAGAGGTAGCCAATATAGCTCAAACGCTTACCAGGACTTGCTTTCGGAGCATAAAATAGTTCCTAGCATGAGTCGTAAAGGTAATCCATATGACAATGCTGTAGCAGAAAACTTCTTTAGTAATATGAAATGTGAGTGTACCAATTTTTATCGGTTTAAAACAAGGCAAGAAGCCAAATAGGCTATATTTGAATATATAGAAGTTTATTATAACCGTCAAAGACGTCATTCAAAATGTGGATGGATGCCACCTAAGAAATATAAGCGATTAATCAATAAAATTGCAGCCTAACATTTTTTAATAATAGTATTTTAAATTTGGATTAGTCTAAGAATTACATGTAAATATTTAACTTAATATAAAATAAAATCAAGAACATAGGAATACTAAGAAAACAGGAGATATGATCACGGATTAGTGTCCATTTTTAGCAGAAGGACTCATTTATCAAATATGCTAAGTCTTAGCCAGTCTGCAGTTTTGCTTGTAGCTATAGGGGATAATTGATAAAAATCACTGCATAAAATTATTTTATTGGATACAAGAGGTTTTCAACTAAAAATGGGCTGGGGGGGAGGTCACCGATGACCCTCCAGGAACTTATCCAATTAACTAGGGATACTGAAAAAGAAAATTGTATAATTATACATATACTACAAAAAGGCGAAGGAGAGAGCATAAATGCTCTCTCCGCACCACTTCTTAATTATTTCATTCTTTCTCTAAAAGCCACTTTTGTGAATCTGTACCGGTATACGTTTGTAATCTAACATCTGCCTGGTTCTTGTATGTACCTGAAGGAGCAAGCACGACATCTCGATTCATCTTTGAGCGAATAATATACTGATTATTACCAACGCTTTCAATTATCCATAATTGGCAATTGTCGCTGCTGTCATAAGTGAGTACATTTACATTATCATTATTTCGAGCAGCATTGATGTTATATACATTAAGTACGATATTGCTATTAACTGTACGGATGACGATGGCATCTCCAACATTTTCAAATATCCACTTTTGCGCGGAATCATTTCTATTAAAGGGATATAGCGTTACTTCGTCTTTGTTTTTTGGCGTGTAGGCTGTATATACGTTCAACGCTTGATTAGGATTTGCAGCATTCTTTACAAAATATGTTCCATTGTCTATTACTGAATTGCTATCAATAAAGATATCTTTTATATGGATATATCCGCTTACGCTTGACTTGGAAATTGTACGGGTACTATATTTACCATCCCAATTCCTGTTGTACTCTTCAATAGTCACATTGTCACCATTTACAGAAGATACCCATGCTACATGACCATAGGTGCCAGTGTCCCACCATGCGACTGCACCAACGGCAGGGGTTTTATCCACCGCGATTCCTAGGTTTTTTGCAACGGAGCCCCAATTGTTAGCATTTCCCCACCTTGATACCCCCATATATTGATTTGTGAAATGCACGCCGTTGTTATTGTTTAATCGAAAAGCCACGAAAGAAGTACATTGCCTATAATAAAAGTTATAGGGGTCAACGCCGTCACCATACCCGGCATAAGGGTAGTCGTCTGCAGCAATTGCGGTTAGTGGCACGAGTATCAGAACCAGAACCATTGATAACAGTATTGCTATTGTGCGGGTAAAAATCTTGGCATTTGCTTGTTTAAACATAATAATTCTCCTCTCTTAACGTAAGATGTTATTTTTTTCCATGGCATAAGCATACCATTACCCACAACTATTTGTAATCATACGGAAGGACCAACAAAAGTATAGCAAACAAAATCCAAATAGCTAAAACATTTATACTTAAGTTTATACTTTAGTATATTTATGTTTTTTAACTTTTGTATTAAAATAAATATCTAGGTATAGGTATCTTTAATATTGGACTGGGGGGATTCTATGAATATATCACAGATGTGTATTCTTACATATACTCTGGTTGCAATATACTGTGTAATTACAATAGTATTTTTTCATCTCAAATCTCATAAATCACCTGCGCTATATAGCCTGCTCTCAGCACAAGTAATGTTAGTTCTATGGCTGATATTTGGAATGATTGAGATCAATTCTGAATCAGATTCCCAACTATATCTGACGGTTAGATTTACCTTGTTTCCTGTTTGCTTTATAGGTGGTTTTTGGTTTTTATTCTCTCTTTATTATGCCGACAAAATCCCATCATTTAGAACACTTAAAGGCAAAATGATAGTACTTGCAGTTTTCACACCCTTGATTATTACTTATATTCCAGCTTTGACGGACAGGTTATTTCCCCTGATTATAAAGGATAAACATTTTTATAATACGATAGATACAAAATGGGGCGATTTTTTTGTTGCCAACCTTTTGTTTACATATACATATTTCGTTTCAAGTATGATTGTTGTAATACTAAAATCAATTAAGGAATACAAGAGACTAAAAAATAAAATTATACTAATTATATTGGCTCCACTTATTACACTGGGTATACATATTGTTACATCTTTGCGAATGATTCCTCCTCCGGGTTTTGACCTGACACCCGTAAGCTTCTCAATCTCTATTTCTTTGTTATCATTAGCAGTTTTTAAATATAAGGTCTTTGACCCTGTACCAACTATTACCTACGATATATTTAATAACTTGGAGGATGCCACCATAATATTTGATCATCAGGGAAAAATATCAAATTGCAACAAATCTGCAAGTAAGGAATTAAATTGCTATTTTGATGTTTCCTCATGCAATGATATTTATGAATTCCTTAATATGTTGAAACAAACCACAACTAAATCCGAAGAAATAGACAAGGCAATAGATTCAGTTAATCTTAATGTTGAAATGTTTAATTGCAAATTGGTTATGGATAAGAATCAAGATTATGCCGCTTGGAAAAGCTATGATTTATATATTAAAACCTTCAAACAAAGAGATAAGAGGAGAGGTGGCTTTGTCTCGCTAAAAAACAATTCTATTGTTCTTTATGAAGAACGATCACGAATCGCTTCAGAATTCCATAATATTCTTAATAATGCTGTCTGTGCTATAAAATCTTCTTTGGCCGATGCCTTGGAGAGTCAGGAATTTCAAGCAAATACAAATCTATCTAAAGAATATGAAGGAATTGAGAAAGCTTACGGTACATCTGAAGAATTACTTTTGGAAATACCTAAAATAATCAATGAGTTATGTCCTATAGATATACAACAAATTGGACTTTTTGAAGCTCTTAACAGATTAATAAAAAGAGTGGATAGTAGAAGGATGAATATTCAAATATACCATAACGATATTGATTTTGATAAAATTTCTCAAAATAAACAGCTAGCATATGCATTATACGCAATAGTCATGGAAGCAATTAGCAACTCGTATAAAAGAGGAAGAGCGAAGAATCTAGGTATTCAGATAACTAAGAAGCAAAAATCGTTAAAGTTATATATTTGTGATGATGGCATGGGATGTGATAAAATATATTTTGATAATGGGCTAATTGATATGCAAAAAAAAATATTAGCTTTAGGCGGAACGATTAATTTTAGTTCTTCAATAGATGGAGGATTTTCTATAACTATTGAGATTCCTTTCTCTTTTATTAGTTTTTAGGAGAGTGATGAAATATTATTAATGTGATTATTGCTGAAGATTACACCCCGATAAGAGTAGAAATAATGGAAAAGCTTCTAAGGTATCCGGATACGATTAATATTGTGGGCGTAGCATTAAATGGAAAACAGGCTGTGGAGTTTGCAAATACACGAAAACCGGATGTTATTTTAATGGATGTTGAAATGCCTGTAATGACAGGGTTGGAGGCTGCTGAACTTATAAAAGCAAGCAACAGCAAAATAAAAATTATTTTCTATTCTGCATTTGAAAAAGAAGAATATATTAAAAGAGCATCGGATATAAAGTGTTATGGGTTTATAAAGAAGGAAGATTCTCCCGAACTCATATATACTGCTATTCTGAACGCGCATTACGGATATTCCACGATCAAGGCGGCTCACTTTGAAAATAGCATAAGAACGATATCATCACTGCCTAAAGCGGATAACCCTTTAAGCGACAAAGAATACGATGTAGCTTGTTATCTGGCGACAGGGCTTACAAACAAGGAAGTTGGTAAGAAGATGTACGTGGGTGAGTCTACTGTAAAAAAACACGTACAGGCAATTTTGATTAAGCTAGGTATTTCTACCTCTAAAGGAATTGCTTTAAAACTAATGGAATTAGGGCTGTTGAGAGATCTAGATAATAAATAATGATGAATTCGGTATCGGGAGATATGAATGATTAATCTTTTGATTAAATTTTATTATATCTCAGGATTTTTATGGAATCCCGCTTCTTATTACAGAAAATGAATATGCCGGATTCTATAAATGGATATATACCTAACTGAGGCTGGATAAGAGATACCAAGACTGCTGATCTGTCTGCGAAAGTCAGTTGCTCCCAGAGCAAGGTAGACATGCTCTGCATTCATGGTCATACGGTTCAGCATTATTCCGCTAGTGGAATATTCCGGGATTCTGTAATACGGATAGAAAAATCATTTCAGGCAGTTATCAATCCCGATGAGGTTTCCTTCCTGGCTGATATTTCATGTGTCAAAATTACGGACACTTCGGCAAATATATAGTTTCCCAGCCCTTGATTTTCCGACTCTAATAGTAATAGCATGCCTAGAAACATCGTTTTTAGAACACCATTCATCTACCTTCAAAACACTAAATTTTCTATCCGTAAATCTGTTATTCCATAGTGCAATGGATTCTGCTGTACGTATAAAAATTACCTCCCGATGTGTTTTAAGGAAGCATAACATTTTTATCAACTAAATGGAATGACGCCATGTCTTGATGCACTTATTAAACAAACGGAACCGGCAATATCGGTTTGCATCGGCATACTTCTTGAGGTTAGCTCAATAATTCCGGCATTTGAAAAACTATATAATAAATTTGATAAGATTGGAGCAAAAAATGATTGAGACCGTAATACTTGCGATTATATTTGCAAAAATAAAGGATACTGAAATAAAGAAAATATTAAGGCACTGGGAGTTCTATCCGGTATTTGCGTGTGCGATTATATATATTTTTCTTCAAATAGACATATTTGCCGGTAACTATACAGTACTTCCTTATTCAAGCATATATAAAACAGTTTACTCTGCGGCTATTTTTTTCCTGATTTACAGATTTAGAATATACAAGCAGGGGGGTATTGGTATAGGATTAATGTTTGCCGGATTGGTGCTTAACAAGCTGGTTATGTATTTTAACAATTGGAAAATGCCGGTATTTCCTACTCTATCCTTAAAAACAGGATATATAGATATAGATAAGTTAAATACAATTGACGGCTGGCATGTGGTAGGGGATAGCTCAACAAGGTTGAAATTTTTATCAGATATATTTGATACCGGATATTGTGTAATGAGCTTGGGGGATATATTGGTAAGAGCCTTTTTGTTTGACCTTGCCTCAATAAAATAGACAGCAAGAATCACTATTTATCTCATTAATTCTTATGATACCTATGATATTTCCTTCAGCATGAATGGTGGAATATACCCATTTGTTGAATGAGTCCTTTTACGGTTATAAAACAGTTCTATGTATTCAAAAACAGCCTTTTTAGCCTCAGCTCTGGTCTCAAAATTATAATCATTTAGCCATTCCATTTTAAGTTTGCCCCAGAAAGATTCCATAGGGGCATTGTCATAACAATTGCCCTTTCTGCTCATACTGCATACAAATCCATATCTTTTTAGCAGATTTTGGTAGTCATTACTGGCGTATTGAATTCCCCGGTCAGAATGAATTATTAATCCTTCTTTAGCACCGATTCTTCCAATTGCTTGATTCAGGGCAGCAGATACCAACTCAGTTCTCATGTGGTTTGCCATAGACCATCCTACAATCCTACGTCCATAGAGGTCCATTACACCAGCAAGATAAAGCCAACCTTCTTTTGTAGGAATATACGTAATATCCGATACCCACTTCTGGTTAGGTCTACTGGCAGTAAATTCTCTATTAAGAATGTTATCTGCCACAGGAAGACTATG
>NZ_QKMR01000039.1:9335-10065 GCF_003208175.1 Ruminiclostridium sufflavum DSM 19573 | reverse complement strand
ATTCCCCCCGTGGACTGCAATTGAAGCGATTGTAACATCTCTATACAGTCATACAGGAACTTATTCTGCACAATTGCAAGATGGGACATCTGTTATATATCAGACTGTTTATGGTGACTTTAGTCAAGCTGTAGAAGTTAGTGCTTATCTGGCTAAAGTCGGCACATTACCAAATCCGGTAGTATCTATTGTTCTTTCCTATTTTGACGAATCATTTAATTTTCTTGAAACAGGTGTTGTAATAAGTGTTAATGAAAATATTCTTCCTAATGTAATCGAAGGTAATTGGCTTAAAGTTACTGGTGTTACAATTCCGGCACCTGCTGGAACAGACTTTGCTATTTTGTCTATAAGCAAAAATACTTTGGTCGGTTCTGCTGACATTCTTGTTGATGATGTATCCATTCTAGAAGGTCCTTTTAGTCCAACTGGGCCTTGTTGTCCCGGTGCCACTGGTCCTACTGGACCCGCTGGTTCTACCGGCCCTGCTGGTGTAACTGGCCCTGCTGGTGTAACTGGCCCTGCCGGTTCTACTGGCCCTGCTGGTTCTGCTGGTCCTGCTGGTGCTACTGGGCCTATAGGTCCCACTGGCCCTGGCGGTGGTGCTACTGGTTCTGCTGGTGCTACCGGTCCCGCTGGCGCTACTGGCCCTGGCGGTCCTACTGGACCCGCTGGTGCTACTGGTCCTGCCGGTTCTACTGGGCCTGCTGGGGCTACCGGTCCTGCCGGT
>NZ_QKMR01000039.1:0-9072 GCF_003208175.1 Ruminiclostridium sufflavum DSM 19573 | reverse complement strand
GGTCCTGCCGGTTCTACTGGCCCTGCTGGTGCTACCGGTGCTGATGGTTCTACTGGGCCTGCTGGTTCTACTGGGCCTGCTGGTGCTACTGGTCCTGCTGGTGCTACTGGGCCTATAGGTCCCACTGGCCCTGGCGGTGGTGCTACTGGTTCTGCTGGCGCTACTGGTCCCGCTGGCGCTACTGGTCCCGCTGGCGCTACTGGTCCCGCTGGCGCTACTGGTCCCGCTGGCGCTACTGGCGCTGATGGTGCTACTGGCCCTGGCGGTCCTACTGGACCCGCTGGTGCTACTGGTCCTGTCGGTTCTACTGGTCCTGCCGGTGCTACTGGCCCTGGCGGTGGTTCTACTGGGCCTGCTGGCGCTACCGGTCCCGCTGGCGCTACCGGTCCCGCTGGCGCTACTGGCGCTGATGGTGCTACTGGCCCTGCCGGTTCTACTGGCCCTGGCGGTCCTACTGGACCCGCTGGTGCTACTGGGCCTGCCGGTTCTACTGGCCCTGCCGGTTCTACTGGCCCTGCCGGTTCTACTGGCCCTGTCGGTCCTACTGGTCCTGTCGGCGCTACTGGTCCTGCCGGCGCTACTGGTCCTGCCGGCGCTACTGGTCCTGTCGGTTCTACTGGTCCTACTGGTCCTGCTGGTACTACCGGTTCTGCTGGTACTACCGGTTCTGCTGGTGTTACTGGTCCTATAGGTCCTACTGGTCCCGCTGGTGCTACTGGCCCTGTCGGTCCTACTGGTCCTGTCGGCGCTACTGGTCCTGCCGGCGCTACTGGTCCTGCCGGCGCTACTGGTCCTGTCGGTTCTACTGGTCCTACTGGTCCTGCTGGTACTACCGGTTCTGCTGGTACTACCGGTTCTGCTGGTGTTACTGGTCCTATAGGTCCTACTGGTCCCGCTGGTGCTACTGGCCCTGTCGGTCCTACTGGTCCTGCTGGCGCTACTGGTCCCGCTGGTATTACTGGACCTGCCGGTGCTAATGGTGCTACAGGCGAAACAGGTGCTACTGGAGCAACCGGTCCTACCGGTGCAGGTGAACTTGACACTTACGGTACCGCGTTCTCCGTGCTTCCCGGCCCAATTGTGATTACTGCGGGTACCCCTGCATACCTGCCTGTAGCAACCAACGGGCCGCAAAGCAACGTAACAGCCACAGGCACGGGCTTTATAATCATGGAGTCAGGCGTTTACTGGATCAATTACAGGGTGAATGTCCTGCAGCAAACAATTTCTAACTCGATTGTTTTTGGCCTATACAATGTTAATACTCAAACAGGGTATGTCGAAATGGAGGTTACCCAATCAATCTCTGCTACTGATCAAACCCTTGTCAATGCCACAGGGATTCTTTCACTAGCAAGCGCCACAGAAATTGCTATTGCTGCCTCAAGTACGTCAAGTCTTAGCTTAGCTCTAGTTCCCGGTGGAAACACTACCACACTATCCATCATAAAAATCTCAGATTAGTATAAACGGAAGCTTACAATCAGATTTTCAAGCAAGCCACACTCTCTACTGCTTTCAAGTACTGCAGAAACAGCCACAGGTTACAACTCCTGTGGTTTTTTCTTTTCAAGAGCATATGAGGCCTAGGAGATCGACATTCAAATATATTACGATTCCTCAAAATCATTTATGTTTTGTTCTATCTGCTTATCAAGCCAATCACCATGTCCAAGTTCTCTCAACAATTTTTGTACATCACCGTGTTTACAGTAGACCAACAACAAACCAAAACATCAGCATCTTTATTAAGCTCCGATAATTTAACTCTTCCCATGCAATCCTCACCTTTCCGCAGCTCTGCTGCACACTATTCAAACAGCATTTTAATCAATTGTAGTTGCCTCAACAGGAATAATCATCCGAGGATTGAAATTAATCTGATACTTATGCTTATTTACTTCTGTTTTTCCTATGTCCTCAACTATATAGCTGATTTCGCTGGATAAATATACGAAATGCTTATAATAGCGGCCGTCATCATCTTCCCCTATAACCGCCAAGTCCCCATCTGTTTCTTTTTCGATAGAAAAATTGCCGGTCATTTGAAATAATATTGTGTCTGTTCTTTGATTTATCACAGTCAATTTTCTAGCCACATTGAAGTTATCTGCTTCAAGTGATAAATTGTAGCTGACTACATCTGATTGCCTTTCGGTACACCCTGCAAGAATCATGCCACTTATTAAAATTGTTATAATTACGGTTTGAAGTTTCTTTTTTTCAATCCACTTAAATATGCCTATCATCTTCCAAACAGCCTCCTTCCCTTGCTCTTTTGCTTCAGGCTGTATTCCGTCTGTATTGCAACCAGATTGGCAAGCTTGTCAAGCTGGCGGTCATAGTTCTTGTTCAAGCCTCTAAGGGATTTGACTCCTTCATCAACACGGCTTACCGCCATCGGCACATTCGGAAGGTTGACCGCCTGTACCATGTCATATTCTTTCAGGATATTTGAACTTAATTGCTCGCTGTACCTGTTGGCTATAAGCAGAATGCTCTCAGGCGCTTTTTCTTTTGTTTCCCCTTCCTGCTTTCTTGAGGTGATTCCGTATTCATCAAGGGCTTGCTTCTTGATTGTAAGATGGTTTGCAAGGCTTGACTGCTGCTGCGTTGTTACCATATATCTGTTGGGAGTGGAGTTGAGCGCGCCGAAATACAGTGCGTTGTTGGGATACCAGCCTGCATCGGCTATTACGATATCAAACATGCCGGCTGCCATGCTTATTACATACTCTATGTGATCTGTCGTATAGTATTTGAAATCTATCAGGGTTTTGCAGGGCGGCAGTATGTACAGGTTTTTTATTTCCTCACTTTGAAGCATTGCCTGCCTTAGCTCATCCTGTGACAGTATTTTGTTGAATACCTTTGACCTTATGCTGTCCAAGCCTTTTCCGTCATCACTGTCCGCATATGAATAGGCTATGTGTCCCGACATATTCAGGAATGCTACTGTTCCCTCGCTTCTTTCGGCCAGATTTCCGGCAAGGCTTAATGCCGTCAGTGTGGTTCCCACTTTTGAATCTGCTCCGAATAGTACTGCCACGTTGTTTATTTTCCGTTCCCTCAGGTTTATCAGCTCGCAGAATCTTGAAAGTATCTGGCTGTCTGTCAGCTTAGGAGGCAGCACACTGATGCTATGGGATTTTAAAAGAGCAGTCAGGGTGTTGTATTGACTGCTCTTGTTTGAGCTTAACAGATATACTATTTTGTTTGCCTTCATTCCGTTTTCAGCATGCTGTACCAGCTCGTTTATACCGCACATCCGGTCTGACACTATAAGGCTGTCATATTCGGCTTCCCTGTGTATTGCCGAGGCTATGCTTACTTTGTCAAACATTTTATAGTTTAAAAATATATTGTAAAGCTCGATGTCATTTGTTATTAGTGTTATGCTGTTCATTTTATTTTTATCCCCCTTCTACCGGTACACTACTATAAGCTTTTTCCCTGCCAGTATGCTGCTTTCAAGCACCTGTGTTTCCTTTCTGGTGCAGATTATTTCTATTGCGGATACCTGGGAGGTTCCGTCAAGACGTTTGCTTCCATTTGTGTCTGTTACCTCTCTGTTTGTACCGTCCTTTACGTATTCCACTGTTGTTTCAAGTATTGCCTCATAGCCTCCCTTCAGTACTGTTTCCGCTTCCTCTCCTGCGCTCAGTCTGCTTTCTATCCTGCTGTCTATTTCATATATGCTGATTTTGTCTCCCCGCCGTATTGATGACGGGATTGTGTATACCCATTCGGGCGGCAATCTGAATATGAACTGGTTTTCTTTCAGTATCAGGCTGTTTTCCGAGAAGCTTTTCTGCGTAACCTGTCCGTTGGCCGGTATGAAGCCTTCTGTTGTTCTTCCGGTTATATAGCTTGCCTGCTCCGGCTTCAAGGCTCCCTGCACTGCCGAGGCCATGCCTATTTTTTCAGGCTTGAAATATATTCCCGCATCTTCAATGACTGTTCCCTTCGGTATATCTGTTTGTGCTACCAGCAGTGTTTCTGTTTCCAGTGCCGGCTGCCCCTTTGTCACCCATAGATAGGTTGCCGCCAGTGCCGCAAGCATTATCAGTATTCCCAGTATTCCTTTTAATTTTTGCCTCATTTTCCTATTACCTCCTGTAGCCAAGGTTTGAAGCCCAAGCATCAAACCCTGGCAGTATGCCGAATATTTTTTTAGGCTGTTTTTGCTGCTTCGGAGCTATTTCCGGCAGAAGTATCCTGATAAGGGCATCAATTTCCGAAGCTCTGGGGAAGCATCTTACTCCGTGCAGTATTTTCTGCGCTCTTGCTGTTTCCCCGTCGGTCAGGAAGCACATTTCTTCATAGGGCTTTCCGCACAGCCCTTCAAATTCCGTACTTCCCCTTGCAAAGAATTTTAGCCTTCCTATATGCCAGGGTGCCGTAAATGCCATTCCTATTTTTACATCCGCCTTTATGAATTCTCTCAGCAGGATGCGATTTACAGCGCTTTCGTTTTTTTCGTCCAGTGTTCCGTCCGTCCCTGTTTTAAACAGGCAGCCGTAATCCGTTATTATGATATTGAAGCCGCAGCGGTAGAGCTCATACATTGCATCATCCAAATCCTCCTGTCTTGGCAGTGACCTGTATTCACAGTTTGGAATCAGCTTTGCATGCTGTAATGAATCTGATTTATCAACTTCTATCACAGCGGTTTTCCCAAGGCTGCCCAGATACTCTCCCAGCCTTACCGCCATGCTTGTGCTGCCTGCGCCCGGAGATACGGAAAAGGCTGCTATTTTCAGCAGCCCCTTCACAACTCTCGGACGGTCTATTATTATTTCCTTTTCGACTATTACTTTTTTCTCAACCACCTTTTCCACTATTTTGGGCTTTACCGGCTGTTTGTCCCTTTTGCTGATGTTATCTGGCCCGGCTTTCTGATTTTTTTCCTCCTCCAGCCTTTTCAGCCGTTCATGCTCGCTGTTTAATGCATCCAGCATAAGGTTTACCGCTATCTCTCCCTTTTCATTTATGTATATGATGTCCCTGAGGCCGACCGCACTGAATGCCCATGCCTCAAACTGCGGGTCCTTGTCCTGCTCCTTGCAGCACCATAGTATAAGCACCTCGGGCAGGAGCGACCTTATATTATACAGCAGCTTTTTGCACTGTTCTTTTTTTACTGCCGCCTCATGTATTATTACAGCCTCCATATCACCGCTGCTATTTATCCCGGCAGGATTTTTCAGCAGCTCCTCCATGTCATAGGCTATTTCTATATTAAACTGCTTCAGGAATTTGTTTATGTTATCCTTTGTTTCCCTGCTTTCAAATATTCCGCCTGTTTTCATTGCTGATTCCACCTCCATTCATCTATTGCCTTATAATAGTATGTTTTTTGTGAACGCATGTATTTGTACAGGTTCACCGCCATATCAAGCACAGAGAGGTTTGTTATATCCTTCTGCACACACATTACGCTTGCGAATATTCCCATCAGCAGTATTATTATGAATGCCGGCAGATTATTAAATATAACAAGAGAAAAAAGTATATCGATTACTGCTATACCCGTTGCCCCTGTTACAGCCTGTATTAATTCACTTTTCCCGAAGCCGCTGTATATTTCCTTTTCCGTTTTGAGTCCTGCCGGAATGTAAAGGGTGTCTATGCTTTCATTTTCCGTCATATGCTTTTGCCTCCGTTGAAATATGCTTCTGCCAGCTGTTTTACCGCTTCCGTCAGTGCCGCCATTATTGCGAATTTCACTGCATGCTTTGCACGTTTTTTGAACATGGGCGCATCCTCCTCGCTGACGTTTGACTGTATCAGGCAATAAACGGCTCTTGCCGCACAGCCGGTAATACAAACAGGCATAAGCCATTTTGATATTTCCTTTATAATATCCATATGTCTCCTATCTTTTCAGTACCCCCCTTGTCATTTGAACAAGCCTTGATACCTGGTATACCGTAGCGGAATTTACCATGCCGCTGCTGGGCACCATGAACTCCTGAAGGAATTTGGGTGTACCCAGTGCGGCTGCTATTACCGCTATCGCCGCCCATATATGCTTTGAGATTATTATGCTCAGTGCCAGCTGCGACAGCCCCACCTGAACAACAATTGTCGCAGCACACTGGAACAGCTTCTGGCACAGAGCCTTGTACATTGCCTTGTCGGAATCCATCAGGCCTATGCAGCCTATGGGAAATGCCATTCTCAGCACAAACATTTCCACGCCTCTTTTTATGAACTGCATATAAAGTATCATCAGAAGTATTATTGCGACAAGAAACCCTATCAGATTAAACAGGCCCGTACTCAGCAAGCTGCTCGGTTCATACCATTTCCACTCCGAGGATACCCCCAGCGCCAGCCTGACCTTCTCTGTAAAATCCTCCGTTATGTCACTTAGGAATCCGTACAGGACCGGAAATGCCATTGCTGTGGCAAGTGCCTTAAAAAAGCTTGAGGTCAGTAAGAGAGGATCAGCATCCGCATCACCGTCAGTCCAAAGCACATATGTTTCAAAGCCCTTTTTCAGAAATTTAAGTATTATCATTGCAACTGCCATACCCAGACACAGCTTCTGAACCTGTGCCAGTGCCGTTGCCATGATATCGTTATTGTAGTTTGCTCCCCAAAGGGTATATTCAACATGAAGAGTAACCTGGTCAAGATTACTGAAAAGTCTCCCAAGAAATTCCGCACCGTCGTTTATTATCGGGGAAAACAGCAGCTCAAGTATTTTATCCAATTTATCACCCCCAATTTAAAGATTTTTTACGATGCCTTACGATTTGTTATCAGAAGCCCACCGTTGCCGTCTTCCCATAATATGATGCAATAAGTGTGATTGCCGCTGAAACAAGTACCGCACCTAGTGTTGATACTATAGTATCCTTAATTCTGTCGTTCCACTTCTATGACGATAGGTAAGACTTTGATTTTATCTCCGTCTTTTCCCCCGCCCCAAACCAGGCATGATAGTTTCCCATCACCCGGCTTTCCATCGTAATATGTATTACGACTACAGTCCATCCCTCCGCCGCTTACTTTTTTCACGGCTTCACAGGTACTATGACTGCTCTTTCAGCCGGATAAAGGCAAGTTATACAGCACCTTTGGCGACACTGCTTTCCTTGCCAACGCTTCAATGCGTGCAACCGCTCCACGTTCCGACCTTTCCACGTTCCGATATTCCTATCTGTTCATATATGCCTTTAGGCTGTCCTATGAGCCTGTGTGCAACGTGAACAAGTTCACGATAATACCGCCTGTAACGGTATAGGGAATTTCATAACCAAAAGATTTTACTTTACCCCACGCACATCACAATTAAGTAACTGCGGCGTTTTCCACCGCCCAATGGTTTAGACCCGTACATTCGGACTTTTTGTCAGTAGCTTTCCGCTACATTCTCACCATAGGCATTTTATAGACCCCCGGCCTAACACTCACAACCACCTCTGGTTTGCTTTTGCCATAACGGTGCATTCGCTTGAACGCTGTCGATATAGCGAGTGCATATAGCCGACTTCAACGAGCTGCATCAGGGCAGATTCGTTGCAAAACCACCCTTTTGTCGTAGTATCAGGGGAGCGTTTTAAGGCGTTACCCTATCATTCCACTCATCGGAATACCAGTTAGAAAAGCATTTGCTTTTCCGCTGTTTTTACCTTGTTTTGGGCGCAAGCCTGAAACAAGTTTATTAGCAGCAACGTGTCGCTGCACTCTGATCCATTTCGTCAGCTGCCTGCCTCCTTATAAAGAAGTACACTCCAACAAGGCCTCCCGTTATGGGAGCTATAATCATCAGCCATTTGCCGATATCAGTGGCAAGGCTTTTTGTACCGGTGGCAAAAATACTGGTTTCAAAATTACCGGCAGAGGCATCCGATTTGCAATAAAGCAGTGAGTACAGGGATATCGTAAGTGCTATGTACGCTTTGTATGCTTTCTCCCCAAATGTTTTTGTCCTTCTTTTAATCTGCCTTTGTACCTGCTTTGTTTTTGTCACCGGCTTTATTCTTTGGATATCCTTATCCTGCCGCAGCTTTTCATTCTGCTCTGTAGTATTAATTTGTCCTGTTTTATTCGGCTGGGTATTTTGCTTCATTTGTTTTACTCCCTTCACTTTCTGTATTTATTTTTATTGTATCAGACGTACTTCCGGCAACCATTGAAAACCATGTGTCCAGTGCTCTCTCCAGCTCTATGGGAACCTCGTATATCAGGTATTCATCATCGTCAACCTCCAGCAGCTGCGCCACATGGAAGGAGGCTTTAAACTGCCTGTACACGGCAGGATTATGTGGAAGAAACACCCGGATGTTTTCCTCCTGTCCCTGACTTTCGATGACCTTTTCAAGCCAGGGAAAGATGCCGAAGGGAAACTTTCTGGATACATTGCCGCCGTCGGTTTTTCTTCTCCTTTTGGGAGTGTACACAGCTTCAAAGGCTCTGAATTCATTCAGCTTTTTCCATGCAAATTGTATTAGGAACTGCATTTCCTTGTCTCTGGGCTTTGTCTCCCTTAATATGTAGCTTGAAAATTCCTCCGAGTTTACCTGAATCCGCATTGTTTTTTCCCCGTATTCGGGAATATAGAACCTTGCATAGTCAGCGGCCACTATAATACCCATGCATTCCGCTTCTCTCGTTGAGCCCAGTCCGAAGTTTATTCGCTGAAAGAATCTGGGCATATCAATACTCTCTATTGTCAAATCCACTATACCGGGCTGTGCCGATTCAACTCTGACCCGGATCTCTTTTCTGTCAAGCGCCATATATCTTGAGGATTCATCACCCTCCCCGCTGCCGGTGTCAAAGTCAAATTCAACCCTTGTGTCGTTTACCGCAAGCCTTGTTTTAAAAGGCTTGTTCTTTTTTGATATGAATTTCAGTATTTCTGTCTGACCCTGCTCCATGAGCTGCTTTAAATGCACAGGTGACAACAGCTTCCCTGAGGTTACCTTCCAGACTGTCATACCGCACTCACAATACCATTTTTTATCATCCCCCTTCATCGGTTTCTTGCAGTTGATACATAAGATTTCTTCCAACAGCACATCACTCTCCGTTTCCTTTTGTTCTTGGATATCAAAA
>NZ_QKMR01000038.1 GCF_003208175.1 Ruminiclostridium sufflavum DSM 19573 | reverse complement strand
GCAGAAGGATATTATATAAGCACAGTAGGTTTAAACGAAGCAACTATTAGGAAGTATATCCAAGAGCAGGAGAAGCACGATATTATGGTGGATAAACTAAGTGTAAAAGAGTATGAAGACCCCTTCAAGGGGTAGCAAGTAGTACGTTTGTCCCTTTAGGGGCGGCAAAGATGGCAAGGGCAATAGTAGCTTGAACAAAGTGAAAGCCAGCGTCTTTAGGCGCTAGCCGGTAACAAGCCCTTATAGGGCTAGCACAAGCCACCCGTTTTACGGGTGGTCATGACTTCAATAAATTAAAGTGTGTATGCCAAATATGCCTTAACACAGGCTCCCATAAATTATATACGGACGCTGTGCCAAGCTGTACGGATACAAAATATAATAAATTCCGTCAAGTGAGTTGAATAAGTATCGATAATTTGTTATAATATTAACGATATTGTGAATATATTAACATATTGTTAAAGGAGGTCTAATTAATGAGTGATAGCAAGTGTTGCTGCGGTTGTGTGGATCAGAAGGACTTGAAGCTCAAACAAATTATCGAGAATTACAAGGACACAAGCGGTGCATTGATTCCTGTGCTGCATGAAGCGCAAGAAGTATATGGATATCTGCCTGTGGATGTACTGAAAAGGATTTCGGAGGGACTTAATGTTTCGTTGGCTGAAATCTATGGTGTGGTTACATTTTATACCCAGTTTTCACTGAATCCAAAGGGGCGGTTCAGTATCAGTGTCTGTCTTGGAACTGCCTGTTATGTTAAGGGGGCAGGTGAAATACTGGAAAAATTTAAAGAATTTCTGGGGATTGATGTCGGGCAATGTACGCCGGACGGAAAGTTTTCGCTTGATGCATGCAGGTGTATAGGGGCATGCGGTCTGGCTCCTGTAATTACAATAAATGAGGATGTTCATGGAAGACTGACAGCTGATGACGTTGAAGGTATTCTGGAAAAATATAAGGATTTATAATACAAATAAATAGACCGGAGTAAATTATGAGAGATTTGTCGCTTCACATTCTGGATATTGTTCAAAATTCTATAAAAGCAAATTCAACATTTATTAAAGTGCATATTAGTGAAAAACCCGATGATGATAAGCTTGCTCTTGAAATAGAGGATAATGGTGACGGTATGGACAGTGATTTGCTTAAGAGAGCCGATGACCCGTTTACAACCTCAAGGACGACCAGAAGGGTCGGCTTGGGAATACCGATGCTAAAGGAATCGGCATTGAAATGTGAAGGCGAATTTAATATTTATTCTGAAAAGGATATAGGAACAAAAGTATTTGCTGCTTTTTCAATCAATCATATTGACAGATTGCCTATCGGAGATATTGGAGACACCATGATTGCGTTAATAACTGCAAATCCTGACATGCATTTTATTTTGAAGCTGGAAAGTATAAACGGAATATTTATACTTGATACAGCGGAGGTAAAAAAAATGCTCAGCGGCGAAATGCCTGAAGCAGGAGAAAAGCAGGAGGGTGAAAACCAATATTGTGTTGATATAAATGAGTTCGCAGTTATACAGTGGTTGAAAGAGTATATTGATGAAGGTATAAAAAATATTTTTGGAGGTGTACTAAATGAAGTCGATAGCTGAACTGGAGGAAATAAGAAGGAAAACTCTTGAAAAGATTTCTCTGAGAACAAGTGCCGATGGCATCAGGATTGTTGTGGGAATGGCTACATGCGGTATTGCAGCGGGTGCCAGACCGGTTATGAATGCGTTTGTTGAAGAGATTGATAAAAGAAATTTGAAAAATGTTACCGTATCTATGACAGGGTGTATAGGGGTATGCAAGCTTGAGCCTGTTGTAGAAGTTATTGACAAAAACGGAAATAAGGTTACCTATGTTAAAATGACTGCTGAAAAAGCAGCAAGAGTTGTTGTTGAGCATATTGTTAACGGAAATGTATGTCTTGACCTGACAATAGGAGCAGAGCAAAGGTAGAAATAATTCATTGTGAGGAGGTTTTAAATAATGCATTTATATAGAGCACATGTGCTGGTTTGTGCAGGGACAGGATGTACTTCTTCCAACTCTTTGAAGATTATGGGTGAAATGGAAGCGCTGTTGTCGAGCAATAATTTGGACAAAGAAGTTCAAGTAGTGAAAACAGGTTGTTTCGGGCTTTGTGCAGAAGGACCGATTGTCGTTGTATATCCTGAGGGTGCTATGTACACCAGAGTAGAGGTTTCAGATGTAAAAGAAATAGTTGAGGAACATTTGCTTAAAGGAAGAATAGTTAAAAGATTACTTGCAGGAGACAAGGTGGCCGAAGACATTTCAAAATCACTTGATGGTGTTGAATTCTTTACAAGGCAGACACGTATTGCATTAAGAAACTGTGGCCGTATAAATCCCGAAAATATTGACGAGTATATCGCTTTTGACGGATATAAAGCCCTTGAAAGAGTATTGACCGAAATGACACCTGAAAGGGTCATTGATACAATGAAGCAATCGGGCTTAAGAGGCAGAGGCGGTGCAGGCTTTCCTACCGGTATGAAGTGGAGCTTTGCAGCTCAGCAGGTAAATGATATTAAATATGTCTGTTGTAACGCTGATGAAGGCGACCCGGGAGCATTTATGGACAGAAGTGTTCTTGAGGGTGATCCTCATTCTTTAATTGAAGCAATGGCTATAGCAGGATTTGCAATCGGTTCCTCCCAAGGCTTTATTTATGTAAGGGCAGAGTATCCCATAGCAGTTAAGAGATTGCAGATTGCAATAGAACAGGCCAAGGAATACGGACTTCTCGGAGACAATATTCTCGGTACCGGCTTTAAATTTGATTTGGAGCTGAGGCTGGGTGCGGGAGCATTTGTCTGCGGTGAGGAAACTGCGCTGATGACATCAATAGAAGGTCATAGAGGCGAACCAAGGCCAAGGCCTCCTTTTCCGGCTGTTAAGGGCTTGTGGCAGAAGCCTTCGATATTGAATAATGTTGAAACCTATGCAAATATTCCTGTTATTATTTTAAAGGGTGCTGAGTGGTTTTCAGGTATAGGAACCGAAAAGAGCAAAGGAACAAAGGTTTTTGCTCTCGGAGGGAAAATTAATAATACAGGACTTGTTGAGGTACCAATGGGAACAACCCTAAGAGAAGTTGTTTACGATATAGGCGGAGGTATTCCAAAGGGTAAAGCGTTCAAGGCTGCTCAAATGGGCGGACCTTCAGGCGGATGTGTTCCTGTTCAGCATTTGGATGTGCATATTGATTATGATTCATTGATTTCAATAGGTGCCATGATGGGCTCAGGCGGACTTATTGTAATGGATGAGGATACCTGTATGGTAGATATAGCTAAGTTCTTTCTGGAATTTACGGTTGACGAGTCCTGCGGCAAATGTCCCCCATGCAGAATAGGAACCAAGCGTATGCTTGAAATTCTTACAAAAATCACCGAGGGAAAGGGTGAGGAAGGGGATATTGAAAAGCTTGAGGAATTGGCTAAAAATATAAAGACATCGGCATTGTGCGGGCTTGGACAGACTGCACCAAATCCTGTCCTCAGTACAATAAGATATTTCAGGGATGAGTATGAAGCTCATATATATGAAAAGAGATGTACCGCAGGCGTATGCAAATCAATGATGAAATATGTTGTTGATCCTTCAAAATGCAAGAGCTGCGGCTTGTGTGCAAAGGCATGTCCAATGAATTGTATCAGCGGGGAAAAGAAGGTTCCGTATGTGATAGAGCAGGATAAATGTGCAAAATGCGGTGCTTGTATGGAAAAATGTCCATTCAAGGCTATTTCAAAAATATAGGGGAGGAGAGTGTGAAGATGGCTACAGTTAATATTACTATTGATGGTAAGAAATTGCAGGTTGAACAAGGGTTAACTATTTTAGAGGCAGCTAGACAGGCTAATATAAAAATACCGACACTTTGCTTCCTGAAAGACATAAATGAAATCGGTGCTTGCAGGATGTGTCTGGTGGAGATAAAGGGAGCCAGAGCACTTCAGGCATCATGTGTATACCCGGTATCTGAGGGCTTGGAGATATATACTCAGAGTTCCAGCGTAAGAGAAGCCAGAAAGGTAACCTTGGAGCTTATTTTATCAAATCATGAAAAGAAATGCCTGACCTGTGTCAGAAGCAGAAACTGTGAATTACAGGCTCTTGCTGATGAGCTGAATATTAAGGAAATCAGGTTTGAGGGAGAAACAAATAAATACAAGCTAGATGATTTTTCACCTTCAATTGTAAGAGACCAGAATAAATGTATTCTTTGCAGACGTTGTGTAAGCATGTGCAAAAATGTTCAGACCGTTAATGTTATCAGCGCTGCCGAAAGAGGCTTCAAATCAACAGTGGGATGTGCATTTGACCTGTCCTTGGCAGAGGTTCCATGTACTAATTGCGGACAGTGTATAAGTGTCTGTCCTGTGGGAGCATTAAGAGAAAAGGATGATACGGACAAGGTTTGGGAGGCTTTGGGAAATTCTGAGCTTCACGTTGTTGTTCAAACTGCTCCGGCAGTCAGAGTAGCCATAGGCGAGGAATTTGGAATGCCTATAGGAACCAGATGTACTGGAAAGATGGTATCGGCATTAAGCCAGCTAGGCTTTGCAAAGGTATTTGACACAGATACTGCTGCTGACTTAACAATTATGGAAGAGGGAACAGAGCTTCTCAACAGGATTAAAAACGGCGGAAAGCTGCCTGTTATTACCTCCTGCAGTCCCGGATGGATAAAATTCTGTGAGCATAATTATCCGGAGTTTTTAGATAATCTTTCCTCGTGCAAATCACCTCACGAGATGTTTGGTGCTTTGTTAAAGACTTATTATGCAGAAAAAATGGAGATAGATCCTGCAAAAATCTTTGTCGTTTCCATTATGCCATGTACAGCAAAAAAATATGAAGCGGCAAGACCTGAATTATCAGCCAACGGATTAGCTGATGTGGATGTTGTTCTCACAACCAGAGAAGCGGCAAGAATGATAAAAGAGGCCGGAATTGATTTTGTAAATCTTGAGGATAAGCAGTTTGACGATCCAATGGGAGGAGCTACAGGTGCGGGTGTTATATTCGGCGCTACCGGCGGAGTTATGGAGGCGGCACTCAGAACGGTTGCCGAGATTTTGGAAGGTAAAGCCTTTGACAATATTGAATATACTGCTGTCAGGGGAATAGAGGGTATCAAGGAAGCCACGGTTGTATTCGGCGGAAAGAAAGTAAGGGCGGCAGTTGCAAGTGGCTTGGGCAATGCAAGAAAGCTGCTTGACAGCATGAAGAACGGTGAAAGGTATGATTTTGTAGAAATAATGGCTTGTCCCGGAGGGTGTGTAAACGGCGGCGGACAGCCTATACAGCCATCTTCTGTAAGAAGCTGGACAGACCTGAGAGCCGAGAGGGCAAAGGCTATTTATGAGGAGGATGCAAATCTGCCTATTAGAAAGTCTCATGAAAATCCTGTAATAAAGAAAATGTATGATGAATATTTTGAGAAGCCGGGAAGTCACAAGGCACATGAGATCTTGCACACTCATTATATTGTCAGGGAGAATTACCCGGTAAAGGAATAGCTTCTAATTTTAACTGATTACTTCAACTTCCGTATAAAGGGTCTGTCATTGTTACAGGCCTACCGATATGCTTTACAGCCAAAAAAATTGCATGAACCGGCGATGGTTCATGCAATTTTTTATAATCCGTCCGTTAAGCTAAAAAAGAATCCACTGATATAACATGTAAAAAAGTTGAAATTATTTTATAACCTTTTTAGTATATACTTTCATATTAGAAATGCTATATAATAGAAATTAGCTTTTTTATAACGCAGTTTAAATACTTATTGAGAAGGTAGAATGTACTATGTATGAAATGAAAAAAATAGTTGCGGTTACTCTGTCTGTTGGCTTGATGTTAGCTTTAACCTCCTGTGCTTCCCAAACATCAGATAATGATGCTTCTCAAGCAACAGCGACACTAAGTGCAAGTGCTGGTACAAAGGAGGCTGAACAAGCAGTGGAGCAGATTTTAAGCGAAGATATTCATGTTAATCAAATAGGCTACATAAATACGGATGAAAAAATAGCTGTTATAAATGGTAATTACAATTCTTTTAAGGTAGTTGATGCATCTACTGACAAGGTAGTTTTGACAAAGAAACTCAATGGAAGGATTAAGGATGATTCAAGCGGAGATTCGGTATGCTATGCTGATTTTTCAGAGCTTACAGGCAAGGGACGGTACTATATTTCAGTACCGGAATTAGGTAAATCATATGAGTTTATAATAGGTGATAAGGATATTTATACCGGAGTATCCGATGCAATGCTAAGGGCACTGTATCTTCAACGCTGCGGGATTGTACTGGACAGCAAGTATGCCGGGGAATATATTCACAGTGCCTGTCATAAAGCCCTGGCAAAAATGTATGGTGATGAGAGTAAAGAAATTGATGTCAGCGGAGGCTGGCATGATGCAGGAGATTACGGAAGATATTCAGTTCCGGCAGCTGTAACGGCAGCCGATTTATTGCTGGCATATGAGTTCTGTCCAGAAAGCTTTACAGATTCCGAAAGTATTCCTGAAAGCGGCAATAAGGTACCGGACATACTGGACGAAGCAAAATATGGCATTGAGTGGCTGCTTAAAATGCAGGATAAAGCCTCAGGAGGTGTATACCACAAGGTTACTGCAATGGGCTTTCCGGATATGACCTTGATGCCTGATGTGGATGTGGATGATTTATATGTAATGCCCGTATCAACAACCGCAACTGCTGACTTTGCAGCTGTGGCCGCTATGGCAGCAAGAATTTTCAAGGATATTGACGGTGCATTTTCCCGGAGCTGTTTAAATGCAGCTCTAAAGGCGTGGGGATGGCTGGAGAATAATAAAGGCTTTGTTGAATTTAAAAATCCTGCAGATGTATTATCGGGTGAATATGGAGATTCCTCCGGCTCGGATGAGATATCCTGGGCTGCGGCAGAGCTTTTTAGAACAACCGGGGAAGCAAAATACGGCGAATATTTCAATAAGAATTTTGAATCGGGCGGATTTGGACTTGGATGGCAGAATGTCAGCGGGTTTGCGGCAATTGCATATATATTTTGCGATTCGGATAATATAGATATTAAAAAAGTTGAAGAAATAAAGAAGAGCTGGCTTGAAAAAGCCGATATGTTTGTGTCCACGGCAAAAAAAGACGGATATCTGCTTGCAATGCACAAGATGGAGTACACATGGGGAAGTAATATGAATGTTACAAATCATGCCATACATTTGTTAGTAGCCGACAGGCTCCGAAATAGTGAGGAATATACAGCTGCAGTTAAAAATGCCGCACATTATTTGTCAGGCAGAAATACCCTGAGTCAGTGTTACATAACAGGCTTCGGTGCGAAACAAATTATGCAGCCTCATCACAGGCCTTCTGTGGGAGACACTGTGAAGCAGCCGGTACCCGGCTTGGTCGTAGGCGGACCTAATTCTATACTGGATGATGATGTGTCAAAAGCCAAGCTATCAGGAATGGCTCCTGCAAAATGCTATATAGATGATATGTCTTCTTATGGAACAAATGAGGTGGCAACATATTGGAATTCTTCTGCAATTTTTGTTTTTGCATATTTGAATCAGGAGAGATAATCAACGATTAAGGTGTTGACAGCGGGATTGAATCTGGGAGGTGTTTTATTGGCAAAACAAGTTTGGAAACCATCTGCAATGCTGAATCCTGTTCCTGTTGTTATGGTTTCGTGTGCGGATAAGGGCGGAAAGCCTAATATAATTACAATAGCTTGGGCAGGGACAATAAACACTAACCCTCCTATGGTGTCTGTTTCAATCAGAAAAGAGAGGTATTCACATGCCTTAATAAAGGACACAAGGGAGTTTGTAATAAACCTGACAACAAAAGAACTGGCTTTTGCTGCGGACTTTTGCGGTGTGAAATCAGGCAGGGACACCGATAAATTTGCGGCTGTGAAGCTGACGCAGGAGAAAGCTTCAATTGTAAGAGCGCCTATGATAAAGGAAAGTCCTGTAAATCTGGAATGTGTTGTAAAGCAGATAATAGAGCTTGGTTCACATGATTTATTTATAGCTGAGGTGGCAGCAACAAATGTAAAGGAAGAGCTGCTTGATGAAAAAGGTAAGCTTTGCTTAAACAGAGCAGATTTGATTTGCTATTCACATGGGGAATACTATCCGCTTTCAAAACCGTTAGGCTTTTTCGGATATTCGGTTGCAAAGAGGAAGCATTTGAAGAGGGGAAATAGAAGGTAATTTTATGTCGGGGATAGTATTACCTTGAATTACCGGCTATAACTAGAGTCAAATTATGACTCTGGTCAAATTATGACTCTGGTCAATTGCGGTTTAAGCCTTCCTGACGATAGAATAAAAAATATAGCGGTGCTATGTATTAAGAGTTGTCTGTTATAAAATACTAAGATATATTAGTTTAGAAAATTTTATGGATTTATATTATAGGAGTTGATTTAATTTATGAAGACTTGTATTAAAATATTTATTTTATTGTCACTGTCACTATTCTTGGTTAGCTGCGGTACAGACAAGCTCTCTTCGGAGACTGACAGAAGTGATGCGGGTATTTCAAGCCAGACCGGCAGTGAGACAACGGCAGATGAAAAGCCTTCTGTGACAATAAACACCTACTATGAAGAACCGGCCTCTGCCAAGGATAAGGATGCAATTATTTTAAAGGGCGAGATAAATGATTATTTTGTTGAAATAATAATTAAGGGTAAGGTTTTAGAATTTGAATATTTATTGCTGAAGCAGGACAGTAAAACCAAGGAGCTGGTTGAAAGCGGGCTTAATGGGAAATACAGCAGTCTGGAAAATCAGACTGTAGTTATAAAAACAGAGCTGCCTGAAGAAATTCCTTCTAAAAAAATAAAATGGAAAAGCGTATCAGGAAAAGAGTATGAATATATAATCAGAGATTATGGGGCAGTTGATGCAAAAGACACAAAGAAGGTATACCCTCTGGAATAAATTTAAAAAAATAGTTTCAAATTACCGATTATTTTATCAAAAATTGAATATTTATGTAAAACATTTAACAACGCTGGAAAAATGATGTATAATATGATAATAATATATATGAAGGAAAGTCATATTAAAAGGCAAGCTAACGGCTTTGTATTCTAGGCTTGTCTTTCAATTTTAAAGGGGGGGCTATAATGTTAATATGGTCTAAGGGAAAAGCTAAAGCGTTGTTTAAAATAGGTCTTTCTATTTCAATTATCTCAGCCTTTATGCTGTTATTTACAGCCTGTGTTTCGGACAGAAATTCCGGACAGTCGGCAGACTCTGAAAATAGTGAGCTAAATCTTGCGGTAACTGCATCCATAAATAATTCTGGATTGTTGGAATACTTATCACCAATTATAAAAGAAGATACGGGAATAAGCATAAAAGTAATATCAAAAAAAGCTGAAGAAGCAGTCAAGGCATGTGAGGCCGGAGAGGCGGATATGCTGCTGATTAATGACAAGGCCTTGGAGGATAAATTTGTTTCTGACGGTTATGGGGTAGGAAAAGCTGAGCTTCCAAACAATTATTTTGTCTTATTGGGACCGGCAAGTGATCCGGCGGGAATATCAGGTCAGAACTGTACCGCTGCGGAAGCATTTAAGAAGATAGCTGACAGTAAAGCAGTATTTATATCTGCGGGAGAGGGAGCAATAACTAATAAAAAGGAAATGAAAATCTGGTCCTCCGGCAATATCAAACCGGAAGGAGATTGGTACATATCTGAGGTAAATGACATGAAGTCATAGTGATAGGTAAGTCTTTGATATCATCTCTAACTTTTCCCCCACTCCACACCGTGCGTGCGAATTTCCCCGCACACGGCGTTCTATCAAAACTAAATTTTGCAACTTAAACTATATCTGAAACTAAACACGTTATTTTAAATACTTGCCAACTCAAGCATTTTTCTTAGGCGGTTAATTTTAGTCATCTGCTTTTTGTCCGGTTTAATGATATCCAGATAAAACTGGATTGTTTCCGGCTTTTTTGCATGAAGCAACTGGTGAACATTCATTGTTACAAGCACCAAATTGCTATAACTATCATCTTTGCATTTATGGTACGGCGTTTTGTGATGGCAGTGCATATTT
>NZ_QKMR01000037.1 GCF_003208175.1 Ruminiclostridium sufflavum DSM 19573 | reverse complement strand
GAAATATACAGCTTTACTACCCTTTGCTGTTGACGGAAGCCGGATACATCGATACAATATATTTGACGGCATATTTATGTTGTCAAGGTTCAAGGACAGACGGCTTTACAAATGCGTGGTGGCATCCGGGCCGCTTTTTTTTGCACTGTAACTGTATATGTTCAGTACAATCAAGGCGGCCACCGTCAATTAGCCGTTAAACAAACCGGGATAATTTATTTCCATAAACTGCTTGCAATTTAGAGGGAAACATCCTATAATTAAAAACACAAAGGTCGCTTTTGTGAGAGCACCTAAAGCTTAATAGTTTTTACATAACTATCGGATACTCAGTGTTGGCGCACTGGGTATTTTTCGTTTGAACAGGCTTCATAACAATTTTCTTTTCAGAAGCCCTTTGCTTTTTCAGCTTTGATATCAGCAAGCCTCCAATGAAAAAGCCACCGGCAAAGCCTATAATAAATACCTGCAGAACATGTGCAAAAGTATATAGCTGCATTCGAATCCCTCCCCATCAATGTTTTTTCCTTCTATAATAATAGTAATTAAAGGTACTCCAAGAACTGGTCAGCAAATTGCTTTTTCACAACATTAACCAACACACCCTGATGAACATTACTATGCTCAGCTCTTAAGGTTATTAGTAATCCTTGCTTTTTAGCCTGCTCCGACAATTCAATTAATTCCTTTTTCGTGAAATATTCTATAGCCATTGATTGTATATGATCACAGTTCAAAGCATTTTTAATTATTTCGTCTACCTTTACCAAGCTGTCTGTTACTCTTGCCATCCATTCCACCCTCCTTTCAATTCCTGCCTTTAAGGCTGTTCCTTTAATACCATTTCGCAGCCGATATGACATGCTGCCAAGTTTTTGATTTGCCGTTTTTATATTCAAACCGGAGATATCGCTGCCGTTCTGTACATATGCAGGGTAAATGGCAATAAACCTTGTCCTTCCAGCATCTGATAACCTTTGTCTTTCCTCCGTCATGAAGAGCAGTAAGCTTTCCGCCTAAAGGAATATAGCAAGCATCTGATTCGTTTTCTTTACCCAGATATTCCTCATCCAGTACAAAATTAATACTGACAGGCATCAGACGAGCTCTTGTTTCAAGTCCACAGGCATTAAAGAAATTTATAATGAAGAAATCAAAGATATTCTTATGCTCTGCCGAAAGATTGCTGTAGCCGTGAATCTGTACCACATCAATACCATATACTTTTATAAGGTCATTGTGGTTGGTCAGCTTGAATTCATTTAATCCGTTTGATATGTAGATATTTTTGAGCTGGGTCATGGAAGCTTCTCCTTTTAATTAGTGGTTCTTTCTGAATAATTCTTTTTAATTAGGAAATTCTTGTATGATACCTAATTGATACATGGATATTATTACTAGTCTCTTAAAATAGGAAAAACATCATGCACTGGCATCTTAAGTGCATCAGCAATCTTTTTCGCTGTCGTTATCTTAGGAACTTGTATACCATTCATAATTGCATAAAAACTTGTTTTCCCAATTCCAGTATCCTCTATCACTGCATTAATTGTTTTAGAGGACTTATCTATAATACTTTTAATATTATTTTCCAAACTCTCCCCTCCATTTCGTCCTGTTTTCCGTCCATATTTTAATTATATGTTCCGCTTTCGAATAAGTAAAACTTTTTTTGTCCTGTTTTCCGTCCATATTTTGAAATTATATCTGTTTAAATCAGTTTTTCGAAATAATACTTTAGTTTTCTATTTATTTTAAGAAAATAATTTGATATACTTATTCGGTAAACCGTACAAAAACTAAGGAGGATTAAAATTGTCAATTTTAGGTGAAAACATTAAAAAACTTCGTGAAAGGGCAGGATATTCAATAAGAAAATTATCTGAAGTTTCAGGTGTTTCAAAAAGTGTTATATGTGAAATTGAAAGTGGAAAAGCTAAAAACCCACGTTTTGAAACTATAAGTAAAATAGCAATATCATTAAATGTAACTCCCGAAACTCTTAACGATATGGAATTTGAGCATGAATATGTAGTCACTGATGTAAAGGAAGCCTTTTATATAATAATAAATCAACCAAATTTAACTATCAATGGGGAAAAAATCACTCCAGAAGCTAAATTACAACTAGTTAATTCCATAAAAATGGCACTTCAATTTGTAGAAGAAACACAAGAAAAATCAAAAAATAATAATTAATTCTTTTTGCGTATAAATGCAATATCACCATTTGTTTTTTTTACGAAAACTAATTTATAATTTTTTTCTAATTGATTATTATTTTTATTGTCTTTATTATTAAGTATTTTTTTATATAAATCTTTTGATTCCTTTATATACATTTTTCCTCCGCAAAATAATATACAATTTTTCTTCAATAAACCGATTTCAACTTCCCTATTCATTATAAACATGAAAACAATTGTGTATATTTATATAAATTTCAATTTATTTTCCATATTTATCATAATATATTATATCGTTTTGATAATCATTGTAAATAGTTTATTTTCAATTTGTTAATTTTTTATGTATTTTCCCAAACTTTTACATGTAATTCTTGACACATTTTAACATATTGCTTAAAATATGATTTATACGGAGGTGTTATATTTGTTTTCTGAAAATCTACGAAAATTAAGAGAATTTAGAAATATAGATAGAAAATCTTTAGCTAATATTTTGGGTGTTAAGTATCAAACTATATTTCAATATGAAAATGGTGTTAGAGAACCGAGCTTTGATACACTAAGAAAAATTTCTTCTTTTTTTGGAGTTTCGATTGATGCACTAATAAATAATGATGAAGAAAATAATAATACAACTAAAATTAAAAACCTTATAAAGAAGTTAAACTATAATTTCAAGGAATTTGCACAAGATATTGGCGAATCTGCTTTTGAGATAGAAAAAATAGTATTGCATAATTTAGAACCTTCAGATCAGATAATTGATTCAATTTGTCAAAAATACGGAATTTCACATTCTGAATTTGAAACAAGAGGTGACAAAGAATTTCAAAGTTTTTGTAAAGCAGAAGAAAATAAAGACTATATTAATTTAGCTATATTTATAAAAGAAAATCAGTTTGAACCAAACTACGTTAGAAAATTATTAAATCTAGTAAAATCAAGATAACAACATTGAGGTGACGTAATGGATAATATGTCAATTTTAAAATTAATTTTGGTCACAGTACCTGAAAGTATCCTAAATATCTATATTGCATTACTTATGACAGGTGAAAGGTTAAAATTACCTATTAAATGTTATGGAAATAAAGAAAAAGAAAACATAATAAGATTAATAATAGCAGTAGCTTTATTTACGTTTGTCCAGTTTATAGGGAGAGCCTATATATCCGACTTATTTATATATACCACATATAATATCATTAGCTCTATTATAATTCTAAGATTTGTATATTTCCCTTTTAGTCGATTCGATAAAGATAAAAAGCTTGTTATAAATATCATAAACATATTAAATAATTGGAAAAAACCTGCTATTCAAGTCTGTATAATCTTCTTTGTAATTATTACTATAGAGAATTTATATCTTCCTCTTATACTAAAAATATTAAATATAACTACATATTCAGAAGTATATAAAATTCCTTGGGCAAATCTTGTTATACCTCAGGTAGATAGATTTTTTCAGCTTCTTATTATTTCTTTCCTTTGGGATTTGTCCAGAGTAAACAACAATATTTTAAAAACCTATAAATGTAACAAAGTATTATTCTTAATGCTATTTTTATACATGTTAATATTTGAATTTAGTGTATCTTATCTTTATTTAAGATACTTTAATGTCTATAGTAATCCTATTAAAATATTTTTCTTTATCTTATTGGCTTCAATGAGCATAATCAATATTTACGTTTATAAAGCTACTCTGAATCTTGTTGATAAAACATATTTGCACAGCAAGAAAGGAGGTCTTAATCGTGAAAAAGCCAGTAAATAAGGTATTTATACTACTAGGTATGTTTATAAGCTCTATAGCTTTTATTATGGCACAAGGTAGCTTTTTTTTCTGGAAGCAGCCACGGACTCCAAAACATTTACGGAACTAGCAAAAAAGGAAGAAACTGCTTATGTGGTTTCTTTCTCTTTTACGGACCTAAAAGAATAATACAGCACTATAAACAAAAAGGCTCTTACCAATATATCCCCCAAGCTCATTACACAATATCCGGTATCAAATATATCTGATAAAAATTTCAACCTTGTTGAGCTATCCCCTACCACATGCCAGCCGTCAATTGTATTTAACTTATCTATATCTATATATCCTGTTTTTAAGGATAAAGTCGGAAATACCGGCATCTTCCAATTGTTAAAATACATAACCAGCTTGTTAAGCACCAATCCGGCAAACATTAATCCTATACCAATACCCCCCTGCTTGTATATTCTAAATCTGTAAATCAGGAAAAAAATAGCTGCAGAGTAAACTGTTTTATATATGCTTGAATAAGGAAGTACTGTATAGTTACCGGCAAATATGTCTATTTGAAGAAAAATATATATAATCGCACACGCAAATACCGGATAGAACTCCCAGTGCCTTAATATTTTCTTTATTTCAGTATCCTTTATTTTTGCAAATATAATCGCAAGTATTACGGTCTCAATCATTTTTTGCTCCAATCTTATCAAATTTATTATATAGTTTTTCAAATGCCGGAATTATTGAGCTGACCTCAAGAAGTATGCCGATGCAAACCGATATTGCCGGTTCCGTTTGCTGAAATAAGTATAAACAAACGGAGATTACAAACCAGAAGGTTAATATTGCTATAGAGAACAACTTGAGCATTCTGGCTTTTTTAGCCGATATCTGATTCAACGGGCTATTTTTAGGCGCATATAGAGCTACCGGAGCTGCTGATATGGTAAATGAGGCTATAATAAATAAAATACCGGCCATTTCGCTGAAATATTTAGCTGCCAGTGAGGCCGGAACAAATGTAAGTATCGTTATAAGAAAGCATTTCATGTATGTACCCATATGTGTTCCGCCGGCGAAAAAGCGTAATGACGTAAATGCCAGGATTACGAACAGCATTGGCTTCACAATTCCAAGCAAGAGTGCCGTTAGGCCTAACACCGATACCTTTATTATGCTCTGATAGATTCCTTGAAATCCGAAGTAATATTCTGTTCTTTTCCGGTGATCCTGCTGCAGCTTGTTTGTCAGAAAGCCGGCGCTGGAAAATGAAAGCTTTTGAATTAGTTTCATAATTTGCTCCAAAATACATAATTATTGTAATTATATATTAAATTTGCTTTATTTTAAATGCAAAGTATAATATTATTTATATTACATTTAGTTTCTTATCAGGAATTTAATGTAACAGATGTATTCCAATTGAGAAATATTGTTTGAAATATTTTGAATATCCTGTAAAATCTTGTTAGGCGGTGAGTGTGTGAATAGAGTTCGGGCATTAAGAATTGAAAAAAATTGGACACAGGAAGAGCTTGGTAAAAGGTTAAATGTAAAGAAGTCTGCTGTCTCAAAGTACGAAGGCAATAAAATTCCTTTGACAGATGAAACTTTAATCAGATTATCCCAAATCTTTAATGTTTCTATTGATTATATCCTGAAAATATCGGACTATAGGCACAGTACTCCCATAGCTTCAAAATCTGATTTATTAGAAAGCATTACTGCTTTAAGCACGGAAAGCCAGAAGGAGCTTGAAAAATATGTACAATTGCTCAAGCTTAAGGATTCAACGAGTACAGTAAAAAATTCATAAATACATTAAATATTTTGAGAGGTTAGATATAATGTCACTTTTGGTAGATATTCCATTTTCTTTAAATAATGAAGCAAAAGCACATGGGGCAAAATGGAGTCCAGAATTTAATAAGTGGTATTTCCCTACCAGCAAAACATATTATCCCAAATATGATAAATGGATTTTAAATAGTATAGGTAATGTCATCATATGCGACTATTTTTACATTATAAAAACCAAAAAGCAATGCTATAATTGTTCTATGGAAACGGAGGTCATAGCTCTTGGAATTGAAAATTTCTATCCGCTAGACGGAAAATATCTTTATAAATCCGGCGAAATACATATTTCTCCAATAAAAAAAAATTCTTTACCTGATGAGATAATGGATATTATAGAAGAATGCTTCAGTTCTCTAAAACCATATTCAGAATTTCCATATTCAAATTATTGCCAATACTGTGATGCTCGTATGGGTAATTATTATCTTTTCAATTCATCTGATACTCCTTTTTTTATTAGTTCTTACAGTGAGTTTATTAATCTGGAATTGATTAAAATCCACCTAAAGCATGATTTTGTTTCAAATGTAGACATAAAACATACTCATATTGATAATTATTTCAAGCTATTTGATATAAAACACAACTGCAATCTTATAGAATTATTTCCGTATGCTCCTAAACAAAATACTTATCCACAAGAAAAGTATTCAGGTAATCACAAAGCTTCTTTAACGAAAAAAATCTTTATTTTTTTTATTGCTATTTTTATTTTATCGGGTTTACAATCATGTATGGGATACATAAAAATTTTAATAGATAACTCAAGCAAAAATGCAGACTATACCTCCGCATCCTTTTATTCGGTCAATACACCTCTAGATAGACTTTTAGTTTTATCTTTTAAAATCGGAGAGCACCCTGGTGCCAGAGGTACCTATATAGAAGTTAAAGATGGAAAAAAAGTTATTATAAGCGAGGTTTATTCCAAAGGCTCAAGATTAGAATTTTACAATGATAAGAGCCTTATAGTAACCAATAGTGATTCTTCACAGAAAACTTTTATACTAAATAACGATACTATTGATTTAGAAGTTGCTAATTCTTTTACACAGATTTTTCATGGTGAAAAATCTGTAAAAGGGTTACATAAATTCAAATATAATTATACTAAAAATGAAATTTTGAAATAAAAAATATAGCTCAGGAGGATTTTTTATTATACCGCTTTTATTAAATATTCCTTATTCAGAAAAAGACGAAGCAAAAGCATTAGGAGCTTTTTGGGATAATGAAAGGAAAAAATGGTATGCAAAAAATAAATATGATTATCCAAAGTTTAAAAAATGGATTTTAAAGGATATAGATTTTGCTACCATTATTTGTGATCATATATACATAGTAGTCGGTAAAAAGGAATGCTTTAAATGTCATAGACAAACAACTGTAATAGGTCTTGGCCTTGAAAAGTATTATGAAATATCCGAAGAACCTATATTTGGAAATGACAAGACTCATTGGTATTATTATAAAGATATACATATAGCCAGTGAGCTTTCTCCTTTACCTGAAAATCTACTGGCATATCTAAAAAATCAATATAACTATTATAAAAGTTATTCAAAAACAATGGAATCCGAATGCTACGCAAATCACTGCGAACACTGCAACATCATTCAAATTGTATTACTTTAATAATCAAAAATCTCCCACTTAAAAAATTCAATTCATATCAGTTAATATCCTCTGTATCTTTTCTCTCTCACTGCTCCCATTAGTAGCACACCTCAGAAACGGCACCTTGTATTTGATTAATATGGCATTTTTCAATGCATCACGCCTTAACTGCTCCGGATTATTTTCATGGAATTCAAATCCATCTACTTCAACCACAAGAGCACACCCCTTATCTTGCTTATAGAAAACTACAAAATCCAGAGATGCTCTGTTATTAACAAAACTCAGTTCCTCATATGTAAGTAAATCTACGTTATTAAGCAAGTTACGCAGCAGCATACCTCTTGTATAGCTATACCGATTGTACTGAGGTTCTGAAAGAATATCCTCCAACAGTACACGAAGTGCTTCCTCAGATTGCCACTTAGCATTTATATCCATCTTAGCCTTCAGCGGAATTAATTTATCTGAATAGCGTTTGTAAAGCAAATCAAAAACAGATATTATCTTGCTGTCAATTATATTTTTATCTAAAGTATTATACTGAATATAACGCATCAAATCACCGATATGCTCACTTTTTTTGAGAAAGAAATCATGATTGGTAGTCAGTATAAACTGCTTAATGGCTCGTGAAACAGCTACGTTTACCATATTAGGATCATCCACAAAGCTTAGCCCTCTTTTACCATCCCGAGTACTGTCCAATACAGTAGACATAATCATCACCTTTTTTTCACGCCCTTGATACTTATGTACTGTGTCGCTTTCAATATCATATGGAAGCAAGCTTTCGGCTTTATTCGCCTGCTTGCGGTATGGTGTTACAAATCCAATGTCTTTATAATCCTCAACACCTAATGAATTATTCAAAATTTCTCCGACAGTAACATCAAGCTCTCTTTGGTTGTATAATCCCTTCTTTTCGCCTTTTGTAACCCGCCGCATATGATTGCCTTCAGAAGTTTTGTAAATCATCAGAGGACACTCTGATAGTTCCGGATTTGTAAATGGAATAAGCTTTCCATCGTAATATTTCTGGTTGCAGAACCCAATAATCTGAGGATGACATCGGTAATGCTCTCTTAGCGTTTCCCGGGACAGACTATCTTCATAAAGGCTTATAACAGATGTCAAAATGCTGTGCAGAAAATAATTGTATTCAGGAGGTGGCTGTTCTGTTTTAAGCATCGCTTCAATTTTTTTATTAACAATCTGAGGAAGCTGCTTCTCATCACCCACAATAATTACATTCCTGCAACAGGAAAATGCCAATGTTCCTGTAATAAGGTCAACCTGTGATGCCTCATCTATAATCACATAGTCCAGTAAATAATTGTGGGGTATAGACCGTCGCAATGAATGAGTTGTACTTAGTATAACAGGAAATCTCTTAATAAATTCGTCAAACCTAGCTTTGAAATTTATTTTGCAAAAATAAGTCTTGGGTAGGCCACTATGGCTTTTGTACAAGCTCTTTCGGAACAGTTTTTCAGAATGCTGCTGATGCAACTTGAGCAATACATCAAATGAAGCATCTTTTAGTTTGTTTTCAAGAATGGCTGCTTCATTTTCTAATTTTTGAACCTGTAGCCTGTAAAATTCCTTTTGAAGTGCCAACAAAATTGATAACTCCTGCTGTTGCAGCTTTTTATGATTAATCACTCCATACTTAAAAATAAGCTTTATTTTATACAGCAATTTACCGGATTGATTCAGCTCTTTTGCAAGAGAAGTTTCTGCAAGAAAGGATATAATCCTGTCCTGATTTGCTCTAAAAAGCGGAAGCTTAAGGGTTTCCACTACTCCCTGTTTACTACGGTATTTCTCAAAGTGCTTTTGCTCCAATTGCCAAGCCCTTAATTCCTGCAAAAGTTGTGCCTTTTTTCTATCTATCTCCAATAGCTCTTTCAGCTTTATATTCAAGTCTTCTATCTTCTCAACTAATTCTTCCTGTTGTTCTTCATAATTCCATTCATCCACCGAGGCTATAGGAATTTTAGCAAAAAATGCATCCTGATTGCTCACGTTGCCAAGTAATGCTGTCAAAAAACCATAGCCTTTATCTGTCATTTTTTCTATAACATTTTTAACAGCTTCATTATTATTTGACACAACTGCAACACTCTTACCTCGAATAGCTAGATTTGAGATAATATTTAGGATAGTCTGAGTTTTTCCTGTACCAGGAGGTCCTGCAATAACGGAAATTGAATTTGACATAGCATTTTCTAGTGCAGCTTTCTGACTCAAATTAAAGCTGAACGGAAAAATTATATTTTCTGTATCGGAAGTCCTCAAATTTATTGCCTGTCGATTCAGATAACAGCTTAAAACACTTTTAGGATGAACAAATTTAAGCTGCTCCATCTCTTTCCTCAAAAAAACCTGTTCTTCCCTGTTAACCGACTTATCAGATATATCTGATGAATTATTGGAGGTATATTGAGATATATCTTTCAGATAGTCTAAGATTTGCTTTACGCTTTGGCATTCAGCTTCATTTTTTATCAAAGAAAATGATTTAGAATCAGTTGTTATAGCTTTTCCGTTTTTCTGAATGATTCGAATACGCTCACCAAAATCAAGAATTAGCTCTGGCTCATATACAGGCATAGTATTTATATAAGCAGCTTTTCCATCCGTTTTAATTTCTTTAGGATTTTTAATAACAGCCACCCTGCTATGAGGGTATTGGTATATTTTTGTCCCTTTTTTATAATCAATTCCAACTGTTTTATTTTCAGTATCGCAGTCTATATCTCTTATTTCCTGAGTTTTATCTTCACCGTCTACAAGTACCATTATTTCTTTAATATCTATATCCATTTAATCTACCTTTAATTATTATATCCAGATTATTTTAAGCTATATCCTATTTTATGGCAAAATTCAAAATAATTCAACCAAAGATTGGCAAAATGTTAGTGGGCAATTTTGAATTATGGAAATAATAATATGGATTCTAAAATAGTAAATATAGATTCTAAGCTAAACAAGCTTAAGTCTCATGTTCTAATTATAGAAATAAACTAGACAACAATTTAAAAGCATTATTTGATGGATACCAACAAGTATCTGAAAAACTGAATGTGATAGAAAATAAGGTAGACAATTTCAACTCTAAAGTTGATAAACAAGGAGTAGAAATCCGAGTTATTAAAGGCGGTAAATAGGCAGCATCCTAGTGAATGCTGCTACTACCTCTATGTTCCTCAAAAGTTAGTCAATATTTCTACATAGATTAAACTAATAGTATTAATTTAATTTGATATTAATTGACGTAAAAAGCATCATTATGGTATGATTTAGTTAAGATGTACTATTAAAAATGTTTACAAATAATTCTTGGGTAATAGTTTACACTATACTTGAGGTGATTTCTGTGAGTATTGATAATAAGAAAAATGATAAAGAAGGTGAAGACATGCTGGCAATTAAAAAAGAAAATCCAATAAAAAATGATACAGTTTATACTCCTGCAAAAAATGAGGATGTGCTTAAAGCCATCATGAAATCAAGTCAGAAACACTCTAAAATGTTGAATATGTTGTCTAAATAAATATGTGTCAAAATAATATCGTTTACTTAACTTCAGAACATGTGTTTTTTATTTATAATGATGCTTTAAATAATTTTGGTGGAGAGATAGGATTATATATAGATACTAGTGATAAAATCGAAAGTATCTTATCACAACAGCTTCCTATCTTTGGATATGATAAATATCCTTCCGTTTTTCAAAAAGCAGCAATGCTTTTATATTTTTTTGTTAAAAGTCATTGTTTTGTTGATGGAAATAAAAGAGTTGCTATACAAAGTGCAATTGTTTTTTTATGTTTAAATGGCTATGAAGATTGTCTGGATGATTTAGAAGGGTATACTATGACAATAGAAGTTGCATTATCAAATATTCTTGAAAACGAAAGAGATGAGTACATAAATTACATTGCAAATTGGCTATCTAAAAGATTTATATAAGACCTTTTAATCAAGGTTTTTTTTATGCTTGAATTAATTATGTGGTTTCTTTCTCTTTTACGGACTTAAAAGAATAATATAAAACTATAAACTGACCTTAATCCGATTTGATGGACACAAAGAATCCCTATATAATAAAAACATGGAGGGATTCAAATGGCTGAGAGAAAAAAGTTTGATAAAGCATTCAAGGAACAGACAGTTGAAAAAATATTGGCAGGTGAAACAACAGCCAGCTTAATGGCAAAAGAAATTGGAGTGCATTACTCAACAGTAAGAGACTGGTTAATCGCTTATGAAAAGGATGGTTCAAGTGCCTTTCCTGGCAGTGGTAACCTTAAGCCTGAAGATGATGAAATAAGAAGACTACGCAGGGAATTAGCTAACCTTAAAGAGGAAAATGAAATATTAAAAAAAGCCGCGGCCTATTTTGCGAAAAATCAGAAATAAACAAGTTTAATTTTAT
>NZ_QKMR01000036.1 GCF_003208175.1 Ruminiclostridium sufflavum DSM 19573 | reverse complement strand
AATTTTCATTCATTCTCACCATAGATATTTTGTAGACCCCCGACCTAACACCCACAGCCACCTCTGGCTTGCTTTTGCCATAACGATACATTTACATTTTACCGTTGTCGATATAGCGAGTGCATTCAGTCGACTTCACCGAGCTTTTGACCCTGCAATTACTATCTTGCAACGCCAATCGGAGTATCAGGGTAGGCGTTTCGGGGCGTTACTCCATCATTCCACCTATCGAAGTTACAGTTAGACAAATTACTTTGTCCAGCCATTTTAACACTACACGGTCTAACGCCTATAGGGCTTAATCCTATAGGATAGTGGTTGCTGACTAACAAGTCGCGCCATAATTTTTATCAAGCTGTGCAAAGGATTGAATTATCGGCACTACTGATATTCTTCTGGATCTTCCTGCAGACAGCATCATTTCAAAAGATTCAATCTTAGGAATGGTTCCAATTTCATCTGCATAAATCATCACACGGTTTGGCAGCTTGCCTCCGTTTTCATCAGCTACTGTCAGCATTTCACGATAGAACTGCTGTAGGAACAGCGATACCATAAAATACTTTGTGTTATCTTCTTCCGGGAGTATAAGAAAGATTGCCGACTTTTCGTTACAGAAGGTTTCTGCATCAATTGCAGTATCAAAACAAAGAATCTGTTCCATCTCAGAATCAAGGAATGCATTGAGCCTTGAGAGTACTGTTGAAAGAACAGATGCCATTGCCTGTTCTGCTGAATTGAGTGCTGCTCCTGCAAACCACTTTGCTTTATGAGTTGACGGAAGTTTGTCCATCAATAATTGAAACTGGCTTTTCCCTTTTATTTTACTTGGTGCCATTAAATCTTGAACCATTTTAAAAGCAGAGATTATATGCCTCTTATCAACCAATCGACCATCTTCTGTTGTAGGTGGGAGATATTCTGCTATCAGAAGAATAACCGAAGTAAGAAGTCCTTCTGCTGCATCATAATGAGGTAAGCAAGTCCTGCGCCTTTTCGCATTTCTGCGGTAGGTTTCAGGCTCACTCCCTCCCGAACCGCACGTACACCTCTCGGCGTATACGGCTCTCCATTTATCCAGTCTAAGTAAGACTATTCGTGTATTATTTCATGGCAATTCTTACATACAGCTAGGGATTTTCTACGCATTTTTATCATGACCTGCTCCCATTCAGGACAGCCCTTTAAATCTTTGAGCTTTCTAACATGGTGCATTCTGATACTATCGGACTTCTGTCCGCATAATTCGCACACTCCTCGTTTTAGCCGCGTCGCTATGCTGTTCGGTCTATCATATCTTATGTATGAAGGTAGAGTGTCAATATCAAGTCCGGCTTTTTTAATACGCTTGAATCCTTTATTATAGAATTCACATAGCTTCATGCCAGCTTTAGTTTCATAAGGGATTACAAATTTCTTATCCCTCTCATATTTTGTGATGATTTTGGTCATTGTTGTTCTATATTTATTTGCGTAGGTTTTATACATGCTGTATTCCATGAAATAGGCAAACTTGCCAATTACAGAAGCATTATTTGCCATACAGTAGTAATTGTACAATCCTCTTATTTCTGAATTGTACTTGCTGATTATTTCAATATCACGGTGATTTATCAGCTTACCACGGTGTATCGTTTTCCATATTTCCTTACCGTCTTTGTCTTTCTTGAATTTTATAGCCCCATACTCTTTCAGCTTGTTTACCCATTTTTCATGAGGAACGTATAAATTAACACGTCCTTTAAATTCTCTTTTCAGCACACCCTGTTTATTACGTTTTGTGCTGTTGCTCCTTGAAATTGTTATATCATATCCAAGGAATCTAGCAAATTTTGAGGTATGCGTTATTTTTGTTTTTTCCAGCGACATTTCAAGCTTCAACCTCTCGTCAAGAAAAGTCTTTATATCTGCTTTGATTTTTTCAGCATCTTTCTTACTTCCGATTACTCCAATAATAAAGTCATCGCAATAACGGCAGTATTGCATACGCTTGTAGTTTGTGTCGCATTGAGTTAAATATGGATATTTTAAGGTTTCCAGCTTATACTGTTTTATCTCCTTCGAGGCTGTTAATTTCTCATCATCACTCATTTGATTCCAGATAGATGAATATTTTTCTTTAGCCTTATCATGTTTATATTTTGCAGACGCATATTCAGCACTACATTTTCTGTGTTTATTATCTCCGATATCAAATTGTTTCTTGTAGTCCAAAATAAATTCGTCCAACATATCAAGGTAGATATTTGCCAAAATAGGACTTACTCCTGACCCTTGTGGCGTTCCGCTATAGGTATTATTATATTGCCACTGTTCCATATAGCCTGCTTTTAGGAATTTCCATATCAATGCGATTAAATATTCATCATCAATACGTTTTCTCAACTGATTGATAATGACATGGTGGTCAAAGCTGTCAAAACATGCTTTAATGTCACCCTCAATAAACCATACCGCACCCTTGAAATTAATATCAATGTGCTTTAGTGCTGTATGGCAACTGCGGTTTGGTCTAAAACCATGAGAGCACTCATAAAAATTAGGTTCGTAAATGCTTTCAAGTATCATACGAACGACTTCCTGTACCAGTTTATCGTTAGCAGAAGGAATACCAAGAGGACGCTTCTTAGTACTGTTTTTCTTCTCGATATAAGCCCTTCTTGCCGGTTTTGGCTGGTAACTGTGGTCTTTAAGCATAGAAATAATCTTTTCAATTCTTTCTGTACTCATGCCGTCAATAGTCTGTCCGTCTGTCCCTGCCGTCATGTTCCCTTGTGATGTATAAATATTGCTGTAGGCAAGGTAATAAAACTCCGGGTTATACAAATTTCGGTAAAGCCTTTGAAAACGATAGCTTTTGTCTTGAGACTTCTCACTTAGATTTCTCAATACATCAATAGGATTTCTCAATGTCTCACACACCTTTCCATTGTTGTATTAAAAGATAAACTGCTTCCCTTCGCCATGTGAACGGTATTACCGCCTCGGACTACTATGGAAGCTGTGTTTCCATATCAGATATTCAGCAGTCCTATTCTGCATAGCCTCAATAGGCATTCTGACTTAGGAAATCCCCTTTTAGACTTACTCGTATATTAGCGTTTCGTGTTATCGGATATGACGTTCACCATTTACCGTTTCTCACGGTTGGTCGCATAAGAGTATCCTGCAATTGTACTTCTCCTATATACAATCGCCGTATGCACAGCGTAAATAACTATCTTCCGCTGCAGATAACGCTATATCTGACCTCTGGCTGTCTTTTAATCAATCCAGTTTTTATCCTCGTACACGAATTTTCATCTTGGCACTATGGCGCCGGTATTACCCGACCCTAAGTCGCAACCTGATAGCTGGTTGACTTGTGCCTTTACCCGACATGCTACACTCCCCGTCCGGTTTCCCTTTCGGATAAGTCGGTTGATGATAGGTTGTGATTTCTCACGTTGATACTTTTACCTACTGCTTGCTAAAGGCAGGATATGAGTAAGTCCTTAAGGGCGCACGAAAAAAGCATTCTGTCCCATCGCAGCATTGTTTCCATCCGTTGAGATAATGGTTTTTGATATAATCTTTGCGTATTTCTCTGCTTTTGCCCTTGCTGAAAAGTTATTATTATTTGCGCGGTATAAATCCATATACTTATTTACCAAGTGCAAAAGATTGTTTCCGTCACTTCTTGTTGGGTTTCTTAAATCAATGACTGCCACATTATATCCGTAATTTTCTTTTGCTATGATTCCATAGTTCCTTGCGAGGTCACCCTTGGTGTCAGTTGTAATAAAAGACATACCACTCGCACAGGCATATTCAAGGTTTGGATACAGAAAAAATGCCGTTTTACCAACACCTGCTGCACCAATCATCAGACAATGCACATCTCCTGTATCAATCAGTCCTGTAACAGCTCCTTTACTTCCTGTGCATCCCACTACCAGACCCTGAACTGCATTCCCATTTTCGTCTGCTGGGAGATTCAGCCCTTTTCTCCACGCTCTAACGTCAAAAGGAATATGATGATAAGTTATTTCAATTTCCTTTTTTGTTGCGAATCTAGCAACCCCATGCTGTCCATCTCCTACAGTTTTTGATTTGATTCCGTTCAAGGTATAATAATGTGCAAGTAGGGATAAACCACCGATAACTGAAAACATAACAGCAGCGGCAGCTATTAACATGTATACTTGTGAATTCATTTTTTCTCACCTCTCAATAAATTGAGGCACAGGACTTTCCCATGCCTCGTATTGTTATTCCATTTTCAACATCGGAGCCTGAACTTGTTTTTGCTGTGTCAGCTCAAGCCGGATAACTGATTTTAAAAGTTCCAATGCCGTTTTTTCATAATGTTCTGCAATCGCAGTCTTCTCTAACTCAGAAACAATTCCCCTCTGATGTTTTAATGCTGACAGTTGTGCTTCAATATCAGAAAGCGTTGGATTCCACCTTCCTCTGTTTTGATATGCTCGAAAATCATTACTCATTTTTCTGATAATTTTTTCGGCAGTCATTGCTTTTTCAAGCTGCCTGTATTCTTTTAACGCAAGACATAAAAAAATAGCTGATGCCGTTTTAATAGCTTCAGCCTGTGATCCATTTTGTTGTTGTGCTTCTTTAAAAGATTTTTCACCATCGGAATGATTTATTTCAATTGTTTCAACTCCTTTAACAAGCACCAGAATTTCTTTACACAGTTCATCTTTGAGAAGATGCTTCGAATGCTCTTCTGCCGGAATAGATGGCATATTATGAATAGCTTTTAAATCCTCATTCCAATCTTTTCTATTGGATTTCAGCCTGCTACAGCCAATGTTTTTTTCAGTTAATATGTCTGTAATTTTTTCGCTTGCCTCAATTCCGGCAGAATCATAATCCAGACACAGAACCACATGAGATAAACTCGGATTGATTTCAAGCATTTTAAACAATGCCTGCTCGGATACTCCGCAAAGAGCAACGTAGCTGTGTTTCTTCCAATTAGAATTTTTATGTATTGTTATAAACGAGAGCATATCAATCGGTGCTTCAAACACATATATTCGGTCACTGCTTCCGAAGTAATGAAAGCTATAGCAAGGATTACTGCTGTCGATATTCCCCCTGAAGCCTTTACCTTCAGTATAAATACCTTTTTTATGAGCATGGCGTGGAACTCCGTCTTCATCATATCCTACGAAGATGGCATTGTGATGTTCTTTTGTTTTATCTGCTGATAGTTCTCTGCTTTCATAAATAAGCTTTTCCTTTACAAAAAAGCTGATTACATCCCGGTCAATAAACCTGTGTTTCATCAAGTAAGCAAATACTCTACGCATTTCGTTATTCTTAGGCGGTAATTCAAATGGCTTTCTGACTTCTTCTTTCCCTTTGGCTTTAGAATATATTTCTCCTTGTTCTCCTCCAAGCAGCATTGTTACAGCATCAGGGAAAGATAATCCGTAAAATTTCTGAACAAAATCAATAGCAAGCCCGCCCTCTTCTGCTGCATGGTCAAACCATTCGTTTCCCCGGATTGTAATGCTGTGATCGCTTTCCAGCCTTTTTTCTCTGCCGGATGGAAGCAGTGTTTCTCCTTGTCTTCTTAGAAACTCTTCAAGATCAACACTGTTAGCCCGTTCTTTTTGTTCCTCTGTAAAATGAATGTATATACTCATAGATTGCCTCCTTTACTGTTTTTGCTCTAGATACATTGAAACGCCGTCCTTTTTATTGGACGGCGTTTCAAATGTGGGGTTGATGTTTGGTTTTGAATGATAGGGGTTAGGCATAGAATTAAGCTTGTTTCTTCATCGGTGGCTACTTTCACATTTTGATTTCGGGGTAAAAAAAATAGCCTTTCAATTTTTGAAAGACTGTATCAGACATAATGTGCTAAATCACGGGAAGTTCATATATGTCATTAATTATGAATACTTAGATATATCAAAGTCTTATATAGAGATATCTCTTAATATTATCGTATTCGTCTGACCGGAACCGTAGTTCCTTCTACTGACATAATGTATGTTCCTCCCACATCGCAGACAATCACTTCTGGCCGATACGCATATTTATATTCGTATTTATACTCTGCTTGTTGCCAGACTTGTCCATTTACTAGTTTATATTGCTTGCTACCATCCCATCCATTAAACTCCCCATCAATTTGGCTTTCAATGACAGAGTCCAATCTTCTAACTGGAATAGAGTTCCCAGCCACAGTTAGCATATTACGTCCGTTCTCCTCTGTGATTAAAGCATCCGGACGGTAAGCATAGTGATACCAATAATGATATTGAGCTTGAATCCAGTATGTATCATTAGCCATTTTGAATATCACATTATCATTAAATCCCTCAAAGTCAGTATCTATTTTTCCTTGGTATATAACTCTTCCCATTTATAGCACTCCTCTCTATATGACGTTAATGTTATTAAAATCCACTTATACTAAAATATCTTCAATCATAGGCTCTAATCCATATTTCTTTGCATCTTCAACTAATCCTTGAGCATAGTAACGATTAACATCATAGGCAACGTATCTTAGCATATTTGCTGCTAACTCCTTAACTACAAATCCAAAAGCATCTGATACAAGTACGTTATACGAAAAAGTGGCAATCGGATCATTATCCACAAACTGCCGACATATTTCTCTGAAACATCCTTCTATCCCTTGCATGACATCATTTGCATGCGTTTCATTTTGTTGCATATAAGCAAGCAAAATTCTTTCAAAACCACTTTGCTTATTTACAAGAAATTTGCAAATATCTTCCGCTGTAAGTTCGCAAATATAGCTTTCAACATCTTCATCCAATATGCCTTGTTGAATTTTTTTATTAACTTCTTCTTTGTTCTGCTTTTTTATGTGATATTCAAGGCACTTCTCTACATAATTTAATAATACTCCAGCGTCTGCTTGCCTAAATGCAGTATTATTATTGGTTGCTTTTTCAGTTACAGATTTAAAAATGTGATGATAGTTATTACAGTTTTTAGTCATAATGAAATTTATTAGCCTACCCAATGAATATACATCACTTCTTTTATCTCCATCTTTAAGCAGCATAAATTGTTCTGGTGCACAATAATGGAACTGACCAACAGCATTTGTTAAGAATGTATTATGAGATGTAAACATATGAAGGTCTTTACCTAATCCAAAATCAGCTATTTTTAACATTCCATTTAAAATAAAAATATTATTTGGACTAATATCTCTGTGAATTATATCGCGTTCATGAACGAGTTTCATTGTATGTAGTATTTGTCTAATACAAGTTATTTTATAATTTTCGTCTAAATCAGATTCCAGAATAAACTTTTCAAGTGTCTTTTCTGCCCGTTCCATTGTATACTGACATGAGCCTTCGTCAAAGTCATACACTTTGATAATAGTAGCTATGTCCTTTAATTCTTTCGTTATATTATACTCACGTTTAAATCTGCTTCTAATACCTGCATCTGTAAGATAATCTTCTTTTAATTTTTTTAGAATTCTACCAGTTGATTTCTGTAAATAAGCATTAGCAAATCCTCCACCACCAACAAATTCCAAATCAGCATCTTCCTTTACCAGTAAATATCTATCTCCCTTGCGAGTAATTGTAAGCATATTAGGTTTTAAAATTCTATTGAACTCAATTAAGATTTTCGCACATTGTGAAACTGCATCAACTTCTGTACATCTTAAATCTGATAATACATATTCCTTACTCAAAATCAAGTTGAAGTAGTCATTTACTTTTCCGCTATTATTTAACTCAATAATCTTGTTATACACATATGCCCAACGTGATGGAAACCCTTGACCATAAACATCATTGCAAGCGAAATATTGATTGAAAAATTGCACAAGTTTAGAGCCAGATTTATAGTTGTAAAAGCCACCTACATCTCCACAAAAAATACTTGATATCTCTTTTAAACTATCTTCTGAAAACAAATCGCTCATCTCCATAGAATATTAATTTTTCTGCTTTGAATTACCTTTTTAGTATAACATAATTCAACATTTCTACATACATATATTGTTATTTCTCACAATTTCATACCTTGTCCATATTCATCCTGCTTGTGCCCTTGAGCCACTTTTTTAGCCTTCAGTTTTCGCAGTAACTTGCTGTCAATTTTCAATCCTACAGAAGATTTATCAATTGTGACACTATTCTCAAACATTCTTCCTACATGATACATCAACCTCGAAATTCCGAGTGCCACAGAAGGTTCTCTGAACTTATCCATATTATCCAGAAAGAATTTCGCATACTCATTCCCCTGCTCTGCTGACATGGTAAGCCACTTTATTGCAAGTTCTTTGTCCTTAGGAACATCTTTTCCAAGTAGATAGAGCCTTCCCAGAATATATTGGGCAAATTGATTGCCTTGTTCAGTGGCCTTTGTGAGATAGGCAACTGCTTTTTCTGTTTCTTTCGGAACATCCTTCCCAAGCAAATACAACTTTCCGAGCTGATAAGCAGCCCACTCATTTTCCTGTTCGGCTGACTGCGTTAAATATACAATTGCTTTATTAATGTCTTTTGGTACATGCTTTCCCTCTAAATAAATTTTGCCGAGCACATACTGAGCTAATGCCCGGATTGGTTTGCATATTTCATTTTCGTTGTCTGCCGCTTTTTGCAAGTACTGAATTGCGCCCTTTAATTCTTCCTGATTGGGATTTTCTTCTGCCAGAATCAGCTTTGCCAGTGAATATCCGGCGAATAAGTTACCCATTTTAGCTGACTTTTCAAAGTATTCATTGGCACGTGAAATATCCTTATGCGTACCTATTCCATTCTGGAGCATCCATCCAAGCCGGTAATGTAATTTGTCATCGTGGCTGTTCTTCTCCAAGGCTTCAAAACCTCTAAAGGCTTTTTTGAAATGATTGTTGCTTTTATCTGCATCCTTTTCTGTACCAACACCGTCCCGATACATTTTAGCAACCTCATAATCTGCATAAGGAAAGCTTTGCTCCGCTGATCTTAAATACAATGAAAATGCTGTCTGAAAATTCTGCTCCACTCCTTGCCCACGATAATACAGTCCGCCAAGGGAATACTGCGCATACTTGTATTTCTTTTCTGCCGATAATTCAAACCACTGTGCTGCTGTTTCATAGTCCTGCTCTGTCCCAAGACCTTGCGCAAACATTTTCCCGATGCGGTATTCAGTATACTTCCAAACCTTTTGAGCTTCCACTTGCTGAAAACCAGAAAGAGCTTCTGTATAATATCCATTCGCTTTGCCATTATCACTTTCCACTCCAAGACCGTCTGCATACATTCTTCCAAGGTCATGCATTGCAAGAACGTTGCCATTCTCCGCCTCTACCAGAAATATTTCCAGTGCTTTTTCAAAATCCTGTGGAGCTTCTTCCGTTCCGAATAAATACTCTCGAGCCTTTTTGTATTCATCTGTCCATTTTACATAAACGTCATGACATTCAGCATCAGTATCATCAGCTATTTCATTGTCAGGTAGCTCAAATTGAGTAGTTTCAGAACCCTCAATCAATTCCGAGCTTTCCATTTCAGTGAAACTATCAATATCCTCCGGCCCAGCAATTTCAACTTCCTCAAATGTTGGTTCGCCCTTTGCGATTTTGTCTGCTTCGGCAACTATCATATTTTTTATGGACTTGAATTCCTTTTGCTTAGAAAGCGGAAGCCTGTCGGGAAGCTCATCCATATAGCTGTGCAGCACTTCCTCACGCATTTCATACCACAACTCATAAGCTTTAACCACTGCCTCTTCCTTTGAAAGCTCATCTATAATTTCATCAACAATTGCTTTAACGTTTGGCTGCAAGTATCCGTATATCCTTTTACCATTTGTAACTTTCAGCCTTTCTGACAGGCTTAAGAATAATTCTTCTATTTTGGGATTATGTATAGCTCCAGACTTCATTTCAGAGATAAGTTTCAGCATTGTTTCCCGGCTCTCAGCTTTCAATTGGTCACGCCTCTGGCTCTGCTCTTCATATTTAATCTGCATTTCATTTTTAAAAATGTTTTTCACAAGCCCTGACTTTATTCTTTCAATTCCTTTTTTGGTCAAGTAGCCATCAGCAGGATTTACAGAGTAACAAATCATGTGAATGTGAGGATGGTGGCTCTCATTATGAAAAGCTGCATACCAACTAAAATTCTGAATAGGTATTTTCATGCTTTCTGCAATTTCCGGTGCAAAATATGAAAGCATATTGTGCCATACCTCCGCTCTGTCATATCCGGTACGAATGGCATCCTCTCTTCTTAATGAAATAATAGGAGTCCACACGTTTCCGGTGTGGTTTGCTACTTCATCCGCAACTCTGCTGAGTACAATCGCATCATCTCCCCCTGTAAACAAACCATGAGTCCCCATTTTCTCAACTCTTGGGCGATTTGCAATATAATCTACATAATTTTTACGCTGTCCAATTTTATCAAGGTTCTGCTCAAGTGCAATTGAGATAAACTCCGATGCATTCTCAATGGTTTTGTTTTTTATGTAATCTTCATATTCAAAAAGATTTTTAGTTCCGGGGAATTCTTTTATGATTTGTTCTATCAGATTTGCCTGCTTTACGGTGGAAGGAAGATTTCTATTTTTCTCAGTCAGTTTTTCTACACCATTTCTGGCGGCAATATAATTCACAAGGTTTGATAAATGAGCCGAAGCTTTAACAGTGCCTCCTCTGAGATACGGACATTTCAAAATTAATCTCGGCATACGAAATCTCCTTTTCTGCTTTTACTCATCAATTCCCTGCTGAAATTTTACTGCATCCTCTATGCTAATTTTTCCTTTTGTCTTTTTCACTTCATTTACACATCTGCCACGAAGCTTTCTCAGGTCTTCATCACTGATTTCAAGCCCTGCCGCAAGAATATTCATCATCATGGACATTTCAACCGATAGGCGGAAAAGATTGCTTGAATTTCTGTTTTCAGTTTCTCTTAAAATCCCTTGCATCGCAGATACCAAAACTTTCGGAAGATACTCCGAAGTGTTTTCACTTGTCAGATATCCCATGTAAAACTTCAAAGATTTTTCAATGAATTCACTGCGGCTTTTTGTGTTGTCCATATCAAGTAAGGAATCCATCTGAACTATGGTTTCAGGGTAGAGCCAGACTGCGGTTCTGTTTTTGGATTTGTGTTGGGTTTGGTTCAAATATATCACCTCCAATCGTTTGAAGAATATAAAAAGCACTCTTTGGAATCTTAGGGTGAATTCCATTGAGTGCTACGAAATATGTATTCAGTTATATATTAATTGAGTTTTATTATACGTATACTGAGGAATCGAGGAAAACGGTATAATCTCCCGTTATGGCTATAATAAAAAACTTGAAAATACACCTTACATAACAACTTTGGGAATAGAAGACCTTATTCATAGTCCATGCCTATGACGCAGAAATACTTCCTTTCAGTATTGCATAAAAATATTTTTCAATCTATAATCCATACAAATCTACATAACTAGAGCTACTTCTAATACCAATACCGGTATACAAGGAAAACTTCTATTATCCAACTTTTTAAATTTACCATTAATATCACTTCATGATTTATAAAAAATAATACAATACCAATTTTACTGTATAAAAGATTCTATTGACATAACACAAATTATTTCATCGCTTTGCCTAATAACTTTAACAAAAACTTTATTCTGTGGATCTATTAATCCTGTGTATTCTCCCACTTTTAATTTACCTAAATCATAATAATTATGTATTAAATCTTCTGCTGTCAAACGTAACTTCTCAGAATTTTTATTTTGCAAAATAGAATTTGAATAATATATCCTCGTATTAGAAAATTGAGTCATACTTGAAGCAGTAATAGAATCAGCAAATTCAAATTGATTTATAAGCGTAAGGGTGAATACAATAAATAAACATATAAGCGCATTTCTAATACAGCAAAAAGATGTGTTAATAAGGTTATTTCTAATTAAATTATATTTATTATTTCCTTCCTTGTTTATATAATAATCTTTTATATCATCAGTATCAGCTTTAGCGTAATAAACAACATTTTTGTCCATAAGCAGTTTAAAGGCGGATGTTCCAGCTATAATCATGTAGATTACCGCCACAACAAAAAGTAAAACAGCAATAGCAGGCATCCAGAACCATAAAGGATTTTTCAACAACCCACTAATTGTGTTAGATGCACCCATAATCAATGTTATGGCAATTGTTATTGCAACAATATTAGACTTAGCTTTATCCTCAAGCTTATCTTTTCCTTTCAGAGATCTTTCATATTCGGCTCGCAATACATTCAACGGCTGAGCTATCTCCAAATCACCATGATTATCAAGTTGCTTTTCAATTTTCCTATTTGCAATACAACTGTGTATGAAAGGAAATACAGCAAATATAACTCTTTTAATAAAGCATATAATTGTTTTCAAGTTATTATCCCCCAACTTAATTACTAAGGCAATCTGCTATTGCAATGTCTATATCGAGTTTTGATTCGTATTTTAGCCAACCCCATTCTCCTGTTGGATTGACCTCAATAAAATAGTAATTATTATTACTTAGTATTAAATCCATACCACCAAATTTTAAATCTAACCTTTTCATTATCTCTCGAATCTTATTTTCAATATCTGTAGGCAATGTTATGGGCGAATATTCTAATAAATCCTTTGACATTTTCCTCCAATCGCCTTCAATACCACAGCTATCCTTCGTTATTTTAACAGGAAATAGCCGGTCTTCAACAATAGTTACTCTAATATCAGTTTTATCCTCAAGATATTTCTGAATAATAACAGGTGCTTCTTGTAGTTCAGCATCATTTAGCTCGCAGCCTAATATTTTTGTTGAATATGTGAATAATTCTTTGTTACCATCATGAAAAAGTGCGGTATCTAACGATTTTACTATATAAAAATTGCTGCTTTTTATAAATTCCGTACAACAATTCCCGACAATAGTATCCGGAATTAAAAATCCTACCTCTTTTGCTACTTTAAGTTGATACATTTTATTTTCAGCTCTATACGTTGAAACAAGATGATTTACCCACTTGCATTTATCAAAGACAATTAAATTTCTTATAAAAGCACTCCACTGACTACGATATAATTGTTGTGATAAACTGTATGTCTTGCTACTTCTTAAAAATACTGGAGCTCTAAAGTAGATAGATTTTAACGAGTCGCCAAATATGATATATTCTTCATCAGTTGTTTTTACAATAAGTGAATCATCAGGAATACTGTAAGTAATATTGCATTCCAAGAATTTGTCTCTATTTATTCTCAAATAATTTAACCCACGCTTTTGAAATTGTATGCATATTAAATCCGTAGAATAATCAATAGTATTTGAAATAATTAAATGATCTACTTCATTCACCTTTATGATCCTCCCCAGTTTCAACATCTTCCTTTTTTGATCCACATTTGAGTGGATTGTTTTCTGCCATCATTGGTAAACCTGTGTTAATTCTTATCCAATATCCAGACTGTTTTTGAAAACTATAGCCTTTCATATCAGTTAATTGTGGTTTTGCCTCATATATTTTGGCCTTCTTCAATAAAAAATGTTCCGGCATCATATTTTCCTCCCCATAAGTATACATACGTGTCATTCTCCCTTTTGATCTTCTCCAGTTTCGATATCATGTTTTTTACTTTGAAGTTTTCGTGGATTATCACCCTGCATCATCGGTTTCCCCGTAATACTGTTTACCCAATATCCTATACTAGAAAAGAATATACAGTTATCAGGAGTTGGTAGACTCATATTAATTTCATAACATTTAGCTTTTTCTAGTAAAATGTGCTTTCCCATACAAAAATCTCCTCAATTTTTAATAAAATCTCTACTGCTTTAACCTAAACGACTTGAACACGAAGCTGTTATAACTTTGCCTGATACCCATACCTTTAAAACCAATTCACATCAATTACCAATCATTAAATATTTTCTAAATCAAAATTTTTCTGTTACATATAATGAACTATTCGACACGCCCACCTATTTCCCTGCAAATGGTAACAATGTTTTTATTTCTCTTTTAATTTCTTTGAAAAATTCCCTTGTGTCACATCTAACCACCTTGTAAAGTCTCTATTACAGCAGTTTTCACCTTATTCCGACCACCTTCCTGTCACAAAACTGCTTTTCCGACCACCTGCCATATAACTTTGAAACGCTCGGCACTGCCGGGCGATGTGGGTGAGAGGCGGTCGCTCTGCGACCACCTCTCTTTATCCTGCACCTGAATCATATGGAGTCCACCTCTGATTGCCATCTCATTCTACAAAACCCCTTGTACAATCCTGTTGTTTAAACTGCTGCCAAATTCGGCTCAAATTTCGGTTTACTTCTGGCAAGGGTAAAGTTATCCTACTCCATAACGGAAAATCGGACACGAGGGCAAATAAAGGCTGATGCTGCGTTATCAATTAGTTTTCATTCTGAGTGGTTGGAACTGATCCGGCAGCCGCTGTTGTTTTTGCGGTCTTTTTCGGCTTTTCTGGCTTTACTTCTTCTTCATCACGCTCGTCTATGTATTCCCTGACATTTGCAGGGACATATTTTTCGTAGAGCCTCTGGAGCTGTTCTGCCATATCGTTCTGTAAATCCGCTTCTTTCTTTTCCATATATTTTTTGATTGCTCTCAGTTTTTCAGCATCAAGGCTGATTGTAATGGTATCTTTTTTCATAAGTTTACTGACTCCTTCTTGGCTATATTAATTTTATTAGTGGCAAAAACAGAGAATAAAATTGTTACATGCTCATACTCATTCCCTGTGATTCTTGCTCTGACTGCTCAGCATTTTCTTCTGTCAATGAG
>NZ_QKMR01000035.1 GCF_003208175.1 Ruminiclostridium sufflavum DSM 19573 | reverse complement strand
AATTTTCATTCATTCTCACCATAGATATTTTGTAGACCCCCGACCTAACACCCACAGCCACCTCTGGCTTGCTTTTGCCATAACGATACATTTACATTTTACCGTTGTCGATATAGCGAGTGCATTCAGTCGACTTCACCGAGCTTTTGACCCTGCAATTACTATCTTGCAACGCCAATCGGAGTATCAGGGTAGGCGTTTCGGGGCGTTACTCCATCATTCCACCTATCGAAGTTACAGTTAGACAAATTACTTTGTCCAGCCATTTTAACACTACACGGTCTAACGCCTATAGGGCTTAATCCTATAGGATAGTGGTTGCTGACTAACAAGTCGCGCCATAATTTTTGTCAAGTTGTGCAAAGGACTGAATTATAGGCACTACTGATATTCTTCGGGATCTGCCTGCTGACAGCATCATTTCAAAGGATTCTATTTTTGGAATTGTACCTATTTCGTCTGCAAATATCATTACCCTGTTTGGGAGCTTACCGCCGTTTTCGTCAGCCACTGTCAGCATTTCACGATAGAACTGCTGTAAAAACAGCGATACCATGAAATACTTCGTCACATCCTCCTCCGGGAGTATAAGAAAGATTGCGGACTTTTCATTGCAGAAGGTTTCTGCATCAATGGCCGTGTTAAAGCACAAAATCTGTTCCATTTCAGAATCCAGGAAGGCGTTGAGTCTTGAAAGAACAGTTGAGAGCACAGAAGCCATTGCCTGCTCTGCTGAATTAAGCGCTGCTCCTGCAAACCATTTTGCTTTATGGGTTGATGGGAGTTTGTCCATTAATAATTGAAACTGGCTTTTACCTTTTATTCTGCTTGGTGCCATCAAATCTTGAACCATTTTGAAAACAGAAATTATATGCCTCTTATCAACCAGTTGACCTTCTTCTTTTGCTGGTGGAAGATATTCTGCAATTAGTAAAATAACCGAAGTGAGCAGTCCTTCCGCTGCATCATAAAAGAACGCATTCTGCCCCATCGCAGCATTGTTTCCATCTGTTGATATAATTGTTTTGGATATAATTTTTGCATATTTCTCGGCTTTTGCCTTTGCTGAAAGATTGTCATTATCTTTTCTGTAAAAGTCCATATATTTATTTACTAAATGTAAAAGATTATTACCGTCACTTCTTGTTGGGTTTCTTAAATCAATGACTGCTACATTATATCCGTAATTTTCTTTTGCTATTGTTCCGTAGTTTCTAGCAAGATCACCTTTTGTGTCTGTTGTAATAAAGGACATACCGCTGGCACAGGCATATTCAAGGTTTGGATATAGAAAATATGCAGTTTTGCCAACACCGGCAGCACCAATCATCAGACAATGCACATCTCCGATATCAATTAGCCCATTAATAGCTCCTTTGTTTCCTGTACATCCTACTACCAGTCCTTGTACAGCATTCCCATTTTCATCGACCGGAAGATTCAGTCCTTTTCTCCATGATCTTACGTCAAAAGGTATATGCTGATAAGTTGTTTCAATTTCCTTTTTTGTCGCAAATCTGGCAACCCCATGCTGTCCATCTCCTACAGTCTTAGATTTGATTCCGTTTAAGGTATAATAGTGGGCAAGCATTGATAAACCGCCGATAACTGAAAACATTACAGCTGCTGCGGCTATTAAAATATATACTTGTGAATTCATATGTATCCTCCTTTCTGAAACTTGAGGCACCGGATTCTCCCATGCCTCGCTTTGTTATGCCATTTTTAACATCGGAGTCTGTACTTGTTTTTGTTGTGTCAGCTCCAGTCGGATAGCTGATTTTAAAAGTTCTAATGCCGTTTTTTCATAGTATTGTACAATAGCAGTTTTCTCCGATTCCAAAACAATTCCGTTGTGATGTTTGAACACCGACAGTTGTTTTTCAATATCAGAAATCGTTGGATTCCACTTGCTTCTGTTTTGATATGCCCGAAACTCATTTTTCATTTTCCCGACAATATCCTCAGCGGCAATTGCATTTCCAAGCTGTCTGTATTCCTTTAATGAAAGACATAAAAAAATAGCTGATGCCGTTTTAATGGCATCAGCCTGTGATCCAGTTTGCAGTTGTGCTTCTTTAATGGCTTTCTCGCCATCAGAACGATTTGTTTCTCTTCTTTCAAGTCCTTTAACAAGCATCAAGATTTCATCGCACATTTCATCTCTTAGAATATGCTGCGGATGCTCTTCAGCCGGAATAGACGGCATATTCTGACTGGCTTTTAAATCCTCATTCCAATCTTTATTATTAGATTTTAGCCTGCTACAGGCAATGTTTTTTTCAATTAACAGGTCTGCAATTTTTTCGCAAGCCTCAATTCCAGCAGGATCATAATCCAGACATAAAACCGTATGAGTTATATTTGAATTGATTTCAAGCATTTTAAACAATGCCTGTTCTGATACTCCGCAGAGTGCAACATAGCTGTGTTTCTTCCAATCGGAATTTTTATGTATTGTAATAAACGAGAGCATATCTACAGGTGCTTCAAACACATAGATTCGGTCACTGCTTCCAAGGTAATGAAAGCTGTAGCATGGATTGCTGCTGTCGATATTACCCTTAAAGCCTTTACCCTCTGTATAAATCCCTTTTTTATGAGCATGGCGTGGAATTCCAGCTTCATCGTAACCTATGAAAATGGCGTTGTGATATTCTTTAGTTTTATCAGCCGATTGTTCTATGCTTTCATAAATGAGCTTTTCCCTTGCAAAAAAACTGATTACATCCCGGTCAATGTATCTGTGCTTCATCAAATAAGCAAAAACACGGCGCATTTCGTTATTCTTAGGCGGTAAATTGAACGGTTTCCTGACTTCTTCTTTAGCACTTGCCTTGGTGTACGCCTCTCCCTGTTCTCCTCCAAGCAGCATTGTTACAGCATCAGGAAAAGACAATCCATAAAATTTTTGAACGAAATCTATAGCAAGACCACCCTCTTCTGCTGCATGATCAAACCATTCGTTTCCACGAACTGTAATGCTGTGGTCGCTTTTCAGCCTTTTTTCTCTGCCGGATGAAAGCAGTGTTTCTCCTTGCCTTCTCAGAAACTCTTCAAGATCAACACTGTTGGCACGTTGTTTCTGTTCCTCCTCAAAATGAATGTATGTACCCACAGACTGCCTCCTTTATTGTTTTTTGTTCCTGATATAATGAAACGTCGTCCATTTTGTTGGACGGCGTTTCACATAGGGGTTTATGTTAAGTTTTGAATGATAGAGGTAAAAAAATAACAGCCTATCGCTTAAGAAAGGCTGTTTTGGACACAATATAACATTGTATCAAATGGTCAAGTAGAACTAACACTCAGGGTTAGAACTCTTTAAATTCTGGGCATACGGCTACTCGTAACATAATCTTAATCTCATAATTTTTCATAAAAGCTATCATATTTTTGGGGGCGCATTATCAAATAGTATTTCAATATATCATAAAGCCAACGATAAATTTTTTCTCAATACCATTTTTTCTATCATCCATATGTAAATTTCCGTTTTATAATTTTTACGATAACTTTATAACAAATTAGTGAATTCTATCTGCTTCTTTCGTATTCATCGAGTGCCTGCCCGATTTTGGACATTTCACCGCTTCCATTGGTGGCAAAACGTAATAGTGGGATTCCGTAGAGTTCCAAAATATGATCCTTCATCCTGTCATGCTCATACTGCAGGTTACCAGGCTTGTGATAGTGAAACCCGTCCACTTCTATTGCAAGAACAGGCTTTTTACTTATACGATTGTAAATCAGAAAGTCTATATGTGTAGCCTTGTTCATGGCAAACCGGCACTCTTCATCGTTTAGACGTTTCGGATCACGAATCAGCATATTCAGTGGTTGATGGCAAATAACACCTAGAGACAGCTGTGGACGGCTGTACAGCATGTCAATGATTTCACCATACATTATATTTTCTGAGTCATATTCGGATATGTGTGGATGCTTTTTTAAGAACGTGATTCTAGCATCTGTATATTCCCTGTAAAGCAGGTCGAATACCGAATAGATTTCACTCTGTACCACCTGAAAATTATTATATTCAATATAGTCTATCAAATCACCGATGTTGCTATCATTGGGCTGCACATTGCCTGACACCACAAGGAAGAGCCTTTTCTTGGCACGGGAAACCGCAACATTTAAAAGGCATGGGTCATCGGAAAAATCAGTAACTACGTCATCGACTGTATTCAAGACAATCGTGTCTTTCTCACGTCCCTGAAATTTATGTACTGTATGAACTTCAATTTTATCAGTGTCCAAATAATGGACAATATCTGCTACATGGTCTTTATATGGCGCAACAATTCCAATATCCTCTGCATTAACATTCTTCAGCATAGGAAGTATTTCTTGAATTGTCACATCAACCTGTCGTTGATTAATATGGTCCCGTCGATGATTGCCGATCATCGTTTTGAAGACTGCCAGCGTATCTGGCTCACTGTGGTCTTCTGTCATGACCACCAATTCATTATTATAGAACTTCTGGTTGCAAAATCCTATAATTTTCGGATGGCAACGATAGTGCTCCCGGAGCAAAGTCTGCGGAGCATTAGAGAGAATGCTGCATATGGATTTCAAAAAGCTGTTTTCAGAGTAAGAATAACCTTGAGGTAGCTTGTAAGAGTTGAAAATGGCATCACTTCTCTTTTTCATATCATCCTTTACCACGTTTGGTAACTGCTTAAGATCTCCAACAATGACTGCATTTATGGCGCAAGACAATGCCAATGCACCAGTAGCTACATCTACCTGTGAGGCCTCATCCATAATGAGATAATCGTATATTACGCCCTTTAGGCTGCTGCGTGAAGAAAATGTGGTGCTGAGGACTATAGGATATTCTTTCACAATTTTGCTGGAATTCTTCCACAAGTCCTCCTCAGAAAATGTCTCGCGCTCCGGCTTGTTTTCAAACTGCTTGAACAGTTTTGCTCTCAGGTAATCCATTGACCAGTCTGTCAGTTCATTCATCTTTCGATTGGCATCGATGGCCTTTAAATGTTCTTCTAGTGTAACAATCTCGTTGCTCAGTTCCGATTTCCGAGCCTGATAGAACAAGTTTTGTAAAAGCGTAATGATGGTAGGCATACCGCTTTTATAGAAATTCCAGTCTGAAATGCCGTAAACAAAAGTGCTCTTAATTTTGAACCAAAACGAAATTGCACGTTCCTTTTCTGAAAACTCGTAACACTCCTGCCATAGTTGCATAAGCCTTTTCGATTTTAGGTGACGTCGGGGCCAAATATCTGAGTAAGCAAAACTGGTTTCACTGCAATACTGCTGAAAATATTTTATTTCCAAAAGCAATGAATCCAGTTCTAACCTTGCCTGTGCAAGGCGTTCCTGCTTATTAAATGAATCGGTCAACTCTTTGACATGACTTTGTATTTTTTCCTGCAACTCAAATTGCTTGTTGGTATCCATTCCCCATCCTGAGATCTGGGTAGAGGCCTGTCTGACCTTGAACAAACGCTTTTTTGTTATCCGAGTTTCCCAACGGTGCCACAAGAAAGTCCATATTGTATTTAGGAGAAGATAGCTTTTCCAGCACATTTGCTGTGGCAGAGTTGTTGTTGGATACGACTTGAACAGTTTTTCCATCTACCAACAAATTGGCGATTATATTCAATATCGTCTGTGTTTTACCCGTACCTGGAGGCCCTTGAATAACACTGACTTGATTGTTCAACGCATTTTTGACCGCTTTGAACTGGCTGGCATTACCACCAAACGGAAAAATTAGATTGCTCTTTTGGTAAGTGTGAATTTTATACTTCTCAGGATTTAGGTAGATTGCCATAGCTGTATCGTTGCCGACAAAATTCAACTTCTCATACTGCTTCTTCAATAGAATTTCGCCATCATTGCTTTTGAGCTCGTTGATTGATGCCTGTTGCCGCAAATAACTCATGCAGTTCTGCGTTTCACTTTCACCAAGGCACGAAGTTACTATTTTTAATTCCCACCATTCATAAATTCTTTCGCTACCGTCGGAAAAACGGATATGCCAGTAATCTGTTGCCTTTGCATGAAAAACACGGATATCCTGAATCTTAAATAGTTCACGGTTATCATGTGTAATATGTACTAAGACTGGGTTAAGGACTTCAGGATTTTTTAACCATTCTATAGAATAATATCCGTACGGATATGTTTTTCCATTGTGAAAAGTGACGTCATATCTACCTGTATCAGAATTATACTGGCAGAACTTAATATTCGCTGTAATGTCTTTCCCATTATTTAAAATCAGGTTTCTGCTAGCGTTCACGTCATATCCTCCAAAGTATTGAGCTAAAAAGAAGGTGCAAACTTATTGTTTGTGTAAGTATTATCCATCAATAAACGTAGGAAGTTCCTTCTCCAAATGAGAATTTAATCTCACAGTGAATTTGTTTTCTATTATCATCTGGAGTTATACGAAAAGCAGTACGCCAAATTACATCAAACATTTGCAAAACATATTTAGAATTCAAAATAATTCAAAAATTCTTTTTCACTTACCACCTTTGTTTTTATATCATAAGCACCATAAAGAAATTTCGTTTTTTCCCTAGTATCTTCATCTTCTGAAACAAAATACTGAGCATTGGATGCATAGAAACAATTGTTGCCATCTCTAATAATGTTATCTAAAGTATTTTTATTTTTTTTCAATTTTTCATTAAATAACGGGTGCATATCAAGAAGTGAATATCCTTGAATTAATAGCAAGTCACGCCTTAAGTTCCCATTGTTTAACGAAAACCACCTTTTCGCTATCTCTGGCCATTTTTTCATCAATGTCTCAGTGTCATCCTGAAACGAATCCAAAAAAGGAAATATATGATAAATCAATCTATCTAATTTCATTTTCTCACTTAATGAATATACTTGATTAAAATCTTTATCTAAATCTATTTTCACAACGTATTCTCTTAATTTTTTATATTTATTTATATCCTTAAAAATAGATGTATACATATCTATAAGGAACAGTTCCATGTTTTTTGCTGAATATATACCCCCGCGTGCATTAAAAAAATCAAACATAGGATGTGAAATATCCATTCGTGTCATATCAACCCTAAATGAGCAAGTCAAATATTCGTTATTAATCAAACAAGCTTTTTCAGGTTCAGCAACATATTCGTCAAAACATTTAAGCATAGATTCTTGCACTATTACCAGAGATGCATCACCATCTATTCCTAAACAAAGTGTTTCATTTACAGTTTCAGCAAACGCAAAATCTTCTTTAACTTTATCATAATACTCTTTCTTATAATTATTTGCCCGGTCTTTAATATGAGCCATACTATACGGAAACTTATACCTTCTTTTTAATTGAAAAACAATTCTTTTGAATTCTTCATCTATATTTTTTTTATCTGGACGTGGTTCTTTCATATATTTAATTACATTCCAATCTAAATATATATACTTGTTATTAAGTATACTGTGATTAATCTGCATTTCAAAATTACCTCCTATTCATTCTACTTTGTCTCAACTTAAAAACAAAACTCTTTAATCCTTTAAAATTCATAATGTATTGTTCATATGAACGATGTTTATTTAGAAAGTAATACAAGATACTGATACAAAACATCTAATCTTCGTATTAATTCATAATATATCTTTTCTTGCTCCGAAAATTTTTCTGCCCCCATTGTTTCTGATATATGTAATCGAGTTTTTTCCTGTTCATTCTCAGATAATAAATGGTCTAAGTATATACGATAGTCATGTAAAATATAAAGTGGCGAAATCATTTTTTCAATATCTGGCATTTCTTGAACTCCAGAACCCAATTGCTTTAGGATTTCTTTTATCAAACGAATCGACTGCCATTTTTCATAGCCAAGTTTTCTTTTCTCACCATATAAGGTTTCATACAAAGACTTTAATCCAACAACACTGATACCTTCGACAAGAATTTTATCAAAAGCATTTACAATTCCAGAGACACTTTGCTCATTAAACACTATAGGTCTCTTTATATTTATTTCTTGTATTTTGCATTCATTTACTAAGTGAGATAATTCAATTCCATACTTATTATGAATATTATTTACAAAAATTTTCATATTAGAAATTATCTGTTTTTCTTTTATTGGTTCACTAAAAATACAATTCATTTGTGCTTGATAAAATTCGGAATCAATCAGCAAATGATCGGACGCTATATTGAAGTTTCTAAAGATTCCTTGGCTCATATCGTCCATAGTGTCAATATCACCAAGCCAAAAAACTAATTTCCCATTTGTATTAAAACCAAAAGGTACATCCCATTCATACGGATATATTCCTTCTGAATCTTTTTTCCCGATATGTCCATACGTTTCAGAAAAAATATCTACTATATATTCTGGATCCGCAATAAAATACAACAAAGCCTTTCTGTCAAAAAACACTGGAGTAAGAAATCCCTCTTTTGAATGCTCATCATCAAATCTTAATCCAGGGATACTTTCATAATCCCTATGGTCATACACAAACCCTTTGCTTGCTGCATAATCATACATTTTTCTATAACCATTGGGTTTACTTTTAACTCCTAAATCTCCTCTTCTCTTCAACTCATTATACATCCCATATAGAATCTCTTGTGCATAATAAGAATAATAAGTTACTCCGCATTTTTTACACTTTAGCATAGGTATTTCTTCAATATCCATTGTTTTACCAACTACGTTTACAGTAATGTGCTCCATCGAAACTTCCAAAATACCTCCACACTTAGAGCACTTATCTAAACAATATTTATCAAGTGACTTTTTAAAATCACTTTCAGATAAGTAGTGTATCATTCCCATATTTTATCCATCCCATCTAAGCACCATTTTATTGATAGTTAACTCCGATTCTTTGCCATTCGACATTATAAATACTTGCGCTTACACAACATTCAATTCATCACCATCTGCCAGCATTTATTCAAAGAAAACTTTATCACGTTTTAGTTTCTTATTAAATTTCTGAGGACTCTATCCAAGTAGACTACACAATTTCCCACCTACAATTATGTTTCTTTTCATATAATTCCTATTGATAGTAAGCATCATATTTGCTGTTAAGTCATTCTTTAATCAATGAAGTCTTCACAAACCCCATCTCACCATTATTTGTACAATTAGCACTTTTAGTATAACATAAATCAATATTTGCGTATAACATATAATTCATATTTTCACAAATTCATCCTTTGTTCATCCGATTTATACCCCTGTCCGACCTTCTTCTCCCTCATCTTCTTCATCAGCTTACTATCCACCTTGAATCCAATTGCTGTTTTGGCAGTCTGTGGCACATTATTCTCAAACATTCTCCCCATATGATACATCATTCTTGAAATTCCAAGTGCCACAGAAGGTTCCCTGAACTTATCCATATTATCCAGAAGGAATTTGGCATACTCATTTCCATGCTCTGCTGATAGTGTAAGCCATTTTATTGCTAGTTCTTTGTCCTTCGGAACATCTTTTCCAAGTAGATATAGCTTCCCCAGAATATATTGAGCAAACTGATTGCCTAGCACTGCCGATTTTGTGAGATAGGTCAATGCTTTTTCTATATCTTTTGGAACATCATTCCCAAGCAAATAAAGCTTTCCGAGCCGATAAGCAGCCCACTCATTTTTTTGTTCGGCTGACTGCGTTAAATATACGATTGCTTTATTAATATCTTTTGGTATATACTTTCCCTCTAAATAAATCTTGCCAAGCGCATACTGTGACAATGCCCGGATTGGTTTGCATCTTTCATTTTCGTTGGCTGCCGCCTTTTGCAAGTACTGAATTGCGCTCTTGAATTCTTCCTGATCGGGATTCTGTTCTGCCAGAATCAGCTTTGCAAGTGAATATCCAGCGAATACGTTACCCATTTTCACTGACTTTTCAAAGTATTCCTTTGCCCGTTCAATATCTTTTTGCGTGCCTATACCATTCTGGAGCATCCATCCCAACCGGTACTGCAATTTGTCATCGTGGCTGCTGCTTTCCAGGGCTTCAAACCCTTTAAAGGCTTTTTTGAAATGATTGTTGCTTTTGTCTGCATCCTTTTCTATACCAACACCGTCCCGATACATTTTAGCAACCTCATAATCTGCATAAGGAAAGCTTTGCTCTGCTGATTTTAAATACAATGAAAAAGCGGTCTGAAAATCCAGTTCCACTCCCTGTCCACGGTAATACAGTCCGCCAAGCGAATACTGCGCATACTTGTATTTCTTTTCTGCTGATAATTCAAACCACTGCGCTGCCGTTTCATAGTCCTGCTCTGTTCCAAGCCCCTGTGCAAACATTTTTCCAATGCGGTATTCGGTATATTTCCATGCCTTTTCACTTTCCACTTGTTCAAAACCTGAAAGTGCTTTTGCATAATATTTATGCGCTTTGTCATTATCACTTTCCACGCCAAGACCATTCGCATATATTCTGCCAAGGTCATGCATTGCAAGAACATTGCCGTTCTCTGCTTCTGACAGAAACAGTTCCAGTGCTTTTTCAAAATCCTGTGCAGTTTCTTCCGTTCCAAATAAATATTCACGAGCCTGTTTGTACTCATCTGTCCATTTTACATAAACGTCAAGACATTCAATATCATCATCAGTTATTTCATCGTCAGGTAGTTCAAATTCAGCGATTTCAGAACTCTCAATTATTTCCGAGCTTTCTGTTTCAGCGAAACTATCAATATACTCCGGCTCAGCAATTTCACATTCCTCAAAGATTAGTTCACCCTTTGCGATTTTATCTGCTTCTGCAACTATCATATTTTTTATGGACTTGAATTCCTTTTGCTTGGAAATCGGAAGCCTTTCGGGAAGTTCATCCATATAGCTGTGCAGCACTTCCTCACGCATTTCATACCACAGCTCATAAGCCTTTGTCACTGCCTCTTCCTTTGAAAGCTCATCTATAACTTCATCAACAATTGCCTTTACGTTTGGCTGCAAGTATCCGTATACCCTTTTACCATTTGTTAATTTCAGTCTTTCTGACAGGCTTAACAATAATTCTTCTATTTTCGGATTTTGTATAACTCCAGACTTCATTTCAGATATAAGTTTCAGCATGGTTTCTCTGCTCTCAGCTTTCAATCGGTCACGCCTCTGGCTTTGTTCTTCATATATAATCTGCATTTCATTTTTGAAAATATTTTTCATAAGCCCCGACTTCATTTTTTCAATTCCTTTTTTCGTCAGGTAACCATCAGCAGGATTTACAGAATAGCAAATCATATGAATATGCGGATGATGGCTCTCATTATGGAAAGCCGCATACCATCTGAAATTCCGAATCGGTATTTTCATGCTTTCTGCAATCTGTGGTGCAAAATATGAAAGCATATTGTGCCATGCTTCCGCTCCGTCATATCCGGAACAAATGGCATCTTCCCTTCTTAATGAAATTATTGGAGTCCACACGTTTCCAGTGTGGTTTGCTACTTCATTCGCAACTCTGCTGAGTACAATCACATCATCTCCGCCAGTAAATAAACCATGAGTACCCATTTTCTCAACTCTTGGGCGGTTCGCAATATAATCAACATAATTTTTCCGCTGTCCTATTTTATCAAGGTTCTGCTCAAGAGCAATTGAGATACACTCAGATGCATTCTCAATGGTTTTGTTTTTTATGTAATCCTCATATTCAAATAGATTTTTCGTTCCGGGGAATTCTTTTATGATTTGTTCTATCAGATCCGCCTGCTTTGCAGTGGAAGGAAGATTTCTGTTTTTCTCAGTCAGTTTTTCTACGCCATCTCTGGTGGCAGTATACTTCACAAGGTTTGATAAGTGAGCCGCAGCTTTTTCTGTGCCCCCTTTCAGATACGGGCATTTCAAAATTAATCTCGGCATACGAAATCTCCTTTTCCTCTTTTACTCATCAATCCCCTGCTGAAACTTCACTGCATTCCCTATGCTGATTTTTCCTTTAGTCTTTTTCACCTCATTTACACATCTGCCACGAAGCTTTCTCAAATCTTCATCACTGATTTCAAGCCCTGCCGCAAGAATATTCATCATCATGGACATCTCAACCGACAGGCGAAAAAGATTGCTTGAATTTCTGTTTTCCGTTTCTCTTAAAATTCCTTGTATTGCTGATACCAAGACTTTCGGAAGATACTCCGAAGTATTTTCACTTGTCAGATATTCCATGTAAAACTGCAAAGCCTTTTCAATGAATTCACTGCGGCTTTTTGTGTTGCCTGTTTCAATCATGGAATCCATCTTGATTATGGTTTCCGGGTAGAGCCAGACGGCGGTTCTGTGCTTTGATTTGTGTTGGGGTTGGTTCAAAATATCACCTCCACTCTTTGAAGAATATAAAAGCACTCTATGGAATTGTAGGTTAAATTCCATAGAGTGCTGTATAACATATGTATTTAGATCTATATCCATCAAGTTACAGTATATGAAGTATAAGAGATTAACACAATAAACTAGTGTAATATTCGTGCTTACATTACAAATTTCAATTACTTTTAGCACAGCAATATTTGTATTTTCGACCACTGCCACAAGGACATCTTTCATTTCTTCCCGTTTTACTACTTTTTCTTATTGTTTCTGATATTTCTTTTTTAAAAGGATCTTCTGCAATTATTTGATCAAGAATTGCAATCGGATGATCTCCTTTATAACATGGATATAGCTTAACCTCTTCTTTCATACACTGTTTAATAAACTCAACAGTTACAGGTTTGTCTAAATAAGAAAAAAATTCATCTACTGTTGGGCTGCTACCTTTCCATATTCTCTGATGACATATCGGATTGTTCCTATTTAAACCTGAATAAACTTTCACTATCGGATTTACAAAGAATTTCAAAAGTGTTGATTCATCCGTAATCCTTATGCCATCATATTTTAAAGTTGTAAAATCAAAAATATCTGTACATACTATCTTAATTATCTTATCATCTGGCAGCGGTTCATTTGGCAATTCAATGTTACATAGAGATTTAATCCTATCCCAATCATTTTGAATTACCTTGCAACGCCTATTAACTTGTTCAACCCCATACTTGATTGTTGATTCGCATTTATACACTTCCTTATCGCTATATGGCACAGTCATTGATTTACATTCAATTAATAATAAGTAATCTAAAAAGATTCCAATAAAATCGAACTCTACGTTCTTACCATCATATGCCACAAACTCAACCTTATTAGTATTTACATACAAGTAAGGACTTAAAGAAAGAATTGTTCTAATTTTTTGTTCAAACGTAATTCCCATTTCTGCTAAATCAACTTCATATTCTTCAAAAAGCATCTCGATTATGCGTTCAATATTCATTTGTTCTATAAGCGTTTCACAGAACAGAAGTTTATCACTCCCAATATGAATTAATGGTTTTGAAAAAATATCTCCTTCTGCTTTCATCCCTTCCGTAAATACAAAATATTCAATTATTTTGGTTGATATATTATTATCTAAATTGTATAAAATAGCAAACTGTTCTATCAATTTTCCTTTTTCGATAATAGGAACTAGATATTGATAGTCTTCTTCCTTCTCCTGGCTAAAATTATTATCTATAGATTGCCTATATATAGCAGCTAATGAAAATAAATATTCAAACCCTAATAATATCGTCTCTACCTGTATATCATTTATCAGAGTTTTCAAATAAAAATCTTTTACACTTTTTCTATAGGTTTCAATTTTTAAAGTTCCAATACCTTTTGCATTAAGATACTGTTCCTTATTGACATGGAACAGCGAATCTATATCCTTAATATTTATCCCACTTGCAATTATTTTAATGTTCTTTTGGCTTATCAGCATCATTTCAGAGCTCTGATTGCTTAGATTTGTAGTCGCAATATACCTTCTCCTTAAACCTGCAATTATATGTTCTCTATACAAGTCCTTATATTTTGGTACTAATGCAAATACATTAACTTTATCCTTAGTTTTTCTTATTTCCAACTGCCATTCTAAATACTTAAACTTAGACCATGTTTTCGTATAATATACCCTTTGCATTGCAATATTGGTTACCTCCTCAAATGTGGGCAATTTATACGGTGAAATGTTACCATGTTCGAACTTTTTCTCTTTTTTCAAGTCTTTTCTATTCCTATAGTAGATATACCTAATCAAAACATCATAATATTCAAGTAACGCTTCATAATTATCTACCAACGAAACTTTGATATCTTCACTATAATCCACTTTTTTGTTAGCAACCGTCATTTCCATTCCGGTTATGAAACTTTCCCCTGCCGTTTCAGTTCTTAATGCTTCAACCATAAGTCTTGATTGATCCTGTAAAAAAATACATATCATACGAATCTGTTGTGATAGCGTGAAACTACTAAACTCACTATCCTCCAGCATTTTAGAATTTCTCAAATTATTTTCATGCAAAATTTTTGTCAGTAGCAACAGTTGGTCAAGTTCTTGTGTTAACACGTCTGGATATTTTTCTTTTTCGGCTGCTGTCAATGCTCTCATTAAAATTCTTGTTGTCAATTCATATTTATCTTGTGTGTAATTATATGACAAAGGATCTAAAAGACAATCACTTAATAAAATAGCTTTTCTGAAACTGCTTTTATGTTCATTATATATTTCTAAAATCAAACTACTGCATTTAATTTCTTTTTTCTTTTCAAAAGACTTTTTAAATTTATCGGTGCATGATAAATCCTCAATTTCAAAATCAAAAGTAAAGTCTAGTAACTCATCATATATCTCCTGTGTAATTTCGTTATTTTCTAGTTTTTTTTGTAACTGCTCTTTTGCATCTGCTAGTTTTTTTGCCAATTTATCAATTTGTTTCTCATACATAATAACACCTCATTTTTCCTTTTAACTGCCTATTATACTCATAATAGCTTTAAACATACTAAATTTCCATAAATACTGCATTGGATAGCATGTTTACAAACGCCAAATATCGTCTTTTATTATTGCGTACAAGAAATTATTCGACACATCCACTTATTTCCCTTCAAATGGTAACATTGTTTAAATTTTTCCTTTTAACCCCTCAGATAACTCCCACTGTGCCACCTCTGACCACCTTATAAATCCCCTATTCCAGCAGCTTTCACCTTATTCTGACCACCTTCCTGTCACAAAACTGCTTTCCCGATCACCCACCATACATCTCTCCCCGCCCGGCACTGCCGGGCGATGTAGGCGAGAGGCGGTCGCTCTGCGACCACCTCTCTTTATCCCGCACCTGAATCATATGGAGTCCACCTCTGATTGCCATCTCATTCTACAAAACCCCTTGTACAATCCTGTTGTTTAAACTGCTGCCAAATTCGGCTCAAATTTCGGTTTACTTCTGGCAAGGGTAAAGTTATCCTACTCCATAACGGAAAATCGGACACGAGGGCAAATAAAGGCTGATGCTGCGTTATCAATTAGTTTTCATTCTGAGTGGTTGGAACTGATCCGGCAGCCGCTGTTGTTTTTGCGGTCTTTTTCGGCTTTTCTGGCTTTACTTCTTCTTCATCACGCTCGTCTATGTATTCCCTGACATTTGCAGGGACATATTTTTCGTAGAGCCTCTG
>NZ_QKMR01000034.1 GCF_003208175.1 Ruminiclostridium sufflavum DSM 19573 | reverse complement strand
GCCCTTCAAGTATCTCTACTCCTTTGTAGCTACATAATTGTATCAAAATTTCTCTGATACTCTGTTTGTATTGATTATATATCGCCTTTCGTCTATACTTTGGAGTGAACACTATATGATATTTACACATCCATTTTGTGTGAGCTAAGCTGTGTTCCTTATTTGCCATTAAAATCACCTTTCCTCTCGTTAATTTAGTAGCTTGAACAACTCTATTTTAACGAAAAGGTGATTTTTTTGTATAACTTCTGTCGCGCACCCGCATAGCGGGTGGTTTATTGTTTCGCATGGCTCATTTCTCTGCCGAGAAACTTGCCTTATGCTCAACAGGCTAAAGCCCATAAATTATTAACCCGCGGAGATACTTAAAAAAGTATCTCCGCGGGTTTTTTGCCTTGCTTTGCTTATTGCCTTACAACCCGTATTAAAGCTAAAGCTTTTCCTACTTCATAATAGGATTCAGGAATGCAAAGATTTTTGTTATGTTTGATGCGGCAGAGAATTCGGAAGTACCGTGACCCGCACCCTGAATTATTTCCAGCTTAACTTTATCAGAACCTATAACCGGTTTGAGAGCATCAGCCAAGATTACGGATTGCTGGTAAGGTACAAGATTATCGCTTGAACCGTGTTGTATAAAGAATGCAGGAGCCGTACTTGCATTCATGGTAGATACATAGGATATCGGGTTTGCCTTTTGTGCCAATGCAGGGTTTGAGGAAACTGCAACGCCCAAGAATTGGCTCTCAGGAGAACCTGCGGCACTATGACTTCCTAACAGGCTTGATATGCCGGAGGCTTTGAACTGGTCATCCATCTTTGTAAAATCTGTAGGCCCGAACCAGTCAACAGCTGCCTGTATATTGGAAGGATAGCTGCTGTTAGTTGTAGTATCCCCATCCAGAGTGGTTACATTTCCTGTTGTACCAAGCATAGCTGTTAAATGACCCCCTGAGCTGTCGCCCCATGCTGCAATTTTGTCAGGATTAAAGCCGTATTTTGCGGCATTTGCTCTTATAAAGCGAACTGCTGCCTTACAATCACTGACTGCTGCGGGGAATTTTGCTTCGCCTGAAAGCCTGTAGTTTACACATACCACAGCATAGCCATTATTATGTCCACCTTCAATTATAGGAGCCATATCAGTACCTTTTGAGCTTCCGCCCAGCCAAGCACCGCCGAAAATTCCAATAATAACAGGGAATGGACCGCTGATATCATTAGGAAGGTAAATATCCAAGGTTTGGTTTTTAGAAACATTGCCATATGTAACATTCAGATATTTTGTTTTTATTTGTGATGTATCCAAGCTCATGCCGGATATTCCTACCTTGATAGGATTAGGAAGCTGAGGAGTCACACTGCCCTGATCTCCGGGAAATTTGGTTATTAATTTCAGCAGGTACTGCTTGTAAAGCGAGAAATCAAGTGCATCAAGTGATTTATCGGCATTTACATCTGCCAGTAAAGGATTGCTGAGGGAGGAATTGCCTAAAAGATGGCTTTTCACCACTGCCAGATCCAAAGCATCCACACTTCCGTCAGCATTAAGGTCTCCAAATACCTGAGCAGCAGAAACAGGCATAGGGTTGGTGACAGGGGTTACAAAAGTCACCATTAAAGCTACAACCAAAAACATAATTAGCATAAACTTCTTTTTCATAATCATACTCCTTTTTAGTTTTTTTGTTTTATTATGTAAAAAATTATAAATGTTTAAATTAATACCATGTCAATAGCATACTATATAAATAGCACGTAAAAACAAGTATTATTTGTTTTTATATGTACAAAACCTCATAATACCTACCACAAAAACTTTTTTAATGATAATTAATATAATACGTATTTAAGTTGAAAAGTCATAGTACATAATGAAACAAGCGCGCTGATATAATTGATTGTACCGGTACATGAACTATCAATCTCCTCTTGAATATTTTAAAAGGGTAATATAAATTAAGAACAGCTATTTAGTCAATTTTTACAAAAAAAATGCTTATATACATTTATATATTGGCCAAATGTTACTTTTTATGTTACATTATATATTAATAAGAAATTATTACAAGTACGCAGAATATTATTACTAGGTATGATTTTTATACTAAAGGAGAGTTATGCATGAAAGAGCTGATATGTTTATCAATTAATGACGGACATTGCCCTGTGGCTGCCGCCTTTAAGCTTTTAGAAGGAAAGTGGAAGCTGCCGATTCTTTGGATTCTTACTGTGAATGGGGGAATACTCAGGTATCAGGATCTCAAAAGATGTATTATTGGTATAACCAATATGATGTTGACAAGTTCTCTTAAGGAACTGGAAAGGGACGGACTTGTCAGCAGATACCAATATAACGAAATGCCGCCGCGTGTAGAATATTCTTTATCAGAAGACGGAAAGAAATTATTTTCTATTTTTGATGAAATTGCAAAATGGGGTGTAGAATTAAAAAGAAGTAAATTTAATCATGATCCAAAGCCTGAATTTTGATTAAACAAAAAGCTAACGGTATTCAGACACTGTTATCGGTAAAACGGTAGCCTACTCCCCGGATTGTCTCAATGAATCTGGGGTTTTCGTCATCATCCTCTATTTTCTGACGCAGATAGCGTATATGGACATCGACGGTTCTTGTTTCGGCACAGTAGTCAATTCCCCATACTTTATCAAGTATAAGCTCTCTTGAGAGAACCTGACCTTTATTGCTGATCAGCATTTTTAAAAGCTCAAATTCCTTGAGAGGCATATCAATCAGCTCATTATCCTTATAAACCTCTCTTCTGCCCGAATCAACCATTATATTCTTATGGGATATAATATCAAATTTCTTTTCCTCCGGTAAAACGTTAATTCTCCGGAATAGAGCTTTAATTCTTGAAAATAATTCGCGCACGCTGAACGGCTTTGTCATATAGTCGTCTGCGCCCAGTTCCAGTCCGAGAACCCTGTCAAATTCCTCACTCTTTGCAGTAATTATTATTATGGGAATGTTTTGCGTAAGGGAATTAAGCTTTAATTGCCTGCAAACCTCCAAGCCATCAATACCGGGGAGCATTATATCCAGAATAAACAAATCCGGAAGGCTTTTATTGGTGTGTGTTAACAAATCCTCACCGCTGTAAAAGCATGTAACATTAAAACCATATGACTCAAGGCTGTATTTTATTAATTGCTGTATATTAAATTCATCGTCTACTACATAAATATTCTTTTTAGCCATTTTGTCACTCCGTTATGAGTTTTCTGAAATCAGCTTATATGCTCATGTGAACCTGTTACATTAAAAACAACCCATTCGGCAATATTTGTTGCATGGTCTCCGATACGCTCCAGATATTTAACGATAAACATCAAATCCGTCGCCTGCATAACAGTTTCGGGATTGTTTTTCATTATGTTTATAAGCTCCAGCACAATTTTTGAGAAATAGCTGTCAACCTCGTCATCCGAATTGCAAACCGCTTTTGCGAGGGAGATATCCTGACGTACATAGGAATCAATGGCATTAACAACCATTCTCTTTGTATAATCAGCCATTACCGGTATATCTACAACAGGCTTGATATGTTTTATGCTATCCATTTTAATAATCAATTCGGAGATATCGGCAGCCTGATCTGCTATTCGTTCCATATCAGTAATTATTTTCAGGGCTGTGCTGATAGCCCTCAAGTCTTTTGCCAATGGCTGCTGCTTGGCAATAAGGCTAATGCATATTTTTTCAATCTTGCTTTCAAGATTGTCAATAGTATCATCATTTTCGTATACCTTCCTTGCCAGCTCCTTATCCTGCTTTCTTAAAGCAAGTATGGAATTTTCGATGGACTCCTCCACCAGACCTGCCATTCTGACCATTAAGCTCTGCAGATTTTCGAGATCAGTTTCAAAGGAATTTCTGACCATATTTAAATCACTCCTTATATAAATTAACACAATAGATAATTTTCTTTTTTAATATTATCAATATATTTTTAATGCAGGTTTAAATCTGCGTTAAGTTGTTGTTAATTAAACCTTTAATTTTACCCGGAACAGGTTATTTGTATATTTTTATGTATTGTATCTGCCAATTTCCGCATACTAATTTTGTTAATAATTTTTAATTGTTTATTAACAATGATTAACAAAAACAAAATACTTACATTAACAAAGTCCAATATAATAAAAATGTGGCTGCTGCATAGGGCATTTACAAGCAGTGGCTGGAGCAACACATAAACAGTGTGTATCTGTTTATAATGTTTTTATTTATATTTGGAGGAGGTAATTAAATGAGTAGATATTTTAACACAAAACGTATAGGTGCATTGATTCTTGGTATTGCATTAGCCGCTTCGGTTTCAGCTTGCGGAAACACTGTTTCCGATAATACCGATAACGGAGGAAAGACCGGCGATTCGTCTGAAAAGCTTACAGGAACTGTGGTTATTGACGGTTCCAGTACAGTTTATCCTATTACTATGGCAATTGCAGAGGAATTCAGAAACGAGCAGCCGGATGTTGAAGTTTCCGTGGCATTATCAGGAACCGGCGGAGGAATGAAAAAGTTTGTTGCAAATGAGATAGCAATATGCGATGCTTCAAGAAAGATAAAGCAGGAGGAAATTGATAAGGCAAAGGCCAACGGTATTGATTATGTCGAGCTGGAGGTTGCGTACGACGGAATATCGGTAGTAGTAAACAAGGATAACGATTGGGCGGATTCCATAACTGTTGAGGAGCTTAATAAAATCTGGGGAAAGGACAGTACCGTTAAAACTTGGAAGGATGTTAACGCAAGCTGGCCGGATGAGCCGATAAAGTTATACGGTCCCGGAACAGACTCCGGAACATTTGAATATTTTACAGAAGAAATTAACGGGAAGGCCAAGGAGTCGAGAACAGATTTTACACCGAGTGAGGATGATAATGTGCTGGTGCAGGGTATTGCCGGAGATAAAAATGCATTGGGATATTTCGGGTTCTCATATTATGAGGAGAACATCGACAAGCTGAAGGTACTAAAAATTGATGCAGGGAAAGGTCCCATTGAGCCGACATTTGAAACTATAAAAAATAAAACCTATGCTCCTCTTTCAAGACCATTGTTCATATACGTAAACAAAGCGAAGCTGGATGAACCTCAGGTTAAAGCCTTTGTAAACTTCTATATGAAAAATGCAGCTACGATTTCAGAACAGGTTGGATATATTCCTCTGGAAAGCTATGATGCCGAAACAGCAAAAATAAAATAACGTATGCATCATAAAACCTCAGATAAATAAATTCCTATATTCTGGGATAGAAAAGGGTTTTCCCCTTTTCTGCCAGAATAATTTTTTTGCTTGAAAGATTTATACCGGCATGAGATAATTAAATTTCATATTTATGACACAAACAGAAAGCTGTTATTTACAAAGGTTGAAACAATATGAGTACTATGCAAAAAACACCTGTAAATTTAAATAAATGGTGCAGTTATATTGTAAGGGCAGGACATATTACAGCTGCCCTTATAGTTCTTGCGCATGTGATTTGGTATTTTGCGGCCAGAAGCATTCTTGCAAAAACTCCCGACGTTTATCTGCGGTATTATATCATTTTACCTGCCATAGGCTTTTTTGCCTTAAATTCATCGGTGGGTATATGTGTAAGCTCACGTCGTATCCCTCTTACGGTAAAGGAGTATTTGTCCCTTTTTCTTTTTATAATTTATTCCCTGTATCTTTCCTTGACTCATGACATTGCAAAGGTTCTGCTGTGTTCTTATATTCTTCCGATTTTCGCCTCCGCTATTTTTTTCAATATTAAGCTTACTCGACGGATATTTTTTATGAGCGTGGCGGCCGTTATTCTGCCGGGTGTCAAAATGTTTTTCACGGGGAAATTGGACAGTGATATGATTATGGAGACTTTTGTCTCATGTTTTATGTTTCTGTGCACCTATCTTCTGACTAAGGTTTTGGTGCTGTATTGCCATGATAATATTGAGAAGATTATAAATACACGTGAGGAAGCAGCCAGAAACGAGCTGGCTTTTCTGCAGGCGCAAATAAAGCCTCATTTTTTATATAACGCAATCAACACAATGGTATCTTTTTGTTATACCGACAGCGAAAGGGCGGCAAGCCTGCTTGTCAATTTCAGCAAATATTTAAGGCTTATATTTGACATTGACCATAAATCATTGATGGTCTTCCTAGAGAGAGAAGTTGAATTGATCAAAGCCTATGTTGAGATAGAAAAAGCCCGTTTCGGCGAGAAAATCAACGTGGAATACAATATTGAACCTGAGCTTATAAGCATGGAAATACCCTCGCTCTGCCTGCAGCCTTTGGTGGAAAATGCCATAAAGCACGGTTTGTGCAAAAAAGACGGCGGAGGAACCATCCTTATAGCAGCTGAAAAAAGCAAGGGAGCCGTTATACTACGGGTCAGTGATACGGGAACAGGTATTCCGGCTGAAAAGCTGAATAAGTTAAGAAGCCTCGAGTCCTCAGGTGATGGAGTTGGCTTTTCCAATGTAAGCAGACGTGTCAAGGTATTGGAAGGCGCGCAGCTTGATATTCAAAGCACCGAAGGCGAAGGGACGGCTGTAACGATAACAATAAAGCCGCTATTGTATAAGGAGGATGCCGCAATTAATGTTTAGAGCAATTATTGTTGATGATGAAAAGCCCGCGCTTGATATTCTCAAGCTTTTACTTGAAAAAACCGATCAGATATGCGTCGTCGGAGTATTTAGCAGCGCGGCCGACGCTCTTGCAGGAGTAAAAGACCTGAAGCCGGATGTCGCCTTTCTTGATATAGAGATGTCTTATATGTCCGGGCTGGAGCTGGCAAGAAAATTTGTAGACATGGGAATAGGGCTTGAGATAGTATTTGTTACTGCTTATGACAAATATGCCCTTGAAGCCTTTCGAGTGAACGCTGTTGATTATATACTCAAGCCGTTTTCTTCAGACGATATTGCACGGGTAATAACAAGGCTGAAAAGGGTAAATCCTCTTCCGGCTGTCTCTCAAATACCTGCGGACAAAGGCCGCATATATTGTTTTGGAACATTATCGGTATACGGAGCGGGAGACGATAAGGCTGTGAAATGGCGCACCGCAAAGGCAAAGGAGCTTTTTGCCTTTATGCTGGAAAATTTGAACAGCAAGGTTGCAAAGTGGAAAATCGCTCAGGTTATTTGGCCTGAATGTGAAATGGAAAAGCAATTCAATACGTATTTATATACAACGGTCTATAAAGTTAAAAAAACTTTGCTGTCTGCAAATATCAAATTTGATTTCACCTTTATAGACGGCAGCTATATAATGGAGCTGCCGGAAGTATACCTGGATACCGCTGAGTTTGAAGAACTTACAGCTTCGGATATTGAATTGTCTGAAGCATCTGTTGAAAAATACAAAAGGGCACTCAGCTTATATAAAGGGAATTATCTGGAGGACAATGAATATTTCTGGTCTCAGAATAAATCCGATGAATATCTAAGAAGATACCGTATTCTGGTTTCTGAGTTTGCCAAATATTATATAACCGGAAAAGATTATTCAAATGCTGAAAAAGTACTTCTGGAAGCCTTGAAAAAGGCTCCTCTTGACGATGAATTGAACGAAAGGCTGCTCAAGCTGTATTATACAAAAAAGGACAAGGCATCTCTCATTTCTCATTACAGTAAAATCAAAGAGCTGTATAAATCAGATCTGGGAATAACTCCCAATAAAGTCATGCAGGAATTGCTCAGTGACATATCTGAATTATAAATTTAATTAAAAAAACACTGTGTCAGCTACAATATAATAGAATAATTTTATAAAAGAACATGCTCTCTGCAACATGCAGAGAGCATGTTCTTTGTCTGTTTATGTCGAAAAACAGTAAAATGTTCAGAAAATGTCCAGTACTACTTGGTATAATAAAGTTCATTTGTATTTAGGAAATAAAATATTCTCCAGACATCATTGGTATGCTTTTGAAATATAAATATGATAAGCTTCCGCAAAAAATCATAGAGCAAAAGGCTGATTACCAATAAAAAGAAACATGAGAAAAAACAGGTTTGGCTATGAAGCCAAGAATTAGGGGACCTTAGTATTTTATTAAATATAAGATACTTTACACTATAACAAAAGAAATGAGGGGCGAGATATGATAAAAAGAAAAAGACAAAAAATAACAGCTTGGGTGCTGCTGCTGACGATATTATTCGGTGCGCTTTCTCCAATGAATGAGGCACTGTCCGCAAAGCCATCCTCCCTTGATGCGGATGTGAGTGTCACAGGTATTAATGAGGGAGGAACCATCGACGGCTCCACCGACATTGGGATAACTGTTGCTTTTAATGTTCCTGTTGAAGGAGACGGCGGTTTAGATTATTTTCAGTACGGAGACGAGGTTGAATTGCTGCTGAGCACTTCATTTCATTTTGATCCGGTTCCTACTGATTCCATTGAATTGATGTATAAAGAAAAAAAATTAGGGACTGTTACACTGCTCAATAATGCAGAAGGTCAGGCTATGGCTAATATTAAATTTGACGGGGATGAGTATGTTTTTGACCCCGATAAGCTACAGGACGGGGAAACAGCCTATTCAGGCGTAAGCGGTATGTTTAAGGCGACTCTTAAATACAACGGAAACCACGATACGGATATTGATGGCAAAAAAACAGTAAGTATTCTGGAAAAAAAATATAAGTTACAGCTGCCTGGTGATAAAATTATATACTCAGTAGAAAAGAAGGCCGAAGGCAGTGCTGTAAACATCGATGAGGGCACCATAACATGGACTGTTGCCATCAGTGCTGAAAAGGACACAGCACCTGTTCCGACTCCAATTGATTTGGCTGGCTATGTGTTTGAGGATGACCTGAACGGCATAGGCGAGTATGTGGGCAACAGCTTCTCACTGTCAGGAGGTACAGTTTCAGAGGCTGACCTTGCAACGCCTGATGCTGGCTCCACCAAGCTGACGTATAGCTTCCCTGCGGGCTCCGTCAGTCCCCAGACCCTTACCTTTAAAACCAAAATACCAAATACCATACTTACTGCAGGCGGGAGCATTACAAACACTGCAGGACTGTATCTGGATAACAAGAGAGTTGATTTTGACGATTTCACCGCCACTATCTCCAAACCCTATGCAACCAAATGGGGAGAGACAGACGACGACATCAGCGGAACGACCTATGATACCACCGGCCGCAGTATCATCTGGTATATAAAGGTGGAGAACGAGGGAAGAACTTTGAATGACTTGACCATCACAGATGAATTAAAAGGCGGCCTTAGCCTTGATTCAGCGCAGTGGCAAAGATGGAATGCCACCGACAGCAAATGGGAGGATGTGCCCGGCATCAGCTGGACAACAGTGCCGCCATCCAACAAATATAAGATTGGCGAAAAGACTGGCGGCGGGGTGAACTATACCGGGAGGCTGAAGCTTGTTACCAAGGTGCCCGATAGTATAGACGGCTCAGTCGTAGCAACAAAATACAACAATCAGGCAGATGTAAGCTGGAGCGGCAGCGACGGGACTACCGGGAGCACTTCTACCGGCAGTTTCGAAGTTGGTATCGGATATAATGCCATTTCAAAAAACGGTACACAGAGTGCTGAGGATATAAAAAAGCATCAAATCACATGGACGCTTGATGTGGATATGAAGGGACAAACCGCTGAGAATTTCAAGGTTTACGACCTTTTTGTCCATGATGCGGAAACTTCAGACTCCGACATCACTAACGCCTTAGATTGGCCTGACGGTCTCAGTCTTGGGTCTGACGGCATAACCCGTAACAACGGTCAGAAGTTTGTTGAGGTCAGCTCAAAGGAGGGGCATCTTACTGTAAACTCTATTAATTTGCAAAAGGAAGGCAAAATTATTGCAACCCTTGTGGAGATTAAAGGCCTGCGAAACAGCGGAAGCAATCAGGCTGTTCTTAAAAGTCAGGTTATTGATCCGGATATTCTTGCCGGAAACGACCAGAACCAAAAGGTTTATAATTATGCCGCCCTCTACAAGGGTAATGATTACAGGGGCAATGCCGGAACCTATGTAAATTACAACAACAAAGTCCTTGCCAAGGAGCTGCTTAATCGTGCCGAGGCGGACAACGACCATACGGCAGGAACCGGCGGAATAAATGCAGACAACCGTACCACAAATGCGGCTGATGGTTTCCATTACGGATACAAGGAGGCCATATTCCGTCTAAATATCAATGCCTCCGGGATAGATTTTGCTAATGTGGAAACCAACCTGACTGAAGGCTTCGGGGATGTTGCCGTTACAGATACTCTTCCCGAAGGCTGGGAGTTTGCTAAGTTTTCAGAGGGACAGGATTACCTGATTTATGAGGCCGCAGAAGCCTTGAATACCGGAAACGGTTACCCGGCTACAGGCTCTTTGACAACCTCCGGCGGAGCTCTGGATTCCGTACCGGGTCTGACTGCTGCATTTGACAGGGTAAGCAGCACACAGACCGCCACCTTTACCTTTAAAAATCTTAATAAGCCCTATGTTGTCCTTGTAAAGGCAAGGCCTTCCGATACTACCCTTGATAGCTATTTGAAGGGTAACGCTACCCGCAATGAAACCAATACCCTCAGTATAAGTTCAGAGAAATGGCAGCCCGGCAAAAATGTATCTCAATTATTAGAAGTGAAAAGCAAGGTTTTGGATAAAACTCTGGATTTAAGCAAGCAAAATCAAGGCATTCTGACCTGGCTTGTAGAATACACGCCCTTTGGCAGGGAAATTGGTACCGGCATTGAGGATACCCTGCCGCAAGGCATTGACCTGCGCACCGATTCCAGCGGGCAGTTGATTTGGGAGCAGGACGGCAGCCGAAATATAAGCATCCGTGAGCTGACCTTGAAGGATGACGGCAGCGGAACATATAAGGAGGGCCCTGAGCTTGCCGCAGATGTATTGAAATCAGTTATAGGCTACGACAACAGCGCACGCAAGCTGACCTTTAACTTTCCGGACAGTGCCCGGGCCTATAAGCTGACCTATGTTACCGACATCACAGGTACGCCGGAAAATGTAACTAATGCAGTTAAGCTGGTGGCTGCAGACGGTAATGGACCAAGCACAAATAAGGCCTTTGCAATTACCGAGCAGCAGGGCATGGCCACCATGGGGCGCAGCGGCTATCTGATTGTGAAAAAGAAGGATATAAACTCCGCTTTTCTGCCTGGTGCAGAGTTCACCCTGTACAACACCGATAAAGACGGTTCAAGGGCTTCTTCACGGGCAGTAAGAACCACCGGCAGTGATGGAACAGTTAAATTCTATGGTCTTGCCCCGGGCAACTATATACTTGTGGAGACAAAATCTCCTGACGAGTATGAGAATCCTCCAATGGAATATAATGTTGCTGTAAGCTCTGAGCTTAAAACCACAGTGAACGGTTCTGGAATAATTACAGGCAGCGCGCCCTTTTATGTAGTCAACTACAAAGCTACCGACCCGGTGGGCAGCCTGACAATCAGCAAGGCGGTGACCGGTAACGGAGCGGATACCGAGAAGGCCTTTGATTTTACACTGACACTGAGCGGTGCAGCAGGTGTCTATTCCTATACAGGACACGGTGTGTCAGGAGGAAGCATTGCAAGCGGAGACAGCTTTTCCCTTGCCAATGGTCAGAGCATCACCATAACAGGTCTGCCGGCAGGTGCAAGGTATACCGTCACCGAAGCGGATTATTCCGGTGCCGGGTACACTACCACCAGTACAGGCGCTGACGGTGATATTCTGACTAATACTACGCAGACGGCAGCCTTTACCAATACGAGAACAGCAGGAAATCTGGTTATTGCAAAAACTGTGGCCGGCAATGCCGGTGATCGCTCCAAGAGCTTTGATTTCATGCTTACTTTGAACGGTGCGATGGATATACCATATGCCTATAGCGGAAATGGTGTTCTTGATGGGACAATAAAAAGCGGAGACAGCTTTTCCCTTGCCAATGGTCAGAGCATTACCATCACAGGTCTGCCGGCAGGTGCAGGGTATACGGTCACCGAGTCGGATTATTCGGGTGAAGGGTATACCACGGTGAGCACAGGTGCTGACGGCATCATTGAAACTGATGCTACGCAAACAGCAGCCTTTACCAACACGAAAAATGTCTGGAGTCCTTCTCCCGGCACTGGAGATTTGACTATCAGCAAAACGGTTACCGGAACAAATGCCGACACCACTCGTAAATTTAATTTTACGGTAACTTTGAACGGTGCATACGGTTCTTATAATTACACTGGAAATGGTATTGCAAACGGAAAAATTAAAACCGGTGATGCGGTTTCTCTTGCCAATGGTCAGAGCATCACCATCACCGGTCTGCCGGCAGGTACAAGGTATACGGTTACTGAGTCGGACTACTCGGGGGACGGGTACACTACGGTGAGCACAGGCGCTGACGGCGGCATTAAAACTGGTACTACGCAAACAGCAGCCTTCACCAATACGAAAAATAATTGGTATCCTTCTCCCGATACCGGAAATTTGACCATCAGCAAAACGGTTTCCGGAGAAAAGGCCGATACCAATCGTAAGTTTAATTTTACGTTAAGTTTGAGCGGTGTATACGACTCCTATGATTACACCGGCAATGGTGTGCCGAATGGAACGATTAAGTCCGGCGGTATTATTTCCCTCGCTCATGGTCAAAGTATCACCATTACAGGACTGCCTGAAGGTACAAGGTATACGGTTGCCGAGTCGGATTATTCCGGTGACGGGTATACTGCGGCGAGCACAGGTGCCGACGGCAATATTGTTACCGGCACTACGCAAACGGCAGCTTTTACAAATCATTACGGCGATTCGGAGATAATTCCAGAAGAACCGGAAGCTCCTGCAGGTAGCACCGGTAACAGCGGTAATACCGGTAATGGCGGCGGCAATTCCCCTCAAGGGTCAACAGGCAGCGAGAAGCCCCATAAGGGAAGCAATCAGAATGGTATGCCCCATACGGGAGACAATCAGACCGGTGATCTTGCAAAGCTTGGAGTGCTATTTTTCTCTGCGGTGCTTTTGGCTCTTATCACCGCCGATTTCGTTCTGCGCAAGAAAAACTCCGGGCATAGAAGGCTGAAATAATTTTAAAGAGAACCTGCGGCTAAAACTATAAAATTCTGCCGCAGGTTCTCTAAAATAGGGAGAATGCCATGGATAACGGAACGAAAAATATTAAAAAATCGTGTCTGCACCTGATATTGCGTATTTTGGCGGCACTGTGCGCGGTGGGCATTCTGAGTTCTGCTTTTATACTTTTTTCAGACAGGCGGGAGTATGCCAAAGGCGATGCCGCCTATCTGAAAATCTCACTGTTCAAGGAATCTCCGGAAGCACAGGCAGGAGAAGGCAACAGCAGTGTTGACTTCACATTACTGGAAAAAATAAACAAAGATGTGGTGGGATGGCTTGCCTCTGAAGGCACCGAGATTGACTATCCTGTAGTTCAGGGCAAGGACAACGATTTTTATCTTAGTCATTTATTCACAGGTGAGAGCAACAAGCTAGGTTCAATATTTATGGATTATCGTAACCATAAGGATTTTTCAGATAAAAACACGATTATTTACGGACACAACATGAAAAACGGCTCTATGTTTTCAGCCTTAACAAAATACAAAGCTCAGAGCTATTACGACAGCTTTCCAACTATGCTGCTTTATACTCCTGCCGGCAATTTTTCGGTTGAATGGTTTGCCGGCATTGTTACTGATGGAAATTATGAATCTGTCAGATTAGATTTTAAGGATGAGAATGATTTCAAAAGCTATATCAATTCTCTCAAAGAGAAATCCACCTTTGAAGCCAATACGCTTGTAGAGGCTGATGACAGAATTATTACCTTGTGCACCTGCTCCTATGAATTCGATAACGCAAGATATGCGTTATTCGGGAAATTGATAAATTAACCCCTTTTTCGAGCTTTTTAAGCTGTCCCTTTGTCCTTGCAGTATTCTCCATAAAATCTCCATATTTTAATTGTAGAATTTAAGGTATAAATATATTTAAGATATAAATATAATCCATTAAACTGTGAAGCAGGAATAAAACAGGAGGAAGACTTATGGGGAAGAATACCGTTTGCAAAATTCTTCAAATAGAAGGGATGACATGCACCGGCTGTGAAACAATATTAGAAAATGCTCTGAATAAGCTTGACGGAGTTATAAATGCCAAGGCTATTTACAGCAGCTCAAATGTGTATGTGACATACCGTTGTGATATAATCGGCATTAATAAAATAATAAAAGCTGTTGAAAAGCTGGATTACAGGGTAAAAAACAAACCTGACACAGGTCAGGACAGCAAGGATAAGAATAAAGCAGCAGCTTCAGGCTCAGACAGCTTCGGAATCAGTCAGTTTTTAGGAATAGCAGTAAGCTTATTGGCTCTTTATATAATCATAAAAAACACCATCGGCTTCAATTTTATACCTCAGATTGACCAATCAATGGGCTTCGGTATATTATTTATAATCGGACTGCTGACATCTCTGCATTGCGTAGCCATGTGCGGAGGAATTAATTTATCTGTCTGTACCAAATACCGGACAGATACCGGCGATTCAAGCTTCAGCAAGCTAAGGCCGGGTATATTGTACAATACAGGAAGAGTTATATCATACACTGCCGTAGGCGGAATAGTCGGAGGAATCGGCTCCATAGTAAGCTTTTCCGGTACTGCAAAGGGTATTGTGGCAATTGCCGCAGGTGCTTTTATGCTGATTATGGGATTGAATATGCTGAATATTTTTCCGGTACTCAGAAAAATAACCCCAAGAATGCCAAAGCTTTTTGCTAAAAGAGTACATGCGAGTAATAATAGCAGAGGACCTTTTTATGTAGGCCTTCTTAACGGGTTAATGCCGTGCGGTCCATTGCAGGCAATGCAGATTTACGCATTGGGAACAGGAAGTGTATTGGCAGGGGCACTTTCAATGTTTTTATTCAGTCTGGGAACCGTGCCTCTGATGCTTGGACTTGGAGTTGCAAGTTCTTTTTTGAGCAGTAAATTTACTCATAAGATGATGAAGGTAAGTGCAGTTCTTGTAATGATACTTGGAATTGTAATGCTTAACAGAGGTCTGGCATTATCGGGAGTCAGTATAAATCCCGTTGCCGCTAATTCAGCTTCATCAAGCGGAATTGCCGCAATAACGGGAAATGTTCAGACAGTAAATACAACTCTGGATTCCGGGAGGTATTATCCTATAACAGTGCAGAAGGGAATTCCCGTCAGATGGACAATCAGTGTAGCTGACGGTGATTTAAACGGATGCAACAGAAGCCTTCGTATATCGGAGTACAATATTGAAAATAAAAATCTTGAAGTAGGAGATAATGTTATTGAATTTACTCCCGATAAAACCGGTAATTTTATATATACCTGCTGGATGGGAATGCTTAGAAGTAATATAATAGTTGTGGATGATATAAGCACCGTAAATCCAGATGGAATTGAAAATGAGCTGAATAATTATCAGCAACCGGCTGCAGGCTGCTGCGGAGGCTGAACAGCAGGCTGTTGCAGCAAGTAATCAGCTTAAAAGCTTAATCCTTCCGAATTGATTATAGTAAAATAAGGATGTAGTTACAACATGATGACAAATAGTTCTAAAAAAATATTGGTGGTTGACGATGAAATAAAGATTGTTGATGTAGTAAGGTCGTATTTACATCACAATGGATATGATGTGGTAGAGGCATATACCGGAAAGCAGGCTGTTGCTCTATTTGAAAGGTTTAATCCTTGCCTCGTCATATTGGATTTAATGCTTCCAGATATGACAGGAGAAGACATCTGCATTCAAATCAGAAAGAAATCCAAGGTCCCTATAATTATGCTTACAGCCAAGGTGGAAGAAGAGCATATTTTAAAAGGCCTTGATATCGGAGCAGATGATTATATAATAAAGCCGTTCAGCCCCAGACAGCTTGTTGCAAGAGTCAATGCCCTGCTTAGGAGAGCTTCCGAGGAGCCTTTCCCGAATAATGACATAGTATCCTTTAACCTGAACGACCTTGTTATTAACAAGCTTAGCATGGATGTGAAAAAAAACGGAAAAAGTGTAAGCTTAACTCCAAATGAATATAAAATCCTCTTAACCCTGATAAAGCATCCTAAAAAAGCCTTTACAAGAGAAGAGCTGATAAGCATGGCTCTTGGCGAGGATTTTGACGGTTATGACAGAACTATTGATTCTCATGTAAAAAATTTACGCCAAAAAATAGAAACAGATACAAAAAATCCGGAATATATTCTAACCGTACATGGTATAGGCTATAGATTTGGTGGTGACTGATTTTGAAATACAGCCTTAGAACAAGACTATCACTTTCGTATATATTTGTTGCTCTGATAAGTATATTTTTAATAAGTATTTTTGCCAACCTTTTTCTGGACAGGCAATTCAGGGAATATATAAAAATAAATCAGGTACAAAGAAATAAGGATGTCATATCGTCTTTAAGTAATCAATATCAATATTCCGGAAGCTGGAATACAGAAATGATTGAAGCAATTGGGGTAAGTGCGCTTGAAAATGGCCTGATAATAAAGGTATCCGATTTATCGGGTCAGGCAATATGGGATGCAAGGGTTCACAATAACGGGATGTGCCAGCGCATTATAGAGCATATGTCTTATAATCTCAACAGTCAGTATCCGAATATGAAGGGTGAATATACAGAAACGCCGTATAATATATACTATAATTCCCAGAAAGTCGGTATTGTGGAAATTGGAAGCTATGGACCCTTTTACTTGAGTGATAATGATCTGGCTTTTTTAAAGACATTAAATAAAATTCTGATAAGCGTTGGTATAATAGCTTTGATTTTTTCACTTGCCTTAGGCACTGTTATGGCTAAGAGGCTAAGCTCCCCCATATCAAAAGCAATTTCTGCCGCTCACAGTATTTCTGAAGGCTGTTTTTCAGCCAGAATTTCAGAAAAGTCCAATACTATTGAAATAATTGAATTAACCAATACAATTAACAGTCTGGCAGATGCGCTTGGAAATCATGAGACATTACGAAAAAGGCTTACAGCTGATGTGGCTCATGAATTGAGGACACCTCTCGCAACCCTTCAGAGTCATTTAGAAGCAATGATTGACGGTATTTGGGAAGCTGATAAAGACAGGCTTATCAGCTGTCATGATGAAATAGTCAGGCTTAGCGGCATGGTTGGAGATTTAGAGAAGCTGGCAAGATATGAAAGTGAGAATATTATATTAAATAAATCAAGCTTTAGCATTACAGAAGTAGTAAGGCAAATTATCAGGAACTACGAAAGCGAATATTTATATAAAGGAATTAAAATTTATTTCACCGGTGACGAAGAATTTATAAATGCCGACAAGGATAAGATCAGTCAGGTTTTAATAAATCTTCTGTCTAATGCCTTGAAATATTCAACAAAAGGCAGCGAGGTAAAGGTAAATATAAAAGGAGGGGGGAACCTTTTGCAGCTTACTGTTAAGGATAACGGACCAGGTATATCAGCTGAAGATCTGCCCTTTATCTTTGAGAGATTTTACAGGGCTGATAAATCCAGAAACAGAATGACAGGCGGTTCTGGAATAGGCCTGACTATAGCTAGGGCTATTATAGAGGCACATAACGGAAAAATTGAAGCAGTCAGCAAAAGGGGAGCTGGTACTGAATTTATTGTTTCATTACCAAAGAATTAATTTTACCGTTTGAAAAACAAGCTGGTTTTGTATTATTTCAGGAATATCCATTTAAACGGACTGGACTTAAATTATGTATTACAGTATAATTGATACGGAATAAAAAAATGCTACATTTACATATTTGCGGAGGTCGGTATGAGAATCGCTGTAATTGATGGACAAGGCGGCGGAATAGGGAAGTCCATTGTTGAAAAATTAAGAAGAGAGCTGCCGGAAGGTACTGAAATCATTGCGTTAGGCACGAATTCCCTCGCAACGTCCTTTATGCTTAAAGCAGGAGCCAATGAAGGCGCCTCCGGCGAAAACGCTATTGTATATAGTGCATCGAGGGTAGATATAATTATAGGTATGATTGGAATACTGGTTTCCAATTCAATGCTGGGTGAATTAACACCGTCAATGGCAAAAGCAATTGCCGAAAGTCCGGCAAAGAAAGTGATTCTGCCACTAAACAGGTGTAACATAGAGATTATCGGGGTGGATAAAAGCCAGCCTATACCGCATTTGATAGATGCTGCAATAAAAAGCATCAAAGAATACATGACGAGGTGATAAAAGATGTGTGAAGCAAATGTATATCTGCTTAATGAAAAAGGAGAAGAAAGGCTGTTTCTTGAATCTGTTGACAAGATTATTCCTAACGGAGATGAGCTGTGTCTTGAAGATATTTTTAACCGTAAGAAGTATATAAAAGCAAAGATAAAGGAAATGGAGCTTGTTGAGCATCGCATAATATTAGAGAAAATAGATTAAGGATAAATTTGAATTTATTAAAAGCAGGAATAACAGATAAAAGCAGGAGATATTAATGAATATGCCGGAATGGCTGTCAAAGAAAGAAAATTATATTCCTCAGGCTGATAAGGATACCTTTATAAACAAGAGCATTATGTCCTTGCTGAACATACTCTCAAGGATTAGAAACACTAATGCATGCACTGCCGAAGGCTTTCATATCAGTGCAGTTTTAAAGGTAGCATTTACTTTTTTACTTATTGTGCTTATTTCTGTTTCCAGAAGTTCTGAATTTATTATTATCGTTATTGTATATCTTATATCCGTATTAAGCTCCATGAAAGCTTATCAAATTATAAAAACTCTGAAAGTGAGCTTTCTGATTTCTGTATTTACAATTATACTTCTTTTGCCTTCCGCCTTTTTGGGGAACTATTACAGTATTTTTATGATTACGCCAAAGGTGTTTGCAACGATTACAGCTGTTAACATACTATCATATTCCACTTCATGGAATTCCATAACAAATGCATTAAAAGTATTTTTTGTACCGGATATATTTATACTTGTTTTGGATATAACTATAAAATATATTTTTCTGCTGGGTGATTTTTCACTTAATATGCTGTATTCTCTCAAGCTAAGGTCAGTAGGGAGAAATACAAGCAAGTATATGTCTCTCTCAGGTATTGCAGGCACCATGTTTATAAAGTCCAGAGAAATGGCGGAAGAGATGTATTCTGCCATGGAATGCAGAGGCTTTACCGGAGAATACCGCGCAGCAAGAAAAATCCTGTTTTCACTTGCAGATATTATTTATATTATTATAAATATACTGCTAATTTTTGTGTTTTGCTATTTTTCTGTTATATAATTATTTTGTTGATTTAATTTTAAAAAGTTATTTCCTAAGCTGTATATCAAACAGAACAGAAGGACTGGAGCAATGATTGAAATAATAAATGTGTCTTATGCTTATGAGGGAAGGACAGCACTAAGCGATATTACTGTCAGTATTTCAAGGGGTGAGGCTGTGGCATTAATGGGGCCTAACGGAAGCGGAAAGTCAACCCTTTTAAAGCTGATTAACGGTATTGTATCACCTGATAGCGGCACTTATAAATTTGACAAGGAAGAAATTACACAAAAAAGGCTCCGGAATACAAAATTTTCAAAGCTTTTTCATCAAAAAATAGGCTTTGTTTTTCAAAACTCAGATACCCAGCTATTCTGTGCTAATGTTTATGATGAAATTGCATTCGGCCCGAGACAAATGGGAATGGGTGAGAGGGAGGTTGAGGCAAGGGTAAACGACTGCCTTAGTCTGCTGAATATTGAGAGCTTGAAGGACAGACAGCCCTATCACCTGAGCGGCGGTGAGAAAAGAAAGCTTGCAATTGCCTGCGTACTGTCTATGAATCCTGATGTGCTGGTTCTTGATGAACCTATGAACGGCCTTGATCCAAGAACACAAAGATGGCTTGTAGAATTTTTGACGGAATTGAATAAAGCGGGAAAAACATTGATTACATCTACACATAATCTGGAATTGGTTCAGGAAATCTCATCGAGAGCAGTCTTATTTGATGAAGACCATAAAATAGCTGCCGATACAAATACTAAAAAGCTTCTTGAGAATATAGACTTGTTGAAAAAAGTTAATTTGATTGACGAGTATTATCATCGGCATGAGGGAAATGAGCACAGCCATTACCATATTCATAATTACGGGCACAAACCATAATTTAGAGCAAAAAGAGCTTGTTGCACCCCTTTGGTTATTTAAAGCAGGATGCAACAGCTCTGAAATTAATATTTTACTCGTATTTTATTCTATCGGAAACTTGTCGATTATTCCCAAAAGCTTTTTCTTTACATATGCAAAATCCAAGGCATCTATATCTCCGCTGCCGTCAACATCTGCATTCGTTGAATTAATAGAAATCGTGTTTATTTTCAGCAGATATGCTTTTAACAGGCCTAAATCAATAGCATCAACGTTTCCGTCTGAGTTCAGGTCACCCAATAAACCGTGCGTTGGACCGGATTGATAAATATCTGCCGGCAGTTCATCCAGAGTAATTACATAGGGGCTGTTGTAAATAGTATTTAGAAGATCAGGATCATTATATCTTGAACTGGTAAGAAAATCTCCGTACCAAGGACAGAAGTACAGCCACCATGCCTGCTCGTTTACAATGTTCTTAATGTCCGGGATGATATCATTTTCTGACATTGCAACCATCTTTGTATCGTTTGTATCATTTACAAGAGTAAGAAAAACGGATGATGCAGAGCTTGTTTTCCATGTGTAGGGTGAGCCTTCATATTTATCATATGCAACTATATCCACGCAATCATCTCCTGGATACCACTCAGATGAATTTGTATAGGTATAAAGATTTACTTCCCATATTGCATTATGAATTCCATATTTCTCGGTAAGAGTTGTGTAAAGAAGCTTCCAGAGCTGCTTGTATACCTCTGAGCCTGCTGAACCCCACCAGAACCAAGCACCGGAGCCGTCAATATTATTGTTTCCTTCGGCTTCATGGAAAGGGCGCAGAAGCACTGGAACTCCCGCATCCTGCAAAACAAGAAGCTGCTTGGCGAGATCATCAATGGCAAGCATCAAGTAGGCATATTCCTTTGTTGATTTGTCGAGGCAATTGGCTGTTTTAAAGCTTGAAGTCGGCTTATATGTACATTTTGTCCAATCCAATATATCACCGGGCTTATAGCTTGTGAAATCAGAGGGAACATGTATATGCCATGCTACCGTTGCAATGCCGTTGCGTTGCTTTACCCAATCTATAATACGGTCTGTAGTTCCGTCTTCCCATCCGTACAGAGGATTGTAGTTCATCATATCAAAGCCTCTGATTGCAGGGTATTTGCCTGTTTTATCATAAATATATTCAAATTCAAACTCTGAATTGCCATCATTTCCGCCGCCGTATATTTCCTGCTGTCCTGAAATTACGCTTTTACCGTAAACATCTGTAAGATATTTTTTAAGGGATTTTGTTTCAGCAGTTGCTTTAACATCACATGGAGCAGGGTCAATGTCAAGAGCAGGCATATCCGCATAGTCAAATGTTACTGTGTCATACAGTATATAGCCCCAGCTTCCTGACGAGCCTATCTCAATCGTAGCCGTACCTGCTTCAAGATAGAAGTAGCCGAAGCTGTAATCAATCCATCCGTTTTTGTTCGGAATATAAAAATTGCCTTGAGATACACCGTTGACACTTACAACCTGAAGTCTTGTTTCATCTTTTTCCCCAAGATACATCCAGCATTTTGCCGAAAGCTCATACATAGCACTTTTCGGTACTGTAACCTTTAATGTAACAGTTCCTGCATTGGTTACCCATACAAAACCATTTCCGGAATATCCGGGATACTCGGTCCCATAAACATTTGTTGCAACAGCAGCTCCGCTGCCAAGACTGCAGGCTTCTGCTTCAACTTTTAAAGGAAGGGAATCAGCAGCCTGAACAGAAGCAGGCACAGCTGTAAAAACAGTACATGCCACTGTAACTGCCGTCAGCAGAGAAATTGCTCTGCCAAAAAATTTCTTCATCATAAATACACCCCTTTTAAATTATTTTTCGCTAACAGATAAAACTATGCGATATTAAATACTCCAAATAATGATAAGATATACACACTATTTGTTTTTATACATTACCGTATAATTCATCATATTTAGTCAAATTATAACATATTCAGAATATAATTTCAATTTATAAAGCATTTATAATATTATTTTTTTAAAAAACGCTTTACAGTAAAGCATTTAAATGCTTACAAATAACTATAAAGCCAAGCTCCTTAAAATATTATATTTTAATATAAATGCCTGTAAAAAGCTAAATAGCAGCATATATTAACTGCTAGGAACTCAACTTATTTTGTTTACAGTAATGTTATCTTTCATATATGATATGTAGAATATTTTAAGAGAATATGATTTATAGATGTGGAGAAGTAAGGATATGTAGAATTGGCTTATTATATAATTACACGAAATAAAGATTTCGTGTAATTGGAGGGACGACAAAATCGTTGAATATTCAAACTACCCATGAACACTGATTAATGCTTTAAAAGCGTTTTCTTTAAGACCTCGTAAAAGGTTGTTATATTATCCTCTGAACCGTTTTTTAATCTTTTATATACTTTATCAATCGGATAAGCTCTGCTATTATTATCTATTTTTATATGCAAAATTGCACCTGTTCCAAACTCATCCTCATAAACCCATTTGCATCTGTCTGAATTATTTTTGCATATTACATCTCCCAAATATGCTCCCCAAATAGCTGCTAATGACCAAATCTGTGATTCTGTAGGAACTTCGTTTTTTATTTTTCTAAGAAAGTTTTTTATAATATTTCCTTTCAGGTCATTATGATAATACTCTAATATTTCCTCTACCGCATCAATGCTATTTTCCGTATAATCTAAATCCTTTGAAAAACCTTTAGCATAATGCACTGCTTTTCGCGAGAGATTATCTATTTTTTGAGAAAGATCTAAAACATCTTTCATTTAAACCCACCAGCCCTATAATATATCTTTTATAATAATATGTCTTTAATTATAAAATGTATTTTACCATAATTAATCCTTATTGGTAAATATAAACTAAAATATATTTTGAAAGGTAATTAGACTTATTAGCTTAGCGGACCAGCTGTATGCTGCCGGACAAGGAGCAATACAGCATTTTGGCAGACTTAAAGCCGATACTGCTTTTTATAAAGTTACGGGCAGGATTTTTATTTTACAATTTATGTCTGGCTTCCCAAGTGCTTAAAATTTGTACATCCTTTTCTTCATTTAGATTTGAAATTTTTGGATGCACTTTCAGCTTTACCCTTCCGTCATTTTTAATATTGCTGCATATTCAGCCATGTATCTATTATTGAATTGTTTCCTTCCTGAGGAATATTGACTGACAGCCTGACAAATTTACTGAAATTTATAGGCACTAGTAAGCCGCTTGAGCCCGGAGGTATAAATATTTTTTGAATTTCCTTCACATAGTGCACATTATCTGGGCTGTTTTCGGCTATTACGGTTATAATAGCACTATTGGTGTTTTTTATGAAGTAGGATACTTTTTGCATTAATGAGATATTAACGCCTGCTGTAAGGAATTCCGAAGCAGGCTCTGCCTGAAGGGTTTCCTTATATTCATAAAACCTTGGCAATACATGTACTGTTACTTCTTTTGAGCACTCTACCGAAAGGGATAAATTATCACATGAGCCTTGCTCTGTAATAATTTTTATATTATCGGAGCCGCATTCGCCATATCCCGCCAATACCATGCATAGTGATAGGTAAGTCTTTGATATCATCTCTAACTTTTCCCCCACTCCACACCGTGCGTGCGAATTTCCCCGCACACGGCGTTCTATCAAAACTAAATTTTGCAACTTAAACTATATCTGAAACTAAACACGTTATTTTAAATACTTGCCAACTCAAGCATTTTTCTTAGGCGGTTAATTTTAGTCATCTGCTTTTTGTCCGGTTTAATGATATCCAGATAAAACTGGATTGTTTCCGGCTTTTTTGCATGAAGCAACTGGTGAACATTCATTGTTACAAGCACCAAATTGCTATAACTATCATCTTTGCATTTATGGTACGGCGTTTTGTGATGGCAGTGCATATTTCCG
>NZ_QKMR01000033.1 GCF_003208175.1 Ruminiclostridium sufflavum DSM 19573 | reverse complement strand
AAGTTTTTTGATATGGTTTTTAGCAGATTCTCTTTCGTTAGAGCGATAGCGAGAAAACTCTGCATCTACAATGATATCATTCATAACATCATATAATACAGAAACCGATGCAAGCGCACCATTTTTGTTGTATTGATTAGGATTTGTTCCGAAAATTTTAAGATTTTCCTCTGAGTTAGGAACTTGGACTGTACTTCCATTAACAGAATAAATGTTAAATCCATTCCACTTTTTGAAATTAGTGTTTAACTCATAGTATTTGTTCACTGATAAATCAAAAAGTTCATGAAATGCTTCATGTGAAATACCTTGTCGCGCTTTAGAAATGGCTTGTTTAGAAACTATTTGAAGCTTTAATTCCGGAAAGTCCATTTTAAATTGAGAATAATTAATTGATAAAGATTTCTTTGTTGAATTTATTATAAAATAAAACAAATCGGTAAAAGAGAGCTTTCTAGATCTGCTAAAAGAGTTTCCAATACGATGGACGTTTATAAAATCTCTGGATTTAATCAGTGCCTTCGATTCTTCTATAATAGATTTGAGTAATATTCCAAGTTTCATTATATATACCTCGCAATCAAATATTTGTATTCAATTGCGAGGCTGCATTTTTAGGCTGACTTGTCAAGTGATTTTTGATATTTGTTGAAATTTCCTTAAGTTGACGACATTGCCCGTTTTACGGGTGGTTTATTGTTTCGCATGGCTCATTTCTCTGCCGAGAAACTTGCCTTATGATTGAAACAGGCTATTACTTAATGTGTATTTTTATGTTTTTATGTGGCAAAAGCGAATTATACATCAAATCGATTATATTTTGTTGAACAGTCAACACAGAGCCTTTTCCCGCTTTGTATGCGTATCCAGTTCGCCCCCGCGGTCTCACCACAGCACTCGCATTCATAGGAATCAAAGAGGCGTGCCGGTTCGGGAAGCAATATCTTCGCATCCTTTACATCGAACATTTCGCATGGCTCAAGCCCCTGAAAATAATCAAATGATTGCTCGCGCGTCATTCCTTCCGGTTTCTTTTTAACAATCAAACGGACTGATTTTTCGTTTTTTCGGTCATAGAAGTTGAATGCCTGCTTTCCCGTCATATGAAACAGCAGATTTCCCTTGCCAATGCTGCAACCCAGAATTACCTGTATCGCATCTACACCGCAAGCGTCATTTTCTGACACGCAAACTACATCTTCATCCTCGGAAAAGGTTATGCCCAACAGTTCAATAGCATAAATCGCTGCTTTGTAGCCAATGGTTAATCCACCGCAGACATGTCCGTGAAATGCTGCACATTTTTGCCAAAGTTCTTTATTTTCGTCCATTAAATTTTCCTCCTAATTAATAAGGGATTATCATTTTTATATCACGGTGTTCTATGATTTCTGCTTTCATGTTATATACAGCCTCAATCGCTTTCGGGGTTACCGTCTCAATACCACCGTAAGAATATGCATGTCCATCTTTCAGGAAAAGGAATTTATCGCAGTAACGCACCGCAAGATTTAGATCGTGTATGACGATGGCAACGCCCATCCCATGCTCTTTGGCGAGAGTCCTTACATTATTGAGCATCTCGTGCTGGTTTCTGGGGTCAAGATTGCTTGTTGGCTCATCAAGAAGCAAAAACACCGGTTGCTGCGCCATCGCACGGGCAAGCACTACCTTCTGAAGCTCTCCCCCTGATAGTTCGTCAAGATAGCGCGCCTTATATCCCAGCAGCCCGAATCTCTCAATGATTTGAGATACTATTTGCTTATCCTCCTCTCCAACATCCCACCTGATATATGGCTTTCTGCCAAGCAACACCGCATCGAAGACCATGATATGGGAGCTTGCTGTGTTTTGTGGGACATATGCAATACTCTGCGCCATCTCCCGTCTCGACAGGGTATGCATATCTTTCCCGTTTATTATCACGCTGCCTGAATGAATTCTATGTATGCGATCAATGCATTTGAGCAGGGTGCTTTTACCGACCCCATTATTGCCAAGTATGGCAAGACACTCACCAGCATCAAGATCAAATCCTACATTGTTGAGGATTACACGGTTGACACTGTCATATGAGAAGCATATATCTTTAACTTTTATCAATCTCTGTCCCCTCCTCTCAACAAAAGTGTTAAGAAGGCGGGCGCACCAAGGAATGCAGTTATTGCACCGACGGGGAGTATAACAGGGGAAATGATGAGACGCCCAAAGGTATCTGCTGCGAGTAGCACCAGCGCACCGGCTACAGCCGAACAGGGGATGATAAATCTGTAGTCGTCACCGACAAATTTTCTCATCATATGCGGCGCGACAAGCCCTACAAAGCTGATTATCCCGACAAAAGCAACAGCCACCGCGGCTGCGAAAGAGCATATTACCATGCTCACCAGCATCACGGCTCTGGCATTAACCCCGAGGCTTTTGGCAGTATCTGCCCCACAACGCATCGCATTATAGTTCCAGCGATTTAGCATAAAATAGGTCATCGCGGCGAGGAATATCACCGCAAGCACCAGAATCTCTGCCCAGTTGGTGCCGCCGAGATTTCCAAAAGTCCAGAATACTACGGCGGTAAGCTTTGTCTCGTCCGCAAAATATTGAAGGAGAGTACTACCGCCGGTGAAAAGAGAACTCAAGGCAACACCGGCAAGAACAAGTCCGCCGGGGCCAAGATTTTTCTTCAGCTGCGACAACAGCAAAATAACCGCTGTTGACAAAGAGCCAAATACAAATGCGCTTAGCGTGACAATATACGGATTGTTCACTTCTATGGCTACGTTGGAGGAGCCGCCGTTTACAACTCCTCCGCCAAATATTATGATCCCGATGGCTGCGCCAAATGACGCGCCCTGTGATACGCCGAGGGTTGAAGCAGATGCCAGCGGATTATGCAGAACACATTGCATTACAGCTCCTGATACCGCAAGAAGTGCTCCGACAAGTATAGCTGTGGCGACTCGTGGCAGCCGGATGCCAAATACAACAGTATTTGAGGCAGCTTCACCGTTTCCAAATATTGTCCTCATGATTTCGCTGATACTAAGTGTAATCGAGCCGCTGGCTGTAGCATATAGTGCCACAGCCAGCATGATAATAAAAACAACAATGAATGTTAATCTTTTTTTCTCTATTTGAGCATCATATACTGACAGACGTTCCTTACACAGTGTTTTCATTCATTGTTACCGAAATCTATCGGGCCGTAACTGGCGCCGTATTCATTGAGAACGGACATAAAATCATCAACGCCGAGGAAAAATTTAAATATTTCATTGGCCTTGGTGTTCAGGTCAACATCCGCAAACTGCTCAGGATACAGAATAGACCCGACAAAATAACAGTTAGCCAAAGGTATTTCAAGATTTGAGTAGTAGCTTGTCGAACTTGGATACTGATAAATATGCCCATCGTTATAAGCTTTAAGCTGGGCATAAAAGTCGGGACTCGCCTTGGCATCCTGCTTAACAAGCTGTACTCCGCCGTAGTCACAGAAGATATAGTCGGCATTCCATGCAAGTATTTGTTCTTTATCCACTTCAACGGCGGTAGAGTTGTCACCCGGAGTATCCTGCACCGCCACATTCACAGCGTTGACGGCGGTGAACACTTGATCCTTAATGCGTACTCCCTCAATACCATGTGCGCCTTTGAAGGTTGCGGCGGCGGAGAGCGCGGCAGGCTTATCGGAATCGGCAATGCTGGCTGTTCTTTTGTCGAGGTCGGCTAAACAGGCGTCGATGTATGCTATGATTTCTTCAGCTCTATCCTCAACGCCACATATTTGAGCGATGGTAAGGAGTGATTGATTATAGTCTTCTTCAAAAAGATTTCCCATAGCCACAGACACCACCGGTATGCCTGTCTGAGTCTCAAGATTCTTTACGACATCTTCGGTGTAGGAGCATATGATTACATCTGGCTTGGCCGCAATTATTTCCTCTGGATAGTAGTCCGTGTTGCCGCCTGCATCTGTACCTACAATGGGGACGTCTGCCCACAAATCCCTTACCGCATATGAATACGCCGTCAGCGGTGTGATGCTTGCCGGGTCGGAACCGCTGTAGCCCACCACTCGATCGGCTAAGCCGAGATAAACGACCATGCGCGGTACGTTTGAAAGTGCAATTATTTTATTTGCGACAGCAGGAAGTTCTACCCTCCTGCCGAGAGCATCAGTAATTACGATTGGTTCAGTATTCTCCGGCGTGTTGCTGGTTACTTCTGGCGTGGAGGTTACTTGCTCCGTTGTTTTTTGCGGTTCTGTGACCGATTGCCCGCAGGCGCAAAATGATACGAGCATAACAAGCGCCAACAGAATTGATAATATTTTTTTCATTTTTCTTCCTCCCATTTTATCTATGTAATTTTGTTAATTGGTCTGTTGCATCAAACTTGCCAATAAACGGCGGCAATAATGGTATGTGTTGTCTCTTTTACAACATTACCGGCACTGACTTTATGTATAAGATCTGCGATTTTATCCTTGTGCGAAGAGGACAGAGTGTGCGATGCTGAAAGCCTCAAGGTGTATTCCTGAATGGCCTCATCAACTTGCCATGTATTTTCCCAAATTTGCTCTTCATATTCAATTTTAGGCTTCATGCCACTGAGCCATAACAGCTCGAACGCATAAATCAGGGTTTCATCTAAGGCATTCGTGTCCGGTGCAATATCAAGCATTGTGGTAAGCTTATCCAATACCACGTTGCTGCGTCTGGTAGGCCTTACCATCAGGCACCAATTGCGGCTGGCCTCTGACAATTTTAGGAATGTATCGGCGGAAACTATAGCGGGTGTCATGTTCGCCAAAACCAGATCAAAGTGCTTGTCCCATCCAAGCTCATGTAAATTTGCATTATGCCAGTCGTTAACACAAAAATCTACAGACGATGTGCGTGAAAGCTTTGCCTTTTCGCATTCCTCAATCATCCGGGGAGAAAAATCTGTTCCCGTAATACGGGCTCCTAATTGTTCAAGAGCAAAAGAGAAACGTCCGCTTCCGCAGCCAACATCCAACACGGTTTGTTCCTGCCTAATCATTTGATTATTAAGGATTAAGCGCATAGCTAAACTATTGTCAGCGGTTGGAAGCTCTCTGGATGCAAAAGCAGAGGCTTTGCTGTTCCACCATTCCACTGCTGATTGTGCGTTTTTCATGCCGGGTATCCAACGTTCTTTTATTTCTTGTACGGTCACTAAAAGACCTCCTTTTTTACTTAATAGCATACGATCCATAATACTTGTGTAGCCTTATATTTTTCAATACTAGCAAATTAAGTATCCCCTCACAAGCCGGGGCGGGGATATTTCAAAACAAAAAAGAAGGCTGCACTGTCTGTTTTTCCAACAAACAACGCATCCTTCTTGGCTGCAATTCAATATTGATGATATATGATAAACCCTATTATGCGGTAACCAAATCTTCTGATTTGCTTAGCATTTCCACTTCATATGGAAACCTGTTTCAGTTTAACAGATGTGGCAAATAAAATCAATATCTAATATATCAATAATATATTAGAGTCAAAAGTTTTTTATTTGCTTTGTTAACAATAACACCCCGTGCTCCCGCAGTCAGAAGTAATATCATGACCTCGCAATTCAAGCAGGGTAGCAACATTTACATTTTATGCTTTTCCGAGACGCCCACTGAGCGTTTCAACAGCGTAATCACCATTCTTTTAAGGTTGAAAGGATATTCGCTGACCATATGTTCTATAATCTGGAAGTTTGTGGATAGGCAATGCTGTTGTCCTGCAATTCAAAGGATTACCTTCCTTGCTTGTAATTCGTGTTCCCGCTCCTGCTGAATTTTTGAACGTCCCTGCATAATATTCTCTGAGCTACACCGAAGGATTTCTATGGGCAGCAAAATGCCTGCCCATTCAATTACATATCTATCACCCACTTTCCGCAATGCCGCCAAACTCCTGCAAATGAGCCGCCGCCATGCTTGTTTTAGTGGCAGTATCATTACTACCCTTTACAAGCATACTTCCAAGGTCATGGTAGTGGAGATGATGCGCAAGGAGCGGTTAATCTACTGCGAGGCAGCGCGACAACTTGGAGTGCCATCAGATACACGAGTTGCCTCTTGGGAGCGCATCTATCTGACAGAAGGGGCGGAAGGTAGTGGGACAGCGCGGGCTAGCCTGTGCAGCCAGTTGTACGCTGAAAGGTCGTCCACCCAAACTGGACAAGCAAGTAAAGTGTACCCCATGTCAAGGACATTTTGAAATTGTGCAATTGATTTTTTCAAAAAATATAATATTATTTATTATTTAAAATTGCATAAATATACAATTTTCTTTTTTCAGTATCCCTAGTTAATTGGATAAGTTCATGGAGGGTCACCGATGGCCTCCCCCCGGTTCACTTTTAGTTGAAAAACGGGTTTTACAGGCAGCTATTATATGAAAAACAGGAGTTTTGATTAACCTTGCAAAAGTCCTTTTGATGCTTATATCTTTGATAAATTTACACTTTTGTTTCATAGGCTCATTATCCGGCTTTATATTGCTGATTTGATTGTCCTTATTTTCCGGGAACATAGCTGCTTTTATCCTTGCTTGATCTGTCCTGTCTTCCTGAATTTTATTTTCCTCTATATATATTTGCTCAGCTTCCTCCATGTTTTCATTCATACCATTTGTAGGATTTAAGCTGTTATTTTCTGATTTAATATGTAATGGCTTGCTTTCCTCATTTTCTTGGCTTATACCTTGTATTTTTTCCGCCTGTTCTGCTGCATTGCTAATCGAAGCTGAAGCCTTCTCTTCTTCAGTGCATTTTGTCTGGGCTTTTGTGTCTGATACTGAGAATGAAATATTTTCTGCTAAGGTGCTTTTCGTTATATATGAGTTTTGTATTTCCGTACCGGCTTTATTATCCGGTGCTTCCTTTTCTTTGTTATCAGGAAGCTCTGCCGGGATAACGAAGTCATATTCCACTATTTCATACAGGTTTGAGGTTTGTCCTCCGTCCTTCCTGTACCTTGGTGTTCTTTTGATTGCTCCGCACCCGCACAGCTCTCTGACTGCACGTTTTATTGTTGATATTGATTTGCCCACTATCTGGGCTATTCTGTTTAGTGACGGGAAGCAGCTCTGATTTGTGTTGTCCGCATGCTTGCACAGGCACAGATACACGAACCTCGCGCTTTGTGATAATATACTTCCTTTGTGGCATACTTTATCAAATGCTATATTCATGTACATAGCTTTTTTCCTCCGTTGTTTGTTTTTATTTTCAATAGTCTTCAGAGCTTTCTTCATTAAAACAGCCGGTGCTATTTTTTTATTTAGGCACCGGCATGTTTTATAAAGGCTGGAAATCAAAACAGCCTTACCAGCTTGTCATCTGTTTTTTCCAGTATGTATTCCTGAAGTATTCTTTTGTATATTTCTTTGTTTTTGCTTTTAAACATATCAGGTGTATACTCTGTGAAGTATACCTTTACTCTCCGGCTTCCAAACTTGTCTGTGAGGCTTGCTTTTTCGCTGTCCGGTGTGAATGCAAGGCACAGGCATATTTCCTTGCAGCCGTTTTCCTCCAGTATCCGTATTTTGTTTTCTGTCTCCTCCAGCTCATAGGGCTTGCTTGTACCGCACAGTATTATTTTTTGGCAGTTTGCCGTGAATTCAAGTGCATTTTTTTCTGTTCCGTCCTGTATTATTCTGCTCAGGTCGTTTATTATAAAGTTCATTCCTTCTGGTATTTCATTTTTGAGATATATTATGCCGTTTCGCTCAAAGCTGTTGTCTCCTGTCTTTGTAAAGCCTGATACCGAGCCTGCGATTGCTTTCAAGTGCTCCAGCTCTCCGCTGCATTCCACATATGCCGCGGCTGCTCCTATTTCCCTCAGGTATTCCGCCATGTTTATTGACAGGGTTGTCGCTCCTGCTTTTGGATATGTGTTTAGTACCGCTATCATGATGTTTTTGCTTTCGATTATGTATTCCCTGCTGCTTTTCTCACTGCCGGCTTTGGTATTTTTATTATTTGGCTTCGGTATTTTGTCCTCAAGCTGCTCTTTTCCGGCCTCCTTCTCAGGAGGTGTATATCGGAGGGCTTCTGCTGTCTGTGTTTTGAAGGCTGATATGTCTTTTTCCGGCTTTTCGGTTATTACCGGTATTTCTCCGAAGCTCCTTATTGTGTCCCGCAGGGCTTCTGCTTTATTGTCCATATCCACATATATGAACCGGATTTTCGGGTTCATTATGCGGATGCTTTCTATTGCCGTCCTGAGGCTGTCGCTGTCGTTTGTGACAGCACTCAGGTCTATTGCCAGGTATTTGTAGTAGTTTATGCTAAGCGCTTCTTTTTTTGCAAAGGAGCACAAGTCCAGCTGATTCGAGGATATTTTTTTCAGCATGAAGGGCTGTTCCACCAGTCCGGATTCATTCAGCCAGTCAAACAGGCCTACGTTATTGTAGCTGCACAGATAAAGCATCATTCTGGCTCACCTCCCTTTGCACAGAAGCTTCCGATGCCTTGAATATAGGCTTCGGCTCTATGTCATAGGGTTTTGTCATGAAATACAGTATTATTAATATTATCGCAAGTGCTGCATAGACAAGCAGCTCCAATACCTTGTTTTTTTGTTTCATTTTTGTGGCTCCCTTCCTATTCTTATTTCTGCTATTCCGGATTTGTTTCCGGGATATGATGCATCTCTGGCAGATACCCTGTATGTGCCGGCATTTAATCCGCTGATTGTATGTGTACTGCTGCAGGCAGCTGTCCATGATACTCCGCCGTCAATGCTGACCTCATAGCCCCGGTCCCTTCCTCCTGTTATTTTTATTGTTATGCTTCCGTCGGCAGCTGATGCGGTGCATGATATTTTTACCGGTATGGGGTCTATGTATAGCTTTGGGTCTACAGGAACCGCACTTGAGTATGTTCCTCCCTCTCTGACCTCAAAGTGAAGATGGTGCCCTGTGGAGGTTCCTGGATAGTAGTCGTAGGGCTTGCCTTCTTCCTTTTTCGGTTCCCCTCCCTCGGAGGCTATCACATCTCCCTGCTTTACCGTGCTGTCGGGTAATGCATGTATTGCGGACAGGTGTATATACCGGGTGAAGAATTTTTTTCCGTTTACATTATGATATATGGTGATATACATTCCTGCCTCCTCGTTTATTCCCAAATCATAAACCTGTCCGTCCGCTATTGTGTATATGTTTGAATGCCATTCGGAATTGAAGTCCTGTCCCCAGTGAGGTCTTGATATCCCCAGTACGGGATGCTTTACGGGTGCTGCCGAAAAGCCCCTGCTGCCTGTTGTTCCGTCATTGGGATACGGATAATAGCCCCCTCTGTCCACTATTTTGTTTTCGGGCTTTATGTAGTCCTTGTATTGTATCTGGGCATTTTGCAGGGTTTCCTGTTCCTGCCCCGATAATTGAAATTTGTCTGAGAGATATTCGAAGGGTGCCGAGAGTATATATGCAAACAGGCATATTATAAGCAGCAATATTGCTATTACCGTCAGCACACATGTCATTGCTGTTTTTCGTCCTTCCTTTGAGGACAGGACTTGTACCGCTGCTTTTACCAATAATGGATTTACTGCCATTTTGACCTCCGCGCCGTGTTTTCGGCACAAAATTTTATTTGAGGCTTAGTATACTTCTACTTTCCTCCTGCTTTTCCGAAGTATTTCATTTTGTACTCCGGCAAATCAAATTCTATTTGCAAGCGTTTTGAACCTATGATTAGCAGCGCGATTTTTCGTCTTTTTGCCGCCAGTATTTCCTCCTCGGCTTCTGTCAGCTTGTACAGCTCCTTTGTTTCCTGAAGGTTTTTGCCGTCCGTCCCCATCAGGATTTTTATGCAGGGTATGTCTAAAAGTGCCTGCCCGTACATTTTTATGCTGGGATCCAGGAAGTCAACTACCGAATGTGATATTATCGCAATGGCTGCTTCGTATTTTCGCGCTCTTTTTATACCGTTTCTCAAGAATATAAGTGATTGAGGCACTCTGTGATCTATCATTAAATATGCCTCGTCAGATATCAAGAGTACCCTTTCCTCTCTGTTCTTTGTCATTTCGTCCCATGACCATTGCAATATTTCGAAGTACTGGGCGCTTTTGATGTTGTCGGAGGTGTCCTGAAGGTCATGGGTGTCAAGACATATGCATCTGGAACTTGTGCTGATTGAGGTATGCCCGTTCCACAGGAACTGGTCGGAACCGAATATAAGGTCGTGCAGCAGAAGTGATATATCAACATACAGCTCCTTCAGCTTAGGTTCTGTTTCGTTGTTTTTTCTTTCTTCAATAATCTTGCTCAAGTCGGTGAAGATTGGATAGTCCTCATTTTTGAGGCTGCTTACATCGGTATCCCAGGTTATTCCGAATTTTGAGTACATCTCTATCAGACACATTTTTATAAGTGCCATGTGCTTGTCATTGAAGTCAGGCTTGTATATCTTGAAATATATCTCCAGACTCTTCATATGCAGCGCAAGCGGGCCCATTCCGTTTCCCTCGTCTGTATACAGCCTTTCTCCATCCTCGTCCTCATCATCCTGGGGAACTGATCTTATCTGCAGGGGATTCAGTCTTCCCTTGGCTCCGCCTCCGCAGTTAAGCCAGTCACCGTGCAGGTTTCGGGTGAGTTCCCGGTACTCCCTGTCCGGGTCGATTATTATTATCTTTGTGCCCCGCATATACTCGGACAGGATTATATGCTTTATTGCGGTGCTTTTGCCCACTCCGCCGACTCCCATTATTACCAGATTTGAATTTGTCCTGTCTCCCCCTCTCATCCACGGGTCTATTATTACAAAGCCTCCGGAGGCATCCTTTGCAATGTAGTAGCCCCTGCCGTCATTAAGCCCCGTGGAGGCAAAGGGAAAGCCTCCTATGAAGCTTGACAGGGGCAGTATTCTTGAGGTTATCTGCTCTATTTTTTCCTGAGGCGGATAAAAGGGTGATATCTGCTTGAAGGCTTCCTTCTGCAGGCTGGATATAACCCTGCCCTTGCATTTTGCAACGGCTGCCGCGCTCTCCACCTTCTGGCAAACTCTTTTAAGCTGCTTTTCATCCCTTGTCAGCGGTGCGATAAGCAGGCTCATTTCCCCTATTTTTTCCCCCTGCTGGTCTACCTGCAGCATCATTTTTTCAGCATCGTCGGCAGCTCTTTTTGCTCTCGATGCCACCAGCGCATCCTTTGCGCTTTGTTCTTCTCCGCGTTTTTGCCTGATTGTGTTTGACAGGCTTTCAAGGAATTCCGAATCGTCAACGGGGGTAAAGGTTATGCTTGCAACTGTCGAGGGTATGTTGGTGAGCTTTGACAGCCAGCCGTAGTCGGCAGACTGGGGGTATTTGACTATTCCGTATACTTTCCCTGTATTTTCTCCTATTGTTATTGTGTTTTTTCTGTATTCCATTCCTATGGGTGTTATGCTGTTGAGCAGCGCACCGTTTACAGGTATTGCTTCTTGCTTTTTTGACATATATTATTCCTCCCCGCCTGCTGCTATCAGGCTTTCTATTACCGGCATCGCCGTATGCACGTCTGTACTCTCCATATGCACGTATGCAGGATTTGTTATAAGGTTTGAAAGTCGGATTATATCTTCCTCCTTCAGTATCTCACCGCTTATGTTTACTGCTGTGAAATATCCCAGAAGGCTGAAGCATCTTTTTTGAAGCTCGCTTTCGGCTCCCTCACAGTATTTGTCCCATATTTTTATGTAGAACTGCCTTTCCACCACCTCGCCAGACATTGCGTAGCTGCTGATTGCCTGCATTTCAGCTTTTAATATTTCTTTTTGCACGGGGTCGTTTGATTCGGCCAGAAGCTCGCTGTATTCCTTTACCAGAGGCGATATGTCAACGGGACGGCTGAGTGCCGTAAATCCAAATTTGAACGGTTCTGCTGAAATCTCCGCCGTGAGCTGTCCTGTCAGCGACCTTTTCTCTCTTCTGGAAAGCAAGTCGGGTGATATGGGATATATCCTGATGTACATAAATACCATGCCGTCTCTTGTGTACAGGTACTTATCCGTAATGTCTCTTACGTTTACAAATTCCTGTGCCGTCATTTCCTCCCGGGTCTTGTTTTTTGCCTGCTTTGTGCTGTGCCTTGTGCCTGCCGGCGCAGCTCCCTTGTTTTTTGCTCCGCTTTTATTCATAAATGCCAGGGCAATTACACCGCCTATAACCGCTGCAAGCGGAAATATGATTGTAAGTATGTTCAAGCTATGTTCCACCTTCCTTTTATTTTTAGCCTTGTATTGCATTTGATTTTTGTTTCAGCGACTGCTTTTATTAAGTAAAAAAATAATGGCATATGTATCTTTTTTAGGGAGACTGTACAGCAATTTGTCTCAGCTTTTTCAGGAATTTTTGCCAAAAAAAATACCGGCTTTAACCGATAACTTTTGATTTCTTTGATACATATGCCATATTTAATTTATTTACAGCTCATCACCGGCATACGGTGTTATTTATTCTATCCCGCCTGCTGCTTCACCGCACCGATGCATTTTTATATTTCAGGTTCCCCCGGTTCTTCCTGCTCCTCCAGCTGTCTTTCAAATTCTTCCGCTTCCTGATACCTTATGAAGTCTGATGCATCGGTGTCTGATGCCGGCTTTTCCTCACCGGCATTCTTCTCCCGGTTTTCTGTCAGTCCTTGCTGCTGTTCTCCCGGCTGCTCCGCCTGCTGCGTATATTCGGTGAAGCTGTTTTCAATTCTTGACAATGTGCTTCCCAGAAATCTGACCATGTTTATGTACATATTCCAGTCAAGTATTTTTCTGACGGTGAATGCACACTCCGTAAGGCTTATATTGCCTATCTTTCTTTCGTGCGGAGCCTCCTGTGCCACTAGCTGTATGCTGTCTCCCTTTTTGAAGTTTTCCTGAAGGAATCTGGCGTTTTCGCCCCATGCGGTTATGTTCATGGGCACATTTTTTTCATATTCCTTGTTGTTTACAAATACACAGTTGTGTAAAACCGCATATGGCCTGCCCTTTGGTGATACTCCCTCCTTTACCTCGCAATCTCTTGCCAGACGACCTGAAATTATTATCATCTGTAATGCACTTCCTTTCCTTTTTTATTTAAAACAGCCGGAGCCGTTTTTTCGGGGTTGATTTGTTTTTGGCAAACAAAAAACAGCAGGGAATATGCCTTGTTTTGTATCCGGGCTGTTTCCTTGCTGCTTTTTTAATTTTATTTAAAAATAGTTAATAAATTATATTTACTAATAAAATACAAATAACACCTGCGCTTATTGGAAAAATAAATAGATCCTTTTTATATTTGCTACCGAATAGTTGTGGTAAAAATCTATATATAAAACCTAAGGCTATACTTGTTATTCCTATACTATTAATAGAATAAATAAGGTTTCTAGTAAATAATATAATAAATAAATTAATCAAAACATAAAAACCAATTACAAAATATTTCTTTGTATTGTCCATAAATTTCAATCCCTTTTAATAAAATATGATAACATTATAAAGATTAAAACAAATCAAATATCTAAGTATAATTTCTTAGATATTTGATTTGATATAGTTAATAAATAATATTTATTAGATATATGCTGTTGCATAATCACTAAAGTATAATTGTATTTTTATCATTCCCCATTGTAATGCTAAATATCCACCAATAGCAGTAGCTATTCCAATACCTATGGTACATGAAGCTACTGTGGCAATGCCAAGTCCTATAGTCGCTGCTCCTCCGCCTGCAAGAATTATTGCATCTATAAGTTCTGACCCTGCCTCATCACACATAAGCATATAGCCAGTTAACTTAGCAAGCGTTGTTCCAACATAAATTAATGCAACAAATCCTTCCGCAGCTTTTGCTGACTTTAAACTGTTTGTAATCAAATTCCTATCATCTGCTGACCCACTTCTAGTATTGTTCATTTTATCAATATTTTTCTTTTCAGATGCTAATGTTTTAATACTTATTTGCAAATTTTTTAATTCTTCCTTATTCATTTTACTGATTTTTTCAGAAATACTTTTTTCAACTACACTTTTAACCTCAAGAGATAAGTTATTCACCTTAACGATTTCATTGACTACTTCTTTTTGTACTGTACTTGCAATATCCTTAACAGAAGTCTCGTCATCACTTGCAAATGTGCTTATTGTAGAAGTAATTAAAAGGCTTAAAAGCAATAGCATTGCAATAATTTTTTTTGACATTTTAACATTTACCCTCTCTATCTGTATTTATAAGCGCTTACCTTAAACATATTACCATAATTATCCTATTTTGTAAACAATATTATATTTCCTTTAAGTTCTTTATTTAAGTTGAATTTTTAACTGGTATGCCTATTTAAAACGCCATTCTTATCCTCCAGTAATCATACTCCGCTATAAAGGTTTCTACGCTGTCTGTTTTTACGGTGCCGTTGCTGTAGGTTACTGAAAACAAGAAGGTTGCACAGGTTCCCCTCCATCTTGTTCTGCGCATGTCTTCATTCCACATTTCACCGGTGAAGCTGTTCTGACCTTGCTTTGAGAGCCAAACGGGGCTGTAGGTTCTTTCCGCGAGCTTTACACTTACCTTTGCTGCTGTTACTTCACTTCCGGGGGCTATGCCTGTGGTATCCGCTCCAAGTATATATTTTTCTCCGGTAAAGAAGGTGTCGGCTCCATAGGCCTGCTTTTTGCTTTGGGTCAGGTGGCTGTTATATTTTTCCCAGTTGGCCTTCCATGTGGCTGTATGGCTTACATATCCGTTTATTGACAGTTCGTTTACCTTGAATATGGCGGCGGCTGTGTCCGATTCCGAGTGCTGGTCGGCAGTTGTAATTGTTACTGTATAGGTTCCTGTTTCTGTCAGCCTTTTTGTCTGTATGGTGAAGGTTTTCTTTTCTCCGTCGCTTACGTTTGTTATATTCTCTCCTGTATATATTGTTTCTGTGCCCCGCTTTACCGTTATTTTTGAGGTTAATATCTGGTCTGTATCAGGGTCTGTCACCTCGAAGGTTATTGCTGCTGTATCTCCTTCATATATCACCTTTGGTTCTATGCTTTTTATAGCTGCCACAGGCGGTCTGTTTTTCACCAGCCTGTAGGTTACCTCCTTTGTTTCTGCTTTCCCCGAAGGGTTTTCTGCTGTGAACCTTGCCGTATATGTTCCGTCTGGTATGCTGCCGGGAGGTGTGTAGTTTACTGTCCATGCCTTCTGACCGTATGCCCCGGTTTCTATTACTGTGCCGTTCATGCTGATGGTACCCGACTGGTATGCCGTACCGTACTGCATTATTACTGTTGCTTTTACGGGGTACTTTGTGGTTCTTGCCGTTATCTGTGCGGCTACGCCGGTATTTATTGTTTTCCCTCCAAGGTTTGGCTGCAGATTAATTGGCGTATATACATTTACCGAAAACGTCTTTGGTGTTGATACTCCTGTCTTTATATCTCTTGCACGTATTGTGAAGGTTCTTTCTCCGTCCGGGAATATGTCCGGGATTTGCAGTGTCTGGCTGAACCAGTCAATATCCTGCCCTTTTTGTTTTCCGGTAACGTTCTCCTTGAAGTATACTGTCTTTGTGGAGGGCAAGCCGTTTATATCAGGGGTCAGGCTCATTTCAAGCTTTACCTCCCCCGGCTGTCTTGTCCATAAGTTATATGCCTCTATTTCCTCCGATGCCGGTATACTTTTCAGGCTGAAGCTGTTGTCCTTTGACCTTGCCTGCGCCGTGAACTGGGGGCTTTCGTCCAGTGTGAAGCTGTAAAGCCAAGGGTCTGACCATGCGCCCTCCATATCCCTGACGTAATATTTTACTTCGTAGCTGCCGTATGTGAGGGTGTCTGGAATATAGTACTGCCATTCTCCGCTGTCCTTTCTGAACATTATTTTTCTCTCAACTATGCCCTTATCAGTATTTGCCCTTGTAATGTTATGATCAAGGTCATAGCTCCTGTCTATCCAGACTGTTTTGCATTCGCCTGTGCCGGTGTCGTATGTCCAGTCAAGGACCGCATCGGCTATAGGCTTTCTGTGTACATATATATCAATCTCTGTTGCTCCGCTGTAGTAGGAATATTCCTTTCCGTAGGCTCCCTCCGGCAAATCCTTTACTCTTCTGTATATCTTATATTTGCCCACATTGGAAAAGGAGGTTCTGTCAGCTGAAGTCCAGCCTTCTGTGCTGTCAGGTGCCGTCAGTGTATCTGGCTCCTGCCCTGTCGGATTGTCAAAATAGCTTTTATCCTGCACATACTGCATTTCTTTTGCTGTGATTGTGTCGTTTTCAAGGTCGCTTTCACCGTAATTAAGTGTAAAGCTTTGGTTCTGAAGTACATATACCTGTTCGATTGACGGAGTTTCAGAGGCTATATACTCCAAGGCCTCGTTTAATATCTGCTGTATTGTTTTGCCGCCGGCAGCTATATACAGGGAATATCCCGAAGCCTGCTTCTTTATATCCTCTGTTCCGGCAAGTATTATTTTTGCATCTGCTTTTGAAGCGGCATTTTTGAAGTCCTCCAATTCCGATATTGTCCCGCTGCTTATATACAGGATATACTTGCTGCTAGTGGCTCTCCAGGGGTCTGTATAGGGCTGCCGCACATATTTGTATATGGTGCCGCTGTAATAGCCTGTGTAATTTGACACCCATCTTATATCCGGCACCCAGTAGGATACTGTTTTTGATACCGTTCCCGAATAACCGGCATAGGAACGGGTCCAATGGAAGGTTCCCGTTTCGGGGTCGTTGTAGCTTGAATAGCTGTAGCCGTAGCCTGACAGGGTGCCTGAATACCCGTCACTGTTGTAGGAAATGCTTGAGGGAGGCTTTCTGTCGCTTATTCCTGTGCCTGACACCGAACGGCCTCCTGCGCTGGCTGTTTTGGTTTCGGTCTTTGTCTCGGTGTGGCCGAAATCATGATTGCCTCCGTTATCGATAACGCTTGTTAATTTCAGCGTTCCGGAATAGCCCGAACTTGTATAGGGTATTTCCTTCTCAGGATAGCTTTTTCCTGAATTGATTGAGGTATTTGCAGGAGTAGAATACTCATAGGTTTTCATGTTCCATATGTTCACCTCAGGCAGTATGTTTCTTCCCAGAAGGAAGTTTTCTATTGACACCCTGTTTTCTGACAGATAGGTCAAGTCCTCCTGCAAAAGCCCCTTATCTCCCATTATATATAAATCCACATTGGGTCTTTCTATTTCAGCGGCTATGTATAAATCCGACAAGGGCTGATAATTGTCAACCCAAAATTCCACTTCATAGATTTCTTCTTTTTTATCGGTATCTGCTATGTACTGCACAAGTGTGTCCTGACCTGCCACTCCCACAAATTCATCCTTTGCATATATTACATACTTGTAATATCCAAGCTGTGTCGGCGTATACTTGGGAAAATCATCTGTTTCGCATACCCCGTTGTCTCCCAGTCCGTTCCACTCCTGTATTTTGGTGTCCGGCTTTTTATCATTGTCGCTGTCATACCACAGCTCTATTCCAGCTATAGCCACCCTGTCGCCGTCTGTGCTGTTTATGCCGTAATGCCATGCGGCAAGCTCATCATTTCTGGTAAGTATGCTGTCTGTAAGGTTTAATTCTATATTGGGCGATATGTCCTCAAATACAGGAAATTCAATGGTATAGGGGTCTGACCATTTCCCCAGTGTATTTTTGCATTCAAGTGTGACGGAATATGTCCCCGGTGCTTTGTACTGGAGCTGCTTCAGCATGTCGGTGTCAGTGCCCTTGTTTAATTTTGATGTGTCTCCTCCGTAGGACCACCTGTATTCGGTTATGGGGTATTTCTCCAGTACCAGGCTTATATTGCCCTCCTCTGAATTGTTTCTGACATTTATTATTCTGTTCTGCTTCCAGGTGTTTGAGGAAATCAGGAATTGTGCGTTGGGCTTGGTGGGATATACGTATACATAGTCGCAGGACACATACTGAAGGGGAGCGGCACTCATTATCGCCGCCTTTTGCTCACCCGACAGGCCGCTCAGGGATATTTTGCTTTTGTCCAGGTTATATTTGCAGATTACCTCGGCAAAATATCCGTTTTTATCTGTGGTTTCAGGAAATACATACCTGCCCGAAAAGAAAGCCTCATAGTCAGCAGCCTGCCCGTTTATGTACAGCTCCGTGCCTGATACCGCCGACATATCGGTGTTATCCCCGGCATCTGTAAAGGGTACACCGTCAAAGGCAATTTCCCCTATGCTGTTCTGTATGCTTATATTCGGTATATCTATTACTACAGGTTCTTTTTCAGGCTGGGGAGGCTTTTTGATTATTCCTGTCAGAAAGCTGTTTTCCCCCTTTGCCGACTGGCTGTGGCTGTCCGGATAATTTACCCTGGCAGCTGCATAGACCTGTATTTTATATGAGTCACCAACCTTTGGAAGCTTCTTTATTTCCGCTACCGTTGCTTCTACTGTGAAAGCCGCTTTTCCCGTATTCCCTGCGGTATTGACTGTCTTTGCCTTTTTCTCAGCTTCAGTGAGGGTTAACCCTGTAATCCCTTCTATATTCAGCTGCCAGTCCTTTATATCCTGTCTGGTGTAGTATACCGTTCTTGCTATGGGATCCTTGTAGTATTCCACCCATCCCTCCGGTGCCGGCTCGTCCTCCTTCCGTATAACATGGTCAAGGAGCTGGCCGCTTACCTCGAACTCCAGCTTTACAGTCTGCTTGTCAAGCTCGCTGCCCTCGGGGATATCTGGCATTTTTGATACTGCCGACACACTGCACCTTACAGGCAAATCTGTTTTTACCGCAACCCCTTCCTTGGTCTGTGCCAGGGTGGGAACCGAAAAGGTCTGATACCATATGGAGCCGTTTTCCCTCACATGCCACATCCTGCCCGAGCCGCTCTTTTGTATGGTAGGCGCGGACTGGATGTACAGGTACTGGTATACATTGGGGTCATAGGGCTTGCCGTTGTTGGGTATGCCTCCGTATTTTTTAAAGGTCTGGTATATCCAGTTCTTTGTGCCCTGGGCTAATGCTCTAGCATAACTATTATCAACATTATATGCAGCTTCATTGTATGTACTTATACGTCCTGATAGTTCCTTTTTCACTTCATTGGCTTTACTCCAAGGCTCCTTTATCCAGTTTCTTTCCTTGAAGGTAGTTTCTGTTGCCACATTTATCATCCACATGTTTGAAAAGGAATTCCCGTTTACATCACAGCCGAGATATTTCCATTCCCCCCTGTCTGTTTTGCAGCTGCCGCCGTGTGTTCCGGGATTCTGCTCCCTTCCCCTGCACACCACTCCCTCGGGCTTTAAAAAATATCCTCCGTCATAATGTATTTCCGGCTGCTTTTCATTCAGGTTCTCATGTATCTGGTAGCCGCATTTAAAGTAATTGCCGGGTACGCTGTTGTAATTTCCGTATACAACAAGGTTTTTCTGTGTAAACAGCCTGTAGTTGAGTAAATATCCCTTTACCTTTAAAGGTATCACAGCTCCCGCAGGCAAGGCGGGCAGCTGATAATTCTTTTTGTAGCTGTCATAGGTTGCCTGGTCGAAATATTCCCTTCCGCCCTTTTCATATTGCAGGGTGTAATTTTCAGAAGCCGCCTCCGCAGCTCCTGCCTGAAAAACACCCATAAAAAAAGCCGTGCATAATATCATGCACAGCAGTATTCCTTTAAGTCCCTTATTCAATTTTATCCACCTTCCGTCATTTTATTTAAGCATTGTTTCCTTTGTGATAAAGCCCTTTGCCCATACCTGAAATGCAAAAGAATTGCCGCTCTCGCTACGACCTCCTATGACATATATCTGCCTCCCATTTAATAGATATACTCCTGATTTCCATGACTGGTCATTTAATGCATAGCCCAGATACTGGTCATGTATCTTTTTAGCCTGCTCATACTCGCTTCCGAACCATACCTTTAACAGCTCGCAGCAATAGCTTTTCAAGTACTTGTTGTATTTATCAGTCTCATAGCTGGAGATTTGATAAAGCCAGCCGTTTCCGTTATCATACAGGCTCTGTTCCTGTCCCTTTGGTATTTGGGTTCTCTGAACAGCCATACCTACAGTGTTTAACGGCAATATAAGTCCATACGGATTATTATTGCTGTATTTGCTAAAGTGCTCATTATCATTAAAGTATGCTATTGAAAAGGACTTGTTGCCCTCACTGAAAAGGAAGTCTGTCTTTCCTCCTGATATAAGCTTCCTATTGTCATACATTGCCTTTGCGGTGTCCCATATCTCCATCATAGGAAACAGGCCTTTATACAGGGTGTATTCCTTGTTTTCATAGAAGCCCTCGGCCTCGTTGTCATAGCTGCCGTTATTGGCAACGGAATTCTTCCACTTGAAGCTTTCGTCACTTGCCGGTATGCTTTCGGCTCTCATGGTTTTATCAATGAGCTTTACAATGATTACCGATGCCTCGGCTCTGGTCAGTGTGCCCTTCGGACTGAATTTGTTATCGCTTCCGGTCAGCAGGCCCATGCGGTAGCAGTCTATAACATCCTGAAGGCGTGAGCTTGTTATGCTGGTGTAGTCGGTCATTTTGAGCTTCTGATACCCCACATATACATTATCAAAGAAGCCCTTGTCTCCTTTGCAGGGGTACGGATCACTTCCCTTTACGAAATAGTCCGCCGGTACCTCCTCGTATGTACCGATAGCCCTCCTTGCAAGGCTTGCCGCAAGCTCTCTTGTCATTGGCTTGGTGTAGTCTGCTATTTCTCCTTTTTTCAGCAGCCCTTCTTTAAGTGCGATATCCGCAAAGGGCTGATAGTATGGTGTGCCCTGCGGCACCTCCGGCTTAAAGCCCAATGTTCTTACAAGCATTAAGATGTACTGTCCGGCAAGCAGCTTGTCATTGGGCCCGAATCTTCCGTCAGTGTATCCGGCTATTATCTCCAGCGCCGATATCCTCGCTATGTAGCTTCTGCCCCAGTGCGCCGCCGTGTCCGTATACCTTGCCAGCTCCCTGTCAAGGTCTGTCTGTGTCAGGCTGTTGTATTTGTCCGTCAGAGGCTTCATCCTGAGTGAGGCTGTCGTGGCATTCTCATCTGCCGGATTGTCCGCCGATATGCCTGTTCCTTCGGCAAAAGCCGGTACTGCCAGAGCTGTGATTATGAATACAGCCAAAATATATGCTGTTATTTTTTTAAAATACTTTTTCATGCTGTTTTTCCCCTTTCCGTAAGGTGAAATTTACTTTACTTATGTTTACTTTTTGATTGATTTTGGTATAATATATATATGGTGATTGGATATCCGCAAGCTGCGGCAGTCACTCAGTCAATTAAATAGTTATTTTAATCACTCTGTGGCTAGACAGGGTGATTATTTTTTTCGCTCGTTCAGCTTGATTATTTTGATAATCAAGGAGAGCAGCGATACAAGTAATATTGAAAAAGCTATCATCAAAGATATTGCTTCAAATATACTCATATCCTCACCTCCCTCTTTTGTAAGAATCGGGAAGTGACTAACGCACCCTGCACTGTATCCAATCACCAAAATTGGTGTTGGGATATTGCTTGTCTTCTGCCTATATTTTACCATAAAAAAGCCCCGAAATCAAGCATTTTAAGGTATCTCAGGGATTTTTTTGAATTTATTTTCAGTATCCCGCCGGCTGAAAAAAGTGCTCTTACCTGCCCTCTATTTCATGTGCGGCGCTTCTTATATTGGGCTGGCTTCCGAATATTTCACCCAGGGTGTATCTCGCCTTTCCCGTATTTATTGTCACTATGACGGCGGGCTTTTTCACCTCAAATTTATAGCCAGTTTCCGGGTCTGTAAAGGCTTTGGGATATACGGTGTTTGAATCATCAAAGAAGTATGCGGTGTATTTTATTTTATCCTGCCAATAGCTGCCTTCCAGGGGATTCAGGTCGCTGTCCGTTTTAAGCATGGTTTCCAGCATTGCCCTTATTGCTTTATGGCCTTCCTCACTATTAAATACTATCCGCCCTTCCTTTTCCTCCAGAGGATCCGTGAATACCGCCGCCGCTATTGAGGCCTCCTCCGCCGCTGTCCTCAGCTGCATGTAATATATATGGTTCAGGTTATAGTCATGGCAAAAAAGCCATACAAGCATTGAAAATATAAAGGCTGCTATTCCGAACAGAAATGCTTTCATTCCGCAAGCACCTCACTTAGCACGAACCCCGCCCGTTTTGCCGTGGTACGGTTTTCAGCCTCGCTTATTCCCCAATATGCCGGAACAGCCGCTATTTTTCTTATTGGTATCCGTATGTCATAATATATGGCTTCTCTTTTATCGAATTCAAGGGTACGGTATTTTTTTGTTGTGGTTACGTCCATGTATATATCACCGCCTGACAAATCAGGAAATTCCGCTGTCAGGTCGTGCTTCAGCCTGTCTATGTTTTCCTGCTTGAAGTACCCGTCAAGCCTTGCTGTCTGGACTGATACGTATACTATGTCAGAGAACCTCTGAATCCGTCTTTCGTTTGATATTTCAAGCACTGACTGCAGCGGGAAGACTATGAGCAGCACCACTATCGCAAGGCCTGCCAAAAAGTTTTTCATGTTATCACTCTCCTTATACATAGGAACTGCGGCAATTGTTGTTATTGTTTTGCCGCAGCTCCTCGTATGCAGTTATTTACGGTGCTATTTTATGCATTTGCCGCACCGTTGCCTTCATCACGTTTCCCGTTTCTGATTTAAGAGATACTGACGAATCGCCCGGATTTCCCAGTATTAATACAAACAGCAGGGAACCGAGCAATACCCCTGCTATTGTTGAGAAAAATTCCTTCATATGCCGTTTGCTCCTTATTGTGATACTTTTACCTTGTCTGCCATTTCTGTTGTTATGCTGTTGAATATTCCGTTTGATTTTCCGGCAAGGCTCCCTTTATCGTTTGCACCTGTTCCCCATATAAGTACAAAGAACAGTACTCCCAGCAAAAGTCCTCCAAGTGTTGTTAAAAAGTCTCTCATTGTCCTTCTCCTTTCGAATTTTAAAATGGTTTGTTATTTAAGCAGAAAATATATTGCCACGGCTGCTCCCCCGCCTATGAAACCCAGTGCAAATTTAATAAGCAACCCCTTATTTTTCAAGCCATCACCTCCCTTCATCCTGCGGGCTTTAAAAGGACACCCTCCTGAGCATAGAAAAGGCATCTATTCCCACAACTACCACCAGAAAGTTTATAAGCACGGCAAAGCCCGATACAAGGGCTATCATGAATACTATATTGCCCTGGATTTCCCTTGCTTTTTTTACTGCTGTCTTTCTTTTCTCCCCCAATTGGCTCTGATAAAGCTCTATCTGCGATATCAGCTTATCGGGAGGTATATAGTCAAGCCTTCCCAGAAGTGCCGCAAAGGACTTTGCCGGCTCTGTTCCTATTGCCTGCGCGAAGTACTCCTGCCCGTCCCTCTGCCTTCCTTCATACCAGTAGGCCAGCAGCCTGTTTAAATATGGCTTTATTATTTTTGCGGATTTTGATATTTCCCTTATTATGCAGTCGGAGGACAGTGCCTTGTCCGACATAGATATTGCCATGTTTTTTAACTGGCTCAGGCACCTGTCTATTTCTATGCTGCACTTTTCCCGGTTTTTCTTTGTGATTGCCTCACAGATAAGGCAGAAGGGGCTTCTGTATTTTAAAAGCTTCATGGAAGGCCTTGTCGCAACCAGAAATACAAGCCACAGTGCTATGTGCATGTTTACGCCGCTGCCCGTCACAAGCCTTGCATATGTCATGTATATGAGCCATAGGGCAAGCACCGAGTACCTGACAGTCTGATAAAAATAAGCAGGCATTCTTATTCCTGCCTGCTTAAAGATTTCTTCTGTTTTGAATTCTTTTTGGTACCATTTCACAATTCTGCTTATATTTCTTCTGGTGGCCTCCTTTGAAAACCTGTAGCCTCCTTCTGTGCCGAAGGATTTTTTGTACAGCGCAGCTCCGGATAAAAATATCAATAGGATTATGCTATACGGAAGTATTTTAATTATCATTTGATCCTCCTTTTCCTTTTTTGAAATTAAATATTTATACTCTATATGTCATACTTGGGCTTGCAGATTAGCTTTAGTGAAACAAAGCTTGTCATGATAAGCAGAAGGGTTATTATGCCTGTCCTAAGGCCTACGGTGTTTACAAACTGGTATTCCAGAAACTTTTTTATTGTGAAGCCGAAGGTCTGCACCGCCATGTATATGCTTCCCAGATATAGCGGCACCAAAAGAAACCTTATCATTGCAACTGCTTCATTGTTGTAACGTTTGCCTGCTTCCAGCTGTTCCCCTATGTCCTTCAGCTTTTTCAGGATGTCCTCAAGCCCGCTGCTGACATCTGTCCCTCTCAGTACTGCCATTTTTATGTTTGCCCGCAGCAGTGCCGCCCATTCAGTGCTGTATGAATATACAAACTGCTCAAGTGCACGATCCAGCTCCTCCTCGTCCCTGTAATCCTTCAGGGCTAATGCAAGCCTGTAAAGGATACGTCCCGAGCTGCTGCCTGCATCAAAAGCAAGCGCACTGTTTTCCACGGCCTTTATCATGCTTAGGTTATGCTGCTTGTATTCATTTATAAGGCTTGTAACCAGTGTATCCGCATCATATGAGCTGTCTATCTGCTTGTTTCTGAGCCTGATTCTTAAAAGCAGATACGGAAATGCCGCTGCCGTTGCAGCTATGGCAATACTGATTATTAAGGAGAAGATTTTAATTGCTGTGAAGATACTGAATAGAAAAATTAATATTGTGACAGCTATAAAAAGGTATACCTGTGATTCTGTTGTTTCACCCTTTCGTACCGCTGTCAGAAGCCTCCCGATATGTGCTGCTGTGAAGCTTTTCTGTTCCGGCTTTTTTGCGTTTACTGTTTTTTCAAGCCTTCTGTACTGCTGCTCCTCTCTGAACATGCTTTTTACTGTATTGCCGAGGGAGCACCACAGGCCTGAAGCCATCAGCAGCACACAGCCTGTTTGTACTGCATACCGGATAATTGTGCCTGTTAAGCCAAGTTCCATTGTTTATTTTCACCCGCTTTCTCTTTATTGTATGTTTTAAGCCTGCCCTAAGATATTTATATCGCTTTTTCAGGCAGATTAAGCTTTTAAGACGGATTTGACCTTTGTATTTTTGAAGCCTCGGATATGGGAATAAAGTCCTTTGCATATACCCAGTCCCATTCTTCCTTATGGTATATAAGAAATTTCAGCCTGTAGTCTTTTTTCTCATCAGGCACCTCTTTTACTCCATATACCATTGTTTCAAACGGATAACCGTCTGCCCTCCTGATTTTAAACATTTCAGCCACTCCCTTTAATAGTATTTATATACATGATCAAGCTTCTGTGAAGCAGGTTCCTTTTTTTACCCCTTGCTTTGTAGTTATCATATTTCGCTTCTGATTTTTGAGTATACTGGCTTTACAATTTTATCCGGCATGGGATATTTTTCCGAAAGTGCTTTTAATATCTTTTTGTATGCCTCAAAGGCTTCCGGGTTTTCAAATCCGGCTATTTCCTCCAGCCTTTTGCCTATGCTGTAATTGAAGCACCAGCTGTCCGTTTCCTTTTTGTATTCGCATATTCTGTGATAGGTTATCTCGCTTGTTTCATTGTCAAACTGTATTTCGGACACCGATTTAAGTCTTTTCTGCGACCTGTCGCCGGGAATCTGCACCATTTCAAATATCAGGTTGAAGCTGTTTGCCACTCTTACCATATGGTAGTCCAGGCTGCCTCCGTATACTCCAATGATTTTGTTCGCAAGGTCATAGCAGAAGTCTTCCACGTTTGACAGGTGTGAGGTTATTTTCAGGCGGTTAGTTCCTTTATTGCCTGCTTCCACTGCTATGTACGCGGTGTAGCCGTCCCTTACCTCCTGTACTATCAGATAGTCGGCATCGGATTTAAGGATTTCAGAGGATATTTTGAAGAGTCCTTCTCCCTCCGCTATCAGTGACATTATAGGGGCCTTGGGCATTACCTCCTGTATTCTGATTTCCGGATCCGTCTGTATAAGTACTCCTTCAAGCTCAGGATTCTCGTATAGCTGCCAGGTTAGGAGCATTGTTGATTTTCCCGAGCGTACCGGCCCCGTAAAGGCAACTCTTACCCCGCATTTTACCAGTGCCTCCATTGCCGGTATAAATTCACCGGGTATTGTTCCCCGCCTTGCCTGTTCCTCAAAGGTAAGGACATCTACGATGTATTTTCTGAATACCATTGCAGACTGCCCTTCCGCCACTCTTTTGCCTGTATAGACGGTAACACGTTCTCCTGTTTCCATGTACAGCTCCGAATAATTCTCATCAAGCCGTTTTGTTTCGTCCCTCAGCATAAGCGCCTGCCTCAGCTGTTCAAAGCGCTTGCTGCTTATGCGCTGCTCTTTTAGTACCTGCTTGCCGCCTATAAGGAAATATATCCTGTCTCCTATTATTTTTGCGGAGGAGCTGTCCGGTAGGTCCATCCACTGTGCAATGCCTGCTATTCCCCAGTTTTCATGAAATACCGCATCTGTAAGGTTTTTGTACCAGGAAGGATATTGCTCCTTTTCAAGCTTGTTTGCCTTCAGGTAATCCCGTATTTTATCCTTCAGGTAATTTACTTCTGTGGGTTTCCCCAATATGGCGTTTTTGTGCCTTTCCATCAGCAGCTCTGTGTTATTGCTGTTCTGCTCCTTCAGCCATTCCTCGTCTATGTGCTTCTTTATTTTTGAGCATAATAAAAGGAACCTTGAATTGTTGTCCAAGGCTCCGTAAGAGTAGTGTTTTTTTCTGTTTTTCTGTGAATTGCCCAGCAGCTCTTCCAGATCGAATTCCTTCATTTTGCTGTAGTCCACTTTTGACCTCCTGTTTTTTATTTCTTCATCCAAAGGATCTGTCATAGTCTTATAAGGCAGCGCTCCCTTTGTTTCCACATTTTTTGTATGCATCCAGCATATCCCACCCTTGTATGTTCTCTGTTAAAATCCTTCTTTTATATAACGTATTGCTTGGATCCGAATTATCAATATATGCCGCAAGTGCTGTTTTCTCGTAAAATCCTTTTGCGGTATCATCTACCCACCCTATTATCGCATAACCGTACCCTGTGTTTTTCATAGCATCCAGGCAGGCATACAGTAATTCTGTTCCTACTCCTTTACCTCTCTCACTATTTGCTACTCCAAGAGGCCCGAAGTATCCACTCCCGGTACAATCATAACACGCGAATCCAACAATTCCATTGTCAATTACAGATATGAAACATGTCCCATTATGTTGAGCATTCTCCGCTTCCATAACCCACCCTTTTTATTTGGAAAGGTTTCTTTTATATAATTAAGCAACCTTTCTTTATCTGATGGGAATACTTTTCTGGTGTTGAACTTATTAGCCTTCCTCCACACATCTTGAACATATAGATTTACGACCATATCTCCGGTCATGCTTTCCTCACTTTCCGCAGCTCTAAAGCTGCACACTTTGTTTATTCTGCGAATTTCATAAATGCTAGCCAATGCGTGTTCATATTTTTACCACTACGATGTCCAAAAAGCGGTTCCTGTCCTATGGCTTTTAATACTTTACTTAATGGTATTTGGACTTCTAACCATTTAAAAATTAGCGTTCCGTAATCGTCTAAAGCTCTCATGCACTCTGCAAATCCATCATGTATCATTTGTGGCCAGTCTTTTTCAAGACAGCCGTACTTTAACCTAGTCCATGATTTTTCTCCTGCCCAACGTTAAATGTGGCAGGTCAAATACCACCAGCTTAAATTTTTATCGGTAAACGGAAAAACACGTATGTTACTGACATCGGAGCCTCTCAATAAAAATGACATTGCTGCACTAATTCATTTTTATTGAATATGGAATTCAACTTATGTACTTTCTTTTTAATTTTTAGAAAAATTTACTACATTTAAATATATAAATATGTTAAGTTTCTTTAATATTAGTCAACATAAGTAGCAAGTCTAAAATCTTTAACATATATTGTCCATATAACATACTTTTTTGTATGCTACCATACACTTATTAAGGAGGCGAATGCAGATAATGGCTACTGAGCTTATTGTAAATGGCGGCTTCGAAACAGGGTCATTCCCCCCGTGGACTGCAATTGAAGCGATTGTAACATCTCTATACAGTCATACAGGAACTTATTCTGCACAATTGCAAGATGGGACATCTGTTATATATCAGACTGTTTATGGTGACTTTAGTCAAGCTGTAGAAGTTAGTGCTTATCTGGCTAAAGTCGGCACATTACCAAATCCGATAGTATCTATTGTTCTTTCCTATTTTGACGAATCATTTAATTTTCTTGAAACAGGTGTT
>NZ_QKMR01000032.1 GCF_003208175.1 Ruminiclostridium sufflavum DSM 19573 | reverse complement strand
ATTTTGAACACAGTTTGGGTTTGAATTTGTTTTGACTTTAGGAGGCTTCAGCCTCAAACCCAAACTATCGGACGATTATATCGTTTATTTAGCCGATAGTAATTGACTTTTATAATAAGCTTTTATTTTATGCAAAATTTATGTATAATAAATATACTGTTCTATTTAATCTGTTTTTCAATTCAAGTATAAAAATCTGATAAAAATTTCTTGAAGGTACGTGTCTGTTTTTTAATAAAATCTTAGCACTGCTTGGAATGGGAGCTATGGATTAAATATCTATTGCAATTCATACAGATTTACATTATTAAATCCAAATAAATAAAAATCATGAGATGCGCCGTTAACAAAGGCAATTACGATAATTACAGCCAATATGAAAGGCTGAGTAAAAGAACAAGGGGATTCAATGGACAATAAATTGCATGAGGGACATCGTCAAAGAGTCAGAACGAGATATTTAACAGAAGGGATAGATGCATTTGAGGATTATCAAGTGCTGGAGATGCTGCTTTTTTTCTGTATACCTATGAGGGATACGAATGAGCTTGCACATAAAATGCTCAAGAAATACGGATCCTTGGCAGGACTGTTTGAGGCAGACCCAAAGGACATATGTAAAAGCTGCGGGGTAAGTATTAATACTGCTATGCTTGTTTCCATAATACCTTCATTATCAAGAAGATATCTGAAGGACAAGTGGGGAAGCAAGCCTGTTCTGAACAGCTCAACAAAAGCCGGTGAGTATGCCCTGGCCTTATTTACTGGGAGAACATATGAGGTGTTTTTTGTTATATGTCTGGATTCTCAGAATAAGGTGAACTATGCTGCATTACTGCACGAGGGTACATTAAACGAGGTTCCCGTATATCCCAGACTGGTAGTTGAATTGGTTCTGAGACATCAGGCAAATAGCATAATACTTGCACATAATCATCCGGGAGGAAGCTTAAGTCCGTCGAAGGATGATATTGAGCTGACAAGGAGAATACAGTCCGCACTTGAGCCAATATCAGTCAAGGTTATCGACCATATTATTACCGCAGGTGACCGATATATAAGCTTTAAAGAACGGGAATTGATATAAGGTAATCATTTGGCAAAATAACTAATCCAAAAGCCGATGCATATTCCGACTATGCCCAAAAGAAAAGAATATAAAAATGAGTTATGTGCATTGGACTTGCGCAGCTCTATGGAATTTTTATAATAAAGCTCAGCATCAATTCTTGCTTTGGCCTTTGCCAGCTCCAGCATATATTCTGACATCTGTTCGCTGGTTTGCAATTCCAAATCGGTAAGCTCCTGCCGACTAAGTGGTTTCATTTTAACCTCCATGCCGGATTCCCGGCATAAGACAGAATTAATGTATTAATATGAAAAAATTTTATGGTGGCATACCGGCATTTTCACAGCCTTAACTAAGTCTTTTAAATCTATTCTAGTACTATTTATATGAAGCAGATAGTCAAACATTACAGCTTTATTTGAGAGAAAAAAGAAGCTTAATAGGGAGGCAATGGACGGAGGCTTTCCAAGCTGCAAAAAGGGTTGATGAGTTATTTCAGTATTAAATTACAAAATAATATTGAAAAAAATATATAATATGTAAAAATATGGTTGAAATGTTTTCGATAAAGAGTTATATTATATAATATAAAGCTACTTTTTATAAATATTTATTTTTTATTCAAATTTCATTGTTTAGGGGAGTCAAAAATGAAGATTCTAAAGAATGAAGATAAGTTGATTTTGAAGATAGTATTACTTTACAGGCCTTACATAAAAAGAATCAGTATAATATTAGTTTGTATACTTTTCTCATCCGGTATAAGCATGTTAATTCCGCAGATAAGTAAGAATATGATGGATAACGGTTTTATTACAGGGGATACAGCCGTTGTAATAAGATTATCTGCTTTGGCATTAGCTTTAGTTATAATTGATCAGGCCTTGGGAATACTGGAAACTGTTAATCAGGCCTATTTAAATTCAATTATTCCTTATAATCTTTCAAAGAAAGCCTTTAAGCATATAATGGGGCTCAGAATTCAGTATTTCAACAATGTTGGAATAACTGAGCTTATGAGCAATATCAATACTGATGTGGCAAATATCGCAAAAATAACTGATCAATCTACCTTCTATATCATTACAAGTATATTCAAAATATTTGGCGGTTTGATAGGACTGCTGTTAATAGACTGCAAATTAACGCTTATGGTTATATTGATATTGCCTCTCAGATATTTTATTGTCAAGTATCTGGCAAAATTAAGGAAGAAAAGTATCGAGGATTTTATGAAAGCTAATGAAGAGTACTCTGCCTGGTTTGGAGATACATTGGGCGGAATTAGGGAAATAAAGCTATGGAGCTTGAAAAGGGTTAAATGCGGGGAATTCATAAAAAAGCAGAGAAGTATGATTAAATGCAATATAAAGCTCAATATTGTGGATAAAGCTAATATATTATCCGAATCAATAATGTTTCAAATAATTTTCAGTGCTTTATATATTGCCGGTGCTTATATGATATCTGAAAAAAGCTTTACTGTAGGAGGAATGTTTGCTTTTGTTACATATAGTGCAAATGTTATGTCACCGATTTCTGCAATACTGAATATCGGCTATAGCTTTTCGGGTATCCTGCCTTCGGCAGAGAGATTATTTAATTTTTTTGATTTGGAAAAAGAGGGCGGAATTGCAGTCAAACTTCCCCGTTCGAAAGAAATCAAGGGTTCTATAAGATTTGAAAATGTTTCGTTTTGCTATAAAAAACGGGAGCAGGTGCTTAAAAACATCAGCTTTGAGATAAAGCAAGGGGAAAAGGTCGCAATAATCGGTGCTAACGGCTCAGGGAAAAGTACTCTGATAAACATATTACTAAGATTTTATCAGCCCGGTGAGGGTGAAGTATTTATAGATAATGAAAATATAAACAGGATTAACTTAGAGGATTACCGCAGCTTGATTTCCGTTGTCAGTCAAGACAATTATCTTTTTAATGCCTCAGTAGAGGACAATGTATTTTTACCAAATAAGGTATCAAAAATAAAAGCTCTTGATATTGCCACAAAGAAAAAAATCGATTCGTTTATAAGTAAATTACCGGATGGGTATAAGTCTGAGGTAGGTAAAAACGGTTCTAAGCTTTCCGGCGGGCAGAGACAGAAAATTGTGCTGTCTAGGGCCATGGCTAAGAATGCAAAGATTATAATCATGGATGAGGGCACATCTTTTCTGGACTATGAATCGGAGGAACAAATAAACAGGTTTATCAGTGATGAATGCAGGGACAAGACAGTAATTGCCGTTACTCACAAATATGATATTCTGAAAAAAATGGATTGTGTTTTACTGCTGGATAGAGGCAGGCTGAATGATTCAGGGACTCATGACGAGCTGTTGCTGCGTAATGAATTATACAGAGAGGCAATTTTAAGCAGTGCTTCGTCCAGTAGCAAAAAACTGCAAGCATAGAGCTGCTGCTATAAAAATAAAGGAGGAGTGGTCAAGAATTATGAATGAATCAAGGGAACCGTTAGTGCATATGTTTGAAACTCATGGAGGCAGATACCTCTATGATGTCAACAGAAATTCAGTAATTGAAATATCGGAGGAAACATCGAATGCTTTAAAGAATAAGGAAATGGAAAACAAAGGAGTAAAAATGTTAGCAGAAAATGGATTCTTATCAGGTAAACGGGTAACTACTATTGTACATCCCGAGAATGAAGCTGTAGAGTCCTATATGAACAACAAAATCAATATGATTATTATACAGGTTACACAGGCCTGTAATCTGCGTTGCAGGTACTGCCCGTATTCAGGGCAATATGATAACCGCAGCCATACTAATAAAAGAATGAGCCTCGAAATGGCTAAAAGAGGAATAGATTTCCTGTGGGAGCATTCCAAGGATTGTGAGGAAGTAAATTTGGGCTTTTATGGAGGAGAGCCCACTTTAGAATTTAATTTGATAAAGACCTGCATGGAATACGCAAAAATAAAATTTGAAGGGAAGAATGTGAAATTCAGTATTACGACTAATGGTACTGCACTTACAAATGAGATGATAGAGTATTTCTACGATAACAATGTCATACTTATGATTAGTCTTGACGGTCCCAAGGAAATTCATGACAAAAACAGGGTTTTTGCAGACAATTCTGGGTCATTTGAAGCTGTAATGGCTAATGTCAGAAAAATTAAAAGCAGCTATCCTGATTTTTTTCACAAGATTTTATTTAATGTCGTGGCTGATCCGGAAAATGATTACAGCTGTACAAGTAATTTTCTTTCGGGAAACGAAGTTATAAAGGATTCAGTTATTAATTCCAGTGAAGTAAATATGTTTTACAGAAAAGAAGATATTGAAATTTCAGAGGATTTCTGCATAAAAAAAGGATATGAGCTTTTTAAGCTGTTCCTTTCAAAGCTTGGGCGTTTTGATCAGAAAAAGGTATCCCCGTTGGTTTCCGTAAATTATTCATTCCTTGAAAAGATGTACAATGAACAATTAAGAACAGTTGAAGCACTTCCTGACAGATATCATCACGGAGGTCCATGTATTCCCGGAGCCCAGCGTTTATTCATGAGTGTGGACGGGACATTTTATCCTTGCGAGAGAGTCAGCGAGGAATCAGAGGCAGTTAAAATAGGCCATATAGATACAGGAATAGACATTGAAAAAGTAAAGATTTTACTGAATATTGGCAAATTAACCGAAAATGCCTGTAAAAATTGCTGGGCAATACGATATTGCTCATTGTGTCTGGTTTCATGTGATAATCTAAAAGAGCTTTCGGCAGCACAAAAGTCCAAGTACTGCAAAAATGTAAAGGCTGATGTGGGAAATAGGCTTAAGGATATTTGCGTATTAAAGGATATCGGGATAAATTTTCATAATTACTAAACAGGAGGCTGAAAAATGGAGAGAGTAGGTTTGGTTTACCCGTATAACAGGAAGTTTACGCCATTTCTAAGATACGGCAGTCTGAGGAAGGACTTCCGTGAGCTTAGGCTGGCAGCTCCTTCAGGCTGGGGTATGGCAGGAAAGGATGCAAGCCGGGCGGATGACGGCTATTATATAGGCTTGAGTGTGGCTTCTGATTTTCAAAGCGAACTCAAGGGTTGCGATACAGTGATTTTTTGTGATTACAGCCTGCCCCTAGATTTTGAAAAACACATTTATACGAAAATAGAACAGAGCATGCATGAGAAGAAAAATATTATATGCATGCTTAAGCTTGAGAAGGAGACAGAACGTAAGATCAGAACCATCTGTGCATATGAGGGAATAGAATTTATCTGTTATGGAGATGAGCCTGATACAAACTACTTAGAAGAATATAAGCCTGAAGCGGATCTGAAAATCAAAACAATTAATACTCCTGTGATTTTTGTTCTGGGAGTCGGGGAAAGTACAAATAAATTTGATCTTCAACTGGCGTTGCGTGATTATTATTTGGAAAGTGGATACAGGGTGAGTCAGGTCGGTACAAGGAAATACTGTGAATATGCGGGCTTTCACTCTTTCCCGGGGTTTATGCTTGATAATTCTATTTCTGAAGCTGATAAGGTTTTTTGCTTCAATAATTTTATAAAAAGAATTGAAGAGTCCGAAAATCCGGATATTTTTATTATTGGTGTGCCCGGTGGAATAATTCCTATAAATGACATTCTGTTTCAGGATTTCGGGATGCTGGCATATCAGGTTTCTTGTGCTGTCAGACCGGATGTATGTATTTTAAGCCTATACTATAACCAATATGACCATAATCTTTTCAGGGATGTAAATAATTCTGTCAAGCATAAATTCGGATATGAAATAGACTGCTTTAACATTTCAAATATCAAATTGGATATGGCATATTCAATCCAAAAACGAAAAATGAGCTTTTTAAATGTAGATTACCGATGCTGTGATGAGGCTGCAAATACAATAAATTTGCCTGACAGACCTGTCTTTAATATATCAAACGGACATGATGCAGAAAAGATAAGCGAATTTACGCAAGGCTTACTTGAAAAGTATGCGGAGATAGCTTTGGTAAACGAGGCATAAATGATGTGAAAGACCCCCTATCCGTTAACGGATAAGGTCCTATAAAACTTATGGCAGAACTCGCGAGCTGCTGTGGGAATGATAATTAAGGAGGTGAAATGTCATTAAGAGGCTTGGGAAAAAGATAAATACAAAGAAAGAAACACTGCAGGCATATTTGTGCGAATGCGCCTGCATCCAGAATTGTATAATTGGGGTTCCGGATTTTGCACCGCAAATAACTTTGATTAGCGGGAACAGGGCTTGAAATTAATTTATAAGGAGGCAGAAATATGAAAAAATTAGGGAAGAAGCTAAGCAGTGATAATACAACCTTACAGGCATACCTCTGCAATTGTGATATAGCGTGCATTGGTAATTGCTATAGTGGACCACCAGATTGGGCTCCACAAACTGGATTGGTTAGTGGAAGTAGGAGATAGAAGTGAATGTAATCGGATTGAATTTATTCAATCCGATTACATTTGTAGATATCATAACAGATGTAGGATAAAAAAGCATATATTTTTATATTGAAGGAGTTGTCTGCTTATGAATAATAAAGTGTACGAAGGCTTACAAAAAATATTTTGCAAAAGATTTAACATAGAACTGGAATCGTTAAATACAATTAAACTTGATAATAATCTTCTGGGTAAGGAGTGGTGCTTAGAACCAAGGGATTTGCTGTATTTATTCTTTGATATTGAAAATGAATTCGGAATTAAGATACCGGAGGATGTGATAGAGGACGGGAGGTTCAGCAGTATAAGCAATATTGCGGATATTATTTCAGATATTATTGCAAACAGGGTAGCTTGATATAGAGTTGAAAGCCTTCCACAATAAAATATAGGGATGAGATTTTATAATTTTTCGGGGAAATATTTCTTTCAACGCGGTTTGGGTTTGTATGATTTTTTGCTGTAGGAGGCTTTAGCCGATAGTAATTAACTTTTGTTCAAAGTTCAAAAGCAGTACTGATAAGTGAGAAAAGTAGGGTGATAAGCAAATGGATAAGCTACCCGTTAATATTGCGGTAATAGATGATGGAATAAGTGAAGGTCTTTACGGCATAGGTAAGCTGGAGCAGAATATACAAATAACGCCTGAGCTCCGGATATGCCAAAGGACAGGCTATGATTTGACTGCTTCCTCACATGGCACTACCTGTGCGGCTATAATAAGAAAATATGCTCCGGAAGCGGTTTTGAGCAGTGTTAAGATACTTGGCGAAAATACAATGCGAGGTATGAAGGAACAGCTTGTCGAAGCGCTGGATTGGTGCGTTAAGAATAATATTAAGCTTATAAATTTAAGCCTTGGCACTATAGATTTTAAGGATTTTAATTTAATTAAGCCGGCGGTAGACCTTGCGTGTGAAAGCGGGATTGTAATCGTTGCAGCTTGCAATAACAGGGATATATATACTTGTCCCGCATCGCTGCCGAATGTAATCGGTGTAAAATGTGATACAACCGATACCCTTGGAGAAGGAGATATCGCATATAACAGTGCTGATTCTGCCGGGATAGAGATAACCGCATACTCGAAGCATAAACTGACAAAAAGCCCGGGCATTATTACAGCGACAGGTGTCTGCAACAGCTATGCCGCGCCTCTCGTCACTGCCTGCGTACATAATATTTTAAGAGAAAAGCCTTGTATTACTTTTAAAAACCTTTTAAAGGAATTAGAAAAAAAATCCTGCAGTAATTTTAATGAAAAAGCTATTTGCCGGCAGGATATTCATAAAAGTCCAAAAATTGATATAGATATCCCAATCCTTGCAGTTTATAATTTCGAAAACGGGTTTGAATACGATGTTGAAAGGGAGTTGTGCAGATTATTCAGAAAAGACGGGTATAATGCAATTTATGCATGCAATGATAAATATGAAGAAGAAATAATAAATGGTATTGTTTCAATTAATAGCTGCGAGGATGATAAAAGCAGTATTTCTATTGAAGGGATAACCAGAATTTATACGGTCTACGATCCGGATATTATTATAGCAGGAATTAATTTGAGAGGAAGGAATACTTTTTGCCGGAAGGAAATTGAGTTGCCATTTGAAACCGATATAAAAATTTTTACTTCTGATATTTTCCGCAGGGATATTGCAGAAATGATGAAAGAGAGTAAGGCTGCTTTATTGCTGACACGCAGTTGTACGGATGCAAGCGAATGGCTTGGTTCAAATATATTTAAGTACTCAAATGAAGCAACCATCTCTGAGCTTTATTGCCATATATTAAAGCTTTTTGAGAAGGATGAAAAAAGCAGGGCATAGAGGATGTATGAACCCTGTAGCTGACATTGGAATATCTTTTATTCTACAAAATATGACACATATTAACTGCAATTACATAAAACTGAGTATATGGTTAATAATGATTGACGAAATATGGCTAAAAGAATATAATTACAGGTATGAAGCTGTATATAGACAGATGTTGTCGAGCTGCTTAAAAAGCAAGCAGTACTTAAACCTATAAAAGGAATATACGCATATCGGCGGAAGCCTTTAAAATATCAATGCTTTTCAGTGTATACGGTATGCATTAACTAACTGCAATTATAAATGCTATGGACTGGAGGTCCGGACAGATAAATTGCGAAGTTATCAAGGGGGATATGTTAACATGCTTAGGAGATGGATTAGTTTTGCATTGATAGTGCTTATGTCTGCCGCTATTTTGGGTACGGGCTGTTCTGATAGCAAGGGATCAGAAGCTGCTTCGGCTGCCGGAAGTACGGCGGATTCATCGGATAGCTCTGAAAAGGTACTTGGTGTTTGTTATTTTTCGCAGATGGATACTCTGAATGCAACTGTACTGAGTAATTTTAAAAGGATTCACAGTGATGTAAATGTCAAAGAAAAGGTGCTGGATCCGGAAGATTTTGATTCGTTCCAGTTGCAGTTTCAGGCTGAGCTTGCGGCAGGACAGGGAGCTGATGTTATATTTCTGCCTGCATGGTGTCTGCCGAACGATTACAAATTAATGCGTGACGGTGTTTTATGTGATTTAAGTACGCTTATTTCCGAGGATGAAGAGCTTAAAATTGAAAATTATAATAAAACAATATTGGATACAGGGATATATGATGGAAAAAGGTATATTATACCTATAGATTATTGCTTTAGCTATTTTTATACGTATAAGACAGTAATGGGTGACTTGAAGCTTGAAACAAGCAATTGGACCTGGGATGATTTACTCAAGGCTGCAAAGGAATACTTTAACAGCAGTAATGGGAAGTATTTTCTTGAGCCTGATTTTAATTTCTGGGATATGAAATATTCTGATAAAAATTCTTATGTAAATTATGACAAAAAGACTTCAAACTTTAATTCGGAGGGCTTTATTAAGCTGTTGCAGACATATAAGGAGCTTCTTCCATATGTTTGTCCCAATGAAGCAGAGCAGGAGGAAACTGACAGTGAAGAAAGAATAAAGCTAAGCGTACTTAGAACTGAGAATTATACTGGAGTGGTTAAAAATGCTCAGGGAGTGGTAAAGCCATTTAATGAGGAACCAATTTTTATACCTTATCCGACTTTAGACGGGGTAAGCAATGTTAATGCATTCGCAACAAATATTGCGGCAATTACATCAAAATGCAAATACAAGGAAGAAGCCTTCGATTATATAAAGATTTTACTCTCAACAACAATTCAAAATGACGAAACCTTTAATGCACCTGTGATGAAATCGGTATTTGAAGAACAGAGCAAAACTTTTAAGCCTGTATCGGAATCAAAAACCTCTATTACAAATATATTTGGAAAAATAAACAGCTGTACTTTAGGTGATGGAAGCGTAGACGAAATAATCAAAGCTGAGCTTCCTGCTTTCGTCAGCGGCAATAAAACAGCTGAGCAAACGGCAAAGGCTATTGATGAAAAGGTTAATGCCTATTTGAAGGAATAGAAATTTAATATTTATAAAATTTCTTTGGAAAATTGAAGGTAAGAGTCTAAGACCCTGTCTTGTAAAGGGTTTTGGACTCTTTTTTTCTTAACGGCACAAGTATACTATATTTATGAGCTGTTTTCCGGCATAAATATTAAATATTTAGACAGCACCGGCCTAACGGCGGAAAATATGTATAAATACAGCTTTTCTGTGACCCAAGTCCAATCCTTTAATTGCAATGTCACATTACGGACTGACAGCATATACTGTAATATGGAGTAAAGGAAGTCAATTGATTTTATAGCGCCTGTAAATAGTGAATTAACTCAGCTGGAAAAGTTGAGTTAGAGTAGCAGAAATTAAAGCGGAGAGTGATATTTTTTGAGAATACATGTTGTAAAACCCGGAGAAAGCATATATACAATTGCACAGCAGTATAGGGTTTCCCCGCAAAAGATTATATCTGATAATGAACTTTCGAATCCCAATCAGCTTGTAATAGGGCAGACAATTGTGATACTCGAAGGAACCCGGAGGCATACGGTTGAGCCGGGAGAAACATTATATTCCATTGCCCGAGATTATAGAATTCCTGTTGAAGAGCTTATTAAAGCCAATCCTGAGATAACGAATCCTTCTATGATTTATGCAGGGCAAAATATAATAATTCCTCCGATGACGATGAGCTTCGGGACTATAGAGGTCAATGGATATGCCTTTCCAAATATTAATATGGAGGTTCTGAGAAAGACTCTTCCGTATCTGACGTATCTCAGCATATTCAGCTATCAGGTAAAGCCTGACGGATCCTTGACTTCAATAGAGGACACTCCGCTGATAAGTGCCGCAAGAGCGGCAGGTGCCGCGCCCATTATGGTAATAACCAACATTAAGGAAGGCGGAAGCTTTGACAGTGATCTGGCACATACGATACTGAATGATACGGAGGTTCAGAATAAGCTGATAGATAATGTGACAAAAACTTTAAAAGCTAAAGGATACCGGGGACTTGACATAGATTTTGAATATATATATGCTGACGACCGGGAAAAATATAATGATTTTCTGAGAAAGATTGTTTCGGTGCTAAGACCTCTCGGATATACCATCGCTACAGCTGTTGCACCCAAAATATCGGCTGACCAGCCGGGGGTGCTTTATCAGGGGCATGATTATCCGGTTCACGGCGCGCTTGTTGATCATGTGATAATTATGACATATGAATGGGGGTTTACTTATGGGCCGCCTATGGCTGTAGCTCCTTTGAACCAGGTAAGGAGAGTAATAAATTATGCGGTGACGGCAATACCGCGTCAAAAAATATTAATGGGTATACCTAATTATGGCTATGATTGGACACTTCCTTACGAAAAGGGTACGGCTGCCAGAGCCTTATCAAATCCGGGCGCTGTGGAGCTGGCATATGAAGTGGGCGCAAACATACAATATGATCCTATAGCTCAGTCTCCTTTCTTCAGATATTATAAATCGGGAAGGCAGCATGAGGTATGGTTTGAGGATGCGAGAAGCATACTGGCAAAATTAAAGCTGGTAAATGAATATAAGCTCGGAGGTGTAAGCTACTGGACAATAGGAAGGTATTTCCCTCAGAATTGGCTGGTTTTAAATTCCGTATACAATATAAAAAAGGTTTGAAGTTATCCTCTATAGGAATATAAAGAGCTGCAAAACAAATCTCATATACAATAAAAACGTCAATTACAGGAATCCGAAAAACGGTGTTCAACATTTCGAAAGCCTCAAACGGTAATTGATTCCTGTAATATATGTATATTATTGTATTTGACTTGGCTTTGCAGCTTTTTATTTTACAAATAAATTACGTTATGTGCTTGATAATAATACTAATTGTGATAAAATAGTCCTGTAAATTTTCTATGCAAACTTGCTTTTATTATCTGTTTAATTTTGTCTGATGAATTTAATATTGAATAGATTTTTGTTGAATGGATAATATAAAAGCGCGGGATACTAAATATAGGAGGAAAAGTATGAATTTTTTGGAGAAAAAATTTCAACTCAAGGAAAATGGCACAAATGTCAGGACTGAAATAGTTGCTGGTATGACTACCTTCTTTACCATGGCATACATCATTTTTGTAAACCCCAATATTCTGGGGCAAACCGGTATGCCTAAAGGCGGTATATACGTAGCAACAATTCTTGCAGCAGTGATAGGCACTCTTATTATGGGATTAGTTGCAAATGTTCCTTATGCACAAGCTCCCGGTATGGGTCTGAACGCATTCTTTACATTTACGGTTGTTTTCGGACTGGGTTATGAGTGGCAGCAGGCATTAGCAATGGTTTTTATTTGCGGTATTATTAACATTATTATTACAGTGACTCAAATAAGAAAAATGATTATCAAGGCGATTCCTGAATCGCTGCAGTTGGCTATCGGCGGAGGTATTGGTCTTTTTATTGCATACATAGGCTTTAAAAGTGCCGGTTTCCTGAAGTTTACTTCAGAGGGAACTTCAAGTTCTCCTTTTATGGATATGATTGGGACAAAGGCTGATGCTGCCACTGTTGTTGCTGATGGGGCAAATGTTGTTCCTGCTTTTGTAAATTTTGCGGCTCCTGCAGCGCAGCTTGCTTTAATCGGACTTGCTATTACAGTCGTTCTAATGCTTTTAAAGGTCAAGGGGGCTATGCTTATTGGCATAGTTACAACTACGCTGATTGGTATACCTATGGGAGTTACATCCTTATCGACGTCAACGCCTTATAATGTTTCAGATATAACACAAACAGCGTTTAAGCTTGACTTTACCGGACTTTTCAGTGATCCAAGGACTATTCCCATTGTTCTTATAACTATTCTGGCCTTTACTCTTTCGGATACCTTCGACACAATCGGAACATTTATAGGAACAGGAAGAAAGAGCGGAATATTTGATGACAAGGATGAAGCAGAGCTTTTCTCGGGCAGAGGATTCAAATCAAAGATGGACAAGGCTCTATTTGCTGACGCTACCGCAACTTCTATCGGTGCTCTTTTAGGAACATCGAATACCACAACCTACACTGAAAGTGCAGCAGGCATCGGCGCTGGCGGTAGAACCGGTTTTACGTCAATTGTAACAGCAATATTCTTTGCTGCCTGTTTGTTATTTGCACCTGTGGCAGGGGTTATACCGGCGGCAGCGACTGCTCCTGCACTTATTATTGTTGGTGTTTTGATGATGGGATCATTTGCTAAAATCAGATGGGAAGATTTTGACGAAGCGCTTCCGGCATTCTTTACTGCAGTAGTTATGCCTTTTGCTTACAGTATTTCAAGTGGTATATCCACAGGGTTTATATTCTATGTGGTGGTGAAAATATGCAAAGGCAAGGCTAAAGAGGTTCATCCTATTATGTATATAGTGACAGGCTTATTCATAATTAATTATGTAGTCAGTGCATTATTCCTGTAAATATTTTAAAAATTCAGTTTTTAAACCGGGATTAATAGATAAGGAATCGGGGATTAACATAATCTTTTAAAGCCGGATAATTTTTAAAAATAGAAAGGCTGCAGTAAGCACATGCTTGTATTATGCTGCTGAAGGTTGTGGATACTTCGGTTACATGATATAAAGGATGCTATCGGCAGCCTTTTTTATGCTTTATTGAAGCCGTTTGATATTCGCTGCTATATTATTGCTTTTTGCAAATTATGCACTGTCACAGATATCTGCCTGCTGCGTGTATTTTATTAAAATCAAGAATTAATTGACGATGGTTACTACTGAAATGAAGGAATTTGAAAGATGCTTTTGTTTTTTGTATACAAAAAGGTACATGCAATTTTAGAGCTTTAAACATTTCTTTTTTTATTAAAATAGATATTGATTACTTTGATAAGAAAAAATTAAGCTGGCTAAAAAATCCTTTTGTGTACAGAGTTTGCAGATAATTTTATTGATAGCCTGGGCTTTGTATATATATGCATACATGAAATTTTGGGTAGCACAAACTTGCAAATTTTATTTAAAAAATTAACAAATATTCTTAAAAGAGTTGTTGAAATTTATGGCTTTGTATGGTAACATGGTTAGTGAAAAAATTAACTAAATCTATTGCTTACATAATGCGAATAGTAAGGTGTAAATCACAAATACTACTCATTGATAGCACTATATTTTTTATAAATTGAAGGGAGAATTGTAATGACTACAAACGTTAAATTGCAAGCGTGGGTTAAAGAAATGGCTGACATGTGTCAACCGGATCAGATTTATTGGTGTGATGGTTCTCAGGAAGAATACGACCGCCTTATGCAGGGAATGGTTGATGCAGGAATGGCAGAACCGTTAGATCCTGAAAAACGTCCGGGATGTTTTTCATTTAACAGTGATCCATCCGATGTTGCTCGTGTAGAAAATAGAACATATATTGCTTCAAAAACCAAGGAAGCAGCTGGACCAACAAACAACTGGATTAACCCTGATGAATTGAAGGAAACCATGAAGGGCTTATACAAAGGTTGCATGAAGGGCAGAACTATGTATGTTATACCATTTTCAATGGGACCTATCGGTTCACCTATATCAAAGATAGGTGTTGAATTGACTGACAGTGCATACGTTGTTTGTAACATGCGTATAATGACACGTGTTGGTGCAAAGGTACTTGAAACACTTGGAGGTAATGGCGAATTCGTACCTTGCCTGCATTCAGTAGGAGCTCCTAAGGAAGCAGGACAAAAGGACGGAAAATGGCCTTGTGCTCCAATGGAAAAGAAATATATAAGCCATTTCCCTGAAGAAAGAACTATATGGTCCTTTGGTTCAGGATACGGCGGAAATGCATTGCTGGGTAAAAAATGCTTTGCTCTTCGTATAGCATCAGTTATTGCTCGTGATGAAGGCTGGCTGGCTGAGCACATGTTGATTCTTAAGTTAACAAGCCCTAAGGGTGTGGTTAAATATATCTGCGGTGCATTCCCAAGTGCTTGCGGAAAGACTAATCTTGCTATGCTGGTTCCAACAATTCCGGGCTGGAAGGTTGAAACTATCGGAGATGATATAGCTTGGATGAAATACGGCAAGGATGGCAGACTTTACGCTATTAATCCTGAAGCAGGGTTCTTCGGAGTTGCTCCTGGAACTTCATTAGATTCAAATCCAAATGCAATGCACAGTATTGAAAAGAATACTATATTCACAAATGTTGGTGTTACCGATGACAAGGATATATGGTGGGAAGGTATGGGAGTTGATGCACCTGATCATCTTATCGACTGGAAAAACAATGATTGGACTCCGGCATCAGAGGCTCCTGCAGCTCATCCAAACGCTCGCTTTACAGCACCGGCTAGCCAGTGCCCTGTTATAGCTCCTGAGTGGGAAGATCCTGCAGGTGTTCCGATATCCGCTATATTGATAGGCGGACGTCGTCCAAGTACTATTCCTTTGGTTCATGAAAGCTTTGACTGGAAGCATGGTGTATTTATGGGTTCTATCATGGGTTCAGAAATAACTGCTGCGGCTATATCTGACAAGATAGGTCAAGTTCGCCGTGATCCGTTTGCTATGCTGCCATTCATGGGATATAATGTATGCGATTATTTACAGCACTGGTTGGATGTTGGAGCTGCTTCAACTGAAGACAAATTGCCGAAGATATTCTATGTTAACTGGTTCCGTAAGGATAAAGACGGCAAGTGGTTATGGCCTGGTTACGGAGAAAACAGCCGTGTTCTTAAATGGATTTGTGAAAGAGTATCAGGAGAAGGCGAAGCTGTTAAGACTCCTATTGGTTATATGCCGACTACAGATGCTATTGACACTACAGGTCTTGATGTATCAGCTGATGATATGGCAGAGCTTCTCAAGGTTAATAATGAAGAATGGCTGAAAGAGGTTGAGTCAATAAAGGCTCACTATGAAAACTACGGCCGTATGCCTCAGGAATTGAAGAATCAGCTTGAAGCTCTTGAAGCTAGATTGAAGGCATAATAAGATTTAGTAAATCTTTTATTAGGGGGACTGTTGCAAAACTGCTGTTATACGGTGGTTTTGAGACAGTCCTTTAGCTTTTGGAGGATTGCTCCTAAGCCATAATTATGTGCCGGAAACAGGTGCTGCGAATTAAGTTAATCTGAAATTTGGCAGCCAAAAAGTTGATTTATTTAATAAAATGAAAGTCTGAATAAACAGGTTTCAGAAAGAGGGTAAAAATGAAGGCATTAATAACAGGGGCCAGCTCGGGGATAGGACGGGATATGTCCATAATTTTAAGCAAAAAAGGGTATGACTTGATTCTTGTAGCACGCAGAGCGGAAAGGCTTGAAGAACTGAAAGGCATTTTATCCACTGGTGTTCAGGCAATATGCCTTGATTTATCAAAGGAAGAAGCCTGTTTTGAATTATATGAGCAGGTCAGGAAGCAAGACATAGATATTTTAATAAACAATGCGGGCTTTGGCATTTTTGGAACATTTGACAGTTCGGACATTCAAGATGAGCTAAGAATGCTTGACACAAATATAAAAGCTGTCTGCATTCTTACAAAGCTGTTTTTACGGGACCTTAAAAGAAAGAACTCGGGATATATTTTAAATGTTGCTTCATCTGCTGCTTTTCTGCCGGGCCCGTTGCTATCAGGCTATTATGCCTCCAAGGCATATGTGCTTAGACTGACACAAGCTATATATGAGGAATTACGCAGGGAAGGAAGCAGGGTATACATCGGCTCGCTTTGCCCGGGGCCCGTTGATACTGAATTTAATCAGACGGCAAATGTTAAAATGAGCCTTAAGGGCTTAAGCAGTAAATATGTTGCAGAATATGCAATAGAAAGGATGTTTGAGAGAAAATTAACCATTATCCCCGGCACAATAATGAAATTATCCGCCTTTTTTGAAAAGTTTGTTCCTGAAAAGCTGTTGCTTAGAATTGTATATCATGTGCAGAAGAAAAAATGCGGGATTTAAAAGCTCTCTAAAATGAAGTCCTGTCAGTAAGTTATCAGTGCATCGGTATTATACCTACGGATGCGCTTTTTTCTTGTTTTTAACTGTTATCTCTCCAATACTACCAAAAAGTAATAAAATATAATTAAAAATTTGGATTATAATTAATAATTTTGTAAAATATGATAAAAATAAATTGACAAAATACACCATTACAGTCATAATATTCTTGGGTGCTGTTTAGTAGTAATCGATTACTACGCTTGGAGGTAAAAAATGGAATATGTAATGGATAGAAAAGACAGTTTGATTTTAACCGCAATTGAAATACTTGATGAGTTCGGTATACAAGGACTGTCTACAAGAGAAATCGCAAAACGCCAAGGTGTTTCAGAGGCCACATTGTTTAGGCATTATAACAAAAAAAGCGATTTGATTCTCGCAATGCTGGACTTTGATTCAAAGTATGATTCCGATATTATGACCACAGTTAAAATTAAAAAATTAAAACTAAGAGCAGCTATCATTTTTTTTATAAATTCATATGCAGAGTACTATGAGAATTATCCCGCTGTAACGGCAGTTTCACAAGCATATAATGTTTTGGCATGTGATCCGCAGTTTGCCGGAAAGGTTAAAAATGCATTTTTTGCAAAGCTTTGCTTTATTCAGGAGATTATTATGGAGGCGCAAAAAGCAGGCGAATTAAGCAGGGGTATTGACAGCGAAAGCCTATCTTATCTGATATGGGGTTCTTTTATGTCAATATGCCTTAATTGGCGGTTTAACAAATATAATTTTTCGTTGAAGGAATGTACTCTTTCTACACTGGAAATGACTCTTGACTCGTTTGAAATTAAATAAAGATTTCTAAGGGGGTGTGTGCTTATGTCTGAATATTCAATAGATGATCCGATACTTGATATGTACATATTTGAAACCAATCAACAGATTGAACAGCTTGAGAGTGCTGTACTGGAAAGTGAGAAGTCAGGTGACTATGCTTCTGACACCATAAATGACATATTCAGAGTTATGCATACCATAAAAGGTTCCTCTGCAATGATGCTTTTTAATAATATATCACTTTTGGCACATGCTATGGAGGACCTTTTTTATTTTATACGTGAAGAGAAGCCACAGGATTATGATTGCTCCGCATTGTCCGATCTTATCTTGGAGGGTGTGGACTTTATCAAGGTGGAGCTCGAGAAGATAAAAGCGGGTGATAGTCCCGATGGAGAAGCTGAAAATATTATATCCGGTATTAAAGGCTTTTTGTCTGTGCTTAAACAAGGAAGCCCGGAGGCGGCAGATACAAAAGAAGAGGTGCAGCCGCAGGAGGATAAGCAGCAGTACTATATTCCCCATGAGAAAAATATTGTTCGGGAATACAGCTGTGTTTACAGAGCCGCTGTCTATTTTGAGGACGGCTGTGAAATGGAGAATATTCGTGCATACACAGTTGTTCATAATTTAGAAGAGGTCACAGATGAAATGTACTACATACCTGATGATATTATGGATAATGATAGTAGCTCCCAGACTATACGTGACAATGGCTTTACAGTTTATTTCAAGGCAAATAAGAGCTATGAGGAAATGCAGGAAATATTATCGCAGACTATATTTTTAAAAGCAATAGAACTTGAAAAAATTGAAGAAAAAGCCTTTGAAGAACACAAAATGCAAAAGAAGGATAAAACCCAGCTTTGCGGGCTTGCCCCGGAAAATTCACCTGTAACTGCAATTGAGCTTCAAGATAAGCTTAATTTGGAAAAACCGGAAAGAGAAAATCAGTCACAGGCCTCACAAGGCATCATAAGTGTGAATGTTCTCAAGCTGAATAAGCTTATGGATTTAGTGGGAGAAATGGTAGTGGCTGAGGCTATGGTAACTCAGAATCCTGATCTGAAAGGTCTTAATCTTGAAAATTTCCAAAAGGCGGCCAGACAGCTGAAAAAAATATCCGGTGAGCTTCAGGATATGGTGATGTCTATACGTATGGTGCCTATTTCAGGCACTTTTAATAAAATGCACCGTATTGTGAGGGATATGAGTAAAAAGCTTGATAAGCAGATTTCTTTAGAGATTATCGGTGAAGAGACTGAGGTGGATAAAAATATAATAGAGCATATTTCTGATCCCTTGATGCATGTTGTCAGAAATTCCATCGATCACGGAATAGAAGCCACCGAGGACAGGGTCGCAGCCGGAAAGACAGCTACAGGCACTATAACCATTGAAGCCAGAAACGCGGGAAGCGATGTTCTTATAATCGTTAAGGATGACGGAAGAGGTCTCAACAAGGAAAAAATACTCATGAGAGCCAGAGAAAACGGATTGATTAAAAAGCCCGAAAATCTGATGACAGATAAAGAAATATATTCCCTTATATTTTTACCGGGCTTTTCTACTAAAGACAGAATTACGGAGTATTCCGGCCGGGGTGTAGGCATGGACGTTGTTACAAAAAATATTGAGGCAATTGGCGGAACCGCTTGGGTGGATAGCGCTCCGGGAGAGGGCTCTATAACCACTATGAAAATCCCTCTGACGCTGGCCATTATTGATGGCATGAATATCAGAGTGGGGAAATCCTGTTACACAATACCTACCACAGATATCAGAGAATCCTTCAGACCTTCGGAAAAGGATATAATCAAAGACCCTGACGAAAATGAAATGATCATGGTCAGAGGAAGCTGTTACCCCATTCTTAGATTACATAAAATATACAATCTGGTATGCGATACTACGAAATTCAGTGAAGGTGTACTTATTATGGTTGAAAATCAGGAAAAAACGCTTTGTATTTTTGCCGATGAACTGTTAGGTGAGCAGCAGGTGGTTGTAAAAGCATTGCCCGAATATATCCGGCAATTCAAAAAATCAAGGGACCTTGCCGGATGTACACTCTTGGGAGATGGAAACATCAGCCTGATACTGGACAGTGGGAGACTGATGAACTAGGAAAGAGAAGCCGTAATTGAGAAAACTCTGTATGTGTGGGGCAGGTTCTTTGAACAGCATTTTATTAAAGGAAGGGGATGAAAAGATGGCAAATATTATAGGCAATTCTGTAGAAGTGGAGGAGGATACTCAAAAAGACAGATATCTGACATTTTCAATCTGCAATGAAAGTTATGGAATAGAGATAAAATATGTTACAGAGATCATAGGAATACAGGCTATTACAGAAATACCCGAGCTTCCTGAATACGTTAAAGGAATAATTAATTTAAGGGGTAAAATTATTCCTATAATGGATGTAAGGCTTCGCTTTAAAAAAGAGTCAAGGGAATATAATGACAGAACCTGTGTAATAGTAATTGATATTAATGATCTCTTTATTGGACTGATTGTTGACAGTGTATCCGAGGTGCTTACAATTCCCGAGCAGGATGTTGTTGACCCTCCGCAGATGAACAGAGGCTTCAATAATAGGTACATAAAGAAAATAGGAAAAATCGGAAGTGAGACAAGACTGCTGCTTGATTGTGAAAAACTGCTTACAGATGATGAGTTTGAGGTTTTAAGTGATAGCATATAAAATGATAATTCCAAAATAAAGGAGTGCTGACTTATGAAATGGTTTTACAATTTAAAGATTGCTACAAAGCTATTATTGGGATTCGCCATAGTTGCATTGATTTCGGGAGCTATTGGAGTATATAGTATAATAGAGATTAAAACATTAAGCAAAAATGAAATGATAATGTATGAGCAAAACACAAAGCCGATTGAAAATATGGGTTATATAAATTTGCAATTTCAGCGGATTCGTATAAACTTAAGAAATATAATTTTAGATTCCGGCAACTCAGAAGCTTATACTGACAAAATCGAGCAGTATTATTCGGATATTTATAAATATATTAAAGATTACCGAAATGAGCTTTCAACTATAGAGGAAGGCAAGGAATTAGATGCTCTAGCAGCATTGCTGGAAGAGCAAAGAACACTTGACAATAATATTGTGAACCTTGTGCTGGCGGGACAAGCAGAACAGGCGGAAGAAAGCCTCCTGAAAGAGGTTGATACCGCCGCAAGAAATGTTGAAGCACAGACAGCAAAGCTTTTAGATTACAACATTAAGCTGGCGTCAAAAACTTCGTCATCCGACAGCAAGTCGGCAGATGCAGCGATGCTGGTTATGGGTATACTTGTGGCATTGGGAGTAGTTTTATCGGTAGTGCTTGGACTGTTTATATCAAATACAATCAGTAAGCCTATAAAAATGATGGCGATTGCTGCGGATAATATTGCTGCCGGCAATATAAACACGAATATAGAAATAAAAACCAAGGATGAGCTAGGGAGGCTTGCAGGTGCTTTCGGAGAAATAATTGCAGCGGTCAATAAGCTGGCAATGGATGTAAATATGCTGGCAGAAGCAGCTATAGAAGGTAATCTGGAAATAAGAGCAGATTCATTTAAGCATCAGGGAGAGTTCAGAAGGCTGGTTGAGGGAGTAAATAATACCCTTGACTCAATTATCCATCCCATAAATGAGGTGCAGCTGGTAATGAAAGCTCTGTCTGTAAATGATTATACCCAGGAAATTACCGGTGAATACACAGGCTCTCTCAATGAACTGGCGGAGTCGGTTAATGATGTGCGTAAGAGGCTTTTGAGCGTTCAGGATGCTGTGGTCAAGGTTTCCAAGGGAGATACAAGCAGACTTGAGGAGCTGCAAAGAATCGGAAGAAGATCTGAAAATGATCAGCTGATGCCGGCTTTGTCTGAAATGATGAGCACAATCAGAAGCCTGATTCAGGATACAGGAAGACTTGCAAGTGCTGCTATAAACGGAGATCTGGAGGTCAGAGGGAATATCAGCAGGTTTGAAGGCGGATTTTCAAATATTATTGAGGGAATGAACTGTACAATGGATGCGGTGGCACAGCCTCTGAAAGAAATAGCGGCCGTTATGGGTGAGATGGAGCAAGGAAATCTGACTGTTAAAATGGTTGGCGAGTATGAAGGAGCATATACCAAGGTCAAAGATAATATCAATTTTACTATTCAAACTTTTAATAATATGATGAATGAAATAAATAATGCCGCGCAGCAGGTCACTTCCGGATCAAAACAGATATCGGATTCAAGTATTGCACTATCGCAGGGAGCAACTGAACAGGCAAGCTCGGTAGAAGAATTAACTGCTTCTCTCGAAGAGATTTCATCTCAGACAAGGCTGAATGCACAAAGTGCGAATCAAGCCAATGAACTTGCCGAAAATGCCAAGGAACATGCTGTAAAAGGGAATTCACAGATGAAGGATATGCTCAAGGCAATGGAACAGATTAATGAGTCTTCGGCAAATATATCCAAAATTATAAAGGTTATTGATGATATTGCTTTCCAGACAAATATGCTTGCACTGAATGCGGCAGTTGAGGCGGCAAGAGCGGGACAGCACGGGAAAGGCTTTGCAGTGGTGGCAGAGGAAGTCAAGAACCTTGCGGCCCGTTCAGCTAATGCAGCGAAAGAGACTACAGAAATGATTGAAGGCTCAATCAAAAAATCAGAAGAAGGAACAAAAATAGCAAAGGAAACTGCGGAGGCTCTCAATAAGATTGTTACTGAAATTGAAAAGGTGGCCAATATAGTAAATGATATTAATGTTGCTTCCAGCGAACAGGCTTTAGGTATTGAACAAATCAATCAGGGAATTATGCAGGTGTCTCACGTTGTCCAGACTAACTCGGCAACCTCTGAAGAAGCCGCGGCGGCAAGTGAAGAGCTGTCAACCCAGGCAATGCTGATGCAGCAAATGGTTTCAGAATTCAAGCTTTCACAAAATGATGAAAATCAGGGGAACCCTAATGATTTAAACCCTGATGTCCTGAACATGATAAATGACATGTCAGAAAAAAAAAGAAAAATGGATTTAAGTAATATGAGGGGAAATAATGAAATGATGGGCTCAAGGAGAACGAAAATTGCACTGAGTGACAATGAATTCGGAAAGTACTGAAAAGGTGCTTGAGCTTAGGGCTGTTGTAAGAATATTTCGCCAGAATTATTGGACGGATGTTTTATATGGCAGCCCTTCCCTTTTGGAGGGGGTACGGCTGTGCTTACAATAACGGATGAAGAATTTTTGCAATTAGCAGCTTATATCAAGGAAAATTACGGTATAAATCTGAAAGAAGAAAAGAAGGCTTTGGTGTCAGGAAGGCTTTATAATGTACTTTTGCAAAATAACATAAACAATTATTCGGAGTATGTTAAGTATATATTTGAAGATAAAACAGGAACTGCTGTAACTACTCTGGTTAATAAAATAACTACAAATCATACCTTTTTTATGAGGGAAGCGGAGCATTTTTATTATTTGAGAGACAGTATACTTCCATATCTGACAGCTAAGGGAAAAGACAAGGATATCAGAATCTGGAGCGCAGGCTGCTCGTCAGGTGAGGAACCCTATACATTAGCGATGCTGATAGATGAATTTCTGGGAAAAGAAAAAATTTTCTGGGATTCCAGAGTATTAGCTACAGATATTTCAGACAGAGTGCTTGAGCTTGCAAAAAATGGGGTATATAGTAATGAAGGAATTGAGGCGCTTCCTGCTTCATGGAAAGCTAATTATTTCAGTAAAATCAGTATGGAAAAGTATGAAATTATTGATAAAATAAAGAGTGAAATCATATTCAGAAAATTTAATCTGATGGATGAAACCTTTCCCTTCAGACGAAAATTTCATGTGATATTTTGCAGGAATGTAATGATTTATTTTGATGAGCAGACTAAACATAAGCTGGTGGAGAAGTTTTATAATTCACTGGAACGCGGCGGCTATTTATTTATTGGGCACTCAGAGTCTCTGAACAGAAAAGAGACAAAGTTTAAGTATTTAAGACCTGCGGTATACAGGAAGGAATAATTTAAGCATATTTTAAAAACTGAGTACGAGGTGAAAAAATGCCGGTTTTGAAAAAAATCCGTGTTCTTGTTGTAGATGATAGTCATTTATATAGAGAGGTATTATCAAAGGGTATTTCCACAGACCCATATATTGAGGTTGTCGCAATGGCTGTGGATCCATTCGATGCCAGAGATAAGATTCTTAAATACAAGCCGGATGTAATGACCTGTGATATTGAAATGCCGAAGATGAACGGAATTGAATTTCTAAAAAGACTTCTTCCCCAATATCCTATACCGGTTATAGTGGTCAGCGGTGTCAGTGAGTCTGTTTTTGAAGCCATGAATGCAGGTGCGGTTGATTTTGTTACAAAGCCTGACGTACAATCAGTTAAAGGTATAGAAAAATTTTTAGGAGATTTAATTATAAAGATTAGAATTGCCTCAAAGGCTAAAATAGGAGAAATTGAAAGCTCAAATATTACAGATATAGTATCGGAGCAAAATACCGATACAGGCAGAATTATAGCAATCGGCGCATCTACCGGAGGTACAGAGGCTTTGTACAATATTTTGAAGGCTATGCCCGTTACTGCGCCGGGCATAGTTGTTGTCCAGCATATTCCTCCTGTGTTTTCACGTATGTTTGCCGAAAGGCTGGACAAACAGACACACCTGCGTGTTAAGGAAGCACAGCCCGGTGATTTTGTCGAGCAGGGTAAAGTGATTATAGCCCCCGGAGACCAGCAAATGAAGGTTATTAAGGTTGGAAAACGATATAACATAGAGCTTGGAGGAAAAGAGAAGGTAAATGGCCATTGTCCCTCGGTGGATGTGCTTTTTGAGTCAGTAGCCAAGGCAGCCGGAAACAAGGCTGTCGGAATAATTCTGACGGGTATGGGATATGACGGGGCAAAGGGGCTGCTTGCAATGAAAAGAAAGGGAGCAAGGACCATAGGACAGGATGAAAAATCCTCAGTTGTATATGGAATGCCAAAGGTGGCATTTGATATCGGTGCTGTGGAAAAGCAGACATCCCTTGAAAAAATACCTCAATTAATTTTTTCAATGTTAAAATAGCTTGCAGGTAAAAGGATAGCATATTATGGAGCTGTAAAAATCTTTTTATTCTTATCATAAAGCATAGGAGCAGTTTTTAATGGGTAATGATCAGAGGTATATCACACTTTCCAGCATAGGTGATGGAATTATTTGTACAGATATCAACGATAAAATAACGTTTATTAATAAAGCAGCGGAAAATATGACCGGATGGACGCGTGATGAGGCTCAAAGCAAAAGCTTGACAGATATATTCTGTATTATTGACGCGGCTACCGGAATTAAATATGAAAGCCCTTTTTCATCTGAAGTTAAGGAGAACGCAGCAAAGGGGCTTAGAAGGAATTCTCAGCTTGTAACTAAGTACGGAGATAAAAAATACATATCTGCAAGCTGTTCTCCCGTTGTTGAAAAAAATGTCACTGTTTCAGGCAGTGTAATAGTTTTTCGGGACATTACAAATATAAGAAAAATAGAGGAGGCAGTCAAAATTGAACGTAATAATATTATGACAATTATTCAGATTGCTCCGATTGGTGTTATTTTTCTTGATGAGAATTTTATAATTAACCTTGCCAACAAGTGGGCGCTGTCTTTTTTGCAGTCTGAACTGAATGCCGTAACAGGAAAGAGAGTATGTGATGTTTTTGGATGCATTTACAGCTTGAGAAAAAACTATTTAGAAAGAAGGATATGTAAATCCTGCAGGTTCAACAGGACTATGCAGGAAGTGATAAATTCAGGCACGCCTTTTAATGATGTCATGTTTAAGTGTAATTTTTTCAGAGATGGAAGTGTTTTCCGATGCTATCTCAAGGCAAGCCTTACACCTGTTATATTTAACGGAGAAAACAGAATAATGGTTATTTTCGACGATGTCACCGAGCTGAAGCGCGCGAAAGAAGAGGCTGAGGCTGCTAATAAGGCAAAAAGTGAATTTTTAGCCAATATGAGCCATGAAATCAGAACTCCAATCAATGGAATTATGGGGATGATTGATCTTAGCCTTATGACAGATTTAAATTCTGAACAAAAGGAAAATATGAATATAGCAAAGTCATGTGCAGATTCGCTTCTTACCCTTATAAATGACATACTGGATTTTTCAAAACTGGAAGCCAGCAAAATGGTTCTTGATAATAAATGCTTTGCTCTCAGAGATTTTATTGAAGAGGTAATAAAAGCTCATGGACCTCACGCCGGAGAAAAGGGACTGGAGCTAAAATATACGCTGCCCTTTGATATACCCGAGAATATTTATGGAGATTCCAACAGGCTCAGGCAGATTTTGAACAATATTATTAATAATGCAATTAAATTTACCCGGAGAGGGGATATCACATTATCAATACGCAAGGTGGCTTGTGAGAAAAAAGAAGTGACTTTGCAGTTTGATGTGGCAGATACGGGTATTGGTATTGAACAGAAGGACATGGGAAAGCTTTTCAAGACTTTTATACAAATAGACGGCTCCTTTACCAGAAAATATAAGGGAACAGGCTTGGGGCTGGTAATTTCAAAACAGCTTGCAGAAATGATGGGAGGTAAAATGTGGTATGAAAGTGAAAAAGGAAAAGGGAGTACATTTTACTTTACTGCAAAATTTAAAATAGGGGAAAAGGGTGATAAATTACAGGCATCGGATAATTCCTGCGGGATTGTCAAAGCTCGAAACGCAATGAGGATACTTGCAGTAGAAGATGTTGATTTTAACCAGAATGTAATAGTAAGAATGCTTGAGAAGGCAGGACATTCCGTAGATGTTGCGAATAATGGATTAGAGGCATTGGAGTGGCATTCCAGAAAAAACTATGATCTCATTCTTATGGATATACAGATGCCTGAGATGGATGGAATTGAAACTACCAGAATTATTCGGAAGAAGGAAGAAAACAGGCTTCATACTCCGATAGTTGCATTGACTGCGTTTGCACTGAAAGGGGACAAGGAGCGTTTTATGTCTGCCGGTATGGACGACTATATTTCTAAGCCGATAAAAATTGACGAATTAAGAGCTATACTTGAAAAGGCACATGAATTTAAAATGCAGGCAAAAATAGATATAAACAAGGAAGCGAGAATAACAGATGAAGGAGATATCCTTTTTATAGAAAAAGACAAGGATATTTGCCTGAACATAGAAGAAAACTATACTGTTATAGAAAAAATGGAATGCTATATTAAGGAATTTTCCAAGATAAATATTGATAAAAATTGTCTGGGGGATTTTGAAAGTATAGCCCATAAGATAAAAATCCTTGCTATTCAAATTGATGCCGAGGCAATAAAAAATGCCGCCTTCAAAGCGGAATTGGCAGCGAGACGTGAAAATCTAAGAGAAGTTGTTGATTATGTTGTTCAAATTCAGCACGAACTTGAACACCACAAGGAGTTTATTTCCCGCAATCAAGGAGAAGGCATTGAAAATAAATAAATACTTACGGGAGGAAATTCAGATGAAGATATTGATCGCTGAGGATGATTTGGCCAGCAGAAAGTTTTTGAGCAAATTCCTTTCACAATACGGAGAATGTGATTTGGTAGTAGACGGATTAGAAACGATAGATGCATACATGATGGCTTTAAAGGAAAATCATCTTTATGATTTGGTATGCTTGGATATTATGATGCCTAAGGTAGACGGGGTGAAAGTATTAAAAACAATCAGGGATTTGGAAATTCAGAAGGGCATTCTCCCTGAAAAACGTGCAAAGGTAATAATGACAACAGCTCTGGCGCAGGCAGAGTACGTAAATAAGGCCTTTGAATATGATTGTGATGCATATGCCTCGAAGCCTATTGATATTGAAAAGTTTAAAAGGGTTATGGCCAAACTGAATTTAATTCGAACGTAGCAAACAATCCCCCACGGCTTAATTCAGGGATTATTTTTGTACATAATTTTATAAAAATGCTTTGGGGTGACTCCATATTCAGCTTTAAATGCCCTGAAAAAATTTGAGTAATCCCCAAAGCCGCATTGCTCGTAAACGCTGATAATCGGGAATCCTTTTAATATGAGGTATTTTGCCTGTATTAATTTCTTCTGGACGATATATTTGTGCAGGGTAGTACCCGAGTATTTTTTAAACTCCCTCAGCAGATGGTATTTGCTTATAAAGAACTGTTCAGAAAGTTCGTCTATTGTGATTTCTTCATCTAAATGACTATTTATATACTGAATTATTTCGTCTATCAGATTGTTTTTCTTTATATCTACATCAAGCTTATCTATATTATTATATAAAAGCATATTTATGTTGACTAAAAGCTCAATAATGTATGCTTTAAAAAGAAGATCGCTGCCTATTCCTCTATAGTTTTCAAACGCAATAATTTTTTGCAGGATAGCTTTGATATTTTGCTGCATTTCAAAGCTTATCCTTATAACGGTTTCTTTATCAGGGTCTTCAAAGCATTTCGCAAGATGTGTTTCATCAGTGGATAGATTTTTTAAAAAGGATTTATTTATCCAAAGGACTATTCTTTCATATGGAACCTTATGATTATTGATAATCGCCTGATGAAGCTCTGTGGAGTTCATAAGAATAATATCACCGGGTTTTAAGGAATATGTTTTTCCTTCGGTTAGGTAGGTTACATCACCTGATATAAAAAAATAACATTCATAAAAATCATGGTGGTGCAGGCTCACATGCTCAAGGTATGTATCTGAATAATGAAATATTTCATAGTCCTTTGAAAGCATATACTGGCGTGTCTGATAGCTGTGATGCTTTTTTTTCATAATTTCACACCCCCATTTGTATAACGGCTACGGTAATTGCGGATTCGAGCCTTACAGAGATAAAATGTCAACTGTAATAATATCAAGACGAGCTCATAAAGTCAATTATGGTTGAAACCTTCGCCTTCCATGCGAACATATGCTTTCAAGCATTTATTTGAAGGTTTCAACGGTTTGGGTTTTAGGGTTTGTACTTCAGGAGGCTTTAGCCTCAAGTCATGACCACCCGTAAAACGGGTGGCTTGTGCTAGCCCTATAAGGGCTTGTTACCGGCTAGCGCCTAAAGACGCTGGCTTTCACTTTGTTCAAGCTACTATTGCCCTTGCCATCTTTGCCGCCCCTAAAGGGACAAACGTACTACTTGCTACCCCTTGAAGGGGTCTTCATACTCTTTTACACTTAGTTTATCCACCATAATATCGTGCTTCTCCTGCTCTTGGATATACTTCCTAATAGTTGCTTCGTTTAAACCTACTGTGCTTATATAATATCCTTCTGCCCAAAAATGTCTGTTCCCAAACTTATACTTTAAATTTGCATGTTTATCGAATATCATCAATGCGCTT
>NZ_QKMR01000031.1 GCF_003208175.1 Ruminiclostridium sufflavum DSM 19573 | reverse complement strand
TCTTCTGTTCATTTCTTTGTGGTACAAGTGTTCCGGTTTCACATGCCAGGGAACGAATTTTTCGTAGCCAGTAGTAGTATGATTTTGTATTCACGTTGTTCTGGCTGCACCAGCCTACAACTGTCATACCACTGTTCTGGCAGTCCTGAATTATTTGAGTCCATTGCCTCCGCCTGAATTCGGTTTTGGCATCTGTGATTTTATCCATTTTCTGATAGCCTCCTCAAAATTGCTTTGGACTTTTTAGTCATTGACGAAAAACTTGAAAAAGTCTAAAGGTTCTTTGGAAGTATTATCTCAAATGAATGGTTAATGTGTAATGCGCTCTTTTATTGAGCGCTTACGCATTGTCAGCAGTATCCCATGCTAAACTTATTTTTGAATTATCGTCAGTAGCTATAAGTTTTGTTGGCTCATTACAAGAAATATCTTTATCATATATTTTAATATTGTCTAAATCCCCAAGAAGATAATGACAACTATAATCATAGTGGCAACCAATTTCCAAATTGTTATCTACAGTACTTGATAAGCGTGTATTTTTCCCTTCACTCACTAATTTTCCATCTATATAAAGCTTCATTCCATTCTCATTCGTAGTCCCATCATATGTATACACTACGTCATGCCAATTATTATCGCAAATAGAGGAAGGAGAAAGAATATAACCATCAGCTTCCCATGCCACTAAATGTCCATACGTACCATTACTAACAGCATTACCTACTGGACCAATTATTGCAATACCTGTTCCATTTGGGAGTGTACTGTTTCCATCTAAAGTATGCATTATCCACTTATGACTTATAGTTGGTAAAGGTACTTTTATTCTAAAGCATATGGTCTTTTTACCTGTAGGGATGATAGGGCTTGTAAACTTTATTACATCAATTGTTCCATTAAAACTTCTATATGTTTGACTATTTTCAGTTTTTATGTTATTTCTCGAACAAGTACCATTTATTCCTCCGCTAGCCGCCGTATCCAAAACCGTTGTTCCACTGTCATTATCAAAATTATACTCGTGAATAGGTGTAAAAGTTGTAGAGTCTGTTGCAAAAACACTTGCTTGTGTGAAAGAAAAAATACCAGCTAATACAAAAACTAAAAAAAGAAACTTAACAAAATTTTTTCTCATGACAAAACCTCCATTAATTTAATTAACCAATATTATACAGTTTTGCCTGAAGAAACAACAGTCTGATATTGAAACAAATAGTGAAGTACAATAAAAGGTTAATTAAATAACATTTAATCTCAAATTTTATAGTTTCTGTTGTGACCATACCTTGTTTTCACTTGTTTTTTATCAAAAAACATATTTCCACCTCCCTCAAAAAATCTGGTCTATGGTTACCTTTTTCTGACCCTTGTTTGCCCTATAGCTCAATAAATCAAGGTAATAAAAAAAGTCCGTCTCATCAATGTCAGTCAGCGTCCAGCCTTCTTCCATCAAGTTAAGATAGACTTCCTTCATAAATTCAGCGGGAGAAAGAGGATTGCCTATTTCTCCGCTTGAGCGTTTGGGAATTGCTCCAGCTTTGCACCCATAGTACCAACAACGCCATTAATACAAGCCATTAATGTTGGTATTAGCTTGTCTGCTTCCAATCCGTCATAAATATCATCAATGGTAAATTGCTTGTCAAATAGCTGAACTATATAATCAACCAAGTTGTCCAAATCGGCTGCCTTCATGTTATTGAAATCAACCTTTTCTGTTATTTCAATAGCTTTTCTGACTGCCCGTGCTTTAGGTGCAGGCGCTATAAAGTTCTTTCCCCCAAGAGTAATCTGCATATGCTTCCTCCCTTCTTCTTTAAGGTTTATTTTTAATATCTAATAGATTAATTTTCATATACAATTCGTTAGCGTTCGTGCTGTTGTTTTAAATTCTAAATTTAACTATAGATTCAAATCTGTAAAACGCCTAGCAATTTGTATTCATCTGTATACCTTATAAATTGTATAAAAATAGATATATGTCAATCATTCTTATACTGTAAAATTTACAATGACATTTGAAGCGAGCGGTACACCTGTAACACTCCTGACATTTTTTGTGCACACTGCAACATAGGAGCCTGCTGCCAAGCTGTCAGCTGGGTCAAGTGTAACTACGTTTTTAGCAGCATTAATGCTGAGTGTAGCAGTAATAATAGTCCCATCAACCTGCATCAGGAATATATCGCTGTCTTTTACTGCTGTCGGGTCTATTGCTCCGCTGAAGGTAAAAACTACATTGGTATCCGATGTAACTTCAGAATCACCATCGGCAGGCACCACAGCTACTGTCGGCACTGCTATGTCAGTTCCGGGGATTTTTACTGTTTTGAACCAGGTGGAATCAATGTCCGCAGGGCAATTGGGATCTGTTGTGTCAACGTGGTATTCCCAAGGGCTCTTTTGGTTTGAACCAACCGTCATTGCATATATGGTCGGTTGAAAGGTCGCCTTGATTGAAGGTGTTTGGAAATCAGGCTTACCCTCCTGCCCCTTCATGCTGTCATCGGGTAGTGTGAATTGTCCTTTGTATATTACTCCATAGCGATACCCGCCCCTTATTGTTGCTTTGTAAAGTAAGGCAACGTAAGGTGCTTCATCGCCATCTGTGGCAAAAACTCCACCCTCAGCCGCTGTATTCTGACCCAGCAAATCTGCTCTCTGTGCGCTTGTGAGGTCTTGTATACTAATGCTTACTTCAGCGCTGTCAAACACAGTCATCTGATCCCACAGCTTATTCTCTGCGTATGACTTTTCTGTATTTTGTTTTGGCTTTATACCTAATTCTTTGACACCTGGCATGTAAATCGGTGTGCCATATGTAAGTATATTTAATGTATCAGCCGTTTGTTTTGCATAATATAGATTTTCAATACCTGTTATAGGCATTTAACCAACCCTTTCTGATTTAATTTACATAAATAAAGCGCATAGCTTTATGATATATTTTAGTATCCGACTCATAATAGTCAGAGCATGCGGTGCGGCTGAAGCCTGCTGCCTCCAGTCTTTCCTTTACTTTCTCCTCTAAAGCTGTGTAATCTGCCTTTGACCAGATATCAACCTGAACATATATTCCTGTTGCAATTTCTTTGTTTTCTGCCCAGCACTCACCCTGCTCGTTATAGCAGAAGAAAGTTATATATTCTTCTTCGTTACCGGAGTATGACAGAAATTGTACTGGTATGGCTAAGGGTGACAGTGTATCAATTATCAGCTTTTTATAGTTCATAAGCCCAATGCCTCCCTCAGCTTTTGGATTATTATTTCGATTATGTTCTTTTTATTTTTCTCATATGCAGGCTGCAGAAATGGTCTTGCAGTCATTTTGGATGTACCCCACTCTAAAAACTTGGCTCGCCAGTTTGTATCCTTTCCAGGACCTACCTCAATATATCTGACTCCATCCTTTATCTTTACACCGTAAATCTTAATATCGTCCCTGATATGTCGGTGCTTAATTGAACTTACATTAACCAGGCTTTTTGCATCATTTGCTATGGGTTTAGCTGCTTCCTTTAATGTAGCCACTTCAATTTTACCAGCGGCTTTTCCCATCTCTTCAAGCCTCTTTAGCAGCTCGCCCATCCCTGTTAGTTCAAGCTCAGCCACTTGCTTTCACCTCCACTGCTTTTATCTCCATATATCTGTTCTTATACTTAATGTTGTCTATGGCTGTGATGTTGTAGTACATACCATTGAATTTTATTTTCATGGATTCATCTATACCTGGTATTGCTCTTATCTTGAACTTTACAGTATTCTCTTTTTGAACCGCAGCAGCTTCATAGTATTCTCTTCCTGAAAGATTTGCTGCCGAAGCCCAAACTGTCTTTAAAGCAATAAATTCCTCTATCTCAAAACCGTTCTCATTAACAGTAATAGTCGGCTTTAAAAATGTAATACGATGCTTCAATTCCCCAATTCCCACTATTTCACCAGCTCTCCCTTCGGTATGTGAACAGAAGCCTTGTCACTACATCCATTACTTCCTTCATATTAATAGTTTCACGCATTTCATACATGCTGGCCACAAGGTATAGAACTGCTTGCCTTACTGTTTCCGGCACTTCTGCGAATTCTGATAAAGGAAAACGGAGGACACCCTCACAAAGTTCCTCCGCTGTAGAAATAAAATTGGTGACGAGCGTATTTTCCTCATCACCATCTATTCTTAAATATATTTTTGTCTCTTCAAGTGAAACGATCATACGCTCACCGTCCTTTTGCTATTTTATGTATCTGCCATTAGTCCAGCTGACTTAAGCTTTTCTAGCAGTTGATTGAATTCTGACTTTAAGTCAGCTATTGTTGTAGCACTACTGTTTGCCTGTGCTTCTGCTGGCTTTAGTTCGGTACTGCCAATGATGAGTTTTCCCTCGGATGTTATCTCAAGGGTTCCTCTAATTACTGTTTTTTCTCCGCCCGATTCTGTGTAGTTTTTTGTATTACTCATGTTCCTCCTTTCCTTTTGTAAAACAAAATGATGATGAAGTTTTATCCTCATCACCATTTCAGCTTATAAATAATATCTTATTTTTAGTGTAGCTCCCTTACCCTTTGGAGGGGAATATATTATTTCATCAGAAGGCTTCTTCAACGAATACATCGCTTGACAGCAACTTGGCATGTTATGGTTTTTACCTGGATATCCTCCAACACTTCTGTGAACCTCACCCGATTTTATATCAATATAGCTTTCACCTCTTTTTTTAGCTTCAGTTATAAGCCGTTCTATTTCTTTTCTAAAAGTATCTACAGTCATACGCATCTACCTTCCTTATTTTAACACAACTAGTTCACTACCATTATATCATAGTGAATAACCAGTGAATCAGAATTAAAAATGTGTTGAGATTCTATTTGAATTTTACGTCTTTTTACATTAATTATTTCACCTACGCCTTCATTTGAAGCACTTTTATTGACTCTGGAAGGACAAGCTTTCCATCAACTCTCTGCATTGCCTTAAAGCCTATCTGCCCTGTAGCTGCAAACAGTTCATTCAATCTCTGAAATGATCTTCCCTGTCTGTCGGCTATCCAGTAGTAGCTAAAGTCCCCAAAAGCAATAGGCTTAGCACCTGAAGAAAGTGCAGGTACATAAGCAGATGTCCTTATTGGCTTGTTTAGGATTGTGTCTGGTGCGTTTGCTGTTATTGATGGTTGCCACAAGTAGTCACCATTCCCATTTTTGAGCTTTCTGATTGCCTTTACTGTTGAATCATTCATTATGAATACTGCATTTTTTCTGTAAGGTGATTTCAAGCTGTAGTAAAGGTCTATAACCTCATCCGCTGTAATCGCTGTTGAACCTGCCGCTGACACACCTAGCTGCGCACCACCTGTTGCATTTAATATTCCTGTTGGTTTGCCAACTCCATCACCGATAATAAAGGCTTCTTCCTCCCTTGCACCTATTCTTCTTGCAAATTCCTTTGCAATATATTTCTCAAGATTAAACACACTGTCGTTGAGAAGCTCTTCCGAAACCTTTAGCATTGTTACCAGCTTGTATGCCCCGATTGAAATCAGTCCGAAGGAATCATCTGATTCAGGGATGTTACCTTCCTCCTCAACCCATGAAGCAGTTCCCTTGGAAGCCACAATAGGAATTTTCTTATCGCCAGAGGAAGTATTCATAATATTTGCTATCTGTCTAAATATATTTTCTTCCTCAAGACTCTCAATAAGAGTTCTTTCAAACTCATCAGGTGCAAGCACTCCTCCTTCAGAATCAGTTCCAACCTGAAGGGCATTATGTACTTCGAAGCTGTTTTTGTTTCGCATCAACTTCCAAAACGCATCTTTGTATTCGTTTATAGCTCTTGGACTGATTTTACTTTTACCCTCTTCAAGGCTTGCATTTGGCGCAGACTTTATTGCACTTGAGGTTTGTTTTGACAGTTCCAAATCAAGAACAGCTTGTCTTTCCAAACGTTCTATTTCCTTACCAAGATTTACAACATCAGCTTCCATCTTCTCATACTGCTCTGTATCCTCTGCAGACAATAAGCCGCTTTCACCTCTTTTACTATCAAGAAAAGCCTTTGTACTGTCCCATAGCTTTGCACGTTTCTCACGAAGCTCTAATATTTTGTTCATTATGTAGTCCTCCAAAAATTTAATATTTTATTTTAAAAGCTCAAGCCTTTTTAACAGCTGTTCATGTGGTGTTCCTGTTTCAACTACAGGCTGTGTCTGCTTAGCCTTTGGCAGCTTGTTTAAAAATGAATTAACTATCGCCATTTTGCTGAATATGACACCATCATCAGAAGGCTGTTGTTCACTTTCTCGTTGAAAAAGCATTCCGTCTGCAAAGCCTAGTTCCACTGCTTTTTTTGCATTAAACCAGCTTTCTACATCCATAAGTTTGGACAGCTTTGACCTTGACATTCCTGTCTTAAGTTCGTAGGCATTTATGATGCTTTCCTTAACTTCCGAAAGCATATCAATGCCGCTTTGAAGATCTGCAGCCTCACCAAAAATAGCAACTGAAGGATTATGAATCATCAGCATTGACACTGGTGACATCAAAACCTCGCTACCTGCCATGGCAATAACTGAGGCTGCGCTTGCCGCAATTCCATCAATTTTCACAGTGACCTTTCCTTTGTATTCCATCAGCATATTGTAAATCTGACTGGCACAAAAAACATCACCACCCGGAGAGTTAATCCAAATGGTGATGTCACCGCTTCCATTCATTAATTCACTTTTAAACTGTTTAGGTGTTACTTCATCTCCGTACCAAGTTTCCTCTGCTATCGCACCTTCAAGGTAAAGAGTTCTGCTGGTGTCCTCGTTTTTTACCCAATTCCAAAATTTCTTGCTCATTTGCCTCTCCTCTCACATAAATTGCATAAAAAAAACATACTCACCAAACAGTTCTCTTACTTTTTGGCTGTATGCTTTGACAATCTAAAACCATTTTTCTTTTATAAACTTCAATCAAGTTTAGTATTTTCACCACCTTTATTATATTTTTCAGTCCAAGCTCCCGCATTAGACATATCAACAAAATTTCCATTAACCAGATATTTGTTTCCTCCTAACTCGTCTGGTATTAGATTCATCTCCTCCAATTCTCTGATATCATTTGCGGACATGATTCCGTTTTGACGCATTATTTGATAAAAAGCTGCTCTAGATGCTGCATCTCCACGTAATCTTCCATTTAAATTGAATTTCACAAAGTACATTTTTTTCTCACTATCAGAAAATAATGCTCTTTGCATGGATTGCTCAATCCTTGAAACCCAAGGAATTATTGTATTGTCAATGAAGCTAATGGATTGATGCTCTATGTTGCTAAACGTGGCTTTTTCTAAGTCTGCTACTAAATGAGGAGGTACTCTGAAAATCCTGCATATTTCCTCAATTTGAAACTTGCGTGTCTCTAAAAACTGAGCTTCATTTGGTGGAATCCCTATAGAAGTAAATTTCATGCCCTCTTCTAAGACTGCTATTCGGTGAGCATTTGAGCTTCCCTGGTACACAGCATTCCAGCTTTCCCTAACCCTTGCTGGGTCTTTTACTACACCCGGATGCTCAAGCACACCTCCCGGATTTGCTCCATTAGCAAAGAATTTAGCTCCATATTCCTCAGTTGCTATTGCCATTCCAACCGCATTTTTAGCCATTGCAATCGGTGAGTAGCCGATAAGACCGTCAAAGCCCAGCCCTGGAATGTGCAGTACTTCATAGTTTCTGAGATAATATATCTGACCGTCCTTGTTGTAGATGTAATAAATTTCACCACTATCATTCATGGTCACCATCATCCTGTCCGGCAGCAGCGGATAAAGAGCAATTACTCTGCCCCTACCATCCCTAATTATTTGTGAATAGGAATTCCCCCATAAAAGTAAATGACCCATCAGTGTTTCTCTGAACACAAATGAAGTCATCTCAGGGTTGGGTGCATCATGGAGAAGATAGTAAAGCGGATGCTCCAAGGCTTTATCCTTTCCTCTGTCAGTGTATTTATATGTATGAAGTGGCAGCGAGGCTATTGTCTCTGCAAGTATTCTGACACATGCATAAACTGCAGTTGTCTGCATTGCTGTGCGTTCATTTACTATCTTTCCACTTGAACTGTTTCCAAAAAGGAAACTGTACGTGCTTCCCCAAAAGCTGTTCTTTGGACTGGCTCTTGGCTGAAAAAATCTTGATATTAGTGGTAGTTTCAATGTTTTCCTCCTTAAAAATGGGTATAAAAAAAGCACCTGAGGTTAGCAGATGCTTGATGTAATTCTTATATTCAGTATTTTCAAATTATTGCATTCAAATTGGTAGCAAGCGTAATAAAACATCCTAATCCGAATTTAAACTTTTATTTTTCCTATACTAAGTAACTGACATCTATTAGGAAACCATAGGTTCCAACGGTATCTGATTTTATATCCATACTCTTTAATATCTATTGCCTCGGGGTCAGTGGATTTAAATACATCCTCACTACATTCAATTTTTAAATCTTTATATGATACTAAGATGTAATATTTCTGTGCTTCCTCCACTGTATCAAAATATGGATAGTTTATAATTTGGGCATTAGCAATTATCATCTCATCTACTCGATTGTCAGGTGGTAATATTCTGATTAGGAATATTACCAATATCATAGCTAGAATTGATAACATAATTTTCATTGAAACCTTCGCTCTTTTTTTATATGCTTGAAAACCCTTTTCAAAGTTTAAGTCATCGCAAACAAATCTTAGCCCACTAAAATAAAATAGCGCTGGAATCAAAATAACCAATAGTAATGGTAACCCTTTAAGTAATCCGATTTCAATATCAATAATAATGCTTTCATAAATCATTCCAATAATGATAAGTATACTAACTACTACAAAAAACCAGCCACACCACCTTATGGGGCTGTATGCCTTTTTTATATCACTTTCAGTAAAATCATAACATTCTTTTTCTATTATTTCTTTTTCGGTGTTCATGTTTACATCCTTTTCTGTGCTTTAATGGCTTTTAACCAAAAAGATTACTTTGACCTTACAAATTCTTATAATCTATACATCATATTTTTCTCTTATGCTTTTTAATGAAGCTTCCCCATCAATCACTTTTCCTTCCTTAATTTGTTTCTCGGCTTCAATAAGCTTGCTATGGGCATCAAGCATGAACATTTTTTCTCCATCATATATTTTCATGCTCATAATCAAATATCTCCATTACCATTCTTTGTTATTAAGTCATAACATTCAACACATTCTGTTCCTTGCAAAATAATTATACCTTTGCTTTAATTGTCTTATTTTTGCATAAGGTAATTGTCTACAATCCTTTTTATATCGGGGTGATCTTTATCATCCTGTATAAGATAGTCAACAAAAAAATTCTCAACATCCTCATCTTTCCCATTTGCAACCAATTCATAAATTTTATTCCAAACAGTAACAAAGAAATAGTTTCTGCAAAAATAAAATGCCATTTCTTTAAACCGAGGACTTCTTAAATGGTATAAAGCCATTGAAATATTTAAACCATCTTTATCAGATAAAGTCTCTTCATTTTTCAATATACGATTCAATCTTTCATCTGATATGCCTCCAGCCCATTCTATTCTTGCAACAGTCAATACATCAGGGAAAGACTTTTCTGCTTCTAATATTTCCTGAGGCCAGTTATAATTCTCGTCAAAGTCATTATTCTTTAAAGTTAAATACTTTATTGTATCTTCTTTTTTAAGTCTGTTTGTTTTCCATAATCGCATAACTTCAGTTATAGGTGTAAGTAACTCATCTTCACTCAAGGTTATACCGTTTATTGATATTCCACCCTTAGTTTTTTGCTTTTTATTAGCTTCCCATGCTGAACCTGCTGGGATTATTACAAGTGCTTTGACCTTTTTCTTATCAAGTGCAGCAGCTACTGCTTTATGGTGACCATCAAGCAAAGCACATAGGTATCCATCCAAATGATAAGCAATTGCCCTATAGCCATCGTTTTTTCTATAAAATTCGGCCTGTTGTGGATTATAGTGGCTTGGTGGCTGTGTTGGCAATATATAGTATGGAATTCCCGTACTCCAAAGACCATCTCCACCATAAATGGGGCAAGAAGCTTTATTATAAGTTGGGATATTATTTAGTTTCCAAAAGAATTCCCCATTGCCATTGGTAGGACACAGTTCGGTATCAACAAGTGCATAATATCCTGTTGGCATAAGTCCTAAAAGAGGTTTGAGATTCTCAAGTGACTGCTCTAAGGATATAAACTTTTGGTTAAGTATATCTCTCATTTGAGATATCACTTGCTGATCACTCATATTCAATCCATATCCAGCTGCAACAAGCTTTTCACATGTTGGACAAAAATATGGTCCATCCCCATGGAATTTTATCAACGGAGTATCTCCATAAACCAAAGTGGCTAATGCATCATTTTCTAAATACCCATACTTATTAGACAATAGGGCTTTTCCATTTTTAATATAGAAAACCACTCCGTTGCCGCCCCAATCAGATTGATAATTATTGATTGATTTTATTGTAATTAAGTCCATATCAGACCTGTTAAATAAATTACGAAACATACTATTCCTCCAAAACCAAGGTAATTTCATCAGTAAAATTATACCATAACTAATACAATCACAACACTAATATCCCCCTTTCATCATAGACACTTCCCTTGTTCTCATTCCTTATTGCTCTATCCAAAGCCATTATAAGAGCAACAGCACCATCAATACGCTCGGTTGATTTCTCTTTGTCAGGTTTAATGTTCCCCGCTGGGTCAGTCTTTACATAGATATTATCCATCATCCACCTAAGAACTGGGTTTCCTCCGTGTGCTATCCTCTTTTCCAGAGTTAGCTTCATTAATTCCTTTGAAGACGGTGACATATCCTTATAGCCTTGTCCGAAAGGTATTACAGTAAAGCCCATTCCCTCAAGGTTCTGTACCATTTGAACTGCTCCCCAGCGGTCAAAGGCAATTTCTTTTATATTATACTTAGTTCCAAGCTCCTCTATAAAAGTTTCTATGTAGCCATAATGAATAACATTGCCTTCTGTAGTTTTTATAAAGCCTTGCTGCTTCCATATGTCATATGGAACATGATCTCTTCTAACTCTTAGTTTGAGATTATCGTGAGGTATCCAGAAGTATGGCAGCACTATATATTTTTCATCAGCTGTTATTGGTGGAAATACCAAAACAAATGCTGTAATATCTGTTGTGCTTGAAAGGTCAAGACCTGCATAGCATTCCCTACCTCTCAGAGCTTCAAGGTTTACTTTGAATGCGCACTCATCCCATTTGTCCATTGGCATCCAGCGGGTAGACTGCTTTACCCACTGGTTAAGCCTTAACTGCCGAAATATATTCTCTTCGGCTGGATTTTCTTTAGCACTGAGGTATGCATTCCTTACTTTTTCAATGCCAATGGTGTGTCCAAGTGAGGGATTAGCCTTATACCAATTCTTTTCATCACCCCAAGCATCATTATCTCTAATCCCATAAATTACAGGATAATAGGTAGTGTCAATTTTTCTTCCATCAATAATGTCCTGTGCTTTTTGGTGCTGCTCATAGCATATTGAGTTTCTATCTGTACCTGCTGTAGTAATCAAAAAAAATAGTGGTTGAAGTCTTGCATCACCGCTACCTTTGGTCATTACGTCAAATAAGTCCCTATTCGGCTGTGCATGTAGTTCATCAAAGACAACTGCGTGAACGTTAAGTCCATGTTTAGTATAGGCTTCAGCGGAAAGCACTTGATAAAAGCTATTTGTTGGCTTATATACCAGACGTTTTACAGACATTATCGGCTTTATTCTTTTTTTTAGAGCAGGACACTGGTCAACCATATCTACTGCAACATCAAATACAATGGATGCCTGTTGCCTGTCAGAAGCACAGCCATATACTTCAGCGCCCCATTCACCATCACCGCATGTCATGTATAAAGCAACTCCGGCAGCAAGCTCACTCTTTCCATTCTTTTTAGGTATTTCCACATAAGCCGTGTTGTACTGCCTATAACCGTTATTTTTTACTGTTCCAAATACATCACAAATAATTTTATTCTGCCATGGTAGTAAATCAAATGGAACACCTTTCCACTGACCTTTTGTATGCTTTAAGCAATTAATAAAATTAATAGCTCTCTGTGCTTTTTCTTCATCATACACTCTTCTTACCCCCACTTAGTAGGATAAGTTCCATAGGATCATCTATATCTTGCTGAACATTATCAGCAGCTATTCTGCTTCTGGCAGATGGTGTCATACCAAACTGCTCACAGAATCTATTCATTATTTTAAGGTAAGTTTGGGCGATTGATACCTGTGGCACCTGCTGCCAATATCCTGATGGAGTTTTTACAATCGTTCCGTGCTTTGTAATAAACTCCTCTGCTTCTTTCCATCTTGCATATGCCTGACAGTAGCCTGCAAATGCCGCCATATCAACTTCTGTAAGTATGCCAAGCTGTTCAAGCTGTTTTACTGTTCTTCGCCACTCTTTTTTTGCTTCATTATCTAACCAAGAAGGACATTTCGGAGCCTTCTTATCAGGCTTTGGTTCTGTTTTGTTTAACTTCCTTTTGCCTGGGTTGCCTTCAAGCTCCTTTATTGCCGTAGGCCTTGGCTTTCTTCCTCTCTGTGCCACAGATATCACCTCCAATCTGCTATATTTTTTTTAATACAAAAAAGGAAGCCTCTTTTGAGACTTCCCTACTATTTGATATAATTCTATTTTTCTATAACCTGCAATATTTCATTGCATCTTACAAACATATCTATTACTTTTTTTGCTTTTGCCTTTGGTTTGATAAGAGTACTTACCTTACTACCTGAACTTATAATGAGTAATCCTATTCCAGATCTTCTAAGCTTTTTTTCGAAATCAATTTTATGCTCTTTACTAAGTTTATTATACACATCTATAGAAAGAGCAATCCATTTTTCATTTCCAGGATAATTATTAATTTGACTTACAACGCCTATATACCTGTAATAAGTAAATCTAAATGTAAATAACCAATATAAAAATGTGCCTACAACTAGTCCTACTGCAGCTAAAATTATACGAGACCATAGCATAAGCGGCACCACAAATCCAATAATTAGTGATATTATTGTACCAAATAATACCCCATGAACAAACCACCTACTATCTCCATCCACAGGGAAAAGACTACCCAATGTCCGACATGATTTTGCTTCTACAACTGCAACAAAAATATCATTTTTACCGTTTTTTAAAGCAATAAGACCATCAGGTCTTTTAAAGCTCTTTTTCACACATAGTTCTTTTCCTGCAAATATATCGTTATTATTATAAAGTTTACAATAATAGTCTTTAAGATACTCAACTGCTACATCTTTAACATAACTTTCGTTTAGTTTTCCCCTAGGCATTTTAATCTCCATCTGTCTTATTAAGGAATATTATACCATATTATAGATATTTGTGTAACCTTATTTGTTTTTCATGATAGTGTACCTATTTACTTAAAAAAACTCACAGTATCAGTTTCATTTCTGTTTTCAGCAATCGCCTCCCTCAATTTTATTAAAGGTAGCTTGTTGTCCAGATAGCCCTGCCATATTGTATTTATGTAGTGACCCGATGGCTCTGCTAATAGCTGCTCATACTGCTTTGACATTACATATACCATTGCTTTAATAGTACCGTCCTTTGTTGTAATTTCGACTTCTTCCTTCACATACAACTTTGGATATCCCTCATAAATATCAAGTGCTTTTTCACATTCAGCAGTTATCTCCCACAAAACTATGGGTACTGTGCTTCCCTGTCTTTTTTCAATATTTGCAACACCATTGTTTATGCCTCTGAAGGTCAATCTGTAATTTTTTAATTTTCCTGTTCCTATAACCTTGGCATTAGGACATCTATGGCTCATTTGTTTAAGATTCATATTTGAACCGTAAGCCCCATATATTTTGGTTTCATTTATCATAGTATAAATGCTCCTCTTCGTTTTTGATTTGGGCTGTGAGGGCTTTGTCTGCCCCCACAAGCCCATGCTTACCTTCAAGCGGCATTACGCCAAGCCGAGTTTCCGCTCAGACTTGCAAGGAAGTGATGTCTGCAGGTTTCAAATTCCTCACCGATAAGTCCCAGCCTAAGCATCCAGCAGCGGAAGGTGTACTTTTCGTTGTCGGTATAGGTTCTTCTTGCACTTGCAGACTTTTGGCTGATTGCCTGATGGCTTACCGCAAGGCAGAACTGTATGTATGCCTTAATCTTTCCTGCATGGGTTGTCCCATTAAAAAGTCTGAATTCAACCGTTCCCTTATCAAAAACGCTGTGAAGGTTAAGCCCATGGTATCTGCTGTTATGATAGTGTCTGCTTCTGTTCTCCTGTCCGAAACCTGAGTACCAAATGTCTGCCAAAGCTTCCAAGGTCTTAGGCTTTTTCTTGTTTATCGTTGTTATTAGGTTTTCGTTTACCTTTTTGCAGTACCTTAATCTTGCAGGGTCTATATCCAAGCTTTTATATAGTAAATCCTCCTTGCTTGCCATAAGGTTGATTAGGTTTTTCAAGCTCAGTGGTGTGTGATTTTTTGCATCTATGTGAATGTGTATTCCGCATTGGTATTTGCTGTCGCTAAGTGCTCCCGCGTGTCTTAGCTGTCTCACCAGCTCTTGAAGTGTTTCAATGTCCTCGTAGGTTAGAATTGGGCTTACCAGCTCCACACTGTAATCCCTGTCCGCTGTAACAATCCTGCCGTATTCTTTTTTGTGGGGTAAAATGCTCGCATCGCTCACAAATTTCCAACCTCTGCTTTTAGAATCTATAACTTTGTACTCATCGTAAGTGCCACCTTTGTTTTCAAGCCTTGCCCCCGCTCCGAAAAATTTTACCGCAATCTCTGCAGCCTTTGCCCTTGTTATCCCTGTCATTTCAATTTCAATTCCGAATCTCTGTGTTTTCATTGTAATTTGCCCCTTCCAAAGTAAATATTTCCCTTTTATTAGTGTACATATTAGCTCTGAAAGAGGCTTATATCCAGTTAATTAAGAGCATATTATCAACAAATAACACAGCGGTTTTTTGTGCATTTTACAGTAGTTTTTTATGAATTTAACTTCCCGTCAAATAATAGTGCAGCTGTCTTCACCGTAGACAATACCAAGACATGAACCACAGTCCCATTTCACATGTATTGTGCCGATATCATCCACCATAACCACAGTTCCTGTAGTTCCTTCTTCTAATTTGGTATAGGGGTCATTCATTCTGACAAGCTCAACTCGGGTACCAGGCAAAAACTTTTTACGCAGATTACTTAGATGTTCTTTTGAAATCCTATTCATATGCCCGCCCCCTCATCACCCTCTTTCGGTCTGCGAAACGCCCCATTTCCCTCAAGATTTTTAAGAATAGCCTTTCTTGCAGCCTTATACTCATCACCCACAAAACCAAGCCTAATTAACCATGTCCTCATTGTAAATTTATAATTATCTGTAGTTGTAGGCTTTGGGGATGCATGCTTCAAGCCTCTTGCACTTTGGCTAAGAAGTGCAAGAAACTGTGTATATGCTTGGAGTCTATCTGGCTCCTGTAGATGTTTGAAAAACATGAAGGTTATAGTATTGTTAGTAAAATCAAATTCAATTCCGTGGTAACCACTCTCTTGCTTTCCGGCTATTTCAGTTTTAAATTCCTCAATTGTCTGTATGTTGGCTTTGTTCAAATCTGCAATAAAATCAGTCTTTAAAATATCGGCTTCAATTTCAAGTACCTTCTTTATAACAGGCTGTTTGCTGTAAAGCATGTTAAGCATATTTCGAAGCGTGCTACCCGTATGTCCATCCATCGGAATCGTAATTTCAAAGTCAAGTGCTTCGTTTTCCTGTGCTAATTCTTGTGTTACTTCTTGTGCTAGTACTTGTACTGCTACTTCTTTTTTTTCAATTCCTCCATTAATCAGTTCTTCAAGCTCAACCTCTACATCATCTAATGTAATTCTCCCTGCTCTATCAATTGTGTAAGTTCGTCCATTAATTGTTATCATGTATGCAAAGCTCGGAACTCCCATGTATTTTGCTTTCACTCCTGCATGTTCTTCCAAAGCTTTAATTATCTGCTTTCTGTCCATTCGTAATCCCTCCTGCAATTTTTGTTATTACATTAATCACTCTGAATCGCAGTAATTGCAAGGGTTTTATTACATTTAGGCATTGTTTTTTATATCCCACTTGATGGCTGCAAGAACAAAACAAACACAGGGAAGTGCAACACCGTTACCCCACATTTTATACTCTGCAGCATCCGAGTATGGATTTTTTAGCCACTTTATTATCTGCTTTTTTGTTTTTGGCTTATTGCTTTTACCTATAATTTTGCGGTGGGTTTCCCATACCTCTGTCCAGAATAAAATTTCATCTTCTGTTGGATTTATTATATCAAGGTCATCACACCAATAATCAGGAAAACCTTGTAGTCTTGCACATTCCGTTGGTGTAAGCCTACGGACGATATAATTCAGCTCAATTAATCCATTTTGATAACCTGGATTTGTACCATTGACAATCGTATTTGATATACCATCCTGCCTAAAGCATTGGCTCTCTGCTTTCATCTGAGGATAGAAGGATGCTGGTTGTGCCACTGCTCCAGGATCTTTTGCCATAAGCGTTGGTTGTTGTTCTTCTTCTATAGTTGGTTTATATAAAGCATTTTTTCCTTAATTAAAAGCCGCCCTGTCTATTCCATAAGACGGCTGAGTAACTATTGGTGCATCCTTATAGTCCCTTGCCATCAATGGTGCAGCTATTTCCTTATTGATTTCCGAATAACAGCCAGTAGTCATTGCATAGGCTACTGCATGGTGGTCGATGGTATTTAACGAGAAACAAATATCTTCATTTATTCCATTGCCCTGCGGTCCATTTTTATCTGCTCTTCCAATCATACTGCCCTGCAGTGCAACTACAGCAATTCCACCTTGATTGCAGGAGGGGTTTCCACCTGTTGCATCAAGCGTTCTGCTTGTATCCGCTTCATAAATTCCACTATTGGGATTGTTCGAGAGCATTGAGTTGCTCTTGTCAGAGCAAATGCCATAGGTTTTTACAACCTGTTCATTGCTTTTCCCTTTGCAAAAAGGCACAAAAACAGTCTGTTCATTATTGCAGGAGAGAGTTGCCGATTTATCAGCTTGTACCAATGCACCTTTGCCACCACCTTCACAGCCGCAGCGGATTTTCAATGTGACAGGCTTCAGATCACAATTAGGCTCAAAAACACACTGGGTTCCTTTATAATCGGTACCTGTCAGTGTGTTTGCTTTGTCTTCCTCTATGGTTAAAGCATCCTGTCTCTCGTTCATAACAAGTGGGACATTTCCTCCACCAGTTCCCATCCTTGATGTAAGAGTTTGAATGGTTCCGCTCTCATCAATTTTGATTCTATTGTCTGCTGGGTGATTTTCAATTGCAACAGCAAGCTGATTATCTCCCATATCTGCACGAAGGGTACATGCGGAATTCTGCCAATAGTGATTCCCTAATCTTGATGCTGCTCCCGGCTCAAAGCTGATTGGTGTTCCAACGCAGCCCTCAGCATCTCGGGCAGTTGTTTGCCACGGCTTGATGCTCTTCGGAGAATACCCAGACAAGCTTTCGAACTCAAATAGTATTTTCCCGGCACATTTGTCTGCAAAATCTGCGACAAGGTAGATTCTACGGCGTCTTTGGGCAACTCCCCAAAATTGAGCGTCAATTGTTCTCCAAGCAATGGAAAAATCATCTCCCATGATTTCCCCTGCACACAACCATTTATCCTTGTCAGGCATAGGAACATCAAGGGTTTCATCTTTGACTTTTGCGATTTCGTTAAGGACTGCCCTGAAATCTTTTCCCTTTCCGCTTGAGAATGCACCCGGCACATTTTCCCACACGGCATATCGTGGACATTTTCCATTGGTTTTGCACCTCATTTCTTTTATGATTCTTATGGCTTCGTAAAACAAGGCTGACTGTTTCCCATCAAGCCCCGCTCGTTTTCCTGCCACTGACATATCGGTACAGGGTGAGCCGAAAGTGATAATATCTACTGGCTCTATCTCCGCACCATTTATTTTTCTTATATCCCCATAATGCTTTACAAAGGGAAGTCTCTTTGTTGTAACCCTTATGGGGAATGGCTCGATTTCACTTGCCCATATTGGGGTTATGTCATTTATCACAGCACCCAGCGGAAAACCTCCGCTTCCGTCAAAAAGGCTGCCAAGTGTAAGTTTACTCATTGGCAGCCACCACCTCATTGTATGTAATTTTTATGCCATCCCTAATAAGAAACACATCACTGTCAGAACCTTTTTGATCAATGTACCTTTTCACAATAACATCCGCATACTTTTCGTCAATCTCAATTGTGTAACAGATTCTGTTTGTTTGCTCACAAGCAATCAGCGTTGAACCGCTACCGCCAAATGGGTCAAGTACAATACAGTTGCTCATGCTGCTGTTAGTAATAGGGTAGGCACAAAGTGCAATTGGCTTCATTGTTGGATGCAGGTCATTCTTCGAAGGTCGGTCAAAGTTCCAGATAGTACTCTGCTTTCTATCTGAATACCATTTGTGAGTACCATCCTTTCTCCAACCAAAAAGCACAGGCTCATGTTTCCATTGATAAGGGCTTCTCCCCAATACTAAACTCTGCTTAGCCCAAATACACACACCAGATAGATATAGTCCAGCATCCTTGAAAGCTTTTCTAAAATTCAAGCCTTCAGTGTCTGCATGGAATACATAAATCGAAGCATCCTTTTCCATACAGTCAGCCATATTGGTAAAGGCTTTTAAAAGAAAACTATAAAACTCCTCATCCTTAAGATTATCATTTTGTATTTTCCCAGCCTTCGCTTCATATGCGACATTGTATGGAGGATCTGTTACAACTAGATTGGCTTTCTTTCCCTCCATTAAAATTATGTAAACATTTGAATCCGTACTATCTCCGCACACAAGCCTGTGGCTGCCAAGTAGCCATATATCACCTTTTCTTGTTATAGCAGTCTCCTGCAGTTCCTTCTCAACATCAAAATTATCCTCCTTGATTTCCTTTGAGTGTACATCATTGAATAGTTCGTCAATCTCTGGAGGTTCAAAGCCCGTAAAGGAAACATCATAATCCAGTTTCTGCAAGTCCTTTATCAAATCAGCTAAAAGCTCTTTGTTCCACTCACCGCTGATTTTATTAAGAGCAATGTTCAGAGCCTTCTCCTTGGTTTTGTCGATATCAATAATTACACAGTCTATTTCTGTATAACCTAATGTTTTTAGTACCGATATTCTCTGGTGTCCTCCTATAACTGTTAAATCCTTATTCACAATGATTGGGTCGACATAGCCAAACTCGTTAATACTATTCTTAATTTTTTCAAACTCTGAGTCACCAGGCTTTAGCTTTTTCCTTGGGTTATATTCAGCAGGAACTAAGCTGTCTATTTGTAATTTTTTAAATTCCATCTTTTTCATCCTTCCAGTACCTCGATTTTATAAAGCAATTATGTGAACAGTACTTTCTGCGTTTATTGCCATAGCAGCTGAACTCCTTATTGCAGTATGAACAAGTATATTTATATATGGCAGATTCTTTTCTGCTCCTCTTATCAGGGTTGTCATTCCACCATTTCCTGCGACAATCCTCGGAGCAGAAACGTCTACTTCTCCCACGCTTCTTTTGTTTAATTGACTTTCCACAGCAGGCACAGAGCAAATTTTGATTTATTTTTTCTTCTACATTCAATGAGACAACCTTAGAATCTCCATCAAGTCCATTGCGTTTACAGTATCCTCTTATACTGTCTCTTGAAATTCCAAGTATAGCGGCAATTGCCTTGTAGCCAACTCCCTTGAGTCTTAAATCCTGTATCTGTTGCTTTTCAAATTCAGTCATCCAATGCTCTCCTTTCTGCGTAAGCAGTATTCAAAAAAAGTAATAAAAAAAGCACTTTAATCAACTGTTTTTACAGCATTTTTAAGCGCTTTCAATTATTTATTTTTATATTTTTTTAATCCTTCAAAGCCTTGGTTTTTAAAGGGTTGAACACGATTTATTTGTTTTTATATGTAATACCTTTACACAAAAATACAAATATGCTCAAACCCCTACGGAAGTAAACATTCACCTATAGTTTCAACCTCAATTTGTATCCCCCCTTGTTTAATTCTGCGAAATTTCACGCGAAGGGGGGCAGCGGTTGGTGTGTAAGGGTTTGCAGAGATTTGATAGCCCCTATGGTGTCGATTTGAACCTCTACGCATTAATATCTATATTCTTGATATCTATCCTCAGTCATTGTCTTTCTATCATGGCACCTCTTGCAAAGTGACTGCCAGTTTCTTTCATCCCAAAACAGAGCTTTGTTACCTCTATGAGGAGTGATGTGGTCAACCACTGTTGCCTTGACCAGCTTGTTTTCCTTCAAGCAATAAATACACAGCGGATGGCTTTCTAAGTACCTCTTGCTTGCTGTTCTCCATCTGCTGTCATAGCCTCTCTCCTCTGCACTCTTACGTTTGTTAATATCCAAACTGCTATGCTTATCACAATAGCTTCCACTTGTCAGTTCAGGACAGCCCGAGTGCTTGCAGGGTTTTAGTGGTTTCATTGGCATTTCGTTTAGCTCCTGTTCCTAGTAATTAAAATTGCAGGCAGTGCTTGAAAGGAGCAACTCACACTGCCTGCATATACAAAAGAAGAACCCCCGGTTTTTACATCCACTCTTGAGGTCCTTCTTCTATGAAATAATATTAACACATCTAATTCGTCTTTTTCGTCAAGTTTTCATTTTGTTTTAAAAACTTGTCATGTTTCCTTCTTGGAAACTGTTCGTCCGATTCACCAATGCTAAAAGCTACCTGCTGCCAGCTTAGCCCATTAATATACCTTAAGCTCAGAATCATTCTTATCTGTGCATCTTCTACACTTTCTATGTAATGATTCAGCTTGTTCAATTCATAGAAACACTTTTTAAGATTTAAATCCAATAGGGCTTTTAAGTCTGCAATTTCTGTAGCGTACCGCCCAACCATGTCAGAAACTCCAGTACCAAAAGGCATACCTGTGATTTTTTGAGTGGAGGAGGTGGCTAAGTCCTCCAACTCTGAAAGTCTCGCCTGTAACTGTACTATTTCACGGTTTAAATAATATAGCTGCGATAATTCTTTCTTTGTCATCGCTTTTAGCCTCCTTCATACAAATTTGCTTTTACCGCCTCAATTAAGGCTGCCTGTGTATCATCTTTGCTCACCAAGGTTTTCAGAACATCCTCATCAATAGTTCCTTTTGTAATGATGTGATGAATTACAACCGTGTTTTTCTGACCCTGTCGCCACAACCTTGCATTTGTCTGCTGATATAGCTCAAGACTCCAAGTTAACCCGAACCATATCAAAGTTGATCCACCCACTTGCAAATTGAGACCATGCCCTGCGGAAGCTGGGTGAATAATTGCAATTGGTATTTCTCCTGCATTCCACTTTGATATATCTACCGAAGTGTCTAGCTTCACAGCAGGAAACCTCTCACAGATACGCTGTATGTCATGTTTAAACCAGTAAGCTATCAGTACTGGCTTACCGTTTGAAGCCTCAATCAAATCCTCAAGTGCATCAAGCTTTCGCTCATGTATGTATTTTGCATTTCCTATCTCATCATAGACAGCACCGTTTGCCATCTGCAAAAGCTTGTTTGAAAGACCCACACTGCTTTTTGCATCAATGTCTCCATCCTTGAAGGGTATGATCATGTCTTTTTTAAGCTTTTGGTATAGTGTAGCTTCTTTCTCGGACATCTCAACCTCTACATTGTTTATCACACACTCCGGCATCTTCAAATAGTCTAGACTTTTCATGCTTATACAGATGTCTGAGATTTTCTCATAGATTGCTTCCTCTGCACCCTCACGAGGTTTGTATGAAAAGATAGTGGTTTGATTTCGTTTATCGGGTAAAAAGTACCTTTCACGGTAGCCCCCGATAAATCTTCCAAGGCGCTGTCCCATATCAAGGATTCCTATTTCTGCCCATAAATCCATCAGACCGTTTGGTGCCGGAGTGCCAGTAAGCCCAACAATACGCTTAACATTAGGTCTTACCTTCCTAAGTGCCTTAAACCTTTGAGAGCCATGGTCTTTGAAGGATGACAGTTCATCAATTACAACCATGTCATAATCAAAGTTGAAGTTTTCCACCAACCACTTTACATTTTCTCGATTTATAAGGTATATATCAGCATTTGCCAGCAATGCTTCCCGGCGCTGTTTTTCTGTACCGATTGCCACCGATGCCCTGATGTTTTCAAAATGCTCCCATTTAGCAATTTCAGCAGTCCATGTATCTCTTGCAACTCTTAGAGGTGCTATTACAAGTACTCTTATAATTTCAAAGCTGTCAAACAAGAGGTCATTTATAGCGGTAAGAGTTATTACGCTTTTCCCAAGACCCATTTCTAATAGAATTGCTGCAATTGGGTTGTTTAATATGAATTTGGTTGCATAGGTTTGGTATTCATGTGGCTTGTATTTCATCAAGTACACCTCCAATTTGCTCTAAGCCGTCAATGCAGTAAACTAAAAAGCCAAGTGATTCCAACTGTATTTTTCTCTTTACCTGAAGCGGTCTTAATTTTTCACCGGGTCTTTTTAGTTCAATAAAAGCTATTCTTCCTTTTGGTAGAAGCACCAGTCTGTCAGGGATACCGTCAAATCCTGGTGATACAAACTTTAGTGCAAGTCCTCCAGTTTTTTTAGCCTCTACCACCAGATGTCTTTCTATTATTTTTTCTAGCATATTTATTCTCCTTTTGTGTTCCCCAAATCCAAAAAGTCCTTTACGCGCGTATTTACGTGTTTGCGTGTCCTATATCTGTATTTATTTATATAATTATTTTTAATAGTAGTTATTGGAACAATGGAACACAGGATATTAAGCAGTGTATTACTAAAGGGGCTACCGCCCGTTCCGATGATATGTACCATAAAGGGGTTTTTGGCTCACCGGAACAGTCGAATTCTGTTCTCTTACAAATGTTTGTTCCTACTGTTCCCAACATTCTCATGATTTTGGAACATAGAGCCATTGAGGACCGTAAAGCGGTATTCGTTCCTTCGTCACAAGACCGCTCCAACCTCCGATACCAGCCATAATGGCTAAAATTTCATTGCCATCCACTCTTCGGAGGTTTGCACGGTCTTTACCGAAGCACTCGCACCATATCTCCATATTGGAGACCGATTCACGTTTCCTGACTCCGACTCGTTTGCTTTCACCAAACTCAGTGCCATTTATATAGGCACGGCGGCTGTACAAATCCATCGTGTCCCAATCCTCTGGCAAGAGCATATCAAGGTAATCACGCACCAGTCCTTCCCTCTCATCAGACTCCATTGCTTCACGCTGCTCATCCTTGGCAAGCTTTTCAAGACTAGCATCAAGGTACAGCTTTTCTCCATCTTTGACATAGGTAAGTGTTTCAGCCCAAATTTGAATAATTTCTGCATAAGTAATATGCCAGGATTGTTTTGTGCCTCCACCCGGTGTTTTTACCGGCCAGAAACGGCGATTGCCTGTGGTATCCCTAAGATACCCTTTTTCAGCGTTGGTTGTACCAAAGAATACACACTGGCGAAGGTGGGGTGTAGCTCGCCGCCCAAAACTGGCACGATATATATCATTCTGTCTAGATAGAAAGCTACGGAGAGTCTCCACCTCTGCTTTCTTCAACCCAGCCAGCTCTCCTATTTCTAGTATCCAGTAGCCTTGTAGCTTCTCAGCAGCTGTTTTGTCCTTGGTGTCAGAGAGCGACAGGCTATCTGAGAACCACTCACCCCCAAGTTTTGATATTAGTGTGCTTTTCCCAGCTCCTTGCGGGCCATTCAGTACAAGCATGGAGTCAAACTTGATGCCGGGAGTCAGGACACGTGCAATAGCTGCACATAGTGTTTTTCTTGTAGCTGAGCGAACATAGGCATTGTCGGCAGCGCCGAGGTAGTCCACTAGCAGTGTGTCTACTCGTGGAATTCCGTCCCATTCAGGAAGTGCATCAATGAACTCCCTTATAGGATGATAGGAGCGGTCATCAGCAACCTTTGTCACTGAGATTTCATAATTACGTGCCGAAAAAGTGCCGTAGTGATTGTCAATATAACTGATAAGCTGTGCATCATCTGCATCCCTCCAGAATCTTGAGGGATGTGTCCATGGCACACTGTCCTTTATTTCCATACCGTCTGAAAGCTGATTAAATACAATACCTTTAAGATTAGGGTCTTTTTCTAGAATTAGCGTCAGGTTACGGAGGTTGTTTTTTACTGCACCGCTTTTCTCAAGCTCAAGCTGGTTTTGCCAGTCTGTATCTGTAAACTCCGATTCTGCCTGAACTTTTCTTTCTTCTGCAAATTGCTCTTTTACACGCTCATCCTTAATGGCAAATTCCATCATTGCCTTAAAGGATGGCAGCTTGCCAGTAGGCATATCCTCAGATGCCTTATCATCAAGATCATGGTAGCGGTGGATTCGCACCAAATCAAAAGCGTTTAGCAGCCTTCCGCAAGCTGGATCTGTTGCATGATGGCTGTACGCAAATTTACCGTTATATATGACAAGTCCTGCAGAGGAGTCAGCAGGAATATAATCATAACGGCCGTTCATAACGCTTGGTTCGTATATGTCAGAAAGGAAAGTATCTATAGCTTCCTCAATGGAATATGCCCTGCAAAATGCTCCTATAGAGCCTTCCTTTGTAGTAGGGTCAACTTGCCTTGTAATCTGCCGTCTTACAACTTCCGATTGCCTAGAGGACACTGGCCATATTGAGGTATCCCGCCAATTGGCATATTTAGATAGATACTCATCTGGGTCAAGCAGACTGCCATCCTTCTCATAGAATACAAACTCCCCATCAGACGAAGTTGACGGCCAGTACATTAGCCTTGAGGCTTCGTAGGTAGTATCATCAAATAAATCAATCCCGATTTCCTTTGCTACCATACGCCCCAGTGCCGGATATTCATCTTCGCTGACCTCTCTAGACAGTGGAATTATCAATCTAAGTCTAGGTGATTCTGGCATATGCTTATGTGTTGAGTAAGCGCAGCATGTCCAGTCATGAAGAAACTCAATCTGTTCCCATATACCAGCAAATGCATAGTCCATATCCAAAGTCAGCATAGAACGGCATAGAACATAACCATTTCTGCGTTTTCCTTCTCGCAGTGTCCCTCCCACAAATCCTCCTACGTCTTTTATGGAATCTTGGCGTGAGCGGTTCATCTTGCGGAACTCCGATACAGTCTCAGTGGTTCTCTTGGTTGCCTTGACCGAGTTTTTGAAATCCTCCCATGAGACATCCCTATTTTTCCACTTTTTATCCATACGACTATTGCCGACTGCTATCTTCATATTGAATCAACCTCCTCGCACAGCTCATTAAAATATCTGATTGGTATTTTCCTTTGTTTCGCTTTTTCTATTTCAACAACCATCCCTTCTGAAATTTTGTTACAAACCTTAAAAACCCATACTTCTTTACACTTTGCCAAGAACACCATTCCAAAGAATAATCCAAGTTCACGTTGAGATTTATCTTCATCATCTAGAAACTGAGGAAATAAAAGATGCGGAGCAAAGGGAATGCAGTTCCTGCTTACCGCAAAGTAGCTATATCGCTGCGCCCTACGGATGTTCTTTTCTGTGTCTCCTGCAAAAGCTGAGCAGATAAACACTATAGGTCTGTATGTATTTTTCTTTGCCTCTGCTTCTATTTTTGTAAGAGCTTCATAAGCTGTGGGGTCATAATAACCCTCTGAATTAAATCTATTAATACCCATGCCATATCCTCCTTACGTTATCAGCAATTTTTGTTTAAGCCTTGAACAGTAGTATTTCAAGACCATTTCATAAACTTTCTTTTAATCTTTTTTATAAAAATCACAGACAAATCCGTCTGCTCTAAGTAATAATCCATTAGCCCATTCAGACACCTGACCCATGATTTCACACATCCTACCCAAGTCATCAAAATTTTCAGCTTCTGCAATCACCTCATCATGCACATGCATTACAATCCTGAAGCCTTCAGCACTTAATCGTTGCATTGCTTCCGCAAGAAGATCACGGGCAATTGCCTGAACAATGTTTTCTACAAATTTAGGACCATAACTCTCAATACGCTGCCATTTCTTTGATTCACCAACACCCTCGTAAGTAACTCCCTCACGTCCAAAACGGTTAATCTCTATCTTAGGTTTCACATATGAGAGTCTTCTACCAGATGGAAGCCTAATGAAAAGAATTCCGCTTTCATAGGAAAATATAAGTCTTCCAAGCTGTACTTTCATTCTTTCCTTCACTGCAGTAAATGCAGCATTATCAACATCCCACCATAGCTTTACTATATTGGGGTTGGCATTTCGCCACGCTTTTACAAGTGGCATGAGCTCATCTTCCTGTACTCCCATTGCCAAAGCACCCATTGCTGTCAATGCTCCAACAGACCCGCCATAACCAAGAGCCAATTCTGCTACCTTACCTTTTTGCCTTAAAGGACTGCCTTTGGTAATTTCCTCAATAGGAACATGAAACATCTGTGATGCAGAGGCTTCATAAATTTTGCCGTGGGAAGCAAACACCTGCTGCCTCCAATGTTCTCCTGCAAGCCATGCAATGACCCGAGCCTCGATGGCTGAAAAGTCAGCTACAAGAAACCTATGGCCGTTTTTAGGAATAAAGGCTGTACGTATAAGCTCTGACAAGACTACCGGAACTGAATCATACAACATTTCCACTGCATCAAATCTGCCGCTTTTTATGAGTTCACGTGCTTCTGCCAAGTCCGGCAGGTGGTTTTGAGGCAGATTTTGCACCTGTATTAATCTTCCAGAGTATCGGCCTGTTCTATTTGCCCCGTAAAACTGAATTAGTCCATGCGCTCTGCCATCATTGCAGACAGCCATTTCCATGGCGGTATACTTTTTTACACTGGATTTTGCAAGTTCCTGCCTTAACTGAAGTGCCTCTTCGATATCTCCGTCTGCAGACTCAAGCAAGTCATTTATAGCAGCTTTATCAAGGGAATCAACAGTAAACCCGTTATCTGAAAGCCATCCTTTCAACTGCTGTATTGAATTTGGATTATCAAGACCAGTTATGCTTCGAGCCTTTTCTATATGTACACTTCTGAACTGTTCATCACATCTGATTGCCTGTTTTATAAATGGCATATCCAACTGTATGCCACAGTCATTAATCTTCTGGTCGAGAATATAGTTCGCCCATTCCTCTTCTGGTACTGGAAATTTTGCCAGCTTTTCCTTTATACTTTTTTCAACTTCTACATCCCGAGCATTATATTCTTTAAACCGACTCCATTTTTCAGGTGCATGGCAGGGAAGATTCCTAGTCCGACCACCATTTGACTTAGTTGGTTTACATGGAACACAGAAGTAGCGGATAAGTTCTTTACCTTCCTTCAGCTTCTGCTTTTCAAGTCCCATTACTACACCTACACCTTCAAGTGATAGTGGTAGTCCCATATATGCAGACCAAACCATGGAGCACCTCCAAGATTTAGGCGATAGCCAAACGCCAAGATGTCTGGAAAGACAAACCCGTTCAAACTGTGCATTGAAAGCCCACTTAATAATATTAGGGTCAAAGATTGCTGATATAACCTCATCCGGTATCTGCTCTCCATTTACTAAATCAACAACATTTATTTCACTATCATCAACTGAATAGGCAAAAAGTAATATTTCAAAATCATGTGCTTCAGCGTAGCGGTATACACCTGACTTACAAAGATCGACTGAGGAATATGTCTCAATATCCATACTTATACTTTTCATAAAACCCCCTTTGGATATTGGGCGACAGAGTTTTGTTGCTCCGCCACCCATATTTCAAATACTGTTTTATGCAAGGAAATCATCCTCAACGGCACTTGCAAAATCATCCTCTGCACTACTTCTGCCACCAAGGGATTCACCGTCACGAATTTTCTGAATATTTCCAAGACCACAGGCAATTCCTTTGTTTCCGTTACTGTTAAAGGCATAGAAGGTTAGTGATACGCGGGCATAACAGCCGCTGTAGACCTCAGTCTTGTCCAATATTGGATTAAGGTCTTTGTCCACAATCTGAGGGGGTGTCTTGGAATTCGCATTTACGAAATATGCGCCTTTGTAGGCTTCATCATCACGTTCTGCATCACCATCACGAAGCGGTAACTTGAGAGATGCTTTATTGGGAATCTTTCCTCCGAATTTTCCTGCACTTTCTTTTATTGCAAGGTCAACAGCAGTGTTTATTTCATTGATTGTTTTGATATCTGATTTTGGAATAATTACACTTACACTGTACTTTTCAGAACTTCCGTTTATAGACTTAGGTTCCCATACATTTGCATAGGAAAGCCTTACAACACCTGTGATAACTTTCGTTGAAACATTATTATTCATTTTATATATCCTCCTTGAAATCATCATTTATATTAGAAACTCTTACTTCCTGACGCTTGTCCGTTATCGGCACCAAGGTCAGCTTCCCCGGTGGTTTATAAATGAGTCCACCGAGAACCTCATTAAATTTCAATTTGCCCATCAGTTTTTCCATTTCCGTAAGCGTGATAAGGCTTTGTTTATGTATATCTGTATAACCTGCGACATTGGCAGCTTCAGCTACTGCAGTTTCATCCGTATACTTTCTGACTGACCTGCCTTCAACTAATTTAAAGCCGCTCCACTGCTTGCCGTTGTTGATGGCAGAACTTGCTGCATAAGCGATAATTTCATTTGCCCACTTTGTCAGATCATCAAGAGAAGGTAATATTACTTCAATTTCTGAATCAGTAAGCAAAGGTGGCAATGCAAATTCCAAGGCTGCAAGTTTTAGTTTCTCTTCCGCTCTGGCACGACATTTGACAGAGGCTTTACAGAAGGTACACCACTCACCTGGGATAAACTCCCCTTCGCCATTGAATGCCATTAAAGCTTTTAGTTTTAATATCTCTTCAGCCCAAGCTTTAAGTTCAGAAACTCCGACTGTCCATGTGCTAACATTCTCCCTGCGAGGCTGGTATATGGTCATTGCCACCTCTTTGATGTCATACAGGCTATCGAACAACTCCAATGCACCAAGAGCATAAAGCTTCATCTGAGGGTTGTCCTCTGCTTCAACCACAATGCCCTGACCGTACTTGAAATCGAAAATATGTAGTATTCCATCCCCAACAATGAGTGTGTCACAGGTTCCCGAACCTTCAGGCACATAAGAGGATAGATTTAGTTTTTGTTCAATAAGGATAATGGGGTCTTTACATTTATGCTTAACCTGTGCCAACACTTCCATTACAAATGCAACATATCCATCCGTATATTCATCCATTTCATCACTGTCATATTGTGATACTGGTTTTTTTGACCTTAACTTCAGTGCTTTCCGCAGCTTATGTTCACAAAGTGCATGTGCAGCAGTTCCTTCAGCTGCAACTGCACTTTCGCTTTCACCAAAGGTAAGCTCCAGCCTTGCCGACTTAGTACAATTGAGCCATCGGTGTGACCCAGAGGCAGAACAAACAGAATGTTTACTCATAACTCCTCCGCAGCCTTGAGCAATTCAGGGTATGAGTCCTGTGATATCTCACTCAGCTTTGTTGCACCGAATTTTCCTAGAAGTTCACGCACATCAGCTGTCTTTCCAGCTTGGCTTTTCTTTGCAAGCACCGAGCGAATTTGCTCAATCTTTATAGTTGGTTTTGAAGGTTCAGCAGTAGTATCCGTCTTCTGCTCTGCTGGACTTGCTTCCGAAGGAGCCGCATCCTCGGATACTATTGCCTCACAAAATGTTTGAATACTGTCTGCCAGACTTCTTAAATCAGATACAACACTGAGTAGCAGTTTGGTTTTGCTCATTTCCCATACCTCCTTCTATTTCATTGATTGACAGTGATTCAACACTATCTCCAGGGATTAACACCATCAGCTTTTGCTTTTCACCAAGCAGGTATCGTAGTACCCGTTCACGAATGGATAAATTCCTGCAACGAACAATTCCACCAGTCTGTGGTTCTTTAGAAATACTGATTTTTAATTGATGCTTCATAATTTTCACCTTACCTTTCTGAAGGTCGATTTATTAGCCTTCATAGTTAGGTCACGGGGAGACACCTACCCCTACACTTTTTTCACAAAAATTTTTTAAGATTATTAATAATTTCTCTAAGCCTTGCTTTTGCTCGGCGGGCATTTTGCTGAACACTGGTTTCTTCAATACCGATTTGCTTTCCATACTCTGCTTGGGACATAGGTCGTTCCGAAAGGTAAAGGGCATATATTAATTCCTGCTGTTGTGGTTTAAGCTTTCTAATAGCTGCTCGCAGGACTTCTGACATTTCTTCTTTCAAAATAAGCTCCTCAATATCAATCTCATCAGCAAAAATATCTCCCTCATAGTCCATGCCATTTAATGAGACATGGCGGCGTGTTTCCTTTTGATTTACGTTGTACTCCTGTCTACCTAAGTCGATTAGGATATTGCCCCAATCATCTGAAACCTCAATTTCAATAGACTCATTTGCGAATTGGTACTTGATTTTCATAAAAAACTGCTCCTTTCGTTTTGGCGAATACCGAAACGAAAGGAATGAGCGGCTAAAAATAGTGCAATTAAATAAAGCCCGTTAAATCACCGTATTCAGCAATCTACAAACTTTCGTTTCGTAGACTCCTGCGATTTGGTGACTCAGTACTAACGGACCCGTTGCTAGGTAGTCAAAGTATTCAGTTGTTGTTTTTGTGTATAAAAAAACGCCCGACAAAAACACTTTTATAAGTGCTTCCATCAGGCGTTGGTCGCTATAGAGAATCTATGCGCCGATTTGCTCTGTATGAGTATTTAATCATTTATTTGAGCGTATGATATTCTTTTATATTCTACAACTCTAATTGTTTTAAATAATCGCTTAAATTTATTTTTATTAGCTGTGCTGTACCTGGAAATTTTATCTCCATGCAAATCAAACCAGAATCCTCTCTAACGATGTCACAAACTTTGGCAGGCTTTTTTTGTCCTGGGCATGAAATTGTAATTTTCTTCATAGAAAGACTCCTCCTTATACATATAACCCACTGCTTATAGTGTGTAACCTATAGGTTTTAACTGGTAACAAATATCTTATTTGTGTTCCTTTTGAATTAATTTATTATTTTCACTAAATGCTGTACCACTCCTTTCTCAATCCCATAAAAATACTATTTTTCACTAACTTAGGTAACAAACTCTTTACATTTTTATTTGTATTTTTAGAACTCTTGTTCGTAACTGTGACGTTACGATTATTTTATCAGCTTCGTAACTCCACGTCAAGATACAGATTAAATTATTCTTATTGCATTGCTTTTTAGCAATGCTTTAGATATAATATACCCGAGGTGATTAAATTGACTGAGTATGAAAAAACAGAACTTGGGCTTTTTATTGAAATGATCCGTACCGAAAGAAATTTGTCTCAAAGACAGCTTGCGGAATTGGCTGGTATTAGCAATACAGAAGTATGGCGACTTGAAACTGGTGAAAGAAGGAAACCTTCTCCAGATGTATTAAAGGCTCTTGCTCCCCACCTTGAAGTCAGATATGAGGATTTGATGATAAAAGCTGGTTACATGGGGGAAACACTTGAGCATCAGCATTTCACTGAAATGATTTTCAGAGATGCAGATGGCACAGTTGTTGACATCAGTAAAAGAGCAAAAGAGATGTACGATAAAGACAGCGACTGGGCAAATATGGCCTATAGAATTTCAAAAGAGCTTGCGCCAGAGGATTTGGCTGCAATAAAGGCTGTTGCAAACTCTCTTCTAAATAAAAATAGATAATTACAAAAAAATCCCTTATTGAATGTATATAATTTACACTATACAAATAAGAGATTTTTTTATATAATTGTGTCGAACACATGTTCTTTTTTATTTGCTAGGAGGATAAATATATGCCACTAATTTGTACTAATAGCCGCAGCACATTAGACGAAATTCCTCTTTACAGAAAGCAGTATATTGATACACGACTAAAATTGTTTGTAGAAGAATTCTCGATACAACATTGCCCCATTGACTGTGTTGAATTAATCAAGAGGATACGAGATACTAAGAAAATCCCTCTTCAGATAGGTGCTGTATCAAGAGTCAGCGATAAATTTGATGCAGTATCTATCTATGTTAAGGAACAAAATGTATATCAGATAATATTGAATAAAAATAAAGTCAGATATCCCTTCATAGATTCTAAGGATAGAAGGCTTAACTTTACCATAGCCCATGAGCTGGGTCATATAGTGCTGGATCATTTATGTATACCCGATGCTTATAAAAGTGATTATGAAAGACATGTTGAAGACCTGGAAGCAAACGAATTCGCAGGGAAGCTTCTTATGCCAGAAAAAACTCTGTTAAAGTGCAACTTTGTATCCATACCTGCAGTAGCAAAACACTTTAATGTCTCAAACACAGCTCTCTGGATGAGGCTTAATAATCTTCAAAGACTTGATTTGCTTGAATCCAATAAAAGCAAAGTATGCAATATCTGTGGCAACATGCAATTTCACAAGGTGCATATTCCGGCACATCCGGACGGCGATTCCGGTTTTATCCGGACAGTAAACCGGAGCATCCGGACACCTTGTCGTGTAAGTTGATTTTATTCCAGTGCTTCATTTTTTTCAATATTTTTAATTGTTTTTTCTGCCATGACTTCTCTCATGGATTTTTTTGAGTCAAGGGTTAGGATATAGGAGTTATGTATTATTCTATCCATGATTGCATCTGCTATTGTTGGATCGGGGAATAATTCATACCACTTTGTATGTGATACTTGCCCGGATAAAACTGTTGATGCCCTGTTATA
>NZ_QKMR01000030.1 GCF_003208175.1 Ruminiclostridium sufflavum DSM 19573 | reverse complement strand
AATATGCCAGTAATGACTATCAAAATCTGCTAAAAAGATATGGCTTTGTATGCAGTATGAGCAGAAAGGGCAATTGTTATGACAATGCCCCTATGGAATCTTTCTGGGGCAAACTTAAAATGGAATGGCTAAATGATTATAATTTTGAGACCAGAGCTGAGGCTAAAAAGGCTGTTTTTGAATACATAGAACTGTTTTATAACCGTAAAAGGACTCATTCAACAAATGGGTATATTCCACCATTCATGCTGAAGGAAATATCATAGGTATTATAAGAATTAATGAGATAAATAGTGATTCTTGCTGTCCATTTTATTGAGGCAAGGTCAGAAATTAAGGCTTTAACACTAGATGAAGAGAATAAGCTCATTGAAGTATCTAAGGATGATAAACTCTATTCACTATTTGTTGTGGCTCTTGATAGCGGTTTAAGACTCGGTGAACTACTTGCCCTAACTTGGAGTGATATTGATTTAGATAGAGAAGAGATAAATGTCAATAAAAATGTTATCTACGTCAAAAATTACGAAGGTAAGTCAAAGACTAAGAATATTATAGTCGTTCAGAATAACCCTAAAACAAAGTCCTCCATAAGAAAAGTACCGCTTACTCAAAGGTCTCTGAATTTATTAAAGGAACTCAAGTCAAAAACAAATTCCATTATGGTATTTGCTACTAAGACAGGTAACTATTTAAACTCAAGAAATGTTGAGCGTTCATTTGTAAGAAATGCCACCAAAGCAGGAATTGTTGATTGTAATTTTCATAGTTTAAGACACACATTCGCTACAAGACTTTTTGAACGTGGGGTATCTGTAAATGTTGTATCAAAGTTGTTAGGTCATGCTAAAGTTTCTATAACTACTGATATTTACATTAGTGTAATACCATCTCTTAAAAGTGATGCTATAAAAGTACTGGATTTACTTCATTCAGAGCAGATGGAGAACAAACCAATTATAAACCAATTACGATAATTTTTGATGGTTTTAGGCGGTTTTATACACCAAATAATGTAAATCAAAGGAGGTGAATTCACTGTATAAATCAACAATAAAAAAATCCCCAACACCTGTATTACCAAGTATTGAAGGACTTTCGATTTGGAGCTCCCATCCAGATTCGAACTGGAGACCTCATCCTTACCATGGATGCGCTCTGCCTACTGAGCTATGGGAGCATATGGAGCGGGTGATGGGAATCGAACCCACGCAGTCAGCTTGGGAAGCTGATATTCTACCATTGAATTACACCCGCAAAATATTCTAATGTTTCAACTCATGTAGTATAGCATGTAGATGAAACTAAGTCCAGCACCATAAAAACCAGTAATTTGAATTTATGCTTTTTGTTCTTCTAAATATTTCTCCAATTTACGTTTTACTCGTTGTAACGCATTATCAATAGACTTGACATGTCTGTCCAATTCTTCTGCAATTTCCTGATATGACTTACCCTCCAGATACAAAGTCAGAACCTCCCATTCAAGGGAACTGAGTATCTCGCTCATCTTGCTCTCAATTCCAAGAAATTCTTCTCTGTTAATTACCAACTCCTCGGGATCGCTGATGCTCTCTTCACAGATAATATCCATGAGGGTTCTATCCGACTCTTCATCAAAAATAGGCTTATTAAGTGAAATATAAGAATTTAAGGGTATATGCTTCTGCCTTGTAGCTGTTTTGATAGCAGTAATAATCTGGCGTGTTATACAAAGCTCCGCAAATGCTCTGAAGGAAGAAAGCTTGTCCCCTTTGTAATCTCTGATAGCTTTAAATAATCCAATCATGCCTTCTTGAATAATGTCCTCACGATCAGCCCCAATGAGAAAATAAGTCCTTGCTTTCGCACGAACAAAGCTTTTGTATTTGTTAATCAGATACTCCAGCGCCGGTTCATTGCCAACCTTTGCATCAAGAATTATATCCTCGTCAACCATATCGCAATATGCTTGAGAGACATTAACCTTCAAGTTCGTTTTCAATACTGTTGCCCCCAGTTTTTCTGCTTGTAAAAGAGTGGTAAAATAGAATATAGACCTAAATAAATTATATTCAAAAACCCAATACGTGTCAAGCCTACTTGCCCTTTCGAATTTTATCCAGCTTTTCAAAAACATCCGGAGACATATTTGACATAATCGTATTGTTTTTAATAGGAGGTCTGAAATTCATTTCTTTTGCCTCTTTTAATTCGGCTTGTATTTCCAGCCTTAATTCTCTGGGGGAAACTCGTATACCTCCGGAAGACATGGTAATTATCTGCTCCATGAAATCTGAGGTAACCACCCTTACAGTATTGGTTCTGCCATTCAAATAAACAAATCTCTCAATAAAATTGTCAGCAGTCTCCCCTTCTTTTGTATAAACAACCTTTAAATTATCAAATTCCTGTACCTTTTCCTGCCCCCGCTTTTGAAGATATGCATCAAAAACCACTATTACCTCAATATTTTTATAGCCCTGATAATTGGACAACATATTCAGAAGTTTGTCACGGCAGTCCTCTAAAGACTCCCTTGGCAGGTCAAAAATATCCGTCCATTGATTTATAACGTTGTATCCGTCTATTACAAGATATTCCATCTAACCTCCATTACAGCCCTTATCTTCCTCTCTGCTTAAGTATTTCATACATTACAACTGCAGCTGCAACTGAAGCATTTAATGAACTTATTTCACCTTGCATCGGAATATTGACAACAAAATCACACTTTTCCCGTATCAGCCTACCCATGCCTTCGCCTTCGCTTCCTACAACAAGTGCAATAGGACCCTTTAAATCACTGTCATAGAACGCCCTCTCACCTGTGGAATCCGTACCTGCAACCCAAATATTATTTTTCTTCAGGTATTCTATTGTCTGTGCAATATTTGTAACCCTTGCGACAGGAACATATTCAATAGCACCGGCTGAAGCCTTTGATACCGCGGAAGTCAAGCCTATCGCTCTTCTTTTTGGAATAATAACGCCGTGAGCGCCAACAGCATTGGCAGTCCTGAGTATTGCGCCAAAATTATGGGGATCTGATATTTCATCAAGAATAACTATAAAGGGAGGCTGGCCTTTATCCTCAGCAGCCCTTAATATATCATCCACCTCAACATATTCTTTGACCGCCACAAATGCAATAATTCCCTGATGCGCTCTTGTAGATGACATACCGTCCAAAACATTGTGGTCAACTTCGGTTATAATAATTTTCTTTTCTCTTGCAACGGCAATTATCTGACGAATAGAACCTTCACGCTCACCCTTTGCGACAAATATCTTGTTTATGGTTCTATTGGCTTTCAGAGCTTCCATTATGGGATTTCTTCCTTCAAGCTTGTCTATGTCACCGGGGTCTTCCTGCGGAGCCTCCAAGTCTGCCTTAGAGTCAGTATCAAAGCCTCCCTGATACGAACTCTTTTTATCACTAAAGGCTTTTTTTTCAGAATCAAATTTGGAACCTCTTTTTTCGCCGTATGCTTTCTTTTTGCCGGAATAAGACTTGAAGCCGCTCTTATTGTCCGTATTCGTGTTCATTCTGTTACCATAATTATTTCTTCCTTGAGCCATACGTAAACCTACGCTTTCACTATTATTTAAATTTAATTATTTCTGATTGCAAACTATATCTATTCTTCTTCAACAGACAGTTCCAGTATCTCCATAAGCCTATCCGTACTATTTGTAAGGTATAAATAGCCGATTAGTGCCTCATACCCTGTAGAATACCTATAATCCGTAATTTCTGCATGTTTGGGAGCCGTTGCAGATTTTGCGTTTCTGCCTCTTCGCACTACATCCTGCTCATCCTGAGTAAGCATGTCCGATATCCTATGAACTATGTCCGACTGCGCCTTTGCGTTAACATATTTCACAGACATTTTATGGAGCATATTCACATTGGTTCTTTTATTAATAATAAGCATAGTCCGGATATATACCTCATATACAGCATCACCTATATATGCCAGCACCAGAGGATGCAGATTCATAACATCCTTCGGCTTAATGTCGAAATCCCTGCGCATACTTCCAATAACATCTTCAAACATTATTTTCTCCAACTCTGTTAAAACTGCTTTTTTAATGTAAATCAGTACTATTATACACCAAACTTATATCTGTTAAAACACTTTTATAATTGCTTTAAATATAATAATTAAGCACAAATAATATCCACAGGAAACCTTTTAATTATTGTTAAAAACCATAGTTTTTTAAGAATTGCTCGCCTTTTCCACATATTTTCCCTGTTGTGGACATGATTTCTGTGGATAATGTGGACTAAACTGTGTATATATTAAAAATAGGCTTATCCAACATGTGAATAAAATTTACACTATTTTAAGACTAAACCCACAGGACAGTGATCCGATCCCATAACATCAGCATAAATATCCGCTGCCTCTATTCTGTCCTTTAAGCATTCCGATACACAAAAATAGTCAATTCTCCAGCCGGCATTCTTTGTCCGTGCATTAAACATATATGACCACCAGGTATATGCCTCTGTTTTATCCGGATATAAGCTTCTGTATGTATCAATAAACCCTTGCGACAAGAGCTCCGACAGCTTGTCTCTCTCCTGGGAAGTAAAGCCCGCACTGCTTCTGTTGGTTTTTGGATTTTTTAAATCTATGTCATTATGTGCAACATTCATATCACCGCATAAAATTACCGGCTTTTTTTTCTCTAAATTTTTAAGGTAAGCTCTGAAATCGTCCTCCCATCTCATCCTATATTCAAGCCTCTCAAGCTCCCGCTTTGAATTTGGCGTATAAACATTTACCAGAAAATATTCTTCAAATTCAAGCGTAATAATGCGCCCTTCATCATCGTGCTCCGCAATTCCTATTCCGCAGGAAGAGGAAACCGGTTTTATCTTGGAAAAAACAGCAGTACCAGAGTAACCCTTTTTGGAAGCATAATTCCAAAACTGCTCATAGCCGTCCAATTCAAGCTGTACTTGTCCCTCCTGCAGCTTACTTTCCTGGATACAAAATATATCCGCATCCACTTCCTTGAAAAAATCCATAAAGCCTTTTCCTATACATGCCCTGAGTCCATTAACATTCCAAGATATAAACTTTGTCATATGTTTCCCTCCGTCTTTTTATCCCCAAATAAATTCACATACATTATTCTAAGTATATCATATACAAAATTGCAAAGCCCAAGCTAAATAAAGAAGCCGGCTTTGTACCATGCTTGACTTCAATCAGCACCGAAGCCCTTGGCTATTTTTATGAAACAGGTATCAAGCCATTTAAGCTCAGCAGCATGTTTATACCAGTATTCCTTGCTAATACCCGTTTTTTTGCTTAAAAAATCAAGGGCTTCAAGAAGCTCATCGTAATCCTTAAGTGCAGCCACCTGAACATATCCCTTTTTATCGCCCAGTTTTATCAGATACCAGCTGTTATCTGTTATTCCTTCGACAACAACCAATTCATCCTTTGAAATCTTGCCGATGGCAGTTGACTGCTCGTATGGCTGTTCATAAACATTTGTATTAATTACTGCCTTTTTGGTGGAATACATAAATGTTACCTTCACCTCCGGAAAATCATTCAAGAAAAATTTCAGCCTTCCAAACAGATTAAATGAGCTAAACAGCTCAGTATTAACCACTCCGTAAAAAGTTCCTCTCGCATGAGTCACCCTGTTATCGCCCATATATATTCCCACATGAACTATGCCCGATGCTGACTTTTGAAAACACAAATCACCGGCTCTCAGTTCTTTTTTAGGTATGCTTTTACAAAGCTCAGTATAAATAGAACTGGATGTATAATCAAAATTCAGGGGGATAAGGCCCATTTTGCGCAAGGTATAAACAATAAGACCGGAGCAGTCATAGTATTCCTTCCCCAGCCATCTCTCCGCTGAATAACTGCTGAAATAATAATGAGAGCTTCCGTATATATCCACAAGCTTTTTCAATGCTGCTTTTGTAAGCGGCGTGCTGTCCTGACCTCCGTACACATACCCTTCTCCGATTTTAGAATTTACTATAGATATAAACTCCTGAAGTCTATTCATAATTATCCATCCTTTCACATTCAAGGTCCTATTCTACATAATATGAAAGAAGCAAACATATGTGTTAAAGACAATTACTGCCGGCCAAATAAACGATATAACCCTCCGATAGTTCAGGCTTGAGGCTGAAGCCCCCTATAGTCAAAATAAATTCCAAAAACGCCTTATGAAAATCATACTGTATATTCCATATAAATATAAAACAAGGGCTAGCCAAAGTATTTACTCCGGTTAACCCTGCTGCATCCGTATACCCTCATATTTCAATTTTATATATATTTGACCTTAGCTCCGTTAGGGGTGTCTTCTATCGCTATCCCCCTTGCCTTAAGCTCATCTCTGATCTCATCCGAGAGCTTCCAGTTCTTATCCTTGCGAGCCTGCTGCCTCTCGTCTATCAAAGCTTGAATTTCAGGGGATATCTCGAGCTCCTTGAGTTCTTCCTTCTTTTTATCCAAATCAAATCCAAATATCCTGTTCATCTTTGTAAGAAGCTCAAATATTTGCTGCGACTTCTTGCCGTATCTTACTGCATTCCATGCGACGCCTAATGCCTTTGGAATGTTTAAGTCATCATTTACAGCCTCGTCAAAATCAGAAAGAAATTCATTTACTACAGCGATGTCAACAGCTTCGTTTCCACTTTTATGTGCTTGGCAGCCCTCGACAAACCTGTCGTAGGACACCTGCGCCGACTGCATTACATCCCATGTAAAGTTAAATTTATTTCTATAGTGGGCATTCAGGCACATATACCTGAAGGCCAAAGGATTGTATCCCTTTTCCTTCAAATCATCAATGGTGTATGTGTTTCCAAGACTTTTTGACATTTTGCCGTTATTAACCATCATAAACTCACTGTGCATCCAATAGTTAACAGCAGGCCTTCCAAGAAGAGCCTCTGACTGAGCAATCTCATTTTCATGATGTACAGGAATATGATCTACACCTCCGGTATGAATATCAAATACATCACCAAGATATTTCCTGCCCATTGCCGAGCATTCTATGTGCCAGCCCGGATATCCCATACCCCACGGGCTCTGCCACTGCATAATATGTTCCCTTGGCGCTTTCTTCCATATAGCAAAATCAGCAGGATGATGCTTTTCCTGATTCACCTCAACTCTGGCTCCCGCTATCTGCTCCTCCAGATTAGCTCTGGATAGCTTTCCGTAGCCGTCAAACTTCTCTATATCAAAATATATACCGTCACTGGTTTCATATCCATAACCTTTTTCTATCAGCCCCTCAACGAATTCAATCATTTCAGAAATATGCTCCGTAGCCTTTGGAACAATTTCCGGAATCTCGATATTAAGAGCCTTAATATCTTTCATAAATGCAGCCGTATAAAACTCGGCTATCTGCCAGGGTGTCTTTTTCTGCTCACGGGCTCCCTTAAGCATTTTGTCCTCGCCGTCATCCTCATCCGAAACCAAATGGCCTACATCAGTAATATTCATTACATGCTTCAGAGTATACCCGTTATACTCAAGTACCCTTCTGAGCATATCCATAAATATATATGTCCTTAAATTACCTATATGAGCATAGTTATATACCGTAGGACCGCATGAATATATGCAGACCTCTTTATCACTAATAGGCTTAAACTCCTCTTTTTGTCTTGAAAGTGTATTGTAAACCCTCATATTTTTCTCCTTTCCTGAAGCTTCCTTTACAACCTGAAATAAATTTAATTTATTTAATTATATAAATATAATCTTTTCTTTGTTTACCGTAATACAAACTTACTTTACAGAGTTAAAATACAGTAATGTTATTCTTCACCGGATTCCGTATTCTCACCCCTGTTTTCAAAGACATAGGAGCCGTTACTCTTTTTTATGGCACAAGGCCCGTTGCTTTTCCCTATGACCTGATTCTCCAAATGCTCTATCCTCGATGTCAGCCTGCATAGCTCCTGCGCTATAGGATCAGGCATGTGTATCTGGTCAAGTGCTTCAGACGGAGAACCCGGCTTTTTGTTGCGCTTTCTGACAATTCTGCCTTTTGCTCCCACTACTGTGGAATATGGCTCTACATCGAAAGAAACAAAGGTATTCGCCCCTATACGTGAATTATCTCCTATTTTACATGGGCCGAGCACTTTTGCGCCTGCACCGATAAGCACGTTATTACCGATTGTTGGATGACGTTTTTTTCCTTTTTCCTTGCCTGTACCGCCTAATGTCACGCCGTGATAAATAGTACAGTTATCTCCTATTACTGCGGATTCACCTATAACTATACCCATGCCATGGTCTATAAACAGCCCGCTGCCAAGAGTAGCACCGGGATGAATCTCTATACCTGTAAAAAATCTGCCAATCTGGGAAATAAGTCTGGCAATAAAGAAGCTTCCCATTTTATAAAACCAATGCGATAATTTATGGTATATAAGCACATGAAACCCGGGGTACAGAAGTACAACTTCTAATGCACTCTTGGCTGCCGGGTCACGGGCTGCTATTAATTTTGCATCATTAATAAGTCCTTTTTTCATAGTTTAACCTCTTGGTATAAAAAGAAAAATACTCTATATTTAAATTATTCCCTTTCTTGAATCCGTACCCTTTTAAATAATGCTTTAATATAATATATTCTCATAAGCATAAATAAAATTACCGCACACATCAATAGTAATTTTAACAGTTTTAAATTTGCCTGTAAACAAATACATTAAGATTATGAAGGTTATATATAAGTCCTCTAAAAATAATCCGCCATAAATAGCAAATATTTAAGTACAAAAAAGAATGTCGTATGAAGTACCGGCATTCTCTTTTAAACAGCTTTTATTTTAAAATTAACCAAGCTTGTTTTTATTCAAGCAAAATGAAAGAGCATTTCTGCTCTCTCATTTAATAAATTTATTCCCAAAATGGCGTCTCCCAGTATTTTGACACCTAGCCCAAGCTAGGTGGGTGTCCCGGAGATATCAGCAATCGTCCTCCGCCGTTGCACAACGTTCATGCCGTTGTGTCGGAATTACCAAGGCCTGACATATGATATCAAACAGCAGACTCCCTTATTTCAGATGTAGGTTCAAAATAATAGGCTTGCGCTCATTTCAGGAAAAATATCAGCTCCCCAATATGGCTTAACGACCTGAAATCCTATTAACTCCTGCTTTATAGCCTTATTATAGCACCAGAAATTCATAAAGTAAATTTAGCTAAGATTTATTTATCTACGTATATCTTCATCAATCTGCAAATTCCTTTATTTAAGTATTTATACCTACAACCTTTTATACTTATTCCTTGTAATATTTGGCATGATTTTATACACCTCCCTGATTGGTGTATTGCATGCAATCGAGCCGTCTATAACAATCTTCAAGTATTCTTCCGGAAACCTAAGACACAACCCGCAGCCGCCTTTTGCAATGTGGCACGGGATAGATATAACCTCAAATTTATAGCCTCTCTTTTCAAGTTCGGAGTCAAGCTTGTATACAAGATTTCCCGAATCTAATATAGCAATACACTTCATAAAACCACTCCAATTTTTATAAATGTTCTAATTGGCTAAAGTCAAACTATCGGCTAAAGCTGATAGTTTGACTTTAGCGAACTCTCAATCCACATTACATAATATTGCAGCAATTATTAAAAAGTTACCACATTGACGAGTATGATTGTTTATGAATAATCGTTTTTAAAGCTGAAAAACGCTTTCTTCAACCGTGCTTTGAAGTACGCTGCTTTTTTGTCATTCCTATCCTGTTTAGTCTGGCATGATAAAACAGATATTGCTGAGCATACCCTGTCAATTCACCAAAATTCTCTTTTGCAAAGCCCTGTATCTCTGTCAGGCTGGCCTCCTTTTTAAAATAGAGCTCCTCCATTACTCTTTTAACCCATACATCTGTAGGAAAAACATTAAATTTAAGACCGCTGAACAGCAAAATACAGTCTGCAACCTTAGGTCCGACACCCGGAAACTTCATCAGCTCTTTTCTTGCCTCTTCGGTTTCCATATCTTGCAGCATATCTCTCGTAACAGGATTTTTATATATCATCTGAGATGTCTGATAAATATATTTGCACCTAAAACCGGCCCTGCATTGCTGGATTTCATCTAAAGCGGCACCGGCCAGCTCATTTATTCCCGGGAATCCATATGCATTATTATCCTCCTCTATACACCTTCCTTTGAGTACTGAAAGAGAATCTACGGTTTTCATTATTCTGGGAATCATATTATTTGCAGAAATAATAAAGGATATCAGCATTTCCCATAAGTCCTGCCTTAAAAGCCTGATCCCGAAGCCTGTTTTTATGGCCTCCTTCAGTATATCATCCTTCTGGAGTATATCTTTAATTTTTGAATAATCCGTTCCCAAGTCAAAATATTCATACCAAATATTTATAAAATCCTGCTCCCCAGCATTTGTAATCCTTAAAATTCCATCGGAAAAGCTTACGTTTGCAAACCTTTCTTTTACAATTCCATTATAGCTTCCATCCTTTTGCTTTATCCATCTGAAGCACTGCCCGCACTCAAATATATGTGTCAGGTCAAAATCCCGGACACCTTCTATTGATAAAATTCCATCCTCTGCGCTAATTGAATACCCCTTATATTCCATATTAACCCCCACAGCCCAGCTAGGGCACAAAAATTTGGTAAAGCTTTCGTAGCTGTACATCGGCTTTTTATCGCGCAAAAATGCACTATGCTTGTACAAACTCTGTTTTCAAGCCTTTTCAAGCCATCTTTCATCTATTTGTCAAAACGTCGCTAAAAAACCGGCCTCGCCTATAGCAACCTTTTATCATCTTTTAATCATAATACCCGGTTTATCATTGTTAAATCAATGTATATATTTATCCAATTTATTTTCTAAACTCAATTTAAGTGATATAATTTTTATAATATTCAGAAAATTTTTATTTATCTGGCAAATAATTATTGTTTTTCATTACTACTACAAGGAGACTTTTATGAAAGAAAAAATATACACCATACCGGTTACCGATGCTTTCTCTGCAGACTGCGAGTGTCCTCTTTGCGTTTTGGAAAAAAAGCTTGAAGACGAAGGCATTGAATATGCTCTGGGTGCCTCTCTGATGGAGCCTGATTATCGCCAGACCACAAACGAATTGGGCTTTTGCAGGACGCATTTTGAGGCTATGTACAATAAGCAGGTTAATAGACTTGGGCTTGCTCTAATGATAGATACCTTTCTGCAGGAGAAAAACTCGCACATCAAAAAAATATTTGAAAGTAAATTGAGCGCTGTAGAACAGGATGCCACAGCTGGCATTGTCAAAAATATTTCAAAAAAACTATCCCCAAAGCAAACCAATACGGAAAGGCTTATTTCTGAGCTTGTAGCTGAACTGGACGGTATAAATGGCAGCTGTGCTATTTGCAGCAAGCTTGAGCACACAATGGACAGATATATCGATGTCATTTTTTATTTATATTTTAAAGAGCCTGAATTCAAACAAATCTTTCACTCAAAAAAGGGCTTTTGTTTGAAGCATTTAAGACTTCTGCTAAGTTCAACCTCAAAATACCTGAACACATCCCAAGCCGCAATTTTCATAAAAAGCATCATGGAAATGCAGATAAGCAATCTTGATAGAATCGAAAAGGAAGTAGACTGGTTTACAAAAAAATTTGATTACAGATATAACAACGCCCCTTGGGAAAATTCCAAAGATGCTGTTACAAGAAGCATACAAAAAATCAGGGGAAACTGTGAATTTAAATAGAGCTATTTCAAGAGGCTAAAACCTTTGAAGCCTTAAAAGTGCAAATAACATAACGGCAAAGCTTAGTTAAAAATAATTGTCCTGCTTTCAGCTTGATTTCAATAAAATCAGTAACATTTTTACATATTATTCAGTATTATGTAAAGTAGATAGGTTTATTCTATCAGCCTATGAGCACCTTAACAACTGCCACCATCCTGTACCGGTCCTCCCCCTGGCACAGAAATCAGACAAAGGTGTACTTCATTAAAGCAGGATACACTATAGCTTATCAATAGATTGTTTAAGCTTCCGGTGCTCATAGGTCTTCTGAACATCACTTTTTTCTCTTCGCTATATTTGTCAAATCATAAGGTGTCTCTTGATATACATAATAATTGAGCCAATTCAAAAACAGCAGATGCCCATGGCCTCTCCATCTGACAATAGGCTCCTTTTCAGGATTGTCATTCGGAAAGTAGTTTTTGGGAACAGCTATGTCTAAGCCCTTTTCTATATCCCTGTCATACTCCTTCTTTAATGTGAGAGGATCATATTCTGAATGTCCGGTAGCAAAAATATGCCTTCCGTCTTTAGATGCAACCAAATAAACACCCGCATTCTCGGATTCAGAAAGAATTTCAAGCTCTTGAATTCTCTCGATATCTTCCTTTCTGACTTCAGTATGTCTTGAATGAGGCACATAAAAAATATCATCAAACCCTCTGAGCAGCTTGACATACTCCTTCGTTTTTGTATGAGGGAATATACCGAATAATTTTTCCGGGATATCATATTTCTGAACACCATAATGATAATAAAGCCCTGCCTGAGCCCCCCAGCAAATATGGAGAGTTGAATATACATTTGTCAAGCTCCAATCCATTATCTGAGTTAATTCCTCCCAGTATTTAACCTGCTCAAACGGCATTTGCTCAACTGGTGCCCCGGTTATTATCAAACCGTCAAAATGATCCTTTTTAATTTCTTCAAAGGTTTTATAAAAAGCCTCCAGATGCCCCTCAGGTGTGTTCTTAGGTACATGGGATGCCGGATACAAAAGCACCGGTTCAATCTGGAGAGGAGTATTCCCAAGCAATCTGAGCAATTGAGTCTCTGTAGTTATCTTAGTAGGCATTATATTTAAAATTGCTATTTTAAGCGGCCTGATATCCTGATGATAAGCTCTGTCCTCATACATGACAAATATATTCTCACTGTTTAAGATTTCGCCGGCCGGCAAATTGTCAGGTATTCTAATTGGCATGCTTTTATCCTCCATGATATAATTTATTAGCCATTTTCATACAGAAGTCTACTTATGTTTATGCAAAATGGTTTAATATTAATTATAGTCTTATGAATTTATAAAAGTCAACAGTTGTTGCTTCCGGTAATTTTTATGCCAGTCATTTAAATGCTTTTATATTTATAGAAATCATATTATACCATTACTGATGTTTCTTCCCTCTGAATTTAAGCCCGTAAAAAATGAAACCGGTAGTACCTTTAAATTAAAGGACATTACCGGCTTCGTGGTTTATCGGCATTTAATGTGGATTATCTGCTTTTTTCAAGTGCCTGATCTATGTCGTAAATCAAGTCATCCACATCCTCAATGCCTATTGAAAGGCGGACTGTATTTGGTGTAATGCCTGATTTAAGAAGGTCTTCTTCTGACAGCTGGGAGTGGGTTGTGCTAAACGGATGTATAACCAGAGATTTTGCATCTGCAACGTTCGCCAGCAATGAAAATATTTCCAGACTGTCAATAAATTTCTTTGCATTTTCAAAACCGCCTTTTATTCCAAATGTAAATACTGAGCCTGCACCCTTTGGGATATATTTTTGAGCCAGTTCATAATATTTATTTCCCTTCAGGCTGGGATAATTTACGAACTCAACCAACGGATGATTCTCTAAATGCTCAGCTATCTGTCTTGAATTGCTGACATGCTTTTCAACTCTGAGTGATAATGTTTCAAGACCTTGAATAAATAAAAATGAATTAAAAGGACTGATTGAAGCTCCGGTGTCTCTTAAAAGCTGTACTCTTGCCTTAGTTACAAAGGCTGCTCCGCCCAGATCAGAGTAAACAAGACCGTGATAGCTTTCATCCGGCTGCGTAAATCCCGGAAAACGGCCGCTTGCAGCATAGTCAAATTTTCCGCCGTCAACAATTACTCCGCCTAAGGAAGAGCCATGACCTCCAATAAATTTTGTCGCTGAATGAACAACCACATCCGCACCGAACTCTATAGGCCTTATCAGATATGGAGTACCAAAGGTGTTGTCAACTATAAGCGGAATACCATGCTTGTGAGCTACATCTGCTACCGCTTCAATATCTATTATGTTTGCATTTGGATTTCCAATGCTCTCAATGTAAATTGCTTTTGTTTTTTCATTAATGGCATTTTCAAAACCTTTAATGTCATCAGGATCAATGAACTTTGTAATTATGCCGTATCTGGGCAGCGTTGCGGAAAACAAATTATACGTACCGCCATATAATGTATTCGCCGCTACTATTTCATCTCCGGCACCGGCAATATTCAGTATCGAGTAAGTAACAGCCGCCGAACCCGATGCAACTGCCACCGCAGCTGTACCGCCCTCCAGCGCCGCTATTCTTTTTTCAAAAACATCATTAGTGGGATTAACGAATCTTGAATATGAATATGCGGAATCACGAAGTGCAAATACATCTGACGCATGGTCGGCATCTTTAAAAACATATGACGTAGTCTGATATATGGGAACTGCTCTCGAACCTGTTACTTTATCTATTTCTTGACCTGCATGTACTTGTAATGTATCAAAGCTTAATTTTCTGCTCATATAAGAATCCTCCCTTTATTTTCATAGTATTTCTATAGGTTTTATTTATATTAAATATACATCCAAATTATATTCTTGTCAACATATTTTTTACATAATAATATTTTGCCAAAAATATTATTATCAAAATATTATTTTACTTATATGATTATAATTCGAATTTATAAAACACCTGCCTGAAAGCTTGAATAAATAAAAGGACCCTTTAAATTTTTAAATACTCAAATATTCATTTAAGGCATCAACTGAATACTTTTAAGCAAAATACGACATGCTTAAAAGTGTGCTGTAATGTATTATTAATTAATACCGATTATATATTTTATAGCTAATGCAGCTATCATAGGAGGTTTTATGGATAATATCCCGTCGTATAAAAACGAAACTTTAAGCTATGAGGAACGTGTCAAGGACTTGGTTTCACAAATGACTCTTGAAGAGAAAACCATGCAAATGCTGTTTGATGCTCCGGCAATCCCCCGCTTAGGCATACCTGCTTACAACTGGTGGAATGAAGCATTGCACGGTGTTGCCAGAGCAGGCATCGCCACGGTGTTTCCGCAAGCTATTGGTATGGCGGCAACCTTTGACGAGGACCTTATTTATGAAGCGGCAGAGGTTATTTCAACAGAAGGAAGAGCGAAATATCATGAATTCCAGAGAAAAAACGATCATGATATTTATAAAGGACTTACTTTCTGGTCACCTAACATAAATATTTTCAGAGACCCCCGTTGGGGACGCGGTCATGAGACTTATGGCGAAGACCCCTATTTGACAAGCAGGCTTGGCATTAAGTTCGTAAAAGGCTTACAGGGCAATGACAGCAAATACATAAAAGCAGCTGCCTGCGCAAAGCATTTTGCTGTTCACAGCGGTCCCGAAGGCGAAAGACACAGGTTTAATGCCATAGCCACAAAAAAAGATATGTACGAGACTTACTTACCTGCCTTTAAAAGATTAGTTCATGATGCAAAGGTTGAAGCTGTTATGGGTGCTTATAACAGAACAAACGATGAGCCCTGCTGTGGAAGCAAGACCTTATTGAAAGATATTTTACGGGACGAATGGGGCTTTAAGGGCCATGTCACTTCTGACTGCTGGGCAATAAAGGATTTCCATGAAAATCATATGGTTACAAAAACAGCTCCTGAGTCTGTGGCACTTGCAGTCAATAACGGCTGTGATGTAAATTGCGGCAATATGTATCTGAATCTGCTTATAGCCTATGATGAAGGCCTTATAGATGAGAAAACTATTGATGAATCAGTTTCGCGGCTGATGATGACACGTATGAGGCTTGGCATGTTTGACAGCAATGAAAAAATTCCTTATGCATCAATTCCGTATTCCGTAGTTGACTGTGAGGAGCATAATGAGTTTGCTCTCAAGGTATCAAAGGAATCCTTGGTACTACTAAAGAATGACAATAATATTCTGCCTATTGATAAAAACAGCTTGAAATCAATAGCTGTAATAGGTCCCAATGCTGATAGCAGAAATGCCTTGATAGGAAATTATTTTGGTACTGCTTCAAGATATATCACTGTGCTGGAAGGAATCCGCGAATCCGTCCCCGAAACGGTAAGAATAAACTATTCTCAAGGCTGCCATCTATATAAGGATCAGGTAGAGGGCTTAGCCAGACCGAATGACAGAATTGCCGAGGCAATATCTGCGGCTGAAAACTCAGATATAGTCATTATGTGTCTCGGTCTTGATTCCACTATAGAAGGAGAAGAAGGCGATGCCGGAAATGAGTATGCATCAGGAGATAAAATCGACCTGAACCTGCCCGGAAATCAGCAGCAGCTGTTAGAAGCCGTACATGCAACCGGAAAGCCTGTTATTCTTTTACTTTTATCGGGAAGTGCGCTGTCTGTGACATGGGCAGATAATAACATCCCCGCTATAGTGCAAGCATGGTATCCGGGCGCACGGGGAGGAAAGGCCGTTGCTTCTGTGCTTTTCGGTGAAAGCAGTCCCTGCGGTAAGCTTCCCGTTACCTTTTACAAAACTACTGAGGAATTGCCTGACTTTCATGATTATTCAATGAAAAACAGGACTTACAGATACATGGAAAAGGAAGCGCTTTATCCCTTTGGCTATGGTCTGAGCTATTCCCGGTTTGAATACAATGCTTTATCTGTTTCGAGTGATAAAATAAAACAGGGTGACAATATAAGCTGCACAGTTAAGGTAAAAAACATAGGAAACCGCGAAGCCAAGGAGGCTGTACAGCTTTACCTGAAGGATGTTGAAGCCAGTGTTGCAGCTCCTAAGTGGCAGCTCAAGGGAATCAGAAAGGTACGGCTGCTTCCGGGTGAACAGGAAGAAGTCAGCTTTACTCTTACATCTGAAGATATGATGCTTGTTAACGAAGAGGGAGCGTCTGTCCTTGAGCCCGGCAATTTTGAAATATATGCGGGAGGCAGCCAGCCTGACTCAAGAAGCATATACTTGACAGGGAGCAATGTATTGAAGGCTTCTTTCACATTGGAATAGTATTTGTTATTTTTTAAAACAGCAAAAAATTTTATTGCCTCCGTATAAAAATATTATATAATGTTTCTATACGGAGGCTTTAATTATGTATGTTGACGGCTTACACGAAAAAGGCATATTCAAGGATGGTTTCCCATTCAGACTCGAGGTTAATGCCTTGGATAATTTCGACTATCCTGTGCATTGGCATGCCGTGATAGAAATTTTATATCTGGAAAAAAACAGTTTAAATATCAATGTTAACAATAAAGAATCGAAGCTGGATGAAGGTGACATACTATTTATAGCCGGCGGTGATACTCATGGCTTTTCCAACCGGAATAACAGCGGAAAAAGAATTTTTATCCAATTTGACTCATCATCATTAAGTACCTTTGGCAATAATAGCATTATAAAATCTTTGATTTCAGGCAGCTTTAAAATATCACTCAAGGATACCCCCTTTCACGGGAGTATAAAGGAGCATATTTTAAGCATTGTTGAAAGCTATTCCAAGAGAGATTTTGGTTTTGAATTTTTTATCAGTGCAAGGATACATGATATCTTTGCTATTATTTCAAAATTTCTGGCCGACAAGGTAAATTTTCAGAATACTCCGGACACAGCCAGAAAAATTCAGGGAATGGATAAGCTTTCAGAAGCCTTTAAATACATAGAGGCAAATTACATGAATGACATTTCATTGTCAGATGTAGCTAAAGCAGTAGGTTTCAGCGAGTCTTATTTTTCAAGAATGTTCAAGGATATTACAGAGAAAAATTTTATTCTTTACTTGAATGAGTATAGAATAAAACAAGCTGAGCATTTTCTTATTGACTCAAGTATGTCTATAGCAGATATAGCCTATACCGTTGGCTTTAACAGCATTGTCACCTTCAACAGGGCCTTCAAAAGTATTAAGGGCTGTTCTCCTTCTGGATACAAGAAAATCGGGCTTTAAATACCGTCCTGATATTTTACCTCACGAAGCTTCAACTGCCTTTATGAGAATGCGATATGACGCATCCTCATTTTTGGCTGATACTTTATATTTTTTAATCATGCACTTCTTGCACTCAAAAGCCTGTCAATAGCCGGTTGATTAAAGCCCACAATAATTCTTCCGTTAAAATCGATTACCGGTACACTACGCTGACCGGATTTACGAATCATTTCCAGAGCTCCTCTTCTGCTGTAGGCCACATTTACTTCCTCAAAGGGAATATTTTTTGATTTTAAATAGTTTTTAGCCACCATACACCACGGACAAGATGGGGTTGAATATATTTTAACCGACATAAATATTACCTCCCTGGTATTTTAAGCTTAATTACTCAGCTTATAGCTGCCTCTCCGTTAAAATAATTATTTGAATCAATGATAACAAATTTGTTCAATTATTATATACCCCCACAAGGTATATCAAAACATGAATTTAAATATATATAAATATTTCACGAAACTGTTTCCATATACCCATTACGGGTATATAATTATTTATATTTGTTATTAATTTCTGATTTTATATGCTCTGTTTCTTCGCTCTATAAAATATCGGGACAATATTACGGAAAATAATCCGATAAAATAAGCAAGGATATTATTAGGAGGTGCATTATTGACACACATTTCTTATCTTATGACATTCATTGAAGGAATCTTAACCTTCATATCCCCTTGTATTTTACCTATGCTTCCCATTTATTTTTTGTATTTGGCCGGAGAATCTCAGAACAAAAGCCGTCTGCTTACAAATTCCATTGGTTTTGTAATTGGATTTACAATCGTTTTTACAATTCTTGGAGCCACTGTTACATCCTTCGGATACTTTCTGACAAATCACAGAAATTTGCTGGAGAAAATCAGCGGACTAGTTATGATTTTATTTGGTCTTAACTTTACAGGAATTTTAAAAATAAACCTTCTGAACAGAGAGAAAAGATTTGATTTCAAATTTAACAGACTCCGTTTTTTAAGCTCAGTTGTATTCGGCATGGTTTTCAGTCTTGGCTGGACTCCCTGTCTAGGTGCATTTTTAGGTTCGGCTCTTGCTCTTGCCAGCAACTCGGATACAATCCTTCAGGGAACGCTCTTGCTTTTTCTCTACTCTGTGGGCTTGGGTATACCCTTTATTCTGACATCAGTGCTGTTTGAAAAGGTAAAAGGAGCTTTCAGGCAAATTCAAAAGCATATGGCAATCATAAGCATTATATCCGGAGTGCTGTTAATTATAGCCGGTATTTTCGTTTTCACCGGCAGCCTGAAATATCTCGGCAATTACATTTAAATTTATCTATATTTGAGGAGGAATTATTTATGCGAAAAAAAATCAGTATTGTTATATGGGTTGTTGCTATTTGTGCTGTGTTGGCAGCAGCGTATATATTATATTCAAAAAACCAGCCTCTGATTATAGAGCCTCCATCGCAGCAAACTGAGTCCACAAGCCAATCTGACCAGAACACCAACCCGCAGGCCCCCGACTTTACACTAAAGGATATGGATGGAAACGATGTAAAGCTTTCCGACTATAAGGGCAAAATTGTAATCCTCAACTTCTGGGCAGTCTGGTGTAAATACTGCAAAGTTGAAATGCCTGACTTTAATGAACTGAATAAAGAGCTGCAAAAGGAAAATGAAGTTGTTATTCTAGCTGTTAATTCTCAGGAATCTGTTGACACAGTTAAGGAATATCTTACATCAAGCAATATTGATTTAAAGGTTCTATTGGATTCGGACGGCAGCGTAACCCAGAAGTACGGCATCTCAGGCTTCCCCACAACCTTTTTCATCAATAAGGACGGTACTCTGTACACTTATATTTCCGGAATGACAGACAAAAAAACTCTGACTCAGGTTATCAGTGAAATCAAAAGCAAGGATACCCAAGAATAAAGAAAGCCGCTTCTAAAAAGCCGGTTACGATTGAAATGCAGAGAATCCGACCGTAATCGGCTTTTTAGTTTATTTCATAAAGCTTTGTATAGTTTTCGTAAGTTCACTCAGCGCCTTTTCCTTATTTTCAGATAGCACTGCATCTTGGATACACTTCATGGAGTGCTTTTCAAGTATTATGCTTCCTACTTTATTAATTGCAGAACGTACTGCGGCAACCTGAGTTAAAATATCCGCACAGTATTTCTCTTCATCCACCATTTTTTGAATCCCTCTGACCTGACCCTCAATACGCTTGAGTCTTTTAATGAGATCCTCTTTTAATTGATTTTTCTCCTCATTTCCCATGCTGCAGCTCCTTGTATATATAGATATATACATTATACTTTTTTGCCTGCAACTTTTAAATCCTTTTTCTTTACTCCAGCAGCAATAAATCCTCTTCTTTAAAAATTATTCTTATAGGGCTGTCCTTAACTGAAATATCTCTCCATAAGTCCTTGTCAATTTCCCATCTTATTTGAGAATTATCATCCTTGCCGCTTTTATTTTTTAACATAATTATATACGAAAACGGATTTTCAATTACCTTAGCCACCTCACAAGTCATAACATTATGCAAATCCTCCCTTTCTGTATATTTCAAATAATGGGCCCTTATACCTACATATTTTATTTCATCCGAAAGCCCCTTTTCAGTATGCAGCTCCAAATCCCAGTCTACTGCCCTTAATGTGTGCTCTGCAAGCTTTTCGACTCTTGATATATTTTTGCAGCCTGTAAGAAGTGCAGCCGACAGCTTTTTAGGAGCGGCAAACAAGCTTTTCTTTTCACTTACCGTCTCAACTCTGCCATCCGAAATAACAGCTACTGTTTTTGAAAAACGATAAACTTCATTTCTATTATGGGATACCAGAAGTACTGTTCCTTGAAAACCGGACAGCGAGTCCATTATTTTTTGCTCAAGCTGCCACTTCAGATAGCTGTCCAAAGCACAAAAGGGTTCGTCCAGCATAATAATGTCCGGTTCGGATGCCATAATTCTTGCAAGTGCCACTCTTTGCTGCTGTCCCCCCGACAGCTGGTGAGGCCTTTTCTTTTCTAAGCCCTCAAGATAGAATATTTTTATTTTTTCCTCAACCGCTTCTTTACGCTCATGCTTACCGCTGATTACGCCTATGCCTATATTTTCCTCCACAGTCATATTGGGAAATAACGCATAGTTTTGAAACAGATATCCAACCTTTCTTTTCTGGGGTGACAAATTAATTTTCTGTTCCGAATCAAATAAAACTCTTCCGTCTAAAACAATGGTGCCCTCATCAGGCGTCTCTATACCTGCAATACATTTCAGCGTCATGCTTTTACCGCAGCCGGAAGCACCCAGTAAGGCAGTGATTTCATTATTTGCGGAAAACTCAACCTCCAGTGTAAAATTGCCCATTACCTTTTTAATATTAACGTACAGTGACATCAAATATCACCTCTTTTTGCCGTTCTTTTCTCTTGGGCCCTATTCCAAAAATTGATTAAAATCATTGAGGTAAAGGACATTGTACAAATAATCAACACCCAATTATACGCTTTTGCCTTATCTCCCGCCTGAACTGCCGTATAGATAGAGAGAGCAATAGTCTGTGTTTTGCCCGGAATGTTCCCTGCAAGCATCATTGTCGCCCCGAATTCACCTAATGCTCTGGCAAAGGATAGAACGGTTCCTGCCACTATACTTGGCAGTACGTTAGGAATCACAACCTTATAAAAAATTTTAAATTCGGCTATGCCAAGGGTTCTTGCCGCGTATATCATATTTATGTCAAATTGCTCAAAAGCACCTCTTACAGTTCTATACATCAAGGGAAAGGCTACTACCGTTGATGCGACAACCGCCCCTATCCATGTAAAAACAACACTTATATCAAACCTCAGCAAAAAACTGCCAATCAGGCTGTTTCTTCCAAATATAGTCAGAAGGAAAAAACCGACAACCGTAGGAGGAAGAACCATGGGCAAGGTAAATACTCCATCTATCAGGCCCTTGAATCTCTTGATTTTAAAAACATACCAACCGGCCGGAATCCCAAAAAGAACCGTAACTGCCGTAGCGGAAAACGCTACCTTCAGTGATACATAAAGTGGCGATAAATCCATGCAATCCACCTTCTATCTGTAAAAATCCATGTTAATTATTCATTTCAAAGCCATATTTTTCAAATACATATTCAGCCTGTGATGTTGACAGATAATCCAGAAAGGCTTGAGCCTCGGCAGGATGCTTGCTGCTCTTCAGCACTACCGCAGGATATATAACCGGCTTGTGGCTGCCCTCCGGCGCCTCACATACCACCTTGATTTTATCTGACAAGGCAGCATCAGTTGAGTAAACCACTCCGCAGTCAACCTCTCCGCTTTCCACCCATGTGAGAACCTGTCTGACATCACTGCCGTAATTTGCCTTTGCTTTTACCTTATCAAGTATTTTAAGATAAGTAAGTATCTCTTCCGCATACTGCCCTACCGGAACACTGCTAGGCTCTCCCAGTGCAACTGTCGAAACCTTGTCAGCAGCAAGCTCCTCAAAGCTTTCAATATTCTTTGTACTGCCGGCAGGAGTAATTAATACAACCTTATTTTTAAGCAGCTCTTTTTTTGATCCTTCCTTAACCAATCCCTTTTCTTCAAGAGCCGTCACCTGCTTTTTTGCTGCCGACAAGAAAATATCTGCCGGCGCACCCTGCTCAATCTGGGTCTGCAAAGTACCTGAGGAGCTGAAGGTACAGGTTATGGCAATATCCGGCTCAACCTTTTTATACATTTCAACAAGCTCCTTTGTCGCATCGGTTAAGCTGGCAGCAGCAGCAACAAAAATTTCTGTTTTTTCCGCCGTATCTGACGGACTTGCTTTTGAAATATCACTGCCGGAATCCGCAGAAGGTGTTGATTGACTTCCGCAGCCCGTCAGTATTAAAATGACTGCAATAAATAACATTAATATATTTTTTCTAATCGTTCTCATAAGTAACCCCCATTTCCACACAACAATGTAAGCCATTTTATTTAAACAGAATCTCTCCGGCATACTCCTTTAAACTCATTGCGGCAGCATAGCCCGGACTTATATCAAAAAGCTTATCCGCCACCGATATAAAGTGGTTCAAGTCACAATTCCCTGCACGCTCACCAATTCCGAACAAGGTTGTATCAATAAAATCCGCTCCTGCTTTTGCAGCCTCCAAGGAATTTGCCACTGCCATCCCCAAGTCATTATGGGCATGAATGCCTACAGAAATGCCTGTATTGTTAATAATCTCACTTATAGCCTGATATGTTCTGAACGGTGTCAAAACACCCACTGTGTCGGCAAACCTGATGCCGGCCACTCCCATATCCTTCATAATATTTGCAATGCTGATAATAAACGTTATATCCGCCCGGGAAGCATCCTCCATCCCGACAGTAACTGTATATCCCTTATCCAGCGCAAGGCTGACGCAATCCTGTAAGCTTTTCTGAAGCCAGACCTTGTTTTTCTTCAGCTTGGAATATATGTGAACATAGGATACAGGCGCACTTATATGGATAATATCGGGGCAGCAGTCAAAGGAATGTAAAATATCTTCTTTTATAATTCTGTTCCACGTTGATATCCTTGCATTTTTTTTATTGCTTACTATTTTGCAAATTGCATCTTTTTCATGCTTCCCCATTGCAGGAACTCCGGCCTCAATCTGATATATGCCTGCCTCATCCATTAACTGAGCAAGCCTTGCCTTCTCAGCTATGTTAAATGCAAAGCCCGGGCTCTGTTCACCGTCACGAAGGGTCGTATCTGTCAAATATTTTTTTTCCTTCATAGCAAATCCAACCTCCGCTATATATGTTATTGAATTAATTCCTTAGCGAATGCCACAAATTCTTGATCAGTTATACTTCTCCTCAGGCGGATACATTCCTCTTGTATTGAAGCGAGTAATTCCGAGAACCTGTTATCCGGGAAATTTATATTATACTCCTTAAGCTTCATTTCAATTGCCGTACTGCCGGAATGCTTTCCTATAACTATTTTTCTTTTCATTCCTACCACAGACGGCTCAAAGGGTTCATAATTTGAGCCGTTCTTGAAAATACCATCAACGTGAATTCCTGATTCCACGTCAAAAATGCCGTTACCTATTACTGGCTTATTTTTAAGTATCTTTTTCTCTGTAATTTCTTCAAATAAATTTTTTATCTGCACAAAAACAGATAAATCCAGATTAGGCTTATGACGCTTTGTAATCCTGAGTGCCATGACCACTTCCTCCAAGGCTGCAAAGCCTCCGTTTCCCGAAAAGCTGACTGCCACACTGCTTCCGCCATTTAAAATCCATTCCACAGCCAATGCACTGGCACAATAGCAGCTATTCTGAGGGCATAATTCAAGCGCACCGGAATTTATTTTTTTTATTCTGTCAAATGCGGATATATAGTCATGCTGCAGCAAATCATCAAGACCCACGATTCTGATATTATGATATTCATTAAATTTGTTCATAAGTTTAATCTCTCTGATATCATTAATCTGAATCTCCGAAATGGTTTCCAGCCGTGTGAAAAATCCGCTGTGTCTGCAAATATACCTGCTGAATCCGGGATAATATTTAATTTCAGTGGGATCCTGAACCCTTAATATGGTATTCCTTTTATCTACATTTTCCTTAATACTTTCGTATACCGGCACATTAATTTCAACAAAGTTTATACCTGTTTTAAACAGTAGCCCATATAATTCCGGCACATTTTTATTTTGGGCAGCCTCATTGTTTAGTGAGCATAGAGTGACATCTGTAATTTTAATCATTCTGACCTACCCCCTAAAGTCTAAATTAATTCCACCCATATAATTACATATTTATATTAAATTAGCAACTCCTTTACTTTCTCTCCTTCTGCCAGATGCTTTTCCACAATAGTTTCCACATCATCCTCAGTTACATTTCCATACCAGGTTCCCTCCGGATAAATAACGACCACCGGGCCTTTATCGCAAATTCCAAAACAGCCTGTATTAGTTACCATTACATCACTTGTTAAATCCTTATCATCGATTTCCTCCATAAATCTTTGAACCAAATCAACACTTCCCTTTGAATGGCAGAAGCCTTTTTGCGTTCCGTTTATTCTGCAGCTTGTACAGACAAACACATGATATTTCGGGCTCAACATACTTTAAATCCTCCCTTCGTTAAAATTTATAAGACCTGACCTTAGCTGATACAACCTATACACAAAGCTTTTCTGCCGCCACTCTAACCGCATTCTCAATTCTGTCGTAGGTTGTAAAGGTCTCAATAGCTTTTTCCTTAAGCTTCTGCTTAGGTGCTTCACCGATTCTCATTGCCAATACCCCATTGCAGTCCTTTACTGTTTCAAGAATAGCCTCCATTTTGCCCTCCTTGTTCATACCGCCCATTCCGTCACAGCCTTCAGCCCCGTCACAGTATTTGCTGACACTTCTCCTTTCCTTAAAGCGTATAACCTTATTTTTGTACTCATATATATAAAAGTCACTTGCATGACCGAAATGTTGGTCGACTAATATACCGCTTTTGGAGGATACCGCAAATAAAAATGTTTTTTCCTCTGCCCTGTCCGTTTCCTCGATGTCATTACAGCCGGTACATCCTCTGAAATTAATAGACTGGTCATTATCCAAGGTCCCGATTGCATCAGCCCTGCACTGGCGGCAGTGATACATCTGTTTCAAAATCGATCCGCATTGTTTTCTCATGCCCATTATTTCTCTGTTGCTTACCAGCGGAATATTTTCAAATTCACTTCCTGCCACAGGAATCAGCTGCATAATATTTGTTATTTCACAGCCGAGCTCCTTTGCCTTTTCTACGACTACAGGAATATGATACTCATTGATACCCTTAAGCATTACAATATTCACCTTGCAAATCAACCCCAGAGAGGTACTTCTCTTTATTCCGGACAGCTGATTTGCCATAAGAATTGCAGCTCCCACCTCTCCGAAATACCTATGTCCCATATAGTCAACATGCTTATATATTTTTGCTCCTATTGTTGTGTTTACTGCATTCATCGTAACCGTAACATGTGATACGCCCAGCTCTGCCAGTTCATCTGCATACAGGGGAAGCAGCAGGCCATTTGTAGACAGGCAAAAGGTTACTTCCGGATCCTCTCTTTTAATCAGGCTCAGGGTTTTTCTTGTGCTTTCGAAATCAGCCAATGAGTCACCGGGTCCGGCAATCCCAACAACCTTCAGGTTAGGCAGCCCTTCCTTAACCCTTTTATACTTTTCACAGGCCTGCTCAGGAGACAAGACCTCTGTTGTAACTCCCGGCCTGCTTTCATTCGGGCAATCATATTTTCTGACGCAATAGTTGCATTGAATATTGCATTTTGGCGCTATCGGCAAATGCATTCTTGCATATTCGCTGCCGCATCCGTTAAAGCAAGGATGTGTCTCTGTTTTCTTCTTATTGGCAAGTATAATATCTGCTTTATTCCTCAAGCCGGCCACCTCCTTCAGAGAACTAATTTTATCCAAGTCAACACTTGTATCCCCTGCCTCCTCTTTATAATATCTATCATGCATTTCACCCCTGAAGCTGTGCTCCTTGCGGATTAGCAGACTGTTTGTGATTCTGTCCAGCAATTCAAGGGAGCCGTCATATCCAAGCATTCTCACCCTCTGTCCGCCAACCTGATCATGTATAGGGAACGCACATCTGACAAGCGGAAGCCTCAGCTTTTCCTCAATCCTTCTGCCGTCAGAGCTGCCTATCATGATATTTGCTCCGTATTCAACCGCATATTTTTCTATTGTGTCAAAATCACAAGCCTCCAATATTAAAAACTTATCTATATGAAGGAAGTCTGCAACACCTTGTACCTCCTCTTCAAGCCTTTCCTTTAAATTGCCGCATTTTGCTCCTGTAGCCGTTATAACCGGCATAATGCCGTTTTCTGCACAAAGACGAACTGCGGAATATACAAAGTCAGGCTCTCCGAAAATAACAGCTCTACCCTCGGCATTATATTTATGCGAATCAATCATCGCATCCATATAACGTCCGCGTTCCTTCATTATTTCCTCAGGCTTTGTTCCGCCTGCATGTTCCAGCACACTTATCAAAGCATCGGTGTCCCTCAGCCCGACAGGCAAGCTGCATCTGACAAAAGGAACCCCGTAAGCAGCATATAAATATTGTGCCGGAGAATTATGCTCTTTTGTAAAAGTAGTCAGCTCGATTGTAAGCTTGGCTCCTCCCATCAATGAAAGCTCTTCAAGAGAGGTTCCTCCCTCGGGCAGTCTGTTATAGCTTTCTTTATGCTGTCCGTCCAAATTCTCCGAAATATCAGGAAGCAATATATATTCAACCTTCATTGAGTCCAGCAGCCTTTTTAAATAGCGTGTATCAGCAGGAGATATCATGCCTGTGATAATATTCACCTTATTATTCTTTTCAGGAACCATATCCACATTTTCCACAATAGCCCGCAATGCCATAAAAAATCCTTCATATTGTGTTTCTGAATATCCCATTGAAACTACCGGTATAAATTTAACTTTGTTCCCGGGATGAATTATATTGAAATTATTAATTATTCTCGGTACATCCTCGCCGATTGTTTCTGCAAGACAGGTAGTTGCTATACCTATTACCTCAGGGTTATATAATTCAATCATATTTTCCAAACCCTTTATTAAATTGTTCTCTCCGCCAAAAACAGTGCCATTCTCTGTTAAAGAAGAGGACGCTATATCTACCGGCTCGTTGTAATGTGTTGCCATATGGCGCCTTATATAAGTACTGCAGCCTTGTGAGCCGTGAAGTATTGTCATGCAGTTTTTCAAACCGTAAAAAGCGCTTACAATTCCCATTGGCATACACATTTTACACGGATTCACACATAAATTGACTAAGTTTTTACTCATGCTAACCTCCGCGCCCCATATCGGCACAAAAAATTTTTTATCAGCCTCTTACCATTTTCCATACAGGACTGTTTAAAGAAAGGTTTATCTCCTCAGTAAAGTTTATAACTCCTTCATAGCCTGCAAGTGCATGCTTCCTTTCGTGGTTGTGGTCACAAAAGGCTATTCCCAGCTTATACGCCAGAGGCCGCTCCTTTACTCCTCCCACCAGAATATCCGCACCCTTCTGCTTCATAAAGGCTTCCAGCTCAGCAGGATTAGCATCATCTAAAATTACTGTGTCCTTTCCCACCAAGCTTTCCATAACTTCGTAATCTTCCTTTTTTCCTGTCTGTGTTCCCACAACTACTGTTTCAATTCCCATTTCCCTAAACTGCCTGATTAGAGAAATAGCCTTGAAGCCTCCTCCTACATAAATTGCAGCTTTTTTGCCTTCCAAATTCTTTTTGTATTTATCCATAAAGCTGTTCAGCTTGTTTCTTTCCATTTCAGTAAAGGCTTCTGCCTTTTGAATATTTTCCCCGGACCCGATTGCCTCCGCTATGCGTATCAATGATGCTGATGTGTCTTCAACCCCGAAAAAGCTGATTTTTACAAAAGGGATTCCCATTTCCTCTTCCATTTTTTTAGCCAGATAAGTCATTGATCCGGCACATTGTACAAGATTCAACTGAGCCGCAGGTGCCTTTATAAGTGTTTCGCAGCTTGAGTCTCCTGTAATAGTTGCTACTACCGGAATTCCTATTTCCCTTAAATAATTTTTTATAATCCACATCTCACCTGCAAGATTAAAATCCCCCAGAATATTGACCCCTTTTATTTTTGCTTGATTTTTATGCGGTTCAATAAGTTCTAATATCGCATTACAGGCCATCTTGTAACCATAGGATTTATTTCCTGAAAAACCCGGAGATTTTACCGAAATGACCCGCGTACCGTGCTTTTTCTCTGCCTGCTTACAGACAGCATCCACATCATCGCCTATTACGCCCACTATGCATGTGGAGTAAACAAAAATTAATTTTGGATTATGTTTTTCTATGATTTCTTCAATTGCTGCGGCCAATTTCTTTTCCCCTCCGAAAACAATATCCTTATCACTCAAATCTGTCGAAAAGCTATTCCTGTATAAATCGCTTCCGCTTGTCAGGCTGCCGCGTATATCCCATGTGTAGCTTGCGCATCCGATAGGGCCGTGCACAATATGGAAAGCATCTGTAATGGGATTCAGCACAACTCTGGCACCGCAATATACACAAGCTCTTTGGCTTACTGTTCCGGACAAGCTGTCACTATCACACTTGATAGCTGGTGCATCAAAATTACAGCCTATATCTTTTTTCCCATTTACAATAAAAGCTTTTCTTTCATCTAAAATTCTTGCCTCCATCTTCCGACCCCCTTATCAAAAAAGCTGCAGCGCAGATAATTCCTGTGCCACAGCTCCATTGCTGATATTCCTTCCTACATAACCATTTCAAAATCCTCGTCTGAACATGTCTTATCCTGTCTGTCCATTAATGCCTCGGCAATTCTTTCTACCAACCGTAAAGCACCCTTGTACCCTACTATGGGGAAATACGGATGTGCATATCTGTCAAGAACCGGGAACCCTGCACGGACAAACGGAATATCCTCAGCTCTTGCAATTGATTTGCCATAAGAAGTACCTATCATCAAATCAACCTTCTCATTTTTAATCCATTGATGCAATTCAAACAAGTCTCCTGCCGCTTTTGCAGTACAGCCCTCAACTCCGTACTGCTCAAATAATTTGCCCGCCAGCTTTACAAAATTCTCACCGGGTGTGCCGGTTAACACATATTTGGGGAGCATCCCCATTTCAAGAACCATTCTGGTTAAGCCCAGCACAGTATCGGGATCTCCAAATATTGCGACTGCTTTGTTATAGAAATAAGCATGGGCATCAAGCATTATATCTACTAATTGTCCGCGTTCCTCCTCCAGCTCATAGGGAACCTCTTCATTTGACAATTGAGCCAATTCCATTACAAATCTGTCAGTTGCCTCTATCCCGATTGGAAGCGGAAGCAATGTATATGGTACCTTGCATTTTCTTTCCAATAAGCTTGCAGGTTCTTCACTGGTTAATTCGCCCAGTGCCAGAACCATTTTGCAGTCACCCAGCCCTGCAATCTCCGGAATACGTGTACCGCCCTTTGGATACATTGTGTAATCACCTGTCATCGGAACATCCATTACTCCGCTCTGATCCGGAAACATTGTAAAAGGCACCTTCATATAATTTGCAAGCCTTTTCATTTCTCTGATATCTCCCGGATTAACAAACCCGGGGAAAATTGCAGTTTTTCCGTTGCAATTGCCTGTTGCTTCAGACAGATAATTTATAAAGCCTGTCATCATATTGTAAAAGCCAAATATATGTGAGCCAACATAACTAGGTGTATTTGCATGTATTACCAGCTTTCCTTCAGGGATATCCATATCCTGAATATACGAATTCAGGTCGTCTCCTATGGTTTCACTGAGACAGGTGGTGTGTACCGCAATAATATCCGGATTATATATATCAAAAATATTCTTTACGCCCGTTCTAAGGTTGCTGCCTCCGCCAAATACTGACGCGCCTTCTGTAAAAGAGCTTGTGGAGGCAATTGCCGGCTCCTTGAAGTGTCTTGTCAAAAATGTTCTGTGGTATGAAACGCAGCCTTGCGACCCATGACTGTGAGGCATGCAATTATGTACCCCAAGTGCTGCATATATAGCCCCCACAGGCTGGCATGTCTTGCAAGGATTTACTCTGAGAGCATTCCTCTCTGACCTTTCTTTTTTAGTTAGATTCAGCATTATTTTTCACCTCCTGCCAATTTTGCCTTAAGTGTTGACTTGTTTTTCCATGGCGGTATTACCAAGCCCCATGCCGGAGTATACAGTCCCATTGTCAGATCCCTGGCAAAGTTTATCGCTCCCAAAAACCCCGCATATGGCCCGCTGTAATCATAGGAGTGTAGCTGCTTTGAATACACTCCCGATTTTTGAAGGACATACTTGTCTTTTATTCCTGAAAAAAACATATCCGGCTTAAGTAATTTTATAAACTCTTCCGTTTCGAAATGATTCAGATCATCTACCACCACACTGTTATCCTCCATGGTTCTAATCATTCCGCAATACTGCTCCAGAGGAATCTTTGTTTTCAGTTCTTCATACTGCTCCTCGGTAAGATATGCATGAAACTTCCGTTCATCCTTTTTAACCTCAAGATGCTCTATATTTTTGCTGTCAGCATCTTCCTTTATAGTGGGAATAACCTCTCTGCCCTCATAATCATCTCTATGGGCAAATTCATAGCCTGCCAGAACTGTTTTTACTCCGAAATCTGCAAGAAGATTCTGATAATGATGGGAACGTGAGCCTCCCACATAAAGTGCGGCTGTTTTTCCCTTCAATTTGGAATAATAATATTCTTTTTCCTCAGCTATATTTGCAAGCTCATCAAGTATTACAGCCTCGGTTCTTTCTGTGAGCTCATTGTCACCGAAATATGTTGCCATATCTCTCAGTGACTGAATTATAGCCTCCAAACCGATAAAGTTTACTTTTATCCAATCAACCCCATATTTTGTTTTCATCATTTCTGCAATATAATTTATGGAGCGATGACATTGTACTATATTTAAATTCGCCATATGAGCATTTTTCATTGTTTCATAGCTTCCATCGCCTGTGAATACGGTAATTATTTCATATCCTATCCTCTTCAGAAGTCTTTCAACTTCCCAGCCGTCTCCGCCGATGTTGTATTCTCCCAGCATATTAATTGTAAACCTTTTGGTAGGCTCTGCATCTCCTGTACCTATTACTTTTCTTATTAAAGTGTTGTTAGCGATATGATGCCCTCCGCTCTGGCTTACGCCCTTATACCCTTCACAGCTGAACGCCATGCAGGATATGCCGTATTCCCTTTCCGTATCGGAAGCCACTGCATGAATATCATCGCCTATAAGTCCAACCGGACAAGTAGAGCATATCATTATACATTTAGGATTAAATATTTCTACTGCTTCTTTTATGGCCTGCCTAAGCTTTTTTTCACCGCCGAAAACAATATCCGACTCCTGAAGGTCTGTTGAAAAACAGTACTCAATAAAATTTCTCCCATCCTCGGGCTTTGCCTTATTACGTCTTGTTCCCCATGAGTAAAAGCCACAGCCTATCGGTCCATGAGTCAATACTAAAACATCCTTAAGGGGGCCGAGTACAACACCCTTACAGCCTGCATAGCAGCATCCCCTATTTGTCATAATTCCCGGAACACTTCTGGTATTGGCAGCAATAGGCTGCTGCCTTGTCTCTTCATTGACCTCAATAATATGCTCTTTTCTGTTTTTGTAAACCTTTGCGCTGTATTTATCCAATACAATATTTCTTACATTCATTTGTCTCACCCCCAATTTTTTATAGTATGGTTTCACCTGTTCTTACCTTGTAGGTTTCTTCTATTGGAATAACAAATATTTTCCCGTCACCCGGATTACCTGTCTGGTTGGTTTTAAATATAGTTTTTATCGCCAGATCTACTTGCTCATCCTCAATTACCAGAGTGAGAAATCTCTTGGGAATAAGTCTTGCAGTTTCCGTAAATGCCTCACCTATTTTTGAAACGGGCAATTCTCCTGTTTCCATGATATAGTTTAAAACTGTCGCATCAAGACTCTTTTTCCCTCTTCCTAGACATGGTCTGCAGCAAAAGGCGGGGAAACCTGCGTTTGCAAGAGCTTCCTTAGTCAAATTAACCTTATCTGTACGAATAACGGCCATAATTTCCTTCATGAGCTTTCCCCCCTACAGTCCTTGTTTAGCAGTACTGATAGTATATGCATCCAATACTGCACTGATAAAAATCCTGCCGTCTCCAAAGTTACCCTTTTCACCGGTTCTTGCATTTCTCATTATTACCTTAACTACATCATCCTTGTCTTCATCCTTTACAACAAGCAGCAGCATTTCCTTCGGTATTTCATTGTATTGGACATCTCCTATTACTATACCCTTCTGCTTACCTCTTCCATAAACGTCCATTTTTGTTACTGCCGGAAAACCCGCCGCCAATAATTCTGACAGTACAATATTCGTTCTTTCGGGTCTTATAATTGCTCTTATTAGTAACATATTTTCCTCCACCTTTCTTAGCAATTTTATATATCCATAATCCCATGCTCCATAAGCAGTGACTCAAGCCTATCCTGAGAAAGCGGCTTTGGAACAACAAACATCTTGTTTTCGTCAATTTTCCTTGCCAGTGCTCTGTATTCATCTGCCTGATTACAAGCCGGATCGAAGTCAATAACGGTTTTTTTATGTATTTCCGCTCTCTGAACCATGTTATCTCTGGGAACAAAATGAATCATCTGTGAGCCCAGCTCCTTTGCAAAGGCCTCTACAAGGGCCGCCTCGCCGTCAACCTTGCGGCTGTTGCAAATAATACCGCCAAGTCTGCAGCCGCCTGTATTTGAATATTTTAAAATACCCTTTGATATATTGTTGGCTGCATAAAGGGCCATCATCTCTCCGCTTGCAACAATATAGATTTCCTGTGCCTTTCCTTCCCGTATCGGCATTGCAAAGCCTCCGCAAACGACATCACCCAATACATCATAGAAAACATAGTCTAAATCATCTTCATATGCTCCAAGCCTTTCCAAAAGCCCGATTGAAGTAATAATACCGCGGCCGGCGCAGCCAACACCAGGCTCAGGTCCTCCGGACTCAACACATCTGATATTTGCAAAACCATTTTTCATAACCAGATCCAGGTCTATGTCCTCGCCTTCTTCTCTCAGAGTATCCAATACCGTCTGTTGTGCAAGCCCCCCTAAAATAAGTCTTGTTGAATCTGCTTTTGGGTCGCAGCCTACAATCATTATTTTTTTGCCCATTTCACCTAACCCTGCCGTCAGGTTCTGCGTTGTTGTTGATTTTCCGATACCGCCCTTACCGTAAATAGCCACCTGTCTCATAATAATACCCCCCTATTTCTGCTGTACGCTGTACATTAGTAATTAGAACAAAAGGCCCTCAAACACAACATATAGTTGGTGTCTGAAGACCTCTTCGTCTATTGATAATTATTAAACCGCCGTTCAAAAACAACTCCTTGATAAGCCAGCATCGCTTATTACCAGAAAAGTCTCATTCCCATAAATATATGGGATATGAGACTTCGTCGTCGTGTTGCTTTCATTTAGCTTACTTCGATTATATATTCATACGGATTTATTCACAATGCACGAAAATGTCAAATATCCTCCTGTATCTTGGTATCTTATTTATACATTACTTACAAATATTAATCGAGGCTATGCTAATTTACAAATATTAGTTGCTTATTTTTATAAACATTCATATAATGAAATAAATGCAATGGAGCAAATCATGCGGGCAGCTTGATTTGCTTTTTTTTACCTTAGGGAAGCTCAGTATATATTAGGAGGCGGTACGATGTCCAATAAAATAGCAGTAATTTTAAATTCCAAAAAGGAGCTTATTCACTTTGAGGAGGGCTCCTGTATCACGGTATATAATAAGTCAGGGAGCAGCTGGAAAGCAGAAAATACCGTCAGTTATTCCTTAGACTCACTGGATATTTCTGACATCAGGGATTGTATTAAAGCAGTTATTCCAGAACTGAATAGCTGTAAAATCATCATTGCAAAAACAATTTCCGGAATTCCTTACATTGTTTTTGACAGAGCAGGCTTTGCAATTTTTGAAGCAGCAAGCCTTTCCGATTCTCTTCTTGATGAAATCCTTTCTGATGTAGAAGAAGCTTCCAAGAAAAAAAGCTTTTCCACAGCCGAGCTCAATACCTCACCAATTGAAACCGAAATTCCCGGCATATACTTTTTGAATCTTATAGAATTGCAGGAAAAGCATCCCGAAATATCATCGAAAAAAGCGCTGCAAGGCTTTATTGAAAATACACCTTTTGATAAATTAGAAGTAATTTGCAGCCATATTCCCCCTTGGCTTGAGAATTATCCCAGTCCCAGAAGGCTGACCTGCATATCGGAAGAACAGGGCAAAAATATCTGCAAAGTCTGCATATTTAAAACTGAAAAGTGATGGTATTTTTGAAGTATCAACTTTTATTAGCCTATTATCGTACCATCTTTTGCAATACTTAAATTATTTTTATGGCCAATATTAATAGTCTCTATTGGTAGTCATGTTTCCCGAGCTTCATTATCTATTCAAAATAAAATTTCTATATGAGGAATGTATACTCCTTTATATGCTCTATATTTTATAATATCTTTTACCTATTAATAAAATTAAACTCATTTGTGAGAAGCTTATTTATAAGTTTTTTATTCCAATATTATAGTCTTCGAACTGCGCATAGTATGACCATAGCATAAGCGAATCACTATTTAACGATGTTGTTAAAACGTATACTGTAGAATTATGAAAATTAGATGAAATTTTAAATTGAAAGAAGTATGACGTTTACAGAAAATATAATATTAAAAAGCTGGACTATGATTACAGAACAATATATTACAATAAGTTACATTAATATATGATATACTTTTACATTATTGCAAATTAGGATATTAGTGGGAGGAAAATATGAAGAAATATAGTAAGCGCTTAATCTTGGGGTGTCTTGCTTGAGTCTTTATGACACCATGATGGCAATTCGGGTGACCATGGCAGATAGGGTGTCAGAGATTCTTGCGTTAATTCTTTCAAGCCCGGCAATTTTGACAGTAGATATACCAAATACATATATGGGTTGAGTTGATTCGCTTTCGCAGACTCAATCATGCTGTATACAAGGGCACTGGCTTTAGCTCCACGGGTCGTATCGGCAAAGAGCCAGTTTTTCCTGCCTGTGACATAAGGTCTAATAGCATTTTCAGCACGATTGTTGGATATTTCAATTCGTCCATCCAGCAGAAAATTATTC
>NZ_QKMR01000029.1 GCF_003208175.1 Ruminiclostridium sufflavum DSM 19573 | reverse complement strand
CTTTAAAAGGCTTGTTCTTTTTTGATATGAATTTCAGTATTTCTGTCTGACCCTGCTCCATGAGCTGCTTTAAATGCACAGGTGACAACAGCTTCCCGGAGGTTACCTTCCAGACTGTCATACCGCACTCACAATACCATTTTTTATCATCCCCCTTCATCGGTTTCTTGCAGTTGATACATAAGATTTCTTCCAACAGCACATCACTCTCCGTTTCCTTTTGTTTTTGGATATCAAAAAAGCCATAATCCGGTTGGGACTATGGCTTAAAGGTTAACTGCGGTATTAATTTTTTGTTGTGTATTTCGATATATATAATAAAAGCTCCGTTTCCGGAGCTGTATCAAAATGTTATAGGAAAGAAAAAATGAAAAAAGACTATGCTTATATAATACTTGCCATATGTTAATATATATTGATGGTTAGGTTAATTTTATGTGAACATTTATATTTCATTGTTTCTTTAATATTTGTTTGTCGTCCTATTTTTATGCTTGTATTATTTTTTCAGCAGCAGTACATTTGCAGAGTGAGTAAGATAAACCTGACCATGTTCATCCGTTACTTGCATCTGGTCACCGTCAAAGTCCCTCCATTGCTTGATATTTACATCAATCTTTTCGTTTCCGATTACGATAATTGCCTTTTTAAAGGTATAATTCGTATCAATAATATCCTTATTGCATCCTGATAGAGCTGTTGATAAAGTAACAGTTAAAGCAAGCAGCACTGACCTTTCAGCTATTTTTTTCATGGTATGTACCTTCCTTCCGCAGCTTCAGCTGCACTAATTCTTTTCAAACAAAAACTGGGTGAAACTTCGCAGTCCTCTCAAAAAGGCAGATCATCCTCCTCATCCATAGGATAGAAGCCGTCATCACTATTACCACCTTGTGTATTTGCTTTTTGTGAGGCTTCGCCGGTGCGCTTGCTGTCGGCAAAATAGGTTTCTTCCGCCACCACCTCGGTAACATAGTGGCGTTTTCCCTCACTGTCATCCCAGGTTCTGGTCTGAATTTTGCCTATAACCGCCACCTGCTGCCCTTTTACAAAGTACTTTGAAGCAAACTCGGCGGTCTTGCCCCAGGCTATTATATTTATGAAGTCGGCCTGAGGCTGCCCCTCCTGTGTAAACCTCCTGTTTACCGCCAGTGTGAAGCTTGCCACAGCCGTATTGTTTTTGGTTGTGTACCTCAGTTCGGGATCTTTTGTAAGTCTCCCCATTAAAACTACTTTATTGATATGTCATTCCTCCCTTTCCTCTGCTGAATATAGTCAATTGACCTAAAAAATGATAATAAATACCGGACCGATATTTTATCACACAAAGGCTTTCAACCGTAATTGACTTTGCTAATCCTACTGTTTAGAAATCAGCTAAACAAATAAATCTGTTTAGCTGACGGTTCATAGTTCATCCATAAATTTTCTGTCCTTCTCAATCCTTTTTCTACTGTTGTATTTTTGGACACCTTGCTCCATTCCTTTAAACAGCTGTTGTACATGTCATTGTCATACCCTGACAATAGAACCTTTCCGGGATGCTTTTTCAAAAGGCAAATAAGCTCTTCATGTTCGCAATCCTTCATTTCATGCCTGTACAAATAATTTTTTCTTGTACCCTGCAAGTACGGAGGGTCTGCATAAATGAAGACATCCTCCGTATCATACCTTTTGATTAGTTCCACTGCCGGTAAGTTTTCAATTTGTGCCTGCAGCAATCTTTTGTTTGCAAGCTGTAATGTCTCCGGATATTCACGCCATGCTTTTGTAGTTGCCGGTGAACTTCCTTGCTGAGAGCTTCTGAAGCCGTTTTTATACAGATTGCTGCAGCCGAACCCCTGCCAGCACCTGACTGCGAATTTTCTCGCCCTTTCAGCATCGCTGTCTTTATCACTTATTTTATACGCAGCCTCGTATTCATCCCTTGCATAAGGAGTCAATCTGAGGGCGCTTATCAGTTCGTCCTTATTATCTCTTAGCACCCTGAAGTAATTAACCACATCAACATTAAGGTCATTTATTGTTTCTATTCTTGCAGGCTGCTTATTAAAAAATACTGCTCCGCTGCCGAAATACGGCTCCAAATACACCTCATGCTCGGGTATGTACTCTAAAATCCATGAAGCCAGTCTATTTTTGGCACCCGGATATTTCAAAACCACATTCATAATTTCACCCCTGTCTAAAGTCAATTAAATTTTACATTTATAATCCATGCTGAATTTTTGCTCAACTTACCAAAACACATAAAAAATACACCCTTTCAGGTGCAGATACAATTAGTTTTTTATATTCGGCTTTTTTCTTAATCTGTAGTAATAAACTGCAAAAGCTATGAAAAGTATGCCTGTTAAAGTATTAAATACTTTTAATACTGCCGGCTGTTCTGTCTGAGCATAGCAAAGGTTTATTATCCCGCCATACAGGTAAATTATTGAGTAATATTTTTTTTGAATGATATTAATCTTTTTATACAAATTCATATATATTCCCGTGATGAAAAGCAATATCAAGAATACTATATTACAAGAAATTAAAATAATCTTTATAACAGTCATCTCCGTTCATACAAACTTATTGTACCGCCTTTTATCTGTACTCCTTATCCATGTTTCTGTATTCAAAAGCATCCCAGACTTCATCGGGATGCTCAAGCCTTTTGAATGAAACACTCAGATTGCCGAAGCCATTGAATTTTACTTCATTAACAACAAGCTTATAGGTGTCATAAATATCAAAATCATTGGCTTCATCGGCTTCAGCTTCCTTGACCATATCCTGAATTTTTTCAGTTGTATTTCTGACAGTATAAACACCATCACTTATTGATATTATGTCGTACCCTATCTTTCTTAAAATATCAATTACATTCACAAATGCTTCCTCCCTTCTTTTCGTATAATGTATTTACGGTGTTTTTAACAAGGGCACCGTAGAAAAACTTGTTATCCTGTGGTGGATATGGGATAATGAGCGTAACAGACAGAGGGCGCAGTTGTCCTCCTTGAGGTTTGGCCTCGAACGAAAGAATTGCGCCTCTGTCCTTACGGTTAGATACGAATGAGTTGGATAGCATTTAGTGCTGCATATCTAACGAGGTTGTATTGCTGTAAGAATCAGAGGGTACTCTGTCTGTATATCTTGTACATGGGAGGGTTATCGTTGTTTTACTGTGGAATTGACATTGCCAAGCACAACCATGAAGCATCGGTCGTTGATGCAGAAGGAAAACCTTTGCTCGACTCTGTCTGAATACTACCAATCTCTAAAAGCCAGAGGAAAACATCACTTGACTGCTGTTGGTGCGATTGCACGGAAAATGTGTAACATCATCTTTACCATCCTCAGAGAGAACAGGCCATATGAAGCAACGCCACCCAAAAAGACTAAACCGGAAGGAGAATCATCATGACAAACATATATTTTGTCCGCCATGCCCAATCAGACTATACCGTTCACGATGATATGAAGCGCCCACTCACAAAGAAAGGGATGTGCGATCGTGCTTTAGTGTCTGAGTTCCTTGAATCCAAAGGTGTTTCCGTAGTTATTTCCAGTCCATACAAGCGTGCATATGACACGGTTGCAGAGTTTGCTCAACTAAACAACTTGGCTATCATCTGTATGGATAAATTTAAAGAGCGTCAAATTGCAGATATCTGGATAAATGATTTTGATGCATATTCAAGAGCACAATGGTCTGATTTTAGCTACAAGCTGTCTTCTGGTGAAAGCCTCGGTGATGTGCAGTCCAGAAATATTGAAGCATTATGTGAGGTCCTTGAGACTTATCCAAATGAAACTATCGTTGTGGGTACTCATGGGACTGCTTTGTCTACTATTGTGAACTACTTTGACAAGACATTCACCTATGAAAACTTTGCGGCTATCGTTGGCCTGATGCCGTGGATTGTTCACTTCCAGTTTGACGGAAATACTTGCGTTCACATTGATTCCATTAATCCTTTTGATTTGTAATTATTTGCTTTTTTCATATTGACTTTTTATAGCTGGTCTTTCCTCAGCTTTGCCGCCGCTCTTTTTGTTAAAATACATACATGTCTTTTGTCCTGCTTTGCAGGGAATATTCAGCTTCATGCACCGGTAATCTCCCTCGCTGTTTTCTTCAAACTCCATGCAGTTTCCGCAGTATCCCATTTCGCTCATCCTCTCTGTTTTTAATATAATGCTGTTTTAAGTTTGTTTACTATGCTAGTAGTAATCCTCATCCCTCCTTATGGTTCTCCTTATTGGAATAGGCATAGGCTGAGGCTGGGCTTGAGGCTCCTGCACTCCCTCGCATACCTCCTGCCAGTGCTTCCAGAATTCACTCCACAGCTCAATGTTTTCTGCACGCTGCTTTGTTATTCTCTCCGGCCTTTGCTTCTCCCGGTAGTCTCTGGCTTTTTCGTTGTGCGTTCTGCCTCCCAGCCCCAGCATTGTGTTGAAATGCCATTTCGACAAATCCGGCGAATACATTATTACCGGGTCCGCTCTTGAGGTTATCAGGCTGTACGGCCTTGTGATTCTTTGTATTTCCTCCGTCATTAACAGTGCTCTGCCTGTCAGGTTTACACTGGCTGTGGAGGATGCCGTCTGGTATTTGCTTGTCTGCGTTGACAGGGAGTAGGTTGATGTTGTGTACTGTCCCAGCTTTTCTGATATTTCTTTAAGTGTTCCATTCTCATCGCTCTGCAGGTAATCCCATATATGACAGTTTCCTTTTATGGTTTTTGCCACCTTTTCATCGTATTTGCTTTCAAGCTGTGCAAAGTCCTGTATGAACAGGTTAAATCTTATTCCCCTGCCCCCTCCAACCGTAAGCAGCGTGTCAAAATACGGTATGGGGGCGAAATTTCCGAATTCGTCAAGCACCAGGTTTACCCTTTTTTTCAGTCTTCCTCCTCTGGTGTCACTTTCATTTACCAGTTGTATATAATGCTGGAGTACAAGGATGGAGGCTATGCTGTAATAGGTCGGCCTGTCATCGGGCAAAACAAAAAACAGGGCTGTTTTTTCCCTGCCCAGCTCCTTGGGATTGTAGTCGCTTTTCATGGTCATTGCATTTAAATAGCTTGATGTAAACAGCTTTAAGGTTGTAAGCGCGGCTGTGTAAAAGCTTCCCCTCGTTCTCTCCGGCGCTATTTCCGATATTGCCACAAGGGGCTTCGCCGGATGCTTGTAGGGCAGCTGCTTCACGTATTCCACTATTGGCAGCTTTTTGTTGACAGGCTTGCACATTTCGGCTATGAAGTAGTATACATTTGTAAGTGTCTGGTATTTTCTCCTTTCTGCTTCCCTGTTGTCATATACCACCGCCATTATGGCACATGCTATTGTGGAGGCTTCGCCGTTTGTCCATATTTTTTCGCCCTTTGCCTCACCCACGAGTATTCCTACCAGATCCCAGACACATTCTGTTGCAAGGGGTATGTTGTCATCGTCTATTGCATCAATTACCGGCTGCAGCAGATTGTACCTGTCACTTTTCAAGGGGTTCTTGAAGTCAAGGACCACAACCTTGTAACCCAGCCTTTTCAGGAACTCTCCCGTGTACTGGTTCAGCTCTCCCTTCAGGTCTGATATTATCATGCTTTCGCCTGACAGACCTATCAGGCATATGCTCTGTATTACAAGGGTTCTGCTTTTCCCTGATCTAGTAGCCCCGAGGCACATAATGTGACCGTCCTCGCCGGAATAGTATATAAGCTCCTTGCCGCCCGGCAGCTTTTTCTTCCCCAGTACGATACCTCCCTCCTTCAGCTGTATATTACCAAGCAGCTTTTCTGTTTCTCCACCGGGCTGCCGCTTGTTTATTCTTCCGGTATTTTCAGCAGCACTGCCTGCTAAGCTTTTACCGGCTGTTTCATTTGTTATTTCGTTTTCGCCTGTTTCAAAATCCTCAAAGTCTTCAAACAAGCCGTCATCTATCAGGCTCAGCTCCTTTTCTATCCTCCGCTGCTCCTTTTTTCTCCATAGCTGAGGAAAAAGCACTTCAAGGAATATGTCAGAATATCTTCCTGATACAGCCTTTAGCTTTGGTATTAAAATACCGGTACGCTTCTTTTTTTGTACTCCGTCTCCGGTTATGACATGCTTTTTAAAGGTTGCCTTGTCAGCCTTTCCGGCTTCGATAAGCTTCCTGAAAAGAGGCTCCTTAGGATTTATTACTGCTGTCTGGAATACCCTCGCCTTATCCTTCTCCTTCATCCACCTTGCCGAGCCGTGCTGGTTCTGTCCCACTGCCGCAGGTGTGTATATATCAGGAGTTATTTTATTCAGCCTGCTTATGTAGCTCCTGCTGTAGCTAAGCAGCAATGCTGCTGATACAAAAAAGGAAAAGCCCAGAAGGCATAAAAAAAGCAGTCGGTGTTTTTCGACCGCCTCTATGCTTTTGATGCATTCTCCTATCGGATAATACCTCGGTGCCCTGTCCTTTCCAATCAGAATATTGTGTAATGCCGTTGAAGCAAAAACACTGAATGCTGAAAATGCAATAAACACTGTTATTACAGTGGCATACTGCAATCTTATTTTCCGGTTATGCATTAACTTGATACACCTCCATATTAATTTTAAATTTCCCAGCCTGTTGACTCAAGCTCCTTTGCCTTTTCCTTTCTGGCCTGCTTTGACAGCTCATTTCCTATAACTCCCTTCCTTGAAATATAGTCCCTCCTGTTCTGCTTTGTAAGCCTTGTCAGCGCCGCAAATATTTCTGTCACCATCCCTTCGGTCTGCTGTATCCTCAGCTGCCTTTCAAATTCTTCACCTTTCATGCCCCACTCCATTTTATTGAATTTTTTCATGAGCTGCAGCAGCTTGTTGGCAATCAATTTCTCTGCCTCCTTTTCATATTTGTCTCCAAGCGCATCAAGCTCTATTTCATCAGACCTGTACATTTTTGCCGTATCAAGTCTGGATTCAACATAATTCCTGATTACCTCCTGCAAATCCTCATTTGCATCCACCAGCTCACGCACCAGGGAAATAAGGTCACCCTTCAGCTCAGGCTTCAGGTACTCAAACTTAAGTGAGCCCTTAGGAATTTGCTGTCTTAAATCAAACAGCCTTTTAGCCAGATACTCACACATATTTCCGTCAGGCTTATCATAGATGTCAAAATCCGCACCCGAAAGCTTGTCATACTCACAGGAGGATAATCCGTCTAAATATGCCTCAAATTCCCGTATCTTGTCACTTGTAACCTCCTTCATCCTTATTTCAGCCTGCTGCCATTCCTCGTAGAATTCCTGAAGCTCCTCATCAAAAATATTTTTTATAAGCTTCTCACGAATACCGGCCGGTACTTTGGGACTTACCCAGTTTTTTTCAATCTCCTGCTTGTCATCCCAGAAGGCAATATGTACATGCGGGTGATTGGGAGTGTCGTGGGCAGCTGCCACCCATTTGAAGTCAGACATTTTAATATTGTTTTCTTTAGCTATAACAGCAATATTTTGTCTTACAAGCTCCTCCCAGGCTTCTTTTGTAACAGGCTTACCCAGCTTGACGGCTGCGTTCTCGGGAGAAAAGGAAATAACGGCTCTGAAAATATTTTTCTTCTCAAGGGATCTCTGCCTGACAAGCTCCATTACATCCTTCACCCTGCAATCTATTTTAAGGGTATCTGCATCATAAATATTTCCGAAAAGCCCGTGCCGCTCTCCTTCATTTTTAATAACACCGGGGCGTGTGCCTATGTACCTGATGTGCTCTGCGTTTTTTATCGGAGTGCTTATATAATTGACAGGCTTGAAGCGCTGCTTGTAGATGAGTGCTGACATGGGATGGCCTCCTTAAATGGTTTTGGGGTATAAAAATCTTAACATTATAGTATATTATTTGAATTTATTTACCCTTATTAATTCCAAAAGCTCTTCCTTCTCCTAAAGTTCCAATCGGCATATTATACTTTTGGTCACCCTTTATATACTCTATAATTATCACCGGAGAATCTGTCTCAACTCTTCCTATATAAATTCCATCCGGAATATTGTCGGCATTCTTACAAAACTCACTCTTATGCTTCACTTCCTTTTTTACAGGTTTCAATCCCACTCTCCAAAAATTCCTCAATAGCTTTCAACACATTATCCTTAATACGCTTTTGCAGGAAGTAATCATGATACAGCAAGGAATGCAGATCATTACAAGCTCTTTGATATAAGCCATCTGATAATGCCTGTCTTATTTGAATTAAATATATCAAGTAAGAATAATGCCCCATTTCATTTCTGTAGCAATATCTTTTATCCTGTTTGCATTTCATATATTCATAATAAAATGTGATAATAGCTTTTTTAGCCTCTGTATTTTCCTGTTCTGAACAATCATTAAGCCAGCTGTCATGTCCTCGTAATATTCCGCTCAGGAGCCTATATTTTTTTGAATAATACCCAATTGATTTATCTATTTTATTAGGTTTATATTTTAAATCCGCTATAATGGATTTTACATCTTGCTTGATTTTATTCCATTTTGATACCCATTTGAGCTTTTCAGAACTTTTAATCTTAAAATCCTCTTTGTCTTTGATACTCAGTGGATTAATACGGCCGCAGTGCTGCTTTAATGGCAGGTCACTGAAATCAAACTCTTCCGGTTTTATCATTACCTTCCTGTATCCTTCATAGAGTTCGTTACTTTTCAGTTCTCCCGCCTTAGTCATATATCCTACACTTTGTCCAAAAATGCCGTTATCGGTTTTGTTTTCCTCTTTCATATCATCTGCCTCCTATTTTTTCAAAATAAAAAACATGCAATCTGTTTGATCACATGCTTTGATTTAATATGCTAATTCTGTTTTCAGTTTATCCGTTTATATATACAAACGACTGAGGAGCAGCCTTTATTCCATAGTATGATAGTCTCTTCGGGCTTTCATATTTAACAATATCCTTTAATTTATATGCTATAGCTTTTTCTCTTCCGTTATAATATTTTTTAAAAAAGCTTTCGTTTATTCCTGAACTTTTACTTGTTTTCTTCCACACTTCGGCCGGACTTCCTTCCAATACTTCCTCAACAACTGCTTCACCCACTACTTTCATTACGGGAGCTGTTGAGTATATTATTATTTTATCAATACTCTCCTTACATTTTTTCTTACGGAATTCATATTTCTTTGTCCCATTAAAAATGCTTTCAACATGCTCTGGATTAATTGATAATAATATTTTACTCATTTTTTACCATCCTTTTAAATGCTTCATTGGAGTTTTATTAACAATTATATTCAATTTAATTAATCGCATCAACCTTTTCTTTAACCTTATAATCGTTACTTAGCATCATTCTCTATTCTGAAATTCTTTCCCTGTCCAGGTGTTCCAAGTGAAATTGAATTAAAATCACCAACCCTAACACTGCAATCAATGAATGTTGCATAAGTATCACCGGCAGACTCAGTTCCCAAATAATATCCCTTGGAAGTATCATCAAATTCCGTATTAAATAAGCTTTCAATTCCTATAGCTTTATTATTTTTCATTTTGTTATTTTCCCCTTTAAGTTTTTTATTTTAATCTTTCACTGTCACTTAATACTCCGCTTGCGTTATTTAAGTATGAATCCAATTCCATATCCTTCTTCTTCATATACTCAACCCCAAGTCTCAAGCTTTTATTTACCATCTCGAAATATGCCTGTTCATCTTCATCGGTGACAAGCTGTATTAATTTCAGGTTGGAGTACATCGTTCCGGCTGAAGCCTTGCCTATTTTCATCAGCAGCTTTACTATTCTGTTTACCTGTGGCTCCAGTACCTCCTTAAGCTCCCTGTGAATGATTTCTGTTATAAAGTCTATGTCGTTTTTGTAGCCGTCCACCGCCAAGCCCTTTTCAACGAATTCTCTTACTATGTCCGAAACTGTCAGTCCCCTTATTGCCGCAAGCTTCTCCATTTCCTCTATGCTCCTTGCTTTAAATCTGATTGACCTTTTGTGTTCATCAGGATTGCTTTTTTTCATGGTTTCGTTCATCCCCTTCAGCATCTATTACTATCTTAAATACCGTTGCAATTATTGTCATTACAGGCACAGTTAAAAATGAAAGAATCCGTGTAAATATCATTACTTTACTATAGTCAATATTAAATAAACTTATATCTTGCAGATTATGATTTCTAGCAACAGTTGCTTGAAATGCCATAAAAAGTGAAAAAAGTATTGCTAATCCAGCAAATAATAATTCAAATATAATCCACTCCATAATTTTTTTCATAACTTTTTTCATATTAAATTTTATCCTTCCTGCAGTCATTCTGCATATTGGACTAATCAAGTTTCCATTGCTGCAATGCAAAAAGGTTTATCGTTGGCAGAATAGTTGTGAAATTCAAGAGCCTTTATGAAAGGAACTTTTATAAACCATTCACAGTTAATTTTTTTCGTTGTTCCAAACCCTTCCTTACGCCCATCCTTAACAATCTGCTCAGAAATTCCCAATCTCTCCAGCTCAGAAATTTCATCAGTATTTTCATAAGGAATATACATTCCCTCTTTATCAAGATCACATTCCTTAATATCTTCAATTGTATATGTATCCTCCGGATCTGCTCCCATTTCTCTTAGATAGAGTTCCAAGGTTTCTTCTGGAGATAGGTTACTTGCCCACCATTCATAATCACTCATTTTATATACTTTCATATGCTCCCCGCTCTCTTGCAGCTCTCAACTGCATATCATAATTATTTTACGCACTAAAAAACCCGCATTTCTGAACTGCGGTAATTTATTATTAAGAAAATACTTTTCTATTGGATTTTTATGATATTCATAAATTGTATTTTTATTTCAAATCCTTACATCCCTATATATGCCTGCCTTCCAGCCTCCTGCCACCCGATTGCCACCCCAATTATAATATGTCACCCGTTGCCAACTTCGTTGGCAAGCTGTATTCCGTCGGGTGCGTCACCCGACTATTCCTGCCGTACATAGTACGGCAAAAAACAGCTACGTTTTTTGTATATTCTTTGGACAAATCAGCTGCATACGCACCTGCTTTTTGTACGGAAAGTTCGAAATGCGATACTGAAAAAAGAATTTTTTTGATAATATTACAGCTTGTATCATGTTCTCCAACTTGCCGCCTCCATTCTTTATCGGTTTACAGGCTCAAAGGCTCTTAATTGTACCAGAGCCTTCTGCCTGCATTTCTGATAAACCTGTTATTTTTTATTCAGTATCTCAACCTTTTATTATTACTGAACCATCTCTTCATCATCTGTTTCATTTATTAAATGATCAAAATCCCCCTCGTAATTTTTATATATTTTTACATTACCGCAATTCTTTCCAATTTCTATATTCATAGTGTTATTACTGAATACTGCCTGATTTTCTGATTTATTCCTGGGGCTATTCGCGGAATCTTCAGCCTTAAGGGATGATACTTTCATCTCTTGAGTCTCTTGAGTATTATTTACATGATAATTTTGAATATGGATTTGGAAAGGCGACGATAATTTCTCTGGCTCCTGTTTTTCATCTTTCAGAGGCTTATTCATCTTTTCCATTTCTTTATCCTCCTTCTCCATTGCCTTAAAACCCTCTATCTGTTCCATTATTTTCTCATGCCGCTGTTTTGACTTCTCCATTGCCTTAAAAATTTCTACCTGTTCCATCTCTCCCTCATGACGCTGTCTTTCCCTTTCCGCTGCCTTCTCTTTTTCAACGCATTCAATAAATTGAATATTCAGCAGCTCATCGTTCCAGTCCTTTGCATACGGCTTTTCGATTTCTGTTGTATAGCCCAGCTGCCTGTACTTATCTGCAAATTTTTCCGCTGCCTGCTGTCCCCAGTTTGGAGCAGGACTTCCGTCCGGTAACTTTGCTCCATAATCATCATCCAGTGCAAAGGTTATTTTTTTTATTTGAGGATGCATTTCAAGGTACTTTTTTAGCGGGTTGTCCGAAAGACCTCCAAGTGCTATCCTGTGCTTATTTTTCCAAACCCCGCCGAAATGTTTTTCAAGGCAGGCATGGCTTATTGCATCTATTGCCGCCTCACATACAGTCAGGCTGTCTCCCCTTCCTTCCATTGCAAAGCAGTAGTTTTTGTTGCTGCCGGCAACCTCACCCTTAAAGGGCAATCCGCTGACTGTTCCCCTCTGGAAGGCCTGTCTCGGTACTCCCTTTTCATCATATCCCACAAATACCACGTTATGATGGGGAGAGCTTTCATATATTTTCTTTTTGTTTACAAGGTCTGTTACAATATCCTTATCCAGTCCCCGGGTTTTTGTAAGGTATGCAAATAACCTCCTGTAGGAGGACGGTTCCTTCGCCGGCAGCTTGAATTCGGCTGGCTTTGCCTCAAGAGGCTTCTTCCACCTTTGAGTATTATTTGTCAGGTGCTGTGCTTGCTGTGTTTCTCCGTCTCCAACCAAAGATTTCATTGCCTCAACCCAATCCTTTTTTTCTATCAGCATCAGAAATTGAATCGGACCGCCTCCACGTTCCTGCGCCCAGCAATAAAACGAATTTTTCTGGTCGTTTATATAAAGGCCTCCATGCTCTTTTATGTGATAATTGCTTCCTCGTCTCTCCGGCTGATATCCTAACTGCTTTGCCAGCTCAAGCAAGCTGACTTGATTTGCCTGTGATATCTGTTCATCCGTAAATTTTTTCATCCCGTATCGCCTCCAATCCTAATAATTTGCACCTAAATCTCCGTTTTCTCCGTGCACCTCATCCTCTGCATATTCTTCCGTACTGTTCTGCTGCAGGGTAGCAGAGTATCCGTCAAATCCCGCATGCCTGCATATTTCATTAAGGAAGCCCTTGCTTTCGTCCGGCAGCTCATATTCCGGATTGGATTTTTGAATAAGCTCTATACGGTCTGTCAGCGTTTTTATGTCTGCGCCGAAGTTTATCAGTATCTTTGCTGTTTCAGGCTTGTTTGTTTCAAAGCAGGTATATAATGCTTCCCCGCCGTTCTCATTTATATTTGCATTCATGCTTGCAAGGGTATGCAGTGCATCCGCATCCTTTCTCTGGGCTGCAAAATAGTACAGTGAAGGAGCATGCTCGTCTATATTTTTGCACTGCTGCAGACAGGAATTGAAAAGGTCATATTTTCCGGCACGCAGCATTTCCTTGAATATAACGGTGTCGTCAAAGGCCTTTATGCTTGATATCTGTATGAACTTTTCTGCTTCGTTATCGGGCAGGGTATTGAGGGCATGGCTCAGGAAGCCTCTGATTGTATTGAACTGGGCTTCTCCGTGCAGGTTTGCATCGGAATATTTGTATATTGCCAGCGCCGATTCTACATTGTTGTCTATTGCGGTAACAAATGCATTTTGAAGTGTCCTGATTGATACCGGCACCTTTTCTTTATTCAGTATATGGTTTATTATGCTTGTGCTCTGGATGCTTTTCCCCTGAGCCGCCTCACTCAGTATGTCATGGCAGTATTTTATTTTCTGCTCCAGCCCTGCATACCTTTCTGCAAACAACTCATAGTTTTCATTATTGATAGCGGAATATATCAATTCCAGCTTATCCGATACTATTTTCTCGGAGTCTATTATACTGTCAAGCTTTTTGTTCAGGGCATGCAGCATTTTGCCCAGTACGTCTCCCAGCAGCCTGAACATTGAGCTCTTAGGCTCATATCTGTTCTGGTTTTCTTCAAGCAGGTTTATTACAACCTCAGCCTGGGCAGGTGTGAAGTTTACGTTTATCAGCTGGTTTTTTAAATCGCTGTTTTCAGTACCGGATGTATTTGCGGTATTGACTGTTTCAGAAGTACCGGCAGTCTGAGCAGTTTGTGCACTCTCACTGCCGGCCTTTTTATTTGAATACTCTACTATTTTTTTATCCGCAAGCACCTTATTATCCGCTTGTATTTTTATTGTTTGTGTTTTTGCTGTTTCTATATTAGCTGCCTGTGTGCTGCTTTTCTTATCGGCTTCCTGTTCCTGAAGCTTCTTGTATTCCTCCGCCACCTCGGAATCCGACAGCGCCTGCTGTATTGATTTTGCTATTTCCTGCGGGCTTCTGTTATCAGTGGATATTACCGCATTCTCTTTGCCGGGCTCCGCAGCTTTTTGCTGTTCTGATGCTTTTTGTGCCTGCTGCTCATTTTCAAGGTTGGTTTGGATATTCAGGTTTTCCTCCATATCCATATAGAAGCTGCCCAGCATTACTTTCAAGGCTTTAGTAGCCTTTTCAAAGGCCTCCGACATTTTGCCCTTTTCTATCTTGTACTGGGCAATGCACATCCTGCCTTTAATCTGGGATTCCTCGCCTTCCTCGGAGCTCAGGCTGATGAAGGCCCTTACCTCACCGTTGCCGACTGAAAGTGTTCCCGATATTTTTCTTTCTCCCGGAAATGCATTTTTTCTTAATACTTTGTATGGGTCAGATAAAAAATAAGAATCAGGTTTAATTCCCTGATTCTTTAGTCTTTCCTCCAGCTCATCGGCTACCTCCTGTATTGATTTTGGTATTCCTTCCTCTCCCTTGCCTCCCGGCTTGTACAAATTAATTTTCTTCACGTCCTTCTTCCTCCTCCTTATTTTCTTTTTCAGTTTCCTCTGCCTGACGTTTTCGTCTTTCAAAGTATTCTTCCAGAGCCGCTTCAATTGTTGCTGTTATTTCGTTTTGTGTTGTATATGCGTTGAAGAATCTTGAAATCAGCTTTGGCTTTACTGTTACTGCTGTTAGCTTGGCCTTTTTTCTTTTCTCAAAAAATTCCCCGGATGCTATTGCCAATATATCATCCTCTGTCAGTTTTCCGCTCCTTTCCTTTAATGTATCTGCTCTTTTCATGTCTATCCTGTAATCGTTCCGGGACAGGATATCGAAAAGAACAGCTTGCTCCTGATTTGTCAAGTATGACAGGCTTACTGCCGGAACCAGCTTTATGCTTCCTTCATCTACCATGTTTAATAACTCTTCCGTAAGGTGATTGAGGCGAATGTATTGTCTTACACTTTCATGACTCATTTTATTTTTTTTAGCTACTGAATCTCTGCTTTTACCAAGGTGCAATACTTTTGCACCCTCACTACAACTCTTACTCCCATCTGCGTTTGAGTCACTTTCAATTGCATTTATATACTCCTGCTTCTGCTTTGCTTCCTTGCAGGCCTCCAGCTGCATTTTTAAGCTTTTGGCAAGCTCGCTGGGGAGCATTTCTTCGGTGGAACGCTGTAAAAAGTTTGAGTCGGTTACTATGATTTTTGCCTGGGCATCCGATATGTTTTCCTTTATCTCAGCCGGTATTTTTATAAGCCCGGCAAGCCTTGCAGCATTAATGCGGTTATGACCGGCAAGGGTTTCATAGGTTCCGTCCTCTTTTTTCCTGACTACTATCGGTGTCATTACTCCGTTTTCCTGTATTGACTCAACCATTCGTTTGAGCTTCTCACCGTCATACAGTCTGAAAGGATGATTTTCAAACGGAACTATTAAATCAATATCCAGCTCGGAGGATGCCTTGTTCTGTGCATCGGCTTTTATCCCGAACATTTCCGCAAAGGAGTTGTTGGCTGTAGTATTATTCTTTGAAAAGTCTATTTTCAATTAAACCAGACTCCTTTCAATCAGCTCCTTTGTAACGTTTATGTATTCGGCTCCCAACACGCTGTTTATGTTTGAAACAAGACTTTTGCGCTCGTATGTACTGTTTGTCGCCTCCACTCTTCTGTGTATTCTGGTTACAAACAGCGTTCTGCCGTACTTGTCCTTGAGAGCCTTTTCAACGGCCTTTGACATGTTTGTGTTGTCAAGCATTGTCAACAGCACCCCTTCTATTTTAAGATTCGGATTTACATTGACCTTAACCAGCTCATAGACCTGTTCCAGCTGCACCAGCCCATCCAATGCAAATTTCTGCGCCTGCACTGGAATTATAAGGCTGTCTGCCGCCGTAATCGCATTTGTAAGCAGTATACCCAGACTGGGGAGACAATCTATAAGAATGTAATGATAGTTATTTAATATTTCTTTTTTCAGTATCCTTTTCAAAACATATTCCCGGCACATTGCATTGGACAGAAACAAGTCCGCGCTGGCAAGGCTTATGTTTGACGGAATATAGTCAACTCCTTCAGCATTGTGCAGTATGCTTGCTTTAAGCAGCTCATCCGTCAGATTGTTTCCGGCTGCTGCTACCATCAGGTCACTTATATTGGTTCTGCTGTCGTATTCATAACCCAGATACTCACTTAGGTTTGCCTGCGGGTCAAGGTCAACCGCCAGCACCCTTTTTCCTTCTTTAACCAGTCCCACTGCCAAATTTACAGCTGTTGTTGTTTTTCCCACTCCGCCCTTCTGGTTTGCTATTGCTATTATTTTGCTCATTTTGTTTTCCTCCTCATAATTGTTATAGGGTTAATTTTAATCAACAAGTTTTGCCGTACCATATTCCGTATTGCTTTTCCTGCCGGCAGAAATTATATTCTTCATCTCTATCCTGCCTGCTGCTATTCTTCCTTGCTTTTTCAGCCTTTTTCTTCTGCAGCCTGAATAATTTTATGAATTCGGCCTTGGTCAATTTTCTCTCCATCAATTTTCCTCCTGATTTTTCCCAAAATAAAAAAGCAGGCCTTTTAATTTTGGTCTGCTTTTCATTAACTCGGTTATTTAATTTTAATGTACCTTTACTTATCTAATTCTTTAATTTTATCTTTGAGAGCTTTATAATTTATAATTTCCTTTGTTGCAACAGATTCGATTTCAATAGACTCATCTGTAGAATCTGATGTCAATACCGATGTGAATTTTTCTGTACTATTTTTCAAATCACTGCTTTTCTGTTTAACTTTGTTAAAGCCTTGGTTATAACTTACTAATCTATAACTCCCATTCTCATTACTTTTATCTAAAAACAATACATACTCTGCCCCATTTTCAATTTTGTTATCTTTACTACCAATTAATCCAATTTCAAATTCATTATTAACAACGCCTTTAAGATTTTCAACTAATTTCATTTTATATGCCGTTACAGGTGATGTGATTGTAAATTCTTTTCCATCAGCTCCTGTTGTCATAGCAGTTTTATTTTCTGTTTTTGGTTCTCCTTCGAACACACACCTAACTATAATGTCAGAATCTTCTATCAGTTCAGCCTGACTTGCTTTACTTTCGTTAAAAGCTACCTCCAAAGATTTTTCTGTGTTTGCCTTATTATTTATATATGCTATACAAAATAAGACTGCTGCTACAACTGCCGATATAACTAGCAAATATAATAATTTCCGGTTCTTATGCATAAACCTTCCTCCCATCCGGATATTCCAAATAAGGAGCTTTCTTTTCATAATCATATTTTGCAATTGGATGGCCTTTTATCTTCTTTATCTCATTTTCTATTCGGACTGCTTCTTCAAAACGTTTTGTCAGCTCATCGTCAGAAAGTCCGCATGTAGAATCCAATTCGTTTTCTTCTTCCATGATTGCCACTCTCCTCATATTTAGTATACAAAAAATCCCAAAAATATACAACCGATTTTCCTATTTATATTTCCATAGCCTCGTTTTCTTCATCCCCAATATCGGCTTCAGCAGCATTGCATTCATCAGCACATACCTTTTCTTCCATTCCTGTTCGCTGCTTGTAATTTGCTCTATGGTGTCATCGAATATTGTTTTGAAATTTAGCATAAATGTATTCCTTTCTTAATCTGTACGCTCTTGCCTTTTATATTTCCATTTCCTCAACCTCTTCCTGCTGCATTCCTATGCTATTCTCATTTAATTTATTTCTATCCAGCATTTCATCCATTCCTATTGCAAAAGCAACCTTGATTACATCGTTCACCTTCCAAGGCTGATCATCTTCATCAAGGTTTTTGTTTCTATACTCTAAATACTTTCCGATATTCTTTTCATCCTCATCTGATAACCAAATTTTACGTTCCATAAAGAACACTTCCTTTCATCGTTCTACACCTCAAACTCCTCGTCCTCATCCCCCGATCTGTCAGCTTGCCTGTCTTCAAAATATGCATTCTGTACCTTCCTGAAATCCTTGGTGCTAATATACCCCCTGTATACAAAAGGGTCGAATTCATCCTCCCCTCCGTCACACATTTTCTCACACCAGAGAATGCCGGCAGGAACATTATCTGGTCTCGGACATCTTGCGCTGCTGTCTATTACTTCATCCGCTTGTCGAAGCAGCTGGATAACAGTATCATAGTCAAAATAAAAACCCTTATTCTCATCAGAATAAAGGTCATTTACTGCTGCAATTCTATTTAAAATATTCCGGATTTCTGAAATCTTATCCTTGTCCTGCATGATGCACCTCTCTTTCCGGCCCAATCGCTTTAAGTTTACTGGGCAAAATTCTCCTGAACCTCCTCGCCCATCCATTCCTCTGGCTCTGCATTTTTATCGTCAATCTCACAATACCTTTCATTTTCCTTAAATACCGGATTCCTTCCGTAAATTTTATTTTCAATATCAGGAATCACATTGCTTATCTTTCTCTTTACGCTATTCAATATCTTTTCAGCTTCATTTGTATTGTCAATGCCTTCAAGCTTAACCAGTCCGTCATATAATGCAATTAGCTCCGTTTCACTGAAAAGCTTATCTTCATTAATCAAGCCGGAACGCTTCGCAAAATCTTCCTTTGCAGCTGCATAATTTTCACTGAAATAATGCCCGGTTTGAACTCCGTCATCAAAGCTGTCTCTCGCCCATGTAACATACTGGATACTGTCAACCTTCTGCATCGCTGGATTCAAACCGGAGGCTCTGCATGCGGCAAGTATTACATTATTGTATTCCGACAGCAGCCTGTAGTTTTCCAGCTTATTTACCTTCAAGGCAGGCGCATTAATATAATTTCCCTCCTGCTCCTGCAGGTTAACTATTAACGCTAATATCCTTTCAACCTCTGACCTGTCATGCCTGTTGCTGTATGAAATAGTATTAGTACTGCAATTGATATCGCACACATCCTTCCCATCTCTAATTACACATATTTTTTCAGTATCCCAGTTGTTTTCCCTGCCGCTTGTATTTACAGCAATGGCACTGTAACCTCCGGCTTTTAATTCATTGATGATTCTTGCTGATACCGACTGCGAAATGGCTTCTGAATTTTTCATTTCCTACTTCTGCCTCCTTTTTGTGATAATAAAATAGGCTGCTGAAATACTTCTTCAACAGCCTATTTTATTATTTTATATTTAATTTTTATTTTCTGGCACAAAAATCTGCTAAGAAAACCAAGAGAAATTTTTGAACTTATACATGTTTTAACCTTTACACCTTTACGCGCTTGAAGCAGGCCTGTTTTTGTGCAGTATTACGATATGAAAGTTCCTTTTTCTCTGATTTTTTTATACTATTTTTCGCTACTGTTAATTAAAGGGAAGGTAACCTTCCAGTTTCCTTTTGTATTTATGCCATTGGAATAGTAGTTGCCAAACAGCTTATAGCTTCCAATCCTCTCCTGCGATACATCGAAAATAAATTCCTGATAGTCAATACGATTATCGGTACCCATACCATCAGCGAAGCAAACACTGTTGTATTGCACCTTGCTGCCGTTGGCATCAACCAACTGAAAATCTCCGTGTGTATCAAAGGTCATTTTATCATATGTCATTGCCTGAATGTGCAGCTGACCATCTACATAACCAATCCCTGTTATATCCATACCCTTGCCCAGCGAATAGACAGCTTTGCCTGGGATAAGGACAGTATATGAATCCGAGGACTTCCCATCGATGAAAGAGCCTCCAACATAGGTATACGTATTATTATTATACCCAGTGCCGAGCGTATATAAGTTGTTTGCTTCGCCAATCGCAGTAAGTTCCAATGCGATAGGGATATTTTCCTCAGATACTTTACTGCTGAGAAATTCTCTGACCGAAAAGGTCACCTTGCCACCATTTATAGCAATGTCTTTGCCATTCATTGTGGAGATAGTTATAAGGAATTTTGCCGTGCGGGTTTTCTCATCAAAGCCAACCTGTTCACAATGGGACATACTGTCAAACGGGATATGCAGTGAATAGCTGTCAAACAGGTCTGTGTCCGCATCAATCCTGTCTCCTGTAATATCCTGCATAATTACGTAAACCTGTGCCGTATCATCATGAATATACGTCGAGACAACCTCCATACGTATGCCATTGTCCTCGCAGAATTCCTGAACAGGAACGAAATACTGTGCGATAGCCGGTGAAACCATATACATCATCTCATAAATTGCCGGCATATTAGCCGCCAATGCCGGCGTTGCCAACACAAGACAAAGTACAATTGCCGCAGCAACAGCAGCCGGTCTGCGGAATATCGGCCTTGTCCTGCTTCTGCTTCCCGGATTATCCATTAAATCAATTGTATCGGTAATCAGCTCCGGAGCAGCTTTAATTTTATCATTCATACTCTTATATGTCCTTTCAAACATCATAAATCTCCTTTCAGCATTTCGGATAATTTGGCACGCGCCCTCGTGAGTTGAGTCCGAACCGTAGATTCCCTGACATCCAAGATACTGCTGATTTCTGCTACTGAATAGCCTTCATAATAAAACAGGTGTATCACCGAGCGATACTTGGGTGCAAGCTTCCATACGGCTTCGTTTACCCCTGTTTCCTCATTAGTCTCAAAGGGATAGCTGTCCTCCAACGGCACCGTCCTCCGGTGCCAAGCGGATGACCAATGCTTTTTTGTGCAATTAACTGTGACACGGATAAGCCATGCCTTCCTATGTTCTTCGCTCTCAAAAACCAATTTTTTTCGGACATACCGCAGGAAAACCTCCTGAAATATATCGTCTGCATCGCTCTTGGAACGGACCTGGGCAAATGCCAGCCGGTAAACCATATCCGCGTATTTTTTCACAACTGACTCGTTGGTCGCCGTGCACTGCGACTCATTTATCATCGGGTGTAATCCCCCCCCTTCTACTTCTAATACCTTTGAGAAGGCCCAAAAGCTACAACAAGGAAATTATAAATCATCAGCGCTTTTCTCAAGCCTTTTCAAAAAATCCCCTATGTCCAATACTGTTATTTCTCCCTATGCTCTTCGCTTTACCCTGTAATAAAAAATTAAGAGCCGCATTTTTGTGCAGCTCCTGTACCTTCATCTATATTAATTTCAGCCGTTCCCATATTATCCCTTTAGGATTTATGATTGCAATTATTGCTGCCTGTTATTTCATTAGCCATTTTTATTATTTCAATGTATCTCTGAATTTCCGACTCTACGTTTTCTGCTACCAGAAGTACCATTTCAAATGGGTCATTTTTAGTATAATAGCTTGTAAAGCATGAATAGTAACGCTTTCGGTCACTGTACTTTATATTGATTGGCGGATAACCATGCTTCATCAGCTCCAGATTCAATATCAGCCTGCCTGTCCTGCCGTTTCCGTCAATAAAGGGATGTATCCCTTCAAAATCAAGGTGGAACCTTGCCGTTCTTTCTATTATATGACCTAAGCTGCTCTGGCTATAGGCACTTATCAATTCCTCCATTTGTACAGGAACCAAATAGGGCTGGGGAGGTGTATGAGATGCTCCCATTATCATTACAGGAACTCTCCTGTATACTCCTCTGCTTTCTCTTTGCTCCATCAGAACAAAGCTGTGAATATTCTTAATTACCCTTTCCGATATATTTTCTTTTTCCTTTACAAGCTCCTCTATATATGGGAAGGCTTCTTTATGCCCAATTACCTCCAAGTGCTCTCTGAGAGACTTTTCACCGATTGTTACTCCCTCATTCAATATCAATGCCGTCTCCTGCAAGGTAAGGGTATTCCCTTCAATTGCATTTGAGTTATATGTAAAGTTTATTAGGAACTCTTCCTTAAGGCGGGTTATTTCACTCGCTGTAAGCGGTCTGTAGCTGTTAAGCTCCTTTAATAAAGCATCTATGCCTTTTAATTTTTTTATCAGCTCTCCCATTTCAAACTCCTCCTAAAATGCCTCTCATATAGGATAATATATTATTGCATTTCATTAGTCAATATTGCCTGTCATGCCAGAAGCCCTCCAATCCTTACAGCTATATTCGAGCCTTTTGTCCTCTGCTGCCTGCTTTGCCGGGGAGCCTTTTTTATCCGTTCCATTTTGTTACATCCTTATGCACTGTAGATTTTGATATACCGAATTTTTTAGCAGCATACCTAACTGTTGTCTTTCTGTCGATGATATAATTTGCAAGTTCCAGAACCCTCTCTTCTATATATTCCTTCAACCATATACCCCCCTTTGATAAGGCTATTTAATTCTTATGCATTTATGCATTTATGCACTCTGAATTTATACATATATTTTTCAGCGGGAATACCCGCCAAAAGAATATTTGACTCTAATTATAGAAACCTGCCCCTCACAAGCCTGCACAGCTGATAAAAGCCCGGTTGCTTCTGATATACGGGCTGAAACTCCTGCTTTTCTGTGTTCTTAAAGCTGCATGGTACTCTACAGTGTATATATATGCCTTCAAAAGCAGGCTTATGAATATATGGGAACAAATTTTATTATCCTCCTGCAATTTATGGATATTCTTTTTAAGAAGTCAATTACTATCGGCTAATAGTTTTGCTTTGAGGCTAAAGGCTCATAAGCCTTGCCTCCATAATTTCTATGTTGTAAAATTATCAAATAATGCCGAGCCTATATAATCAACTTAGTACCTTTGAGGTCAGTTGACATTTTGTTTAATATAAACTAAGATTAATCCATATTAACCATATATGAAATATATGGTTTCAAACGCTCTTTAAAAATGAATTATTTTTTTAATAAATTAATTATACATGTATAATAAGTACATATATCAGATAACAAATATAATTGAGCAGAATGAAAAATATGGAGGTATAAAAAGAAACGGCATACCTCCGAGAAGTATTCACCAAATTTTTATGCCGAAAACTCGGCGTGGGAGGTTCGCTTGAAAGACTTTAGATACAGCTAAAAAAAATGCTAGCGTACCTCCACGAAAGCTTTACCAAATTTTTATGCCGAAAACTCGGCGTGGGAGGTTAATATGTCAAAAATTTACAAAAGCCTTACAGATTTGATTGGAAGGACACCTTTACTCCAACTATCAAATTATGAAAAAAGAAATAACGTAAAGGCAGCTCTTATTGCCAAGCTGGAATATTTTAATCCGGCCGGAAGCGTAAAGGACAGGATTGCCAAAGCAATGGTTGATGATGCTGAAGCAAAAGGTTTATTAAAGGCTGGCTCGGTCATTATAGAACCAACCAGCGGAAACACAGGTATAGGCTTGGCCTCGGTCGCTGCTGCCAGAGGCTACAGAATTATACTTACCATGCCGGAAACCATGAGTGTTGAACGCAGGAGCCTTTTGAAAGCATATGGCGCAGAGGTTGTTCTGACAGAGGGCTCAAAAGGCATGAAGGGTGCTATTGAAAAGGCAAACGAGCTTGCCGCCGATATACCGGGCAGCTTTATTCCAGGTCAGTTTGTAAATCCGGCAAACCCGACGGCTCACAGAACAACAACAGGGCCTGAAATTTGGGAGGACACAGACGGAAATGTTGATATTTTTATTGCCGGTATCGGTACCGGAGGAACTCTGACAGGTGTGGGCGAATATCTTAAAGCAAAAAATCCTGAAATTAAGATAGTAGGAGTTGAACCGGCAAGCGCACCAATTCTGACAAAGGGATATGCAGGTCCCCATAAAATTCAGGGAATCGGTGCAAATTTTGTACCTGACACTCTGAATACAAAAATCTATGATGAAATTATTGCTGTTGAAAATGATGATGCATTTGCAGCAGGAAGAGAGCTTTCCAAAGCAGAAGGACTTTTGGTTGGAATTTCCTCCGGTGCGGCAATATGGGCAGCAACTCAGCTGGCAGGCCGACCTGAAAACGCAGGGAAAACCATTGTTGTATTACTTCCTGATACAGGTGAAAGATACCTGTCAACACAGCTGTTTTCAGACTGATAATTTATAAAGCTGCTTTTGCAGATGAAACAAATGTATACATAAATTACGGCTGAAAGCAATAGTTTTATGTTAAGCAAGGGTTTCAGCCGTAATTAGTTCTGCAAATATATGCTTATAATTTCATTATTTTCATGCCACTTTACCTAAGTCTATGAAATATGGTATAGTTTAACCTAAACTGTACTGAAAATTACACCGGGAGGTTCAAAATGAAAAAAACAATCGACAAGCTATACGAAACACATAACTTAGACAAGGATGAATTTCTATATATACTCAAAAATTTTGATACCCGTTCCGGTGAATACTTATTTGAGAAATCGCGTCAAACGGCATTAAAGCACTTCGGTAATTCTATATACACAAGAGGGCTAATCGAATTCACCAATTATTGCAAAAACAACTGCTATTATTGCGGCATCAGCAGCAGTAATTTACATGCGGAGCGATACAGGCTCAGCGCAGACGAGATACTGGCATGCTGCAAAACAGGCTATAGGCTCGGCTACCGCACCTTTGTACTGCAAGGCGGCGAAGACTTCTTTTATTCGGATGATGATATCATAGATATTATTGAAAAAATTAAAGCGGGCTATTCTGATTGTGCCGTTACCCTTTCCATAGGCGAAAGAAGCCATGAATCGTACAAACGCTATTTCAAAGCAGGTGCAGACCGATACCTGCTTCGTCACGAAACATCTGACGAAGAGCATTACAAAAAGCTGCATCCCAAGAGCCTTTCCTTGTCCAACAGAAAGCAATGCCTGTATAACTTGAAAGAAATTGGCTTTCAGGTCGGTACCGGTTTCATGATAGGTTCCCCATATCAAACCATTGAAAATATTGCAGAGGACTTGATTTTTATTAAGGAATTTTCTCCCGAAATGGTAGGAATGGGACCCTTTATCCCTCACAGGGACACGATATTTGCCGATGAACCCGCCGGAAGCTTGGAATTGACACTTCTGCTGATTGGTATTGTCCGCTTGCTGCTGCCGAGCTCACTTATTCCATCTACAACTGCTCTTGGTACAATTAACTCAAATGGGCGTGAAAAAGGTATTCTTGCAGGAGCAAATGTTGTAATGCCAAATCTCTCACCGGTTTCTGTGCGGAAAAAGTATTCACTGTATGACAATAAAATCTGTACCGGTGAAGAAGCGGCAGAATGCAGTAATTGCCTGCAAAACCGCATGAAAAGCATCGGCTATAAACTGGTAGTTGACAGGGGAGATTACAAAGCAAGTGACCGGCATTAGCATTAATGTCATATAGCGGTGCTTTATTATACTTGTGTTATTGCCGCCCTATAAAATAAATTTAATCGAATCCTGTGTTACTTTAGTATCTGCTATTCTAAATGCTTTTAACACCGGCTCCTTTTCACTCAGTGACAGAATTAGATAGCTGGCCTTAGGGTCATGCGCCAAGCGTATATCTTCTTCCGAAGGACGGGCAGGAGTAGACGGATGAGAATGAAAATTCCCAAGCGGAACAAACCCGTTTTGCCTCATATCCTTAATCGCTGACAGCTGCTCCTTCGGGTCTATGGAAAAATGCTCAGGACTCCGGTCGGGATTAGAAAGAAGATAAACCTTTTCTATAAATCTATCTTCGCCATCAAGCCTGCCCGCAATCAGGCCGCAGGCTTCATTAGGAAGCTCAGCCGCAGCATGGGCGGCAATAGTATCAAAATCGGATTTTTTAATATAAATACTCATTTCAAATCACACTCTTTTTGTTCATAGTCAAAAGGCATCAGTATTGTAGGATTTATCCCGCAGACAGCACAGGAATTCCGTTTTGGCAGCGTTATCTTTCTGAACTCCATCTTCAGCGCATCATATGTCAGCAGTCTGCCTGTGAGAAGCTCGCCCTTGCCAATAATATACTTGATGGCTTCCATTGCCTGCAGGCTGCCTATGACACCGCCCATAGCGCCAATAACGCCCGCTTGCCTGCAAGTCGGTACAGCATCGGGCGGCGGCGGCTCTTCAAACACGCAGCGATAACATGGCCCTTCACCCGGAACATAGGTCATAAGCTGCCCTTTAAAACGTATGATTCCCGCATGGGAAAATGGTTTCCCTGCCAATACGCAAGCATCGTTAATGAGAAATTTTGCTGGGAAATTGTCCGTACCGTCAAGGATAAAATCGTAGCCGGAAATCAGTCCCATAATGTTGCTGCTATCAACAAAAGTACGGTAAGTGTTAACGGTCACATCCGGATTTATTTCTTTCATGGTTTCAGCGGCAGATTCCACCTTTGCCCTTCCCACATCAGCAGTAGTATGGATAACCTGCCGCTGGAGGTTGGATAAATCAACCTCGTCTGCATCGGCAATGCCGACTGTTCCAACACCTGCCGCTGCAAGATACAAGGCAGCGGGTGCTCCAAGTCCTCCCGCGCCTATAATGAGAACCTTTGCCCCAAGGAGTTTTTTCTGCCCCTTTACACCAATCTCCGACAGGATGATATGCCGGGAATAACGTTCTAACTGTTCATTGGTGAATGTCATACGCACCACCTCCCATGAAATAGAGAAATTCCACGCTGTCACAGTGGTTCAAGACGGTTTCCTCAAAGGTATCGCCCGGTACAAATTCATCATTGATGGAAACAGTGACATATTCCGGCGTTTCCACCTTTTCAAGCTCTATCAGCTTGGCGACGGTCAGACCGTCTTCATATTCCTTTACATTACCTGCAACAGTCAGCTTCATTTCGATTCCTCCAAAATCTTATTTAACGTTTCCGCGATTTGCTCTTTGGCATAAATACCGGTTTTACGCTCGATTTCTTTGCCGCTGCTAAAAAACAACAGCGAAGGAGCAGACAGGATGGTGTATTCCGCAACCAGCTTTTCATTGATATTTGCATTGATTTTATAAACCCTCACTCTGCCTTTAAATTCTTCTTCAATTTCGGCTAATAAAGGTGAAAACTTCTTACAGGTTACGCATCCGTCTGTGAAAAATTCCACGAGCACCGGGATTCTGCTCTGCAAAATCTCCTGTTTAAAATTATTCTCTGTAATCCTAACTGGCATCATTCCCCCACCTTTCTCACAATAAGGCTATACGTTCCGTCACTGTTGTCTTGCAGCCTGAGGATTTGATGCCCTTCCTCCTTTATGCTGCGGGGAACATTTTGCACCGGTTCTCCGTCGTTCAGCTTTATTGAAAGTATCTGTCCCTCGTCCAGCTCTTCAAGTGCAACCTTGGCCTTTACGAAGGTTACCGGGCATACTACATCTGTAATGTCCACGGTCTCATCTATAATAAAATCAGCCATTGTAAGCAGCCTCCATTTCCTTTTTGAATTCATCCCATCCCTTACGCTCAATCGCCACGCGAAAACGCTCGTAAGGTGTCCCGTATTTGTCAAAGAAAGTGAGAGCCGCATCCGCTATGCGGAAAAAGGTTTCCTTATCCTTAATAACGGGCAGGAACTGCTCGCCCTTGGCAATCAGGTTTCCGAAGGTTCCGCCGAAAGAAATCAGATAGCCCGGTTCTCCTTTCCACGCATCAAACGGGCAGGCTTTCACACACCGTCCGCAGTGATTGCATTTTTCAAGGTCAATCCGGACTTCCTTGTCGGTTTGGGTAAGTGCATGCTCACGACATGCCTTGACACAGACACCGCACAGTGTACATGCATCGGGAATCCATTCTACAGTGTATCCGCCTTTGACACCAAGGTCGTTTTCCTCCGCTTTCAGGCAGTTGTTCATGCAACCGGTTACTCCGAACTTAAACTTGTGAGGCAGCTGCCGCCCCAAATAGCGGTCAGAGATTTCCAACGCCAGAAGATATGTGTCTATACACCCCGAGGGACAGATTTTACTGCCCTGACAGGCAGTGACGGTGCGCACGCGGGGACCGCATACCCCGGTGTTCACTCCGTTTCCTTCAAGCTCCGCCTTGACGTTCTCCACGTCCTGCAGCTTAATAAACGGGATTTCCACGCCTTGACGGGATGTGAGATGCACATGCCCGTCACCATATTTTTTGCTGATCTGGGCTATGGTTAACAGCTGGTCGGCGGTCAGGTTGCCGCCCACCACTCTCAACCTCAGCGAAAAATTATTTTTCTGAATTTGGCGCATAAAGCCGCCGTTCTTTAGCGCCTTGTAATCTACAGCCATATCACGAAGCCTCCCTGTTCATTTTATCTATCGCCTGTGTAAAATCTTCCTTCAAGTCTTCTATATTCTCAAGCCCGATGCTGATACGGATTAAATCGTCATACACTTCGGCATTCTGCCTTTGTTCCCCGGAGCTGTGCGCGTAGATGGTAGATGCGGGGTGTATGACAAGGGTCCTGACATCCCCGATATTGGTGGCAATTTTCGCATATTTTAAACTGTTAATAAGCTTGAAAGCTCTCTCCTTGCTGCCTGTGCGAATAGTCAGAATAGCACCGCCGCAGCCGGACTCAAACTGTTTTTTCACCAGCGCCGAATATGGACTTTTCTCAAGCCCCGGATAATTCACATTTTCGAGAGTACCGGATTCAGACAGATACTCCGCCAGCTCCAGCGCGTTTTTACAAAGACGTTCCATACGAATCCCCAGCGTTTCAAGTCCTACGGTGTTAAGCCATGCATTTTGCGGAGCAATACAAGCGCCGAAATTCCGCCATAAATCCTGCCTAAGCCTCGCGGTATATGCAAGCTTTCCGAATTTCCTGTATTTCAGCAGCGCAGGAAATCTTTCAAAATCCCAATTCATCCTCGCGCCATCCACAATCACTCCAGAAATTGCGTCACCGCTGCCATTGATATATTTTGACGACGAATGAACCACGATGTGCGCTCCCAGCTCAAGCGGATTTACCAGCGCCGGAGTCGCCGTCGTACCGTCTATAATCAGCGGAATCCCATGTGAGTTTGCTGTCTTGGCAACTTCAGCGATATTGACCACATCAAGGCGGGGATTTCCGATTAGCTCGGCAAAAATGACTTTTGTATTCGGCGTTATTTGTGCTTCTATTTTTTCAGCGGTTACATCGCTGACAAACTTTACAGTTATCCCTAGCAACTGCAAATCCGCAAATAAATCCAGCGTTCCGCCAAACAATCCACTTCCGGCAATTATCTCATCACCCGACTGTAAAATATTCAGCAGCGCCATTGATACTGCCGCCATTCCCGAAGCACAGGAAACAGCATCAAAGCCTCCCTCAATAACCGCCATCCTTTTTTCAAAAGCAGCCACGGTAGGGTTGGAAATACGCGTGTACGCAAATCCCGGCTGTTTATTGTCAAAAACCCTTTCAAGCGTTTCAGCCGATTCATGGGCAAAAGCCGAAACCTGATAAACAGGCGGAAGCGTGGAACCGTATGGATCGGCTGGAAAAGTGCTATGCAGAACCCTTGTGTTAAATCTCATAATCTTTCTCCCATATCGCAACAGTGCGGTATTTCAAAAAGCTCCTCGGCGGTGTGCTTTCGGCTTCAAGGCCGTTTGCATCAATAAGAGGCACCTCCGTATTCCGCTTGCCGAAGCCCGCAAATGCGCCCTTTCTGATATTTCCGTAAACGTCTCCGGCAGAAATGTCAAAGTCCTGCGGATATCCAAAGCCTGCGCTGTCAAGCGGCAGCCTGTCTCCCTTTTTATAGGTAGCCGGGTTTGGGCTGTGGCGCAAAACCGTATGAAGCTCCGGATGATAGTAGAAGCAGTCAAACAGCCCTACTGCAAGCTCGCGTTCTCCGTCCCTCAGCAAAACATTGCCGCCCGTCTCCTCGCATACTTCTTCTACGACACCGCAAGCAGAGGTTGCATGTGTGACACGGTCGATAAGAATAAGCTCTCCCGCCGTTTTATGCCGCGTGAAGGCATCTATCGTCAGCGATTCGCTCGCCACAATTTCACATACAACGATTTCATTTTTCCCGATGCTCTCCGCCATAAGCTTTTCTCCGCTGTTGACATCCGTCTTATAGCGAATTCCTGTCACAATGGCAGGTATGAGCTTTGTTCCGATTTTAAGCCAGTATTCCCTTCCGGGAATAAGAGGACTCTCATCCATCCAGAGCAAGGTGGCAAAAAAGGATTTCTCTGTTTTAAGCTGCGCGCCCCGCAGGAGGACACAGCCGCGGGATACATCCACCTCACGGTCAAGCTGAATGGTAACAGGCTGCCCGGCCTCGGCATATTCCGCTTGTCTGTCCCCAATATACAGCGTTTTTACAATTGCCGTTTCTCCGCTTGGAAGTGCGGTCAAGGTGTCGCTCACGCTGACTTTTCCCGCCTCTATCTGTCCCTGAAAGCCGCGAAAGGTGTGATCAGGGCGGCAAACCCTTTGCACCGGCATATAGAATCCGATTTCCTCTGTGCTTTCAATATCTACGGTTTCCAAATAAGACAGCAATGTTTCCCCGCAAAACCACGGCATATTCTTAGAAGGCTTTGTGATATTGTCACCTTCGGTGGCTGAAACCGGAATAATATATATATTTTTTAAGGTCAGCTCCTCTGAAAGCTTATCAATGTCCTTAGTGATAATTTCAACTACCGACCTCTCATAGCCCACTAAATCCATCTTGTTGATTGCAAATACAAAATTTTTGATGCCCATCAGCGAGCAAATGCGGGCATGCCTGCGGGTCTGCACAAGAACTCCTTGTGACGCGTCAATCAAAATAACTGCCAGATCGGCAAAGGACGCACCAACCGCCATGTTTCTGGTATATTCCTCATGCCCCGGCGTATCCGCAACTATAAAGCTACGTGCATCGGAGGTGAAGTACCGATAAGCCACATCAATTGTGATGCCTTGTTCACGCTCCGCCATCAGCCCGTCAAGCAGCAGGGAATAATCAATTTTACCGCCCCTGCTTCCCACCTGACTGTCAAGGATAAGAGCCTGCTCCTGATCCGTATAAATTAGCTTTGAAGCATATAAAATATGTCCGATCAGCGTGGATTTTCCGTCATCCACACTACCGCAGGTAATAAATTTCAAAAGTTCGTTTTCCGCATTCCTCATTAAAAATAACCTTCTCTCTTTCGGCGTTCCATGCTGCCCGTTGCTTCATTATCAATCACCCTGCTGGTACGCTCACTCGTCACTGCCGCAAGGGTTTCGTCAATTACCGCATCCAGCGTGTCGGCATCCGATTCCACACCTCCTGTCAAGGGGTAGCATCCCAGCGTGCGGAAACGCACCTTTTTTAACACAGGAGCTTCTCCCGGCAAAAACCTCATTCGGTCATCGTCAACCATGATGATGTTGCCGTCGCGGAAAATCACAGGGCGTTCTTTTGCAAAATAAAGCGGGACAATCGGAATACTTTCACGCCGGATATATTGCCAAATGTCTTTTTCTGTCCAGTTTGAAATAGGAAACACCCTAATACTTTCACCCTTGTTTATCTTTGTATTGAACAGCTTCCACATTTCCGGACGCTGGTTTTTCGGGTCCCACGCATGATGCTCATTTCTGAAGGAAAAAATCCTCTCCTTTGCGCGGGATTTTTCCTCATCCCTGCGGCCGCCGCCAAACGCAGCTGTGAAGCCGTATTTAGTCAATGCCTGTTTTAAAGCCTGAGTTTTAAGAATATCGGTGTAGGCAGCTCCATGGGTAAAAGGATTGATGCCCTGTGCCAGAGCTTCCTCATTTCGGTATACCAGCATACTAATTCCCAGTTCCTTTGCGCGGCGGTCACGAAAATCCGTCATTTCACGAAATTTCCAGCTTGTGTCAATATGCAGAAAGGGAAACGGCGGTTTTTCGGGATAAAATGCCTTTAACGCAAGATGCAGCATAACCGAAGAATCCTTGCCGATGGAATAAAGCATAACCGGCTTTTCGCATTCTGCCGCAACCTCCCGGATTATATATATTGCTTCAGCTTCCAGCTTATCCAGATGTGTCAAATTAAAACCTCCTCAGTATTGGTTTGACTTTTGCCTGTCGGTAATGATTGTCTTTATTTCTCCGCTTGGCAGCAGGACTGTCCAGTACAGCAATGTATTCTCCTGCCTGACGGTCAGCTTGCCGCCCAAGCCTCCGATATCCTCGCCCAGATACAAAGCGATTGCCTGAACAGGACATTCCTTTACACAGGAGGCACAGCCCCAGCAACGTTTCGGATCATAAATTGCAGCCTTGCCTCCGCTGACTTCAATCAGACTGCCGGGACATACAGATACACATGACCCGCAGCCGATGCACTTTTCCAGTGTAATTTTAATGCTCATAAACGCTTCCCTCCTTTATGAGCCTTCGTGTAAAGACTTTTATTCTGCCGTCAGTCAGCCTTGAATTAATATATATCTCATAATCCTCCCGCCTTTCGGGATAATCAGTATGTTCTGCAAAGCTGTGCCAGCGCGTTTCCTTCCTTGCCGCCAGATGGGCGATAACAGACCGGCATAGCACCAGCCTTTCCCGAAGCTCAAAGATATACAAAAGCTCACGCATGTTTTTTGCGGACAGATTTTCGGCTTTAACTGAAAGCTCTTTGATTTTTTCATCCGCTGCGGCGAGAGAATCCTCATCATAGCGGTAATGCCGGCTGATTCCTCCGGCATATCTGTCCATCACTTCCTGCATCTCGTCTTCCAGCGAATCAATGCTAATTTGGGATTCACTGTTCAGGAAAACATGAAGCCGGTTTTGAACCCTTTTGACTTGTGCGTCCGATAGTATGACAACTTGACTGTCTATGTATTTCAAAGCAGCCTTGGCGGCAATTTCACCTTCTGCAAATGCACCGGTCACATATTTCTGCGGACAGCCGCCCGCCACATCACCCGCAGCAAATAACCCCCTTATTGTCGTTTCGCGGCTGGTATCCACCCAAAACCCGCTTGCAGTGTGTCCCCCGACTATATAAGGCTCTGTTCCTTCAATTTCCACATTCTCCATGCTTGCAGTTTTACCGCTCTCCAGCCATTTGAGCGTTTGGCTCGGAGCCATATTCAAATAGGCCTTCTGCAAGTCCTCCTCCTGTTCTTTGCTGATACCGGCAGTTTGGAGATAACACGGGCCTCGCCCCTCAAGGTTTTCAATCACTGTTCCGTGCAGCCGCTGGGAGGTGGTAATACCGTATTTCTGCTCGTATACTTCACCCTGTACGTTTATTTGCTTTGCTCCCACGCCTTGTGCAAGTGTTCCGGTAGGAGCTATTGTATCCTTGCAGCGCAGGGCGATAAACCTCATTTCAAGGGTGGTCATTTCCGCGCCGGCCAAAATCCCCATTGCATAGCCCGCCCCAGTATTAAACGGCGGATACCACATTTTATGGCGTGAAAATCCTGTATTATTCGGTCTGTAAAGCCCTGCCGCACCGCCTGTGGTGCAAATCACCGCCTTGGCTGAAATAACCTGCAGAATCGGCTCGTCAATGGAAAAAGCGTATGCACCTATAGCTCTGCCTCTTTCTACTATAATTTCAAAAACATTAAGACGGTTCATCACCGTTATTTGAGGCAGTCTTGACACTGCACCAGCCAAAATCGGCTTGATATTTTCACCGTTGATTTTAATGTTGCGGTTTCCTCTGGCGGCATAATTGCCGTGTTCGTCCTTGAGAACGGAAAGCCCTAACTGCTCCAGCTTTACAATGGTTTTATTCAATCCCTCCGCCATTGTCAGAAGCAAATCGCCGCGCACAATGCCTTCCGCATCCTTGCGCGCATAATCCACATAATCCTGCGCTTTCCGTCCGGGCAGGATATAGGCATTGATTGCGTTAACACCCGCGGCAAGGCAGCCGCTGCGCCTGATATCAGCTTTTTCCGCAATCAGAATTTTTGCTCCCGTATGTTCACCAAGAGTAAGAGCTGCATAGCAGCCTGCCGTGCCGCCTCCAATAATTAAAAAATCTGTAGTTATTCGTTGTATCTCTAATGTTTTCAAAATATAGCACCTGCCAAACTGTTTTGATTATTTTTGATAGTAATATTATAAAATTCGCAAACGATAAACAGCAATAGCAATTTACGCAACCGATTGCTCAAGTATCAATAGAAAAATCAACAATTATATCCGAAAAATAACGCAAACGATTTACTAAATTTTCGTTGCGCAGCTTCCAGAAAAATTTTATAATATATTTATTCTGTTAAATTATTTATTTGGGAGGGAACCCGGTTGACCATCAAACAAATCGCGGAAATTGCCGGAGTATCAGCCTCGACAGTTTCACGCATTATCAATTCACCTGACAACAGCTTTGCCTCAAAAGAAGTACGCGACCGCGTTTGGGCAGTCATACGTGAGTATGAATATGTGCCTAACCAAAACGCAAAAAGTCTGAAGCAAGCAAATGCAGCTAAGCATAAACGCAACAGCATTGTCTGCGTTTTAGGCCGGGTGAAAAACATCAGTGAAAATCCGTTTTTTGAGCAGATTACAAGAGCGGTCGAGCAGCATTCCTTGAGCGTGGAGGTTGTCGTTTCTAATATTCTGACCTCAAATTACGATTCTTCCTTTTTGGATGACAAAGGCAATTTTGGCAACGCTATTGTAATAGGAAGAATCAATGAAAGTCAAATTAAGGCAATCGAGCAGCGTTATAAAAACGTCGTTTATGTGGGAAGAAACCCCCTCGATACAGCTTTTGACCAAGTGATATGCGATGGTCGGGAAGCAACTGAAAAAGCCATGACACTACTGTTAAAAAACGGGCATAAACACATTGCTTACTTTGGTGAAACAACAAATGAAGTACGCTTTCAAGCATATGCGGAAGCTATGAAAAAAATATCCGCCAGACAGGAGCAGCTTTGTGCCATCAATGTGCCTCATACAGTGGAAGGCGGATATTCTGCCGCGGAGCAGCTGCTTAAAAAGTGGAAAACCTTACCGACGGCTGTTTTCTGCGCTTCTGATTCAATTGCTATCGCTGCTATGCGCCGGTTCAGGGAATCAAGGATAAAAATCCCTGAGGACCTTTCGGTCATCGGCATGGACAACATCGAACTTTCCGCCTATGTTTCACCTATGCTTACCACTGTCGAAATGCCCGCCGTCGAAATGGGAACTATTGCGGTAAACATATTGCTTGACCGTATTAATAAAGGACATAAGCTGCCGGTTAAAATTATCCTTCCCAGCAAGTTAATTGAACGGGAAAGCGTATGGCCTCAAGGATATATTGACAAAGGCAGCTACATATAAGAATATTGCATCGGCAAAGCCGATGACTTAACCAAGCTTGAAGGTGAATTGGATGGAACAAAAAAAGCAAGCCGGAATTTTGCTTGTGGGGTTCGGTAACCTTTCTGATTTTGCAAAAGAAGCCGCACACCGATTTCCTGATTATAAAATTTCATTTGCCCGTTCAGCGGCCGAGGGACTGAAACAAATCGGACTGAGAAGGGTACTGGTGCAACCGGCTTTTCTGCTGACCGGCATTGAATATGATAAAATACGCTCGGAAGCAAAGGCTTTTGGGGATACTACTGCCGTCGGACACCCATTGCTGCCGGATAATGAACGCATTGAAAAACTGGCAGATATATTGGAAAGGGAATATTGCGGTAAAACTGTCTTGTTTATCGGACACGGAACCTCGCATCCTGCCGGTGAAATCTATCGCAAGCTATATCTCGCCTTGAAGAAAAAATCTCTAACCGCCTTCATGGGCGTATTGGACGGTAATCCCAAGCTTGAAACAGCTTTATCGGAAATTCTGCATCACTCCGTTAATTCAATTCTTCTTGTCCCGCTTATGATGACCGCCGGGAAGCATGTTAAAGAAGAAATTACAGGTGATACGGAGGGAAGCTGGCGCAGCCTGCTGGAACAGCAAGGTATTAAAACTAGCTGCGTGGACAAGGGTCTTTTAGCTTATCCTCCTATACGAGAAATGATATTCGCATCAATTGAGCAATCTATTTACGAGGGGATTAATAAATGAAATATAGACTTACAGCCATTTTAATCTTGTTAATTTTACTTCTGACGGGATGCAATCAGTCAGGCACATCTCTGAAGCAGCCTGACAATACAAAGGCTTCCTTCGTGGACGCACTGGGACACAATGTTACGGTACATAAGGCTGACAGGGTGATCGCCTTGTCCGGCAGCTTTGCGGAAACTTGGCTTTTGGCCGGAGGCAATCTAATCGGCACAACGCAGGACGCTTTTACAGACGGGCCTGCACTTGACGAGAGTGTTCATGATGTAGGCAGGCTGCACAGTCCCAGCTTGGAGCAGATTATAGCCTTGGAGCCAGATTTGGTGCTTCTCTCAAAAAGCATCTCCGCTCATGTCAAGCTGTACGACCAGTTAAAGGCGGCGGGAATTACAACAGCATATTTTGATGTGGAAGTATTCGGTGAATATTTGGATATGCTGAAAATCTGCACGGATATTACAGGACGAAGGGATCTTTACGAAAGCAACGGCATCGCCGTAAAATCAAGGATTGACAAAGTAATTTCAAAAGCAAATCGGGCAGCCTCACATCCAAGGGTGCTGTTTGTCCGTGTAAATTCCACTTCCGCTACAGCACGAAACAGCGACACAATGGCAGGTGCAATGCTAAAGGATTTAGGCTGCATCAACATCGCAGACAGCCAGAGCAGCCTTTTGAAAAATCTTAGCATGGAAACAATCATACAGGAAGACCCTAACTTCATTTTCTCCGTTACAATGGGGGAATCAGAAGAAAAGGCGCTGAAGGTTCTGGAAGAAACACTGGAAGCAAATCCCGCGTGGTCAGGACTGACAGCAGTGAAAAACAAACAGAATTTTATTTTGCCGAAGGACTTATTCCATCTGAAGCCGAATAACCGCTGGGGAGAAAGCTATGAAAGGCTTTATGGTATACTCTATGACGAAAAATAAAAGCTTTGCGGTTATCAGTGCCTGCCTCATTATTCTGATTTTTTCCGCGTTTCTCAGCCTGTGTCTAGGTGCGGCGGACTTATCTCCCGCACAGATTGTCCAGGGAATTTTTGAGGGAGACTCGTCAAGCTCAGGGCGTATTCTTTTGCATGTCCGGCTGCCGCGGCTCTTTGCGGCAGCCTTGAGCGGAACAGGGCTTGCGGTTTCAGGTGTAATCATTCAAACTGTGCTGAACAATCCTCTTGCAAGCCCCGGAATTTTGGGCGTAAACGCAGGAGCCGGATTATTCACCGCCATATTTGCCGTGTTTCTTCCCTACGCCGTTATGCTGCTGCCTTTGGCGGCATTTATAGGTGCGCTCGCCACTGTTCTATCGGTATACGGCATCGCAAAAAAGGCGGGATTATCTAAAATAACGCTGATTTTATCGGGTGTTGCAATCGGAAGCCTGATGACAGCAGGAATCAACACAATCACAGCACTGTTTCCCGATGTTCTCATCGGAATGCACGATTTCCAGACAGGGGGATTTACAGGCGTAACCCCTCAGATTTTATTTCCGGCCGGAATTCTTATATTAATCGGCACTTTAGCAGCGACTCTGCTGGGCGGTGAACTGGATGTTCTGGGATTGGGCGAAAGCACGGCTCTCTCTCTTGGATTGAACGTACGATTTTATCGTTTCCTTTTTCTGATGCTGGCAGCAGCGCTTGCGGGTGCGGCGGTAAGCTTTTCCGGTTTGTTGGGCTTTATCGGGCTGATTGTTCCGCATATCACACGAATGCTTATAAAAGGCAGCCGCCGACTGATACTTTTCACATCTGCTCTTATTGGCGCAAGCTTTTTAATTCTTTGTGATACCATCGCCCGCACGGTTTTCGCACCATTTGAATTGCCGGTAGGCATTCTGGTTTCATTTTTTGGCGTACCGTTTTTTCTCTGGATTCTTTTTCGGGAAAGGAGGCACCGAAATGCTTGATCTCAAAAACCTTTCCGGTGGGTATAGCGGAAGTAATATCGTACAGGATGTTTCTTTATGCTTCCCGGAAGGAAAAATCACTGTAATTATCGGGCAAAACGGCTGCGGAAAAAGCACTCTGTTGAAGCTCGCCTGCGGCCAGCTTGCTAAAAGAGCAGGAGAGCTTTTACTGGACAAGCAAAGCCTTGCCGCACTGTCCCGTCAGGAAATCGCGCAAAAAATATCATACCTGCCGCAGGCGCGTACCATGCCGGATATAACTGTGGAGGCCCTGGTCCTTCACGGGCGTTTTCCGTGGCTCGGATATCCGCGCGTATATACGGTCAAAGACCGTAAGCTGGCAGAGTCAGCAATGGAACGTGCAGGTATAATCTCACACAGAAAGAAGCTTTTCGCCAAGCTTTCCGGCGGTGAGCAGCAAAAGGCATACCTTGCCATGCTGCTGGCTCAAGACACAAAAACAGTGCTTCTTGACGAACCGACTACCTATTTGGATATTGAACATCAGCTGGAGCTTATAGAACTGCTCAGTGCATTAAAATCCGATGGAAGAGCTATTGCAGCTGTGCTTCATGATTTGAATCTGGCACTGAGCTGTGCCGATCAGCTTGCGGTAATGCAAGCGGGAAGCTTGCTGGCGGTCGGCACCCCTCGGAATATTTTGGACCTCGGCATACTGGAGCAGGCGTTCGGCATAAAAGTGCGGCTGGAACAAAGCTATAGCTTTGAACGGCTGTAATCGGCTTCCGGCAGGCGATGTCCTCCATGTCAACACTTCACATAGCAACAAGCCCCGCAGCTTTTGGCGGGGCTGTTATTAAAATTTCGGTTCATATAACCACAGAATTGATATTTTTTAGATTTTGATTTTCAACGGACAAAACCTGTGATTCATTATAAAGGAACAAACGGTTTATAATTACATCGACGGCTTCGCCGATTTGAAAAGGTTCTTCTTCCAATGAATAGTCCGCAATAATTTTTATGCCGTATAGATGGATATGCAGTTCTTGGCTGTTACCCCGAAAAAAAGAGCTCTCAACAACTCCGCGATCCGTTGTATTCGGATAAAGTGATTTTCCCGGCTTTGACACTCCCACAAACTCAGGTCTGATAATAGCGCTGCTGAATCCCTTTGTAATCTGAAATCCCCGGATTTTATCATAATTGCTGATTGATGTACCCTCCCCAACGAATTTGGCAGCAAAAGGCGTTTTGGGATTGCGGTATATTTCGAGCGGTGATCCGGTTTGCTCAATGCGGCCATTATTGGTCAAAATAATTTTATCCGAAACTTCAATTGCTTCTTCCTGATCATGCGTAACAAATATGCTTGTTATCCCGACCTTGCTGATGGTTTCCCTGAGCCACGTGCGAAGCTCCTTGCGGATTTTGGCATCAATGGCGGCAAAAGGCTCGTCAAGCAGCAAAAGGTGCGGGTTGGGGGCAAGGGCCCGGGCAAACGCAACTCTCTGCTTCTGACCGCCCGACAATTGATGCGGATAGCGTTTCTCCAAGCCCTCTAACCCGATGAGTGAAATTAATTCCGACACACGCTTTTCAATATATTCCTTGCTATGCTTTTGAATTTTGAGCCCAAAGGCAATGTTATCAAAAACCGTCATATACCTGAAAAGAGCATAATTTTGAAAAACAAAGCCCACGCCTCTTTTTGCGGCTGGGATATCATTGACAAGCTTACCATCTATATAAATTTCACCGGAATCCGGTCTTTCCAGCCCTGCAATCGAACGCAAAATAGTGGTTTTCCCGCTTCCGGAAGGCCCAAGCAATGCCACCAGCGTTCCTTTTTCTATCGAAATTGAAATTTCATCCAATGCTTTAAAGCTCCCAAAAGTCTTATTGACATTTCTCAACTCAACGTACACGAAAGTTTTCCTCCTTTTTTCCCTTATACTCAACAATATTCTTTAAAATCAAAATAATAATTGCAATTAACACCAGAATTGATGCCGCCGCGAAAGAAGCGGTCAGATGAAATTCCTGAAACAGCTGCTCAACATGCAGGGGAAGTGTGTTTGTTTTCCCGCGGATTTTGCCGGAGACCACCGATACCGCACCAAATTCACCCAAGGCACGTGCTGTGCAAAGTATAATTCCGTACAAGAGACCCCATTTTATATGAGGCAATGTTATCCTTCGATAAATAGTAAGTCCCTTCGCTCCCATCAGGGCAGCTGCTTCCTCCTCTTCTGAGCCTTGGGAGTGCATTAGAGGTATAAGCTCACGTGAGATGAAAGGAAAAGTAACAAAAATCGTTGCAAGCACGATGCCGGGAACGGCAAATACAACTTTTATGCTGTGATTGTTGAAAAAATCATATGCCCAGCCAATACGTCCGAATATAAGGATAAATATCAAACCGGCAATAACCGGAGAAATAGCAAACGGAATATCAATGAGCGTTGTCAGAAAATTTTTTCCCTTGAAACGGAATTTTGTTATTGCCCAAGATGAAAACAGGCCAAATATCGTGTTGAAAGCAACAGCGATTACTGCGGCGTATAACGTCAGCTTCAGTGCGGCTATTGTGTATTTGTCACTAATTGTACTGCTGAAAACCTCCCAGCCCTCACGCAGCGAATAAACAAGTACGCTTGCCAGCGGCACAATCAGCATCACGCCAACAAAAATGACGCACAGTGCAATCAAGACTATTCTTGTAACACTAGATTTTATTTCTTGTTTCATTGTCAGACCTCCTGTGCCTTTAGCTGTTTTTTGCAGCTTTATTCATGCGGCCTTGTATAAAATTGATTGCAAACAAAAGTATAAACGCAAAAACAATCATTACAAGAGCAATGGCAGTTGCACCAGCATAGCTGAATTGTTCAAGCTTGCCCATTATAATCAATGGGGCTATCTGCGTTTTGTATGGGATATTTCCCGCTATAAAAACCACGCTTCCGTATTCCCCCAGCCCTCGTGAAAATGCCAAGCCAAATCCGGTAAGCAAAGCGGGAAGGATTTCGGGGAAAATAACCTTAAAAAAAGTTCTCAAGCGTGATGCTCCCAGCATTTCAGCCGCTTCCTCATATTGAGAATCCAGCTTTTCAAGGACAGGCTGCACCGAACGCACCACAAACGGTATACCGATAAAAATCAAAGCAATCGTAATGCCGATTAGAGTGTAAGATATCTTTACTCCCAGAGGCTTAAACAACGAGCCTATCCAGCCTTGGTCGGCATATATTGTCGTCAGCGCAATGCCCGCTACTGCGGTTGGCAGTGCAAAAGGCAGCTCTATAAGCCCGTCAAGAAGCCTGCGCCCCGGAAATTTATATCTTGTCAGTACCCAAGCCAGAATTAATCCGAACACACAGTTGATAAGCGCCGCAATAAACGAACATACAAAGCTGACTTGATAAGCATGCAGCACCATTTTATCAGTTATGCAGTCCCAAAATTCTTTCCAGGTAAATCCGGAAATTGCAACTAAAACCGACAGAAGAGGTATAACCACAATGAAGCTGATCAAGGTTATCGTAATCCCAATTGACAAACCGAAACCGGGGATTACTCCTACCTTTCGTTTAGCCGTAAAATTTTTTAAGTTTTTTAGAATCGTATCCATTTAAAATTACCTCTCTGATAGTCATGACCACCCGTAAAACGGGTGGCTTGTGCTAGCCCTATAAGGGCTTGTTACCGGCTAGCGCCTAAAGACGCTGGCTTTCACTTTGTTCAAGCTACTATTGCCCTTGCCATCTTTGCCGCCCCTAAAGGGACAAACGTACTACTTGCTACCCCTTGAAGGGGTCTTCATACTCTTTTACACTTAGTTTATCCACCATAATATCGTGCTTCTCCTGCTCTTGGATATACTTCCTAATAGTTGCTTCGTTTAAACCTACTGTGCTTATATAATATCCTTCTGCCCAAAAATGTCTGTTCCCAAACTTATACTTTAAATTTGCATGT
>NZ_QKMR01000028.1 GCF_003208175.1 Ruminiclostridium sufflavum DSM 19573 | reverse complement strand
GAAAGATACCGGTACAATCTTCTGTTCATTTCTTTGTGGTACAAGTGTTCCGGTTTCACATGCCAGGGAACGAATTTTTCGTAGCCAGTAGTAGTATGATTTTGTATTCACGTTGTTCTGGCTGCACCAGCCTACAACTGTCATACCACTGTTCTGGCAGTCCTGAATTATTTGAGTCCATTGCCTCCGCCTGAATTCGGTTTTGGCATCTGTGATTTTATCCATTTTCTGATAGCCTCCTCAAAATTGCTTTGGACTTTTTAGTCATTGACGAAAAACTTGAAAAAGTCTAAAGGTTCTTTGGAAGTATTATCTCAAATGAATGGTTAATGTGTAATGCGCTCTTTTATTGAGCGCTTACGAACAACAGACCTATAAGAGTTGTATGGGGCTTCTTAAGCTGGCCGATAAATATTCGGTTGTACGACTAGAAGCGGCCTGCAAAAAGTCACTTGGTTACACAGCTTCTCCCAGCTACAAAAGTATTAAAAATATACTTACTGCAGCACAAGACAATTTGGCAACAGAGGAACCTAAACTTGAAACTACACAGAACAAATTCGGCGTCATAAGAGGTGCCGATTATTACAGGAGGTAAGGCATTATGACTAACCAAAGTACAATTGATAAATTAATTGAAATGCGCCTGACGGCAATGTCAGATGCATTCCGTAGCCAGTTAAAGGATTCTAAAATAAATGATATCCCTTTTGAGGACCGATTCGGTATGCTGGTGGATATCGAATTCAGTAGCCGTAAGAATAACCGACTCAAGAGACTTATCAAAAATGCCGAATTTGATCAGCCTGAGGCTTATTTCGGAAACATTGATTACACTTCAGGCCGCAAGTTGAATAAAGACCTCATAAAGAGGATTGCAACATGTGAATATATCACTGAACACCGGAACTTATTTATTACCGGTGCAACCGGCTGTGGTAAAACCTATATGAGTTGCGCCTTTGGAATGGAAGCCTGCAAACAATACTATTCTACAAAGTACATTAGACTTCCCGATCTTCTCATTGACCTTGAAATGGCAAGAAGTGAAGGCACCTACAGGAAGGTCATGTCCAGATATGCGAACACTGTACTCCTCATTATTGACGAGTGGCTCTTACTGAAACCGACCGAAAATGAACAAAAGGATATCTTTGAACTCCTACATAGGAGAAGAAAGAAATCATCTACCATCTTCTGTTCACAGTACCGCTCAGAAGGCTGGTATGAACAACTTGGTGGCTCGGATAGTCCATTATCGGATGCCATTTTAGACAGGATTGTTCATGACTCATACAAAATCAATATCGAAAGCATTGATCCAGCAAAGGATATATCTATGCGTGAGGTATATGGACTAGAGAAGTCCTTAAGCGAGTAAACTCGCACCAAAAATGATTTCCAGTGCCGGACATCTGATTTCCACTTTTCCGGTACTGCGATTTCATCGCACAAGAATATTCACACCAGATTTACCTGTGGAAGTGGTTGAGAATACTCTTCCCAAAGATAAACAAATATGTCCAGAGTGTGGCGAAGCACTCCACGTTATGGGTAGGGACATACGGCGTGAATTAAAGCTGATACCTGCAAAGGCAGTTATTGTAGAGCATGTGAGGTATACATATGTTTGTCGGGATTGTGAAAAAATGCTTGTGGGGTTCCTATTCTTAAAGCACCTGTTGACGAGCCTGTCATTAAGGGTAGTTTTGCATATCCTGAAGCTGTAGCACAAATCATGACACAAAAGTTTGCTATGAGAGCACCGCTGTACCGACAGGAACAGGATTTCCGCAGGTATGGAATATGCTTATCAAGACAAACCATGTCAAACTGGCTGCTCAAATGTTCCGAGGACTGACTGGATGTAGATTTACACATTATTTTACCCCACAGTTTACAAATTAAAAACTCCTAAAAAATAAAGGATTTGCAAATTAAAATAGTTAACCTTCACAATAAAATAGCTGCTTTTGCAAAATAAAATAACCAAGCGCAAAAAAGAACAGCCTTTAGAAAGACTGTTCAGCTATAGATCTTAATGCACTTGCGACTGTAATATCATCAACTTATCCAAGAACTTGTACTAATTTCTCTCTATTCCAAAACTCATCCCTAAAATCTGCTATATGGCAACCAGCTCCGAAATCAGGCATACAAGCAAATCCGCCACAAGAATTTTTACCGACCATAACATGGATGCTAGAGCGGCTTTCGATCCGAAATTCATAGAAATTTGCATTTTTATACAATGATTTTATACGGCCTTTCCAACGCTCCGTCTTGCTTTTTCCTTTGTTAATACAATCAAATCCCATAAAATCCTCCGCTATGCGATTAGTTCTGTTTCATTTTGTGCCGCCATTACAATTTCAGTGTCTATTGACCTAACATTTTGGGTAGCCCCAATCATAAGGCATTTTTCAATAATTGAGTCAAGCTTTCTAGTAGAGACATTACAACAAGAATACAGCGATTCTAAAGCATTTTGATTAAATATTGGTTCGTGGCAGCCACAGAGAGAAGCCTAGAAATTATGTAATTTTCCATTTCAGATTTGGTAATTCCCTGAAAATTGTAGTTAATTACAATTCTTTGGCGGAGGGCTTCATGAACTTGTTTTGATAAAATACTATTTAGAGTTGGCTGACCTGTTAGGATAAAAATTGCATAGTTTTTTGAGTCCATATCAAAATTCAATAATAGCTTTAGGTCATTTAATACCTCCGTTTTAAGGTACTGCGACTCATCAATGATAATAGTGGGGATAATTTTTTTCTCTTTAGCAAGGGTTGTAATTCTATTCTGAATAGATCTAAAAAGATCTGTTTTCTTAGACTGAGGCTCCAAATCAAGACTCAAAGCTAAGATTCGATAAAACTCCATAACAGTAACAGTGGATAAAGGAATGTAGGCCACCTTATATAGATTAGGGTTCAAAGCGGCAGTGAAGCATCTGAGCGTAAATGTTTTTCCGGTTCCCGAAAGACCAGTGAAAAGCCCTATTCCTCGGGTGCTTTTAAGGTGCTCAAGTCTTGCCGTCGCTTGTTTAAAATCCTCTGAATTAAAACTATATTTTTCACTAATTCCTTTTTCGAAACTTTTCTAATGGGATGAACTTGATTTTGTGGCTGTCTTTAAGGTATCTTTCACGAGGAGTTAGCCCCAAGGCTGAATGAATACTATTCATATATTTTTCAGATAGAAAGATATTAAACTCGGTGTTTAAAGCTTCTAATGAGTCAAAGTTGTCCCAATCCACACCGTTCATCCAGTTGTCTTTAATGGTTCTAAAGCTCCGTTCAATTTTCCCTTTGGATTCTGGAGAATATGCGCGGCTGTGAATTAAAGCGATGCCAACGGATGCACAGATTAAACCCAGCTGATCATTTTTATATGGGCCACCATTATCAACACTATACCGAATTCGGTATAGTGTTGACTATCCCGAAGAAAAAACTATGCCGAAAGTTTTTTGAACTTCCTATAGTTACCGGAAATCGCGGAGAATTTTCGGAATAGTTTTTTCTTGAACATGCACTCATTCTTTGAGACCATCTTATCAGGAGGTGGTCAAATGAGAAAAACAATGAAATTAACGGACCTAATTAATGCTATAATACAGATCATGGTAGACACAGGCTTTGCAGAAGGCACAATACAAATCTATAGAGGTATTTTTTCCAGACTGCAAAAATTGGCTGACAGCAGGAAGGAAGAAGTATATTCTACAAATTTAGGACTTGTATTTATAGCGGATACAAATCATCCAGGAACAGACGAATACTGCCATTCAAGATATTGTTACCATTGTAGAATCATTCAGTTTATTGAATCGTTTATCAGAGCAGGTGCAGTAGACTGGAGCATCAATTCCGGTGCACCTGCTGAAAGTTTTAAATCACGAGATTTTAATACTATGTTCTTAAAATTTGATGAAATGATGTTATCTAGAGGATTAAAGACTAACACTCGTGATGGATATCATAGATTTGTTGGGTATTTTCTACGATATCTCAGTGATAAAGGATATCAATCTACTAGTGAAATTCAGAATGGTGATGTTGTAGCATTTATTGTTGTCGTGGTTCAGGAGCATTATTCTTCAACAAGCTTAGGTTCACATATGCCTAGATTAAAGCTTTTTCTACAATTATCAGAATACACTCAGTCCTTTGTAAGAGAGATACCAGTTCATCTGCCAAAAAAACGCGACATTCTTAAAGTATATAATGACGAAGAATATCAGCAGATGATTCAATATCTTGAGAATGCTCCAATTACTTCAAGAGATAAAACGATATCCTTCATTGCACTTGAAACAGGCTTAAGAGCCGTTGATATCTGCAACCTAAAACTTAGGGATATTGACTGGGAACACAGTGCGATTCGTCTTATTCAAGAAAAGACTGGAAAATCTTTGGTTTTGCCTTTGAAAGAAACAATTGGAAATCCTCTTGTTGATTATCTTCTAAATGAAAGACCTGTTTCTCAAAGTGACTATGTGTTTTTACGTTTTGAAGCACCATTTGTACCAATAAAATCTCATGCCGCTTGTTATAGAATTCTATTTAGAATAGCCAATAATACAGGAGTAGAATCCAATGGTCGTATTTACGGAACCCGTATTACTCGTCATAGTACTGCATCAAGATTGCTGAGGCAAGGCGTTCCTTTGCCTGTTATTTCAGAGGCTTTGGGCCATAGTAATCCAGATAATTCTATGAGGTATATCACGACAGATGATCTCAAGCTTGCAGAATGTACATTACCTCTTCCAAGAGGGGGTGAATGTGATGCTATGTAATCAAATTTCACTAAGAACAAATGCTGAATCATTTGTGGTGTATAAAAAGAGTTTAGGCTATGTGTATGAAACACAAAGTTATTGTTTAATGCACTATGTATCATTTGCTGAAAAAACATCTGATAATTGCAGTATCCCAGATAAAAGCAGTATTTTAGCTTTTATCGATACTATGTCAGATGCACCAGGTACTTTATATAACTGTGTTGCCGTGTTACGAGAATTCAGCCGCTACCTTCAATTGCAGGGATTTTCAAATGCATTTATTGTTCCAGCAAATAAAAATCCGCAAATACATCCTGAGCCTCCATATTTTTTTAACCGAATGGAAATCAATATGGTCTTTGCAGAGTGTGACAGTGTTAAGCCACATGATTCATTTCAAGGTCGAGAAATAGTTCTTCCAGCCATGTTTAGATTAGTTTATTGTTGTGGACTGAGATGTAAGGAAACAACCACCCTGTTATGCAAAAATGTGGATATAGAGTACAAATACATGGATATCATACAATCAAAAGGACTAAAAAGCAGAAGAATATTCATTAGTGAAGAACTGTCTGCTTATCTAAAAGAATACGAAATCACAATTAGCCAAGTATTTCCATACAGAAAATACTTTTTTCCTTATAGAGTTGATGGACACTATTCAAGTGGCATGTTAAACAGAAATTTTCATAAGTTCTGGTTTCAAGCATTTCCTGACTTTAATAGTGATATCATCCCAACAGTATATGATTTCCGACATCATTTCGCTTATTACAATCTTAATAAATGGGCACGCGAAGGACTGGATGTAAACATCATGCTTCCATATCTCATGAGATACATGGGACATAATTCTATAAAAAGTACTTTGTACTATTTTCACTTCGTACCTGAATTCTTTCCAACCTATCAGGAAATGTCATTATTTTCAGAAGATATCATTCCGGAGGTACCATATGAAGAATAAGCAAAAGGCGATTGACTTTTGGTCAATTTCGAAGGAGTACATTAATCATTATCTTCCTGATATTAGAAAATCCAGCAATAATACAATTAGTGCCTATCGGGCAGGAATTAATCTGTTTATTGATTATCTTGAAGAGAATAAACGGATCAGACGGCAGGAAGTATCTTTTGAAGATTTCTCACGTCAAAATTTAAAAGATTTCATGGACTGGTTAATAAATGAAAAAAAGCTTGCTATGAAAACAGTTAACTTACGTCTTACTGCAATCCACTCTTTGTTGGAGTATGCATCAGTAGAGGATGATAGAATAATTCCACTTTATCTTAATGCTCGCACCATAAAGGGGATGAAGGTCAATATGAATACAATTGAATACTTTGAAAAATACCAGATGCAAGCATTGTTAGCATCGCCAAGTTCTTCTAAAAAGAGCGAACGACGCAATCAGATGATGTTGATTTTAATGTATGATACAGCCATAAGAGTCCAGGAGATACTTGATTTATGCATAAGCAGTTTGCATCTAGAAGCAGAAGTTCCTTATCTTACTGTCTATGGCAAAGGTGGAAAGTACAGAAATATTCCCATAATGGCTAAAACAAAACAACATCTTGTACGGTATTTGAAGGAGTTTCATTTGACAGGAAGTAATAATGATCCGCTGTTTTATACTGTAACATACGGAAAAATACACAAGCTCTCAGATGATACGCTAGAAAAGATGATAAAACGTTATGCACTACTATGCAGTGGAAAGGAAATATCTATGCCGTCTGACTCACACTGTCATATGATTAGAAAAACCCGTGCAATGGATTTATATCAGAATGGTGTTCCACTGACACATATACAGCAACTGTTAGGACATGAAAATATTTCTACTACATCAGGCTTCTATGCTTTTGCAACATTAGATACTTTGGCAAAGTCCCTTTCTAATGCCAAGGACGACGTTGCTGAAAAAAGATGGATAGATTCAGATACTCTTGCACAACTTTATCGTTTATAACTGCAAAAAACTATTCCGAAAATTCTCCGCGATTTCCGGTAACTATAGGAAGTTCAAAAAACTTTCGGCATAGTTTTTTCTTCGGGATAGTCAACAAACAGTTTTTTAGGAACGCCATATTTAGAGATGGCTTTTTTAAGAACAATCTGAAAATTTACAGCATTGTCATTAAAGAAAAACTCTGCATGAGGGATGATTCTTGAAGCATCGTCTAAAACTGAAACAAGATAGGTCTGCCTTTTTAGGCCATTCACTTTAATTACAGGACCATGGGAAGTATCTGCTTGCCAACAATCTCCCGCAAATTCCATTTCAAAAGCCTTTCTTTCAATAGGTACTAATTGGCTAGGTTTTAGATTGTTATCACGGATATATCGAAGAACTGAAGCTAAAGATGTTTTATGTTCTTTTAAATATCCCTCCTCAATTAGTTTTCGATAAACAAGAGTTCCAGTAATGTAGGGAAATTTTTCTTTTAATTCATTAATTTTAGCAATAGCATCATTGCTGATAACCCTGGGGAACCCAGCATCAGCCCTCTTTTTAGGAATCAGAGCATCAAAGCCCTTGTGTTTGTAGTCTAAGAACCATTTTTTAATAGTACCTGAAGAAAAATTTGCAGTGGTGCCATCGGGTAAAGTATATGACTTTGAAGCCACATCTCTAAAGTATTGAGACTGAGAAGCAGACTGGTAGGAATCATTAACAACAGGGCTAATTAATGAGAACCTAAAGAGTGCTAATTCTTGAATTTCTTTATCCTTCATATGTAAAAACCTCCTTCTTGGACTTTTTAGATGTAATACGTTTCGCTAAAAGTCCTTAGAAACAGGATACAAGAATTTGAAACTGAAATATATTCAAAAGTTATGTGGGTGGCCTAAAATATGAACCAATGTGGAGCTGCTGGGATAAAACATTTTGACTTCTAGACATTAAAAAAAACGAATTTGAAAAATTAAAGTACTGGAATTGGAAATTAATGAAATTCAAACTGGTATTGATAACAGAAAGTATACCCTTAGGGGAAGAGTTAAAATCAATCTCTATAGAGAGAAATATTCTTAGGAAATTTATACATGGACAAAAATGAACAATAAATTTTTTAATGAAAAGATAAATTAGCTGAAAAGATATTTTAAATTGCTTAAAAATACTCAGAATTCCTTGGTTTTCAAGAAAATACATTGCTAAAACTTGCATAATACAGGAAAACGAATAAATTACAAATGGAATTACGTCAGCAGGAAGTACCGCATGAGTAGTTTTACATGAATTGCAGATAAGACGTAGAAGATTTAACCTTTTCTCAATTATATTTGAATTCTCTAGAAAGCAAATATTTCTTGAATAAATACCATGCCTAGAAAACGAATGAATAGCGCCGCAACAAGGGCATTTGAAATCCCAAATCCTATAGAAATCTAAAATTTTTCTTTGTAATTGTTGAAATTTACTGCAAAATTTAATATCATAATATTGTTGTGTGTTTAACCTTAGTGTTAAGCATTTGATTAGAAGAGCTAACTTTTCGACGGGTTGGGGCTCTTCTTTTCTTTATATTATCATATTTATTATTCTGCAAATATTTTTTCACGTTATCATGATCTATTGAGACTAAGAAAGATAAATTAATTTAAAAAGATTTTAAATATCTTGAATGGTTTATTTCGTGAATCTACAACTGGAGCCAATATATAAAACATTAAGAGAAGATAGAGAAAACTCTGTAGCCCTCCAATGTAAACGGTATTGTAATCGACTGTTTGATATTGAGTGCGATTTGCATAACCTAAGTCCAGATGAGCGCTATCAAAAACGTCATGAACTGGCAAAGCCTGTGCTTGACGAGTTTTTTGTATGGCTAAAATCCTTAAGCCCTGCGACCAAAACAGGTTTAGGACAAGCAGTTTCTTAGCAGAGCGTTCCATCCATCAAGCCATTTGTGATAGACAGAAAAAACTTTCTTTTTGCTAATACACCGCGTGGAGCCAAGGCAAGTGCTGTGATTTTCAGTATCATAGGATCGCAAAAGAGAATGGTCAAAATCCTTATGCTTATCTAGTTTATATTTTCAAGAACGCCCCCAAATTGGAATATTCTCAATAATATTAATACACTTGAACTTTTGCTTCCATCTAACGTGCCAGAATCATGTAAGACTACTGCTCGTTAGGGTTTGTCAAGGTGGTCTTTGTTTTGATGCTTACAGTTCTTATTTAAAAACAGACCTATTCAAAAATCAGAAACGGAGGAAATGCCATATGGCAGGAGAAAGAAGAGTTCCTAATTACAGAAAGCTGCATCCAGCGGTAAGCGAGGAAGTAATAGCAGTTTTAAGGCAGAGTGAACGAAAAATGCATTACCAGGAATATGATCTCAAAACAAAGAAGTTTGCGGTAATAAAGATAAACAGAAAGATTTTTTCATACCAAGCGGAGAAGCTTTCCTGGAACGGCTGGAAGAAGCAGAAGTTCAGTTCCGGGATGAAAATACCAATGTAGAAGAAGCAGCAATTAGGGCTACCATGATTGAAAGGCTCATAGAAAGTCTGAAACTATTGGATACTGAGGAATATGAATTGATAACAGCTCTATTTTATGAAGGTAAAAGTGAAAGAGAATATGCAGAGCAATGCGGTATTTCAAGGACTACATTGCAATATAGAAAATATCGGATTTTAGAAAAACTTAAAAATATTTTATAAATTTTTCGTCCAACCCTCTCATTTAACGTGGAAGTAAGTGAGGGGGTATTTTTATCCGCTCAAAAGTACATTGATAATTTTATATCCGATTTCACAGATACATTAGCTGATGAGCCTGAGAAGGACAAGCGACAAAGGAAGATGCGCCAGGACCACCTGTAAAGTTAGAATACAATCCATGCAAATGGATTTTTCTCTTGAGAAAAAGAATTTATTGAAATCTTAGCTATAGATGGAGTAAAAACTCCGCTTGAAGCTATGAACTATGTTTATTCATTTCTGATTATATAAAAGAGGAACAATAAGGTGCGAGCGAATCCATCCGGCCTAAAAGCAGTAGAGCGGAACTTGTGTTCCGGACAGTTCAACTGTTTCGCAATGACCTCATCAGCCTATAATGATACTTTTGCCCAGCCATAGACATCGCAATGGGGGCAGCCTGCGGAGATCCCGGAGGAGGTGAGAATCCTATGATGAGGTTAACTGACCTCAGTTTGTGAAATCGCCCTAATGCCTGAGAAAGGCTAGCACTGGGGAAGGTGTGTCAAATACAGTGCTTATAACTTAAAGAAAGCTGACTTAATGTCAGAAGCCATAGGGATTACAAAAGACAATTATTATCGACTTTAAGCCGACAGTAGTTGACTTTGCTTTCTCTCTGCTTTTCGCAGTGCGATTACAGGGGGAAAAGTAATCCCTATTTTTGTGATATTAAGCATATTAAAGATGACATGGAGAGGAGCATAAAGATGGAATTTGATATATATAAAATCGGAGCTGAAGCCGTAAAAGAGCATAGAATGTCAAAGGAGCAATCTAGACAGGAAGTGCAGTACAAGATGGCACTTAAGATGCTGCAGATATTGCTCCGAAGAGGCATTGTGACAGAAGATGAGTATGAAAAAATAGATATTTTGAACCGACAATCATTTTCTCCGCAACTTGCAAAAGTATATGTGTAAAAACACTTGCTTTCCGGAAAGGTTTGGAGTATTGTGTGTTGCTGACAAGGAAAATCATTCCGGAAAGGAGGAAAAATTATATGGCAAAAAAGGTAATGAAGATTGAACCTGTAAGGCAAAAAGTAATACAGCAATTAAGACCGAAAAAACGAGTATGTGCTTACTGCAGGGTCAGTACTGATTCCACCAAACAGCACACTTCCTATGTTGCACAAGTAGAATATTACAAGACATATATAGAAAAACGGAAAGATTGGGAATTTGCCGGAATTTTTGCGGATGAAGCAAAAAGCGGAACACAGGTCAGAAAACGAGAAGAGTTCCTGCGGATGATGAAAGAATGTGAAAACGGAAATATCGACATCATCATAACAAAATCGGTTACACGATTTGCAAGGAATACCATCGACAGCATTGAAGCCATAAGAAAACTAAAATCTCTTGGTATTACCATATATTTTGAAAAAGAGAACATCAGTACCATTTCGGAGCAGAGCGAACAGATGCTTACAATACTAAGTTCTCTAGCGCAAGGGGAATCGGAAAACATATCGCAAAACATTCGATGGGGAATACAAAAAAGATTCAGAGACGGCAGTTTCAATCTTACTTGCGTAGCTTACGGCTATACCAAAAATCAAGATGGAGAATTAATCATAAAGGAAGATGAGGCAGCTGTTGTTCGCAGGATTTACCGTGAATATCTAAACGGAAAAGGCTCATATGTAATAGCAAGGGATTTGACAAAAGATAATATACCGCCTGTCAGAACAGCTGATAAATGGAGTGACTGCGTAGTGAAAGATATTTTACATAATCCAATATATGAAGGTGATCTGATGCTACAGAAAACCTATACAACTGAGGTACTCCCTTACACGAAGAAAATAAATCGTGGAGAGATGCCTCAGTTTTTTATTAAAGACAACCATGAGCCAATAATCACCAGAGAACAAGGTGAAATGGTGAGAGAAATCTTAGAATACAGAAGAAGTCAAATGGGTATGGATGACAGAGGTAAATATCAAAATCGCTATAAATTCAGCAGTAAGATAATGTGCAAAGAATGCGGAGGGATTTTCCGAAGACAGAAAATATATATCGGAAAGCCTTATGAAAAAATCCAATGGAGCTGCAAGAATCACATCGAAAACAGCAAGCTCTGCAGAACAAAACCCATCAGAGAGGATTCCATAAAAGCTGCATACCTAACAATGTGGAATAAGCTCACAAGCAACTATAATATTATACTAAATCCCTTGCTTGACTCCCTTAAAAACTTAAGAGTGAGCAAAGAGCAGGAAGAAGAAATCGAAAACTTAAATAACAGAATCATGGAATTGACGGAGCAGAGCCATATCCTTAGTCAAGTAGTACAAAAGGGATATTTGGACTCTGCTGTTTTTATACAGAAGCAAAATGCGCTTAATGTTGAAATTGAAGAAATAAAGAAAAAGCGTAACAGTCTCCTTGATAACAACGGATTTGAAACAGAAATAGCAGGAACTGAACAGCTTCTGGAGATTATAAAATATAATCCTGAAATAATGGATGCATATGATGAAAATCTATTTTTACATACAGTAAACAAGGTACTCATCGGGAACAGCGGAGAGATAACCTTCCGGCTGATTAATAATCTAGAATTAACCGAGTATGCGGATAAGGGCGGTGGCAAAGCATGATGCAGAGGCATATGCCTTTGGGCTACAAAATGGTAAACGGCAATATAGAAATACAGGAAGAACAAGCTGAAATTATAAAAAGAATATTTAAGGATTACATCAATGGAAAATCAATGATTGCCATTGCAAAAGAGCTGACTGTAATGAATGTTCTCAATGCCAATAAAAAGCCAAATTGGAATCATGGATCAGTCGGAAAAATACTGCAAAATGTCAAATACCAAGGCGATACCCTTTATCCTAAACTCATAGAAAAAGATATATTTACAAAGGCACAGCGGAGAAGGACAGTCAAAGAGGCTGAACTTGGAAGAACACAGCAGATTTATGCCATGAGAAACCAGACAGTTTTCAGTGGGAAAATCAGATGTGGAGAATGCGGTGAACCTTACAGGAAATATATCGAACATGCAGGAAAGCCATCAGAGAAAATAAAGTGGAAATGTAAAAAATATATTTTTCAAAATAGCGTTTGCTGCAAAAATCAATTTTATACTGATAGCCAACTAAAGACCATATTTATAGCTGCCACAAATGAGCTTATAAAGAAGAAGTGGCTGCTGGAAAATGTACCCAAAAAGGGATCACTGAAAATGACCCTTGAACTCAGACAGACAGAAAACCGAATAAAAGAACTGGATCAGGAGGAACAGTATTCCTCACCTGAGCTTGCAGAACTGCTATTTAAGCGAGCAGAGCTTTATTATATAGGTTCAAAAATAGATGACCACAAAAGCAATACAGAGAAAATAAAGGAAGCATTAGCCGATATAGAAAAAATAACCGAATTCAATGAAGAGCTGTTTGAAGCCATTATCAAACAGATAACAGTATATAAAGAATCCGAAGTAGAAGTGGAATATATAAACGGAACAATAATAAATGTAGAAAACAGCAGAAAGGATGAAGCCCATGACAGTTACGAAAAAAACGGTAGCAATAATACCACCTCAAATAAAATACGACAGGCATGTAAGAGTAGAGCAGAAAAAGCTTAGGGTAGCAGCCTACTGCAGAGTAAGTACCCTGCTTGAACAGCAGGAAGGCAGCTATGAAGCACAGGTGGAATATTATACAGAAAAAATAAACAGCAATCCCAATTGGAAATGTGCCGGAATATTTGCCGATGATGGCAAAAGTGCAACCCAGACAAAAAAGCGTGATGATTTCAACGTGATGATAGAAGCTTGCATGGCAGGAAAGGTAGATTTGGTACTGACAAAATCGGTCAGTAGATTTGCGAGAAATACCGTAGATGCACTGCAATACATAAGAAAGCTGAAAGAAAAGAATATCCCAGTAATATTCGAAAAAGAAGGCGTAAATACAATGGAAAGCGGCGGTGAGCTGCTTATCACAATACTGAGCAGTCAGGCACAGGAGGAAAGCAGGAACATCAGTGAAAACACAAGATGGGGATTAACAAGACGGTTTGAAAACGGAATAATATCCGTCAATCATACAAAATTTTTAGGGTATACCAAAGACAAAGATGGAAACCTTGTAATAGTTCCAGAAGAAGCCGTTATAGTGAAACGAATTTTCAGAGAATATCTTGAGGGCAAAAGCATAATCCAGATAGCCAAGGGACTAGAAGCAGACGGAATCAAAACAGTAACAGGACTGGATTGCTGGCATCCTGGAACAATAGATAAAATGCTTTCTAATGAGAAATTTTGCGGAGATGCCTGTATGCAAAAGACCTACACCATAGACTTTCTTACAAAGAAGAAAGTAAAAAATGAAGGCTATGCTCCGCAATACTATATAGAAGATAACCATGAGGCAATCATACCGAAGGAGTTATTCCATCAAGTGCAGGTGGAGAAAGCAAGGCGGGCAAGCCTTAATAAAGCTGCAGTAACTAGAAAATCAAACAAAGCAAAAAAGGAAAAGAGCAAATATAGCTCAAAATATGTACTAACCGAACTTCTGGTATGTGCAGAATGCGGTCATGCTTACCGGAGACAAACATGGTCAAAATATGGACAGAAAACAGCAGTATGGCGGTGCGAGGATAGGCTGAAAAGCGGAACAAGCTCCAAATGCAAAAACTCCCCAACCTTGAAGGAAGAGCAACTCCACGATGCTATCATGAAAGCCATCAACAAAGTAGTAGAAAACAACGGAGACTTTATTGGAACATTTCGTGAGAATGTTATCAGGGTTATAGGAAACTATAGCACTCAAGGGATAGCAACTGAATATGATTACCAAATCGAAGAACTGCAAAAGCAGATGCTGAAGCTCATCGAAAATAATGCAAAACAAGGAGCTGTAAGCGATGATTTTGACAATGCCTACAAACACATATCAGAGCAGATAAACGAACTAAAAAAGGCGAAAATACAGCATGTACAAGCACAGAAAAAGGCAGAGAACTACCAACAGAGAGTAGAGGCACTGGACAAAGCCATAACCACGGTAAACCCACAAGTGCGAGACTTCGACCAAGAGCTTGTGAAAAGGCTCATTAGCTCAATTAGAGTCTCCAAAGGAATGAAAATAGAAATACAGTTTCATTCGGGGATTGTAATGTCGGAGGAAGTGGACTGCTATGAGGATTAAAATGGAAGGCACACTATGTGAATTTTAATAGGAATCACCATTACCGTAACTGCCAGTACAGCAGCTGCGGTTTTTCTATGTCTATCAGCAACACTTTGTGCTTGTAGCAACTGTTTTTAAATCATTATGAATAGAAATTGGAGGGAGAAGATGACAACAGAAGAATTATATGAATTACAGGAAGATGGAAATCTCGGATATGCCTGTGTATATAAAAAAGGCGATAATGGAATTCACACTGATTATATGTTTCCGATGACTGCAGAGAACATTGCAAACTTTATTGGAAAGAATGCTTATACAGCAGATAAGATTATCATGACAGATATGTGTGACAGGCTGATTTGTGAATCTATATATGGTGGGTTTATAATGACCTGTCCAAATCAGAAACTATGCAGAGATATTATTCCTCACTTGGCACCCATTCAGCAGGGAGAGAAAGAACCAAAAGACTTCCCAGTTGCAACCAGAGAAGAAATGGAGGCATTATGGCATTCAGAAGAAGAGGCAGTAATGCAGGCGGAATTTAGGATGTTGTAATTTGTAAAAGCTCACTTGGTTGAGGGTATTGTTAATTCCATTCATTCAATTGAGGAACGTAAACATTTTGATCATGACTTTAATGATGACTTATAACAATTATGAGTGTTTAAGAAAAACGAAAGTTTTACTTTCTGTGGAATAAAATAGAAAGGTTTTAATGATAATATTTAAAACCGTTGTAATATGTAAATTAATAAAATATATGGTTGCTTTTTCTTGTGTAAAATTTCCCATAATAGTACAATTATAATAATAATGCTGTAGATATTGTTGTGACTATTGGGACAAGAAAATGCCAACTGTGAATGAATTAATGAATATCGCTAAAGTTAAACTAGCTAATCTCTTAACGAGTGAAGGATTCATGGTTCGTGATCTATTTAAAGGATATGAATGGAACCGGATTTCATGCAGAAATCGATTACTCCTTGGCACTTTGTTTCTCAATTATATTAAGACAGATAATATAGGGGTTGTTCTGATAGAAAAGACATCATCGGGGCAACAGAGATATATAAGTTACAGGGGGGACATTATGAAACTACAAAAAATGATAATTAGTAATTATAGATGCTTTGGGAAAAAGCCAACTACTATTGAGTTTGATGACTTAACTGGATTAATTGGACATAATAGCAGTGGTAAAACCGCATTAATAACGGCTTTATTAAAATTGTTTGGCGATAAAACTTCAGATAGAAATATTGAACGATCTGATTTTCACATCCCTATTAGTCAAAATCCAGATAGCATAATTGAGAATGAAATGTTTATCGAAGCATACTTTACATTTGAAAAATCCCTTGTGGAAGAAAATGCACTTGATGTTCCTGTGTTTTTTAATCATTTTATTATAGATGAACCACAAGGAAACCCATATTTAAGAATTAGATTAGATGCCACATGGAAAAAAAGTACAAACCCTGAAGGAATTGTGGAGAGTAAAATTAATTATATAACTACAGGTTTATCAGAGGTTGAAGAGTCTGACTGCCATAAAGCTAATCGCCAAGAATTAGAACGGATAAAGATAGTTTATATACCAGCTATTAGGCAACCAAATGAGCAACTTAAAAATGTGTCAGGTTCTATTATGTATCGCTTGTTAAATAGTATTAAATGGTCAGATGAATCGAAATCAAAAATAGTAGAGAGAACTGAGTTGGTTGAACAAGCTTTCCTAGAAGAGGAATCCATAATATTATTAGCAGAATCATTAGATACTCAATGGAACGAGTATCATAAAGATCAAAGATATTCTAATGCTAAGATTAAATTTAATAATTCAGACTTAGAAACTATATTGAAGAAAGTTGAAGTTACTTTTTCACCAACTCAAACAACGAGAAGTTTTAAAAGTGAAGAGCTTGGTGATGGGCTGCGTTCATTATTCTATCTCTCAATTGTTGATACAATGCTTAATATTGAAGAAAAAATCATGGAAGAAATAATCTCAAAAGGAAGATCAAAATACTTTGATCTTCTTCCTCCAATCTTAACAATTGTAGCAGTGGAAGAGCCTGAAAACCATATATCTCCTCAAATTCTAGGAAGAGTAATTGAAAGATTGAAAACAATTGCATATAAGTTAAATTCGCAATCAGTAGTAACCTCGCACTCACCATCAATTATTAAGAGAATCGATCCTACAAATATAAGATACTTCAGAACTTGTAGAAATATTGAATGTTCTGAAATAAGAGCATTAACACTGCCAAATGAAGAAAAGGAAGCAATTCAATTTAAATATATAAAAGAAGCTGTAACAGCTTATCCTGAGTTATATTTTGCTAAGTTAGTTGTTTTAGGTGAAGGGGATAGTGAAGAAATAATTCTAAAAAAAATGTTAGAACTCAAAAATACTAAAATTGATACTTCAGAAATTTCTATTGTTCCTCTAGGTGGACGTCATGTGAATCACTTTTGGAGATTGTTGAACGACTTGAATATTCCTTTTATAACACTACTAGATTTTGATCGTGAGCGTGATGGTGGAGGCTGGGGACGCATAAAATATGCAATTCAGCAACTTATAGAGAATGGTGAAAATCGTAAGAAACTCTTAGATACTGACGATGGTGTTCTGAGTAAAAAAGAATTTGATGATATGCACACATGGACAAACTATAAAAATATCGGTGGGTGGATTGAAATGCTTGAAGGTTATGATGTATATTTTTCAGCCCCATTAGATATTGATTTCGCGATGCTTACGAAATTCAAAGAACAATATATTGCTACTTTAGCTGATAATGAAGGTCCATTTATTAAAGGATATGGGAAAATTCACAAGCCAGAAGTAAAGGAAGGCGATCAAAGCACATATACGAAATTATTAAATAAGAGAATAAAATCTGATTTACGTGCAACGTTGAAAGATGAAGGTGGCGATGGTGCTACATATACTGCAAAGGAAAAAGAACTAATGATCTGGTATAATTACTTCTTTTTAAACAGAGGTAAACCTACTACGCATCGTGTTTTATTTACTGAAAATGAGGATATAGTATTTGAAGATTTTCCAGAGTGCTTGCAGAAATTTGTAAATACAATTATCGCAAAAATAAACTAATATTTTGTATAGGAGGTGGTGTAAGTGCAATGGAAAAACTGTAATGAGTGGGTACCAACAGACGGTTTTATTCTAGAAGATGCAGCAATGCTGGTCGCTACTAGTAATGCCAGCAAATTAGTAACGGCTGGTCCAGGAGCTGGAAAAACGGAGTTACTAGCACAAAGAGCGAGCTACTTATTAGAAACCAACACTTGCATAAATCCTAAAAAAATACTGGCTATAAGTTTCAAAAAGGATGCTGCTTTAAATCTAAAAGATCGAGTTGAGAAAAGATGCGGTAATGAATTGGTATTTAGATTTAATTCTATGACATTTGATGCATTTGCCAAATCGTTACTAGATCGTTTCATGAATGGATTACCTGTTAAAATCAAACCTAATAAAAACTATGATATAGGTTTAAACAACGAAAACAACGGTAAAAGCATTCTTTCTTTTCAAGCTATTTCCAAGTTAGCTACTGAAATTATTAGAACAAATCCATCCATAAAAAAGTCACTACAATTAACATATAGTCATATTTTTTTAGATGAGTTTCAAGACACTACTTCAATACAATACGAGCTTGTAAAAGCTTGTTTTCTAGATTCAAAAGCGGTAATTACTGCAGTAGGTGACAGCAAACAACGAATTATGCTTTGGGCAGGTGCAAGGAGAACTGTTTTTGAAGATTATCTAAGTGATTTCAAAGCAACGAAGGAAATACTATTAATGAATCATCGGTCTGCTCCACGCCTTGTAGAAATACAAAAGGCTATGTATGCCAATCTTAATGAAAAAGAAGCTAATATTAAGCCGTCTCCAAAATGGGATAGTCAAATGGGCGAGGCGTTCTTGAGGTTTTTCAATGATGAAAATACAGAAACAGAAGTTATATGTAATGAGATAATAGAATTAATAGAAAGTGGAACCAAACCAAATGATATATGTATTCTTGTCAAACAAACAGTGGATACATATAGTGAAAGTATAATTAAACGGCTAGAAGATAGTAGTATTAGAGCAAGAAATGAAACTGTCTATCAAGATTTGTTAAAAGAAGAGATTGTCAAAATCTTGACTTTTATTTTTATACTTACTACTTCAAAACAAAATCCGAATGAGTGGAGATATATTAATAACTTTTTTTGTGAGATAGAATCTCTTGATGAAAACTCAAAGACTGAAGAGTTTATGCGCGTTGAAAACGAAGTAAATATCTTGCTAAAGACCTTTGCAAATAATATTCATAACATTTCTGATCCGAAAATATTTAATCAAAATATCAATATCATTCTAGAAAGATTGTCTTATGATAGGCTTGCTGCAATATTTCCAGAGTATAAAAATAAAGCTTATTATTCAAAGAAAATATTAGAGTTTAAAAAGTTGTTGTGGAAGGAGTATTTATTGGTTAATGATTGGAAAGTTGCTATTGAAAATTTTATAGGTGAAAATTCAATTCCCATCATGACAATTCATAAAAGTAAAGGTCTAGAATATAAATCTGTATTTTTTATTGGGCTGGAAGATTCCGCCTTTTGGAATTTTGCTAATCAACCCGATGAAGATAAATGTGCTTTTTTTGTAGCTCTCTCAAGAGCTAAAAATCGTGTGGATTTTACTTTTTGTAGAGCTAGAAGGACGAGGTTTAATAACATACAGAGTAATGAAGGAATAAATGAACTTTATGATATGCTATCTAAAACTGGCTTAGTTAAAGTAGAAAATCACTAAAAAATAGGAGTGTACTCTAAAGAGTAATAGTAATTGTTAATTATCGATATGGGTATAATCATTATAAAATAATTAATTGTGCCCAATAAAGCTTTCAAGTAAAACACATTTATTTGAAAATTTAATGAGCAAATTAGGCACTACGGTGTTGAAGAAATTTATGATTAAGATAAAGATTTTAGCGATAATCTTTCCCACTATTTGGCTAAATGACATTTTCTAAATAGATGAATTCAGATTTGGTGTTTTAAGATTATATGTACCAGAGCCATAATATAAATTGTTGTCTTACTATTTGTAACCAGCATGCTATAATGATTATAAAGTTAGCTATGAAATGAGGCTCAATCTTGGATTTTAAAAGAATATCAGAAAAACAAAAATCGTATGATGATGGAAAAAATACACTTCATAAAGTTACAATTGAATCTTATAATAATGCGTTTGAAGTAGAATTTACTCATAACTCTACTGCAATAGAAGGAAATACCCTTACGCTTATTGAAACTAAAGTGGTATTGGAAGACGGTATTTCCGTTGGAGGAAAAGCACTTAGAGAAATATACGAAGTTGTAAATCATAGAAAAGCCTTCCGTTATGTGAAACAATGTATCCAAGAAGGGCTTCCTTTGAGTGAAAAAATAGTAAAAGACATTGATGCACTTGTCATGAAGAATATCATAGTCGGTGGTATATATAGAAATGAAGAGGTTTTTATTAGTGGTGCCAGCCACACACCACCTGCAAGAAACGAAATGTATTTTCAGATAAAGAATTTCTTTGCAGATTTAATGTATAAGAAAGATTTGAATCCAATTGAACTAGCAGCATGGACACATGGAGAGTTTGTTAGAATTCATCCGTTTCAAGATGGTAATGGTAGGACATCAAGACTGATTATGAACTATCAATTGATGAGCTATGGTTTTTTACCGATTTCTATAGCAAAAGAAAATCGATTGAATTACTATAATGCATTAGACAAATATGCTGCTCAAGGTAATCTAGATGATTTTACAAATATGATTGCGGAATTGGAAGAAGCACAGCTTGATAAATATATCTCTATAATACCGGAACAGAACCAATCACATCAAATGTAAAAAGTATCCATAGTGTTTAAGAACATTCACATCTTCTACTTTCATAAATTTATGGAGGTAGAAGTTTTTATTTTAATTTAAATGGAAATAATTTTGCAATATTTATGCAAAATTGAATAGTAAATTTGACTTATGCATATAATATCAGTATAATTTAATTGTGATTTTGCATTAAAATTGCAGAATGGAGATAATAAATATGATTTTAGAATTCAAGACTAAGAATTATAAGTCTTTTGTTGATGAAGCTGTGTTTTCTATGACTGCAGCACCTAAACAAAAGGGGCTAGATTATAGCTTGCTAGTTAAAAAGACAAAAGGGAAAAGTGTAAAGGGACTGTGCTCATCCGTTATATATGGACCGAATGCATCAGGTAAAACTAATATTATTGGTGCCATGGACACTTTTAGGGCTATTGTACTTAGGGGTCATATTCGAAATTCAGAAGATCAATCTTCACCGAATCAAGCTTCAAGTTCATTAGAATTGATACCTAATAATATGGAAAAATGTTCTGAGCCTGTTTTATTCTCTATAGATTTCATAGAAAATGATTTGTTGATTCACTATGAAGTAAACTTGGACTTAGGATGCTTTTTAGATAGCGAATACACAAGAAAAGTATTACGAGAAGAGCTTCATGTAAATAATGAAAAGGTATTCGTCAGGGATGACAAGTTGTCCTTTGGGGATTTTAAGAATATAAACAAATTCCTAGCTGATAACCTTTATAGAAATGAAGATAGCATCATTGAAATATCAAAGAATAGTTTAAATGATGAAGAGCTGTTTTTGATGAATGGGTTTAAGCTGATAATTAGCCAAAGCTTTGTTAAGCTGATTACCAATTGGTTTACAAACAAGTTCATGGTTATCTATAGAGCGGATTCACTACAACTTATCAAACGATTTGTCGACCCACAAAAACAGACTGTTTATGTTGAGACGACAACAAATAATGCAGCAAAGCTGTTTGGGATCAATTCAAATGCACTGGGATATGTAATAAGCGAAAATGAGGCTGATGCAAAGCTATGCTCAATATTTAAAAACATGAAGGATCAAAAAAATGCAATTGTTGCTGCAGAGATATTTGAATCATACGGAACGATTCGTTTCGTAAACATATTTCCTTTAGTAATAAGAGCTATTTTGACAGGCGGTACTTTAGTAGTTGATGAATTTGATGCATCAATCCATCCGATGGCGCTAATGAGCATAATCAATGTATTCCACAATGATGAGATTAACGTAAATAATGCACAATTGATTTTTAATACTCATAATCCGATTTTCTTAAACTCCAACATCTTTAGAAGAGATGAGATAAAGTTTGTAGAACGAGATGATGGCAACAATAACAGTGTATTATACTCCCTGTCTGATTTTGGGACTACTGGCGAAAAGGGTGTTAGAAAGCACGAAGACTATATGAAAAACTACTTTGTCAGCCAATACGGTGCGATAAAAGATATTGATTTTACACCAATCTTTGAGGAATTAATCTCGAGAGAAAGAGAGGTGTAGAAATGGCAAAATTAAAGCAAACGAAGAAGTACTATTTTAGTGTAGAAGGCGAGACTGAACAATGGTATTTCAAATGGCTTCAAAGTCTCATAAATGAAACTCCAGAATCTGTGTTTAAGGTTTCCTTTGATTGCCCTGTTCAAAAGAATCCCCTAAAACGTGCAAAGTCAATTGTCGTAACAGGAAAAACAGATATTTATCATATTTCTGATTATGAGAGTGATGAAGAAATCCATGTACGACAATTCAAAGAAACAATGGACAATATGAAACAAGCAAAAGACTTAGGCAAGCAAATAAACTATAAATTTGGGTATTCAAACCTAACTTTTGATTTATGGATTGTATTACATAAGTCAAACTGCAATGGTTCATTAGCTCATAGGAGATTGTACTTATCGCATATTAACAGTGCTTACGGTGAAAATTTTGAAAACATGGATGAGTACAAACATGAGAACAATTTTAAAAGAATGCTGAGCCAATTGACTTTGCAGAATGTTAAAGATGCCGTTAATCGCGCTAAACAGATTATGAAAAGAAATGCAGAAAACGGATATGTTTTGCAAGAATATAAGGGATACAGGTATTACAAAGAAAATCCTTCTTTAGCAGTTTGGGAAGTTATTGAAAGAGTCTTGGTAGAGTGCGAATTGGTATAGTTGAATATTTAGGAAGGATTAATTCTTGGCAATTTTGCTTATGAGAAATATTATCAAAGCAGAATTGTCAAAATTTCTCGCTTTATAGATATGATTTTGTATAATAGAAAAGTCAAAATCAAATCTATATAGGAGAGGTTAAAATGGTACATAAAAAGAGTATTACAGTCATTCCGCCAGATCCAAAGTATGATTCACATATTAGGATTGAGCAAAAGCAATTGAATGTAGCAGCGTACTGCAGAGTCAGTACAAGATTTGAACAGCAAGAAAACAGCTATGAAGCTCAGATAGCATACTACACAAAAAAGATTGAATCCAACAAGAATTGGAACTGTGTTGGTATATACGCTGATGAAGGGAAGGCAGCTACTGATACAAGATTCCGTGACAGCTTCAATGATATGATTGATGACTGCTATGCTGGCAAAATTGATCTTATCCTTACAAAGTCAATTAGTCGGTTCGCAAGAAATACAGTTGATTTTCTGAGGGTTATTAGGGAGTTAAAAGAGAGGCAAATACGCATCATTTTCGAAAAAGAGAACATCGATACTATGGATAATACCGGTGAGTTATTTATCACCATCTTGAGCAGCCAAGCACAAGAAGAAAGTCGTAACTTAAGTGAAAACACAAGGTGGGGTATTGTTCGGAAATTTGAACAGGGAATTGTTCAGGTAAATCATAACAAGTTTATGGGATATACAAAAGATTCAAATGGTAGATTAATTGTAGTTCCGGGAGAAGCTGAAGTAGTTCAAAAAGTATATGACTTATATGTTGCAGGTTTTAGCGCTTATAAAATTGCGCTAATTCTTGAAACTGAAGGAATAAAAACAACTACCGGAAATGACAAGTGGCATAGCAGTACGATTTACAAAATGCTTCAATGTGAAAAGTATATTGGAGATGCTATTTTGCAAAAGACATATACGATTGATTTTTTCACAAAGAAAAAGGTCATGAATAATGGCTATGTAAAGAAGTATTATGTTAGAAACAGCCATGAGGCAATAATTAGTAAAGAGCTTTATTATAAAGTTCAAGAGGAGCTAAAAAGAAGGAGTACGAAAAAAGCTAGTGATGTTCGAAAGAGATACAGCTCGTCATATCCTTTAAGTGGACTAATTGTTTGTGGAGAATGTAATAACGTATACCACAGAGTAACCTGGTGGAATAAAAGTGGAAAGTCATATGTATGGCGATGTCGGAAACGATTAAAAAATGGAACCACAAAATGCAAAAATTCGCCAACGATAAAAGAGGCAATAATGCTGGAATTGCTAGTGGAATTGTTTATATCAATTCTAGAAACAATAGTTAATGAAGCATCAGCATATTTGTTGAAAACAAAAGCTACGTTAAAGAATTACCTATTAGCTGATAAATTAGAGTTTGATAAAAACGATATAAACAAAGCTGTATTGAATGAGACGATTGATCTGATAGTTATCAAGGATGAAAAAACAGCAACTGTGTACTTTAAATCCGGATTAATTATGGAAAAAGACTTTATCAAGACAATTGAATAATTGTTCAGAATAAAGCTCTCAAACCACATTTTGTTTGAAAGTTTTATTGCGTACAATTTTTACTTACTGGTAAAGTTGTAGCAGCACTTCAAAGTGCCTGACAGAAATGATATACTTCTGATCATAAAGAGCGGAGGTTAAGATTCGAAAAAGCGAATTATTATAACCTGTTTTTAGAGAAAAATACTCCTCCGCCAAGGAACCATCAGGTTCAAACGACATCATTTTTGTCTACTCAAGGCACGTTGAGACAGTCGTGTTGATAGAACGGAAGTAGCTTGATATCAAAGGTTCGGGGCGATAAGCCCCTTTTTTGATGTGTGTTTTATGTTTCCGTGGACACACTTTTTTATGCTTTTTGGTACAGGGGGGTCGTACTTTTACGCAAAATGATACTCGATACGCAAATAGGAAAGGGTTTTTGCGGGATTGTATAGAATTTGTAAATATAAACTATATATACCTAAGTAAGCATACTGAGGCTATAGCTCTTAATATATAGCATATTTGAGGAAGGTGTAAATTATGAACGGAGAGGCATTATGGGATAGTATTATTTCTGATATATCTTGTTCAGATGTTGAATTACAAACAACAACGGGTCTCTGGTTTAGAGCTTTTTATGAAAGAGATAAATTATATGTGGGAATGGCAATGAAACATACTCCGTCAAGCAATCTTTCTAAACAAAGACAAATATCAAAGAGAGATTTTTTATTTGTATATTCATACTATGACCGATGGACTAATGGAGAAAATGGAGTAAGACATGAGGTTAGCAGAAAATCTAGAAATACTGCTTACGTTTTTGCACTTATAGAAAAATTTAAATGATAAAAAGTAAATTAAGGACTAATAACGAATATGCCTAAAAAGGATGAAGTTCATTAAGTGAGTTGAACAGTAATTGGATATAATGATATTTTTATGAGGTAGAAGGTATATGACTATTATTGAAAAAGTAAAAGAGACTTTTTTGGAGTGCGAACCAGGCACCATCTATTTAAGAAGTGAAATTATTAATATGGTAAAAGTAAGGCATGGTGTAAATGAAGGTAGTGTTATACCAAGTGATTATTGCTATAATCTTACAAATAAGGACAAATTATCTAATGAATCTTTAAATGATTTTAAGATTTTTGAATGGATATCTCGAGGAAAATACATATATCGAGGTGAAAACTATTTCTACAAAGGAGCTGTTATAAAAAAACCTTGTAAGATAGTTACAAAAATAGAAAGCTAATTTGACTAAATAATTGGACACTTTGAAAATTTTATATTAAATACGCGAAGGCAGGTGTAAAAATGGCAAGTCATTTTTCAAGTATAGGAATACCATTAAAAAGTCAGGAAGAATTTCAGGCTTACTTTGAAAAGACCTTTAATAAAGGAGAGCATATTAAAGTAAGCAAAGGTACTTATATTAAATGGAGTATGGACTCTAAAGTTGAACTTTGGGGACAACTAAATAACAAGAATGAAGCCATAGGGCTAAATCCTCATTTTTCGGGAACAGCACGTATGAGGGTGCGTATTAGTGAGAAAGTAAAAAATCCAGATAATACTGACCTTGATGGAGCGTTTTATGCAATGACAAGTCCAAATGGTGAAGAAGATGGGGCAAACGGATATCCACTTGTATTTGATGTTCCTGATATTTATACATATGGCAGTATAAAGCTTCCACAAATAGCAAATATTCAACTGTCTGCTTTTGCTCATGAAATAAAAGGATTTGAGTCTGAAGAGGAGTATTTTAATGCTCAAGATAGCGAAATAAAGTTTGCTGTTGAATCATTTATACCATCAGGGTTATTTCATCCTGATGGAGAAAGTACAGTGCCTCCGGAAGCACGAGCTATATTTAGTGGAAGGATAATAGATACAGAAAAATGTATTAATAGACACACAAATGAAGAATATATTTGGGCTAAAGTGACTGTCATGGGGGATGAAATTGATGTTGTTGCAGATCCTGAAATTATAGAAGGAAAATTAATAAAAGGTGGAATCCTAAGTGGTTCGTTTTGGCTAAGTGGAAGAGTTATTGGTGATCTTGTAAAAGAGAAAAAATCCTTCTGGGAGAGACTTTTACACAAGTAATGTTTTACCACAAATTAAAACAATTTTACAAAAATTAACTCCCTCAATAGGATATAACCATATAAACATACCACTTCTACATAAAGGTGTTGTATTTCACGCGAGCCCTACTACTTTTTGGTATTCTTTCCCATTGAGCTAAACCGATCCCGCAGTGATTTCAATGTTTTGCTTTCCGTCTCGATCGTAATTTTATAAGAGTTTTAAAACTAGTATTTTTTTCATCAAATTAAAAGGTATTTTTGTAGCTTAATATACATAATTAGAACAAATATCCAGAGTTATATTGTTAAAGAAATATACAAAGAGTATAATTTAAATAAATATTGTACAATTTTGACACAAAAATGAAGGGTGCATAGTTTGACTTATTTTAATAATCAAAGAAATTTGGTAAAAAATTAAAATTAATTCTGATTATTGTTATTGAAATCATGAAATGGAGAACAATCATTTATAGGATATTTGAGGCAGTTCTTGATAAAAAACAATGAAAGTATATAAAGAAAATAAAATTACTGGTGTTATTCAGCAAAGTGTTGGGAAGAAATGATTATATTTGCTTAGGAAAAATATTGAATCTAGGGGAGAATACATAATGAAAACTATATTTCAGGCATGTAAAGTGAGGGAAAGTGTTTTTGACGAGACTAAAAGGGACGATACCTTGGACCTTGGTAATTTGGTAAATAATTCTATTGATGCTAAACACTTTTTTGAAGAGACTTTTATAACAGAAGGCATGAAGCTTTTATTTGATACAGCATTTAAGAGATTTAGAGGCCAAGCTTCAGGTGGGATAGTCAAGCTTACTCAGGCCATGGGTGGTGGTAAAACACACAATATGGTTGCTCTTGGTCTACTTGCATTAGATAAAAAAGTTAGAAGAGAAATCCTTAACGGTGAATATAAGAATGTTGACTCGGATATAAGGGTAGTAGCATATACAGGTAGAGAAAGTGACTTACAGTATGGGATATGGGGTGAAATTGCAAAACAACTTGGCAAAGAAGAGTTGTTTAATAGCTATTACACACCGTTAAAAGCTCCAGGTCAATCCGCATGGATTAACCTCTTAAAAAGTGATGTTCCTACACTGATATTGCTTGATGAACTTCCTCCATATTTGCAATACACGAAGGCTGTGGAAATAGGAACTGGTACACTTGCTGATATTACTACCAACGCCTTAGCTAATCTGTTCAATGCTATAGGTAAAGCAGAGCTTCATAACGTATGCCTTGTTGTTTCGGACTTACAGGCAACATATGAAGAGGGTTCTCATCTATTACAGCAGTCATTTAAAGAATTAGAAGGAGAAATTGAACGTTCTGCCATTAATATTGAACCAGTAGGAGCTAACACAGATGATTTATACAATATTTTAAGGACTCGATTATTTGAAAAAACTGCCAGTAAAGACGAAATTGCAGAAATATCTTCTGGATTCAGAAATGCAGTTAGTGAAGCCAAAGAAATGAGACTAACAAATGCATCTCCTGAAGAAATAGTTAAAGGAATTCTAACGTCATACCCTTTTCATCCATCTGTTCGTGACATTTTTGCTCGGTTTAAAGAGAACCAAGGATTTCAACAGACGAGAGGATTTATCAGACTTACTCGTATGATGGTAAAAAATCTTTATTCTAAAGATATGATGGCAAAAAAAAGGTATCTTATTAATGCTTTTGATATAAATCTGAATGATAATGAACTGATGACGGCTGTAAAAAGTATAAAACCTGAACTTTCCAATGCGATATCACATGATATAGCAAATCAAGGCAAATCAGTGTCAGAATTAATGGATTTAGAAACAAAAACAAGTGATATGCAGGATTTAAGTAAATTAGTATTAATGTCATCTCTTGCAAGGGTCACTGGGGCTACAATTGGTCTTTCGATGAATGAAATTATTGGATATATGGCTGAACCAGGAAGGGATATAACAAACCTCAAGAAAAACATAGAGGATTTTAAAATAAAAGCATGGTATTTATATACTGATAAAGAAAACAGAATATTTTTCAAGCGTGTTCAGAATGTAAATGCTGAGCTAATTGAGACATCAAAAACCTATTCATACGAAGTTGCTAAATTAAAAATAAAAGAAATGCTAGCTACAAGCTTTAAACCTAAAATGGAAGATTGTTACCAACAAGTATTAGTATTTCCGTCAATTGAAGAGATTGAACTTAAGAAAGATAAAATTACACTGATTTTAACTGAGCCTGTTGTTGGCAATACAGGATTACATTCGGACGTTGAGAAGTTTTATAATGACTCAACAATGAAAAATAGAGTAATGTTCCTTTCAGGACAACGTGTAACGATGGACAAACTTATTGAGATTACAAAAGAATATAAGGCAATTGAATCAATTATTAAGAGAATGGAATATGAAGAAAAATTACCTGCAAATGATAGTCAGCTTATTCAAGCAAAAGACCTTTTCGATAAAATAAGCGTAAGACTATTTTCAAGTATCAGGGAAACATTTATCACGCTTTACTATCCTAAAAAAGATGGTCTTCAGAAGAGTGACTTCAAAATGGAATTCAAAAGCAGTAACTTCGATGCAGAAGAACAAATCAAAAAAGTTCTTATTGAAGTCATGAAGTTCACAACAGATGTAGATCTTAATAACCTTAGAAAAAAATTTGAGGTCAGAATATTTACTGTTCAAAGAATGAGATGGAGTGACCTAATGGAACGTGTTGCAACGACAACGTCATGGGAATGGCACCATCCAAAAGCATTAGAAGAGCTTAAAACTGACGCCTTAAAGAAAGAAATTTGGATTGAAGAAGGAGGCTATCTCGATAAAGAACCGCCAGCACCAGAGACATGTGTAAGTTGTAGAGTTATTAGTAGAGACGATGATACTGGCGAAGTGACATTGAAGATTCTACCTCATAATGGAGATGTAGTTTATTATGAGATTAATAATGATGCAACGATTGCTTCTATGCAAGTTGCGGACATTAATAATTTTAAGACAACAGAGTTGAAACTATCATTTTTATGCGTTGATAGCAAGGGTACTAATTCGACTGGCTCTCTGCTTTATTGGACTAATGATGTTTTACTAAAGCACAAAATTTATGATAATGGAGGTAGCCAATATATCGAACTTAAAGCATCATCACCAAATGTTGTTATTAAATATACAAGTGATGGCTCAAATCCAAAAGATGTAGGTGGAGTATATGATGGTGCATTTGAAATTCCCAAGGGAAGTAAGTATATTCAAGCCATTGCGGTAAATGAAAAAATGGGAATTTATTCAGCAGTTAAGCAGATTGAGGTTAAGGAACAGAAATTTGAACTCGATAAAGACAAACCTGTTAAACTGAATGAGCCTCTTAACGCTACCAATACTACAGAATCCTTTGCTTTAATTGAAAGCATTAGGAAGTTCGATACGAAAGTAAGTGGTGTTAGTATTAATATACAAGAAAAAAACTCGGGGAAATTTGGCTGGTTAAGCTTAGATATGGGTGACTTTGAAGTAGAAAATGTGGATAAGCTAACAGATGAGCTTAATAGTCTGATTGACAATTTCTTTTCAGATAAAAAGTACGAAGTAAATGTTACAATTAATAATATTAAGTTTGAAACAGGGCAAACCTTTGAACAATGGGTTGCTGAACAGAAATCTACCATAGAGTCATATAAAAATAAGATTAGTCAGTAAGGAGGTAACAAATGGCCAAAAATCAAGCTATAGGATTTGGATATATACCTGACGAAACAAAACATCACTTTTTGGCGAGAATTTCCAGAAGCAAAAATAATGAAGTTTATATTTATGAAAGATTTGAATGGGATAATTCTGATGAACAACAGTCGGATATTATAGAGAAAAACCTTAAAGTTGTTATTAATAAGGAAAAATGGGATTCAGTAAAAGATGTGATAGAAAAAGAATTTAACAGGAGATTAAGTGCAACGAATACAATAGTGGGAAAGTTTAAAATTGGTGATATACCAATTGAACGTCTTTTAGGGAAAGAAATGATTCTTCTTCTTTGGGCAATTGAGGATTCTGACCCAAAACTTATAAGCACAGCGATTAAGAATTGGCTCGGACTTAGTCAGGAAGAAAGATGGTGGCTGTTTACAATGGCTAATGCCACTACAGGGTATTACGCAGACAAGCGTGGTTGGAGAAAAGCAATTCGATATGCATTAACAGAAAATCCAGTTGATGAGCGAGGCTTACAGGGTAATATTACTGAGTTTCTTTATAAACAATTTTAATTAAAAGGGGCTTAAAATGTTAGATTTTACAAAATCATTTATAGAGATACAGTTTCCTGTGTCCAAAATATCAAAAGAGAGTTATAAAGAAAGAAAAGCTAATTTGGGTCAAACCTTAACAGGATTAGGAAAATGGTGGGGGCGTAAGCCACTTATTCTTGTAAGAGCTACACTACTTGGTATTCTAATGCCTGTTTCAGAGGACACTGTTAAAGACAAAGACATATTTCTGAAAATTCTTACAATGGATAATGAGGGTCTCTGGAGCAGAAAATCAAAAGCTATAAGCACTAAAGATATATACAGTCATTTAAATACCAAAGAAAGAAAACAGTACTTTGATTCTGAATCTACTTTGGATAAACCTAAATATATCTCGGGGCTAAATAAGGAAGATAAAGAATATCTTCAAAAGTTGGTTTTTAACCGTTTGTCATATGATGAAAAGTTAGTGCTTTGTGAGCGACCTGAGCATGTAATAATTGAAAGTAAGGAAATATGGGAAGAAATCAATTCACACCTAAAAACTAATGCATTTTCTCTTGAAGAATTGGTTAAAGAACTTGGTGCGAAGAGATATGGACATAATCCAAGAGTTGGTGATTGTTTTGCGGGAGGGGGTTCAATTCCGTTTGAATCAGCGAGAATCGGTGCTGATGTCTATGCCTCTGACTTAAATCCTGTAGCATCACTACTAACATGGGCATCACTTAACATTGCAGGGGCATCGGATGATGAGGTTGAAAAGCTTAGAGAGTTCCAGAAAAAGGTCTATCATGATGTAAATAAGCAGGTTATATCTTGGGGAATTGAACACAATGAGAAAGGTCACAGGGCAGATTCTTACCTTTATTGTAATGAGGTTCGATGCCCTGAATGCGGACACAAAGTACCGTTAGCTCCATCGTGGATTATTGGACAGGGGACTAAAACAGTAGTTATTCTAAAAGATAATAATATAGATGGCTTTAATATGGAAGTTGTACAAGGGGCAAACAAAGAACAGTTTCAAGAAGCTAATAATAATATTACCTTTAGAAAGGGTAAGCTTTACTGTCCACATTGTAAAATGGAAACTCCAATGTCTTCTATCAGAGGAGATAGAAGGGATTCAGAAGGAAACACTATTTTTGGACTCAGAAAATGGGAGAAACATGAGTTTGTTCCAAGAGGAAATGATGTATTTCAAGAGCGACTCTATGCAATAAGATATGTTGAGATTTATATAGACGAAAAGGGTAATGAAAAGACAAAAAGGTATTATGCATCACCTTCAATAAAGGATATAGAGCGGGAGAATAAAGTTGTTGAGCTATTAACTGATGTATTTACAGAATGGCAAGAAAAAGGATATATTCCTTCTGCAATAATTGAATCGGGAGAAAAGACTGACGAGCCAATAAGGACAAGAGGATGGAATTATTGGCATCAATTGTTTAACCCAAGGCAGTTGCTAATACATGGGTTGTTTATGCAAAAAACTGATAAGTATGCGAAGAATAATTACGAACTAGTAATGGGATTATTAGGTATAAATAAGATTTGTGATTGGGACTCAAAACTGGCACGATGGGATTCAGCACCAGCAAGCGAAAAAATAGCACAGACTTTTAGCAATCAAGCATTAAATACGATTTTTAATTTTCCTTCAAGAGGAGTTAGTACGACAACAACATCTTGGTTTTTTAATATTAATAATACAAAAATAATGAGTAAGGCTAATATAGATTTATTTGATGCAAGAATAATAAATAATATTGCGGACATATGGATTACAGACCCACCATATGCGGATGCAGTTAATTATCATGAGCTTACAGAGTTCTTCCTATCATGGGATAAAGGACTTATTGAAAAAGCTTTTCCAGAATGGTATACAGATTCTAAGCGTGTATTGGCAGTCAAAGGGACTGGGCAATCCTTCAACGAAAGCATGATTGAGGTATATAAGAGCCTTAAAAATCACATGCCCGATAATGGCACACAAGTTGTCATGTTTACTCACCAGGATGTAAAGGTATGGTCTGAGCTTGCTATGATTTTGTGGTCGGCTGGACTTAGGGTAGTGTCAGCATGGAATATAGCAACTGAGACAGAAGCTTCGGGTTTAAAGCAAGGAAACTATGTAAAAGGGACTGTGCTTTTAACACTGAAAAAGCAAATTTCAAATGAGATAGTATTCCAGGATGAACTTTACGATGAAATCAAGTATGAAGTTGAAAAAATCATTGATTCAATGCATGATTTAGATAATAAAGATGACCCAGACTTTACGGATGCAGATTATTTATTGGCTTCATATGCTTCATCGCTTAAGGTTTTAACTGCATATAAAGAAATTGAAGGTATAGATGTCCATTATTGGCTGAGTCAACCAAGGAATAGCACGCAGGAAAATCCAATTGAAGCTCTTATCAATAAAGCTGTAAAAATAGCTTATGACTATTTAATCCCAGAAGGGTTTGATAAGATACATTGGAAAGATTTAACTCCTGATGAAAGATTTTTTATTAGAGGGCTTGAGATTGAGATGAATGGTAATTATCAAATAAGCTCCTATCAAGAACTTGCAAGAGGGTTTGGAGTTAAAGAATATGCTGACATGTTTGCAGAGTTTAAGGCAAATTCAACAAGACTTATGACACCGTCGGAATTTAAAATGAAAAATCTGGGTAATGGCGGTTTTAGTTCCTCAATAGTTCGCCATTTGCTGGTTGCGATTAATGAATGTACAAATTCAAAATCAACAGTAGAAGGCAGGAGTTATTTGAAGTCTATTTACTCTGAAAACAATGAATTCTGGTACAAGAAACCAATCATGATAGAAGTATTAAGTTTCATATCAAGGTTAGAACATGTCGAGAATATGGCACTTTGGCATGAACATGCATACTTTGCAAAGATTTTGAAAGAAGCTCTTAAAAATGAAGGTGTTTAAGGGGACTAGTATATGATAAATCGTTATTCCTCAAGAAGAGAGTCATTGACTGATTCTCTTCTTAAAAAGAAGCTAATAGATGCTCAAAGTTATGATAGGATTGCAGGATATTTCCGTTCTTCTATTTTTGAGGTTGCAGGGGAAGAATTAGAAAATATCTCAGGGCAAATCAGAGTGATATGCAATTCGGATTTGTCAGTTGAAGATGTTGCAACGGCTAAAATGGCTCAAAGTGCCATACGAAAAGAATGGTGCGAATATAAGCCTGAAGAATTACCTAATCCAGGTAGACGCTTTGAAAAGTTATATAACCTTCTTTCGTCAGGAAAAATGGAAGTAAAAGTGCTTCCCAATGAAAGGTTCGGTCTTATTCATGGCAAGGCAGGGGTTATTACTTTAAGTGATGGTTCTCGTACTTCTTTTTTAGGTAGTGTTAATGAATCGGAAATGGCATGGAAATTGAATTATGAACTCATGTGGGAAGATTCATCTCCCGAAGGTGTTAATTGGGTTCAAGATGAGTTTAATGCTTTATGGACAGATAAAACCGCTATACCTCTTGCTGATTTTGTTATTGAAGATATTAAAAGAATAGCAAATAGAACTGTTATTGATGATGTTATTAGTTGGCGTGAGGAAGATAATGCAACATCATCCGTAGCAGTTGAATTACCTGTATTTCGAGAACAATTAGGTTTATGGGAACACCAAAAGTATTTTGTAGATTTGGCTTTCAGAGAACATAAACAGTCCTATGGTGCAAGATTCATATTAGCGGACCAGGTGGGTCTTGGTAAAACAATTCAGCTTGCAATGTCAGCTCAATTGATGGCATTATATGGGGACAAACCTGTACTTATAATAGTGCCCAAAACTCTTATTTGGCAATGGCAGGGAGAACTAGATACATTACTTGACCTTCCTTGTGCTGTGTGGAACGGAAAAGAGTGGGTTGATGAAAATGGGTTAAAATATCCCAATAGAGGCAATCAAGATATTAGTAAGTGCCCAAGACGTATTGGTATATTGTCACAAGGACTAATTGTATCTCAATCTCCAATAATAGAGCACCTTTTGAACAAAGAATATGAATGTATAATAGTGGATGAAGCTCATAGAGCAAGACGACAAAATTTTGGGAATGGGAAAGAATACCATAGCCCTGAGATGAACAATCTGTATAAATTCTTAATGCAGATTTCAACAAGGACAAAAAGTATACTACTAGCTACGGCAACACCAATTCAGCTTTATCCAGTAGAACTTTGGGACTTAATGAATATTCTGTCCCAAAAGAATGATAGTGTTCTTGGTAGTAAATCAGCTTTATGGAGAAAGCCTGAACGTGTACCTCAGGGGTTAGATTTGATAATGGGGAAAGTAACAAAGGAGTTTTTCGACCTTGAGAACTGGGATTGGATTCGTAATCCTTTTCCACCGAAATATGAAGACGCTACATTTGCGTCAGTTAGAAGTAGTAACAACATGAATGATGATGATTTTGTTTTAAGCAAGGGCTATGTTGAACTATTACCAAAAGAAAGACAACGTATTGGGAATATGCTAACGAAAAAATTCTTCGCAAATTTTAATCCATACATCCGTCATGTTATTAGGCGTGAAAGAAAGTATTTAGAAGATACCATTGACCCAAATACAAATGAGCCATTTTTGAAAAAGATTGAGGTAATCCTTCATGGGGAAGATGATGATGAGGCTTTGACCCTTACTGGATACTTAAAGCAAGCATATGAGTATGCTGAAGAATTTTGTAATGAAATAGGGAAACGTTCAAAGAGTTCAGGATTTTTAAAAACGTTATTATTAAAGCGTATTGGAAGCTCTATTGAGGCAGGAAAAAATACTGGCTATAAGATGCTTAATGAGTGGAATACGGGTTTGTCTGATTTAACAGATGAAGAAGATGAAGTCCGTATAGACTCAGACATTAAAAATCTCACAGAAGTAGAATCGTTATTACTTAATAATTATGTTAAAGCGTTAGAATCAAATGAAGCGAGAGACCCCAAATATGATAAAACTGTTGAGTTATTAAAAGATGAAAAATGGTTAGACAAAGGTGTAATTATTTTCTCACAATATTTTGATACTGCAAGGTGGGTTGCTGAGGGCTTATCCAAGGAGTTTAATGATGAACCGATTGGTCTTTATGCTGGAGGCTCTAAATCAGGTGTGTACTTAAGTGGAAGTTTTAAAAAGAAAGAAAAAGAAGAAATAAAACATGCTGTTAAAACAAGAGATATAAAGGTTTTGGTTGGAACTGATTCAGCCAGTGAGGGGCTAAATTTACAAACATTGGGGAATCTTATTAATATTGACTTGCCATGGAATCCTACAAGGCTTGAGCAAAGGAAAGGTCGTATACAAAGAATTGGTCAATTGAATGACACTGTACATATCTATAATATGAGATATAAAGATTCAGTTGAAGATAGAGTTCATCACTTGCTTTCTTCCAGACTTGAAAGTATATACAGCGTATTTGGACAATTACCTGATGTTTTAGAAGATGTTTGGATTGAAATTGCTGTAGGGGATAAAGCTAAGGCGCTAGAGATTATTGATTCTGTTCCGAAAGTTCATCCATTCGAAAATCGGTACAATATGGGAGTGGAACATATTGATTGGGAAACTTGTTCTAGGGTACTAGATAAAAAGGAGAAACGTAAGTATTTTGAACAAAGCTGGAAATAACGAGATCTAATGATATATGGTATGCTGTTAATGACTATTGATAGTAAAATTTATTACAGACTCAATTATTTAATACTATTATTCATAAACATTTCATTTATAGCATTCTCCAACATAACTGACCGTATTTTCTAGTGTGCTTGCATAAATGCTTTTTTTGAAGATATAGTCTAACGTTATAGCAATATTAGTGCAAAATGAAACTGGATGATTTATTTTGCATGTTCACCCATAAATCAGCTTTTGATATAGCTAGAATCACAAAAACTGGTGTTTTTATGATTGTCGTATCTACATATTAGTTTGTGTGTACAAGGTATATATGGAAATAATTATACAGTCATGTTGGATTTTAAATTTTGTGAATTTTATTTTATTACTTTAGGTTAACCAGAAATTTTATGTAATATTAAAAACCTTCTCAACCAAAAAATTCAACTGCTTTTTAATATTACTAAAATCAGTATTCAAATCCAAAGTTTTTACACTTATACAGTTGCCACTCATCATATAGTCATTATCTGGTGTGATTTCTTCATCAGTTTTTGCGTAGAGAAGGATACCGCTAACATTGCCGGAATTAGTGGTGTCCAGATTTTTAACATAAGTAAAAATCTGATATAAGTTACCGGAATGAATAGTACAACTATTATAAAGGCTATTGGTTTGCATGGTATGCGAATAATACTTGGTATCAATAATAAGTATTTTCCCCTTGTGTTCTATTGTAATATCTGTTTTCATAGCTGGTAAAAAATCAGTAATGTTATCATCAACATCCCAGTCAATTTGAGCCGCTGTCACTTTATACTCAGGGAAATGTTTCCTATAGTATTCAAATACAAAGCGTTGATATAAATTATGTATTCTTTGGTCATCTAAATAACGGGCAAGCTTTCTTGAACCATTGGTTTCAGTTAGTAGTAGCCCGTTAATTATTAAATAACATATATTGATTAACATTTTATATGTAGAATTATTTCGCTGATATTTAATGCTTGACCACTTAATTTTATTCGGAATAATTTCATCGACATTAGTAAAATAGAGCATAACCTTTTTAAGCTCTTTCTTTTGCCGAGCATTAACTTCAGTGGAACGTATTAGTAACATGGCAGTTGTTTTAAGGATCTGATTCATATATGAATTTTCTGTGTACACATCAAAATCACATACCAACTGCTTTTTAAGTATCGTTTGCTGCTTTAAAGAAGAGGATATATCAATTTTACCTATAGAGGAACTAAGAGACTCCGAGTGGATTTTATACTCTTTGCCTAATCCTCTTTTTATTTGTATTGCAATTCCTTTTGCCAGAATTGAGGCTAACAAGTCATATATGTATTCAAATTCCTCTTCAGCAATACTCAGATAACCAGCTTCATTAAGTACTCCAAATGCATAAGCAAGCATATGGTAAATGTTTTGTAATTTAATCATTTAAAGCACCACACAATTTCTTAGTCCATTGCTCAATTTTTGATTGATCTTCAAACCAATACTCATTGAGAAGTGGAATAAGTTCATAATTTATAACTGATAATAGCCATTCATCTGTAATTTCTTCTTTAGTACAAAGATAACTGTGACCAATCCTAAAACCGTCACCAAGAGACTCATCCTTGGAGATTACTTCATTTAACGCCTTTATCTGCTCTACTAAAGCTGTGAATTTCGGGTATGATTTTTCATTGAGAATTGCTTTGAAACCTTCCGAATCAAAGGCTGGTTCAAGCTCAAAAAAAGCAAATCTTCTTCTAAGCGCATAATCAATCATTGCAAGGCTACGATCAGCAGTATTCATCATGCCTATGATATGTACATTTTTAGGTACAGAAAATAATTCATTTGAATAAAGCAGTCTTAGCTTTTCACCTCGTTTGTCAGTCTCAATAAGCATTAATAATTCACCAAATATTTTACTTAAGTTACCTCTATTTATTTCGTCGATGATAAAGAAATAATCTCTCTCATTATCATCCTGTGCTGTTTTGCAAAAATCATAGAATGGTCCACAACTCAAATCAAAGCCTTCTTTTGTTGGACGATAACCCATGATAAAGTCTTCGTAGCTATAACTTTGATGAAATTGAACCATCATAACGCGGCTTGTATCACATTTCCCCATTATTGAAAAAGCCAGCCTTTTAGCAGTAAAGGTTTTACCAACACCTGGTGCACCTTGAAGAATAATATTCATTTTGACCTTTATAAGCTTTACCAGAGATTCATATCTGTCTGCATCAATAAATACTTCGTTAAGGAAGTCAGCATCTGTATAATCAGGATATCGGACTTCTTTCTTTTCTGGTAATTCTACTTCAGTATCATCGCTTGCAAACAGGGTCTCTAGCTTTTGAACATAATCAGTATAGTATGTGATGTCTGTGAGGGTTTTCATTGCTGCTTTCCCTGGATGATCCCATTCACCATTATGTGTCCAATTCATTTTACGAGTATGAGTATATTCATTTCGAGATGGGTCATAGATATAATCAGATTCTACAACACCTCGACCGATAATTTTATGGATGCCTTTTTTTACATAAACTATATCACCAATCTGCATTTCATTTACGAACTGCCATGTTGCAAGAGCTTGATTCATATATGAGTAATCTTCACCGTATAATTCTTTCATTTTAGTCTTCATTGAATCTTTGGATTTGTATTGCTCTAGGTCACCCATGTCATCCCAACCGATACCCATAATGTTATTTGTATAGAATTCATCCCAAAAACGAGAACTTTCACCAGGAGCATATAACCAATACTTTATTTCATTTCGGGCAACAATAAAGGATTCGTCCGTATCAGTTCTTTTTTGTTTATTAATTTCCATCCATTTGTAAAAAATCTCACTTGCGATTTCTTCATTAATAGGTGCAGTCATACCTTTTTCTGTTAGCTTCCAGATTCCACGTATAGATTTATCTATAAAATCCTCGTAGGCTAAATAGTTTCTTGCAAAAGCTATTTCATTATCAAATTTCTTTGTACCTGTTTTCCCACGTGTTTCGTTAATGATTTTATCTGGTAGGTTTAAGTCGGAAATTATTTGATTTCGTACCTGTTCTGGAGTACCAGAACCTCCTAACTTTTTTATAGCATTTACAATAGGATTAAACCATTTAAGAAAGCTAGCAGTTGAAATTTTTTTAGAAGTAGGTTCTATGCTTGTAGATTTCCATGCAATGCAGGATAACTCAGGAAAATTTTTGAAGTTGATTCCTTCTCTCTTAAAGAAAGTTTTGCAGAGTGAAATGATATTTAAGTACATCTGGGCAGTTGGAACCTGCTTAAAATTCGTAATATTATGTACTTCTTTCGCATAAGAACTACTATCTTCAGTTAAAAAACTTCTGTTTCTCTCATCAAGGTTTAGATAGGAATATGGGCGTATCCAATATAGACCCATTGTTATGTTCCATTTTATACTAATTTGCTTGCGTACTTTATCATAGTCAACAATAAAAGCATTTCGGGTGACATCTGATGGGTTGTCTGCATAAGCAATAGCGGCTTCAAAAAGATTCCACAGATTTGAAATGTCATCAGAGTTTCTGTCCTTTTTATATCCAAAAAACCAAGCTTTTAAATTATTTAAAACGGGGATACCATCAAATTCTGTTGGTACTTCTGACTTTACACAAAGTTTTGAGCCAATTGATTTCATTAGGGCAATTCTATTATCATTTGTTATACCTTTGTTAAAGCAGCCAAAAACCGTAAACGGACAAATATCATCAAGCAGTTCACCATTGTCCACGAATGGAAATTTCATTCCTAAGCTATCATATGAATCCTTTATGCCTAAAAGCAATTGTGTACGGTTATTTTTAAATAGTAGCAGTTTATCTGCAAATTCTGAATAGAATGTTGTCCATGCAAATGCCGTATTTGAATTATTATTTTCCATGTTGCACCGCCTATATAAAATTTAATTTATCATCATTAGAGTAATTTACAAATAATTATATCATATTGAATTTTCAAAATATTACTATTTTTTTAACTGTTTTGAACTTATAATAAATTTTATATTATATAAAGGATAATTTTACATTAAATAGAATTATTATATAAAAGGAGTTGATGATTTATGGCATTTAGATGGGATACTCGTCATCTATCGCCTCAAGCACAGCAAATTATTAGCAAAAGAGATGATACTGACAGATTTATAAAGGAAAATTTGAGGTTAGAACGAGAAAGTGAAAAAAAGATTATTTACCCAATAGCCATTTTTATGAGATTAGGAATAGATACATATTCTAGACTTAATGGTGTGGAAACTTTGAAGCAATATGAAAATTTTTGCGGAATAAATAAATCAGTTTGGTTTTCTACCGATTCGTTAGCGACTGGAATGTCGGAAAAGAGAAGAACAGAATTTTTAAGTGAAATAAACAGTGGCAATACTGTTGAGGTGTTTTTTGCTATAGGTAAAAGTGGAGGAGGTAATAATGATATTCAATACAAAGCAGAAGTAATAGATATAAAAACTGATGCTGAAGGTATTGGTTCCCCAGAAAAAATATTGACACCAGATTTATGGAAAGATGATAAAAAGAAAATATGGATTAAGATTAAAGACATAGTGCCTACGGGATTGAAAGCAGAGGATTTTATTGTACAGAAAACCAAGAAAGTTTTAGCAAAATCAATTGAAAAATCTCAATATCATTTTGGGTACATAGAAAGGAAATAAACCTTATCAAAAACTATGAAAGTTGTATTTTGTGAATTACTTTTAACATAGAAAGCCATATAATTTACATTATCTTTTGGACATTTTGTTTCATTGTACATTATTTTTGATGAGAGGAATTTTAAGAATGGATATTTTATCAATTTACAAAACGCTTAAAGAAACACCATCAGATTATTTGGCTTATGCAGTGCTTATATTTATTTCAGTATGGTTATTTAGAGAAATTCGTTCTACATATTTGAAAAATATATCTGATGAATTGGTTAGAAGTGAAAAAAACTTAAGCATTTACTCTAAGGCATATAGGAGTATTTGTAAATATGAGAGGATGGAAATTGATTTAGATGAGCTTTCTATACAATTAGAATCACTACCATCAATATGCTCAAAAAAAGTATTTATATTATATTTAGATTGGGAAAAAGATAAAAATTCCACAGTTATTTCTGAAATGAAACAATGTATAGAAAACGAAATGAATTTTCACAAATCACAGCAAAGTTCAGAATTAACAAGTTGGGTAAGAAGTGACTCTTTTCTTGATGCTTTTCCAAATTTTATAAAGAAGAGTCCTTCAAAATCTTTTTTTTGGCCTGCTGTATATACTTTCCTTATATTATTAGCTAGTGTTTTTTTTGTAGCTACGACAATTTATGTTTCTATGCAAAGTACCATAAATCAAATATTGTTTTCGTTTTATATATTTGGGGGAGTACTTTTAGTTGTTTCAACTATGAGCATACTTGAATTCATTTTGTTTAAAAAGATAATAAAAAAATTACCTTTCTTTATTTCAACTATTTTTTTCGCTGGTCTTAACGCAACTATTTTAAGTTTTACGCCACATTTTGGGGGGATAATTATAGCATTAATTTGTGTTATATATTGGTATGTTATTTTTAAGTATAAACTAATAAAAAACGATTAGAAATAATAAATTCATAACAATATTTATCAACATTTATTGCAAACATTATCAACAATATTATCCACATGATATACAAGTTATATAACGTAGCACACAAAGTTATTAACAATATCCACAGGGGATTTATTCACAAAAATATTCACAACTTATTTCTTAACTTTTTTTGAAAACTACTATTTGATTTAAAATATATACAGAATATTTTAAAATCAAATAATTTATGGACGAGTTGTTTTTACGTCTTCCCACCCCTTCAAAAACCCCATACTATAAAAATAGGTCTCACTTCCGCAAGCTTCACAAAACCGTGCATTTTCAGGATTTTCATAGCTGCAGCCACCTTTATCAACATACCAACCATTATGACAATAGTTGTGTAGTACCATGTTGCACTTGGGGCAGGCACCATCCGGCCACTTGTATGAAGTCTCACCACAGTATGGGCAATCAGCATATAAATAAATATCAGTGCATACTGTTTCATAATATGATTTCTTTTCAACGCCGTTAAGATTGTTTTTTAGAGTGTTTCCACATATTCGGCAGTATCTGGCTGCCTTGTGTGCATATTTCGGCCGCATCCGGACACTGATTCCGGAAACATCCGGACAGCATTTCGGAATTATCCGGACACCTTGTCGAGTTAATAAATTAACTGCTACTCTTTAATCAGTATGATTAAAGGGGGCCAGACGATGAGGAGGCTGGAAATGCTGAAAGCAAGAGAAATTTTAAGGTTGAAACATGAAGTAGGACTATCACTAAGAGAAATTGGTAAGGCATGTAATTGTGGCAAATCAACTGTATCCGAAATTCTAACAAGAGCCGAAAAGGCAGGGATATCATGGCCTATTGACCTTAGTGATAAAAAATTAATGTCTA
>NZ_QKMR01000027.1 GCF_003208175.1 Ruminiclostridium sufflavum DSM 19573 | reverse complement strand
AAAAGGAAACTCTGAATAATTTTCTGCTGGATGGACGAATTGAAATATCCAACAATCGTGCTGAAAATGCTATTAGACCTTATGTCACAGGCAGGAAAAACTGGCTCTTTGCCGATACGACCCGTGGAGCTAAAGCCAGTGCCCTTGTATACAGCATGATTGAGTCTGCGAAAGCGAATCAACTCAACCCATATATGTATTTGGTATATCTACTGTCAAAATTGCCGGGCTTGAAAGAATTAACGCAAGAATCTCTGACACCCTATCTGCCATGGTCACCCGAATTGCCATCATGGTGTCATAAAGACTCAAGCAAGACACCCCAAGATTAAGCGCTTACGACAATGCAACAAGTTATGCTGTTAAGCGTTCTATGATTGCAGGTGGACCATACACAACGCTAGCCACTGTTACGTCGCCGTCCTATATAGACAATGATGTAACAAATGGTACCTGTTACTATTATGTAGTTAGCGCATTAAACTCAACAGGAGAGAGCAAAAATTCAAACGAAGCTTCTGCCATTCCACAAGTAGCTAAACCCGAAGCACCAACAAGCTTAATCGCTAATAGTGGGAATGCTGAAGTAATTCTATCATGGAATAAAGTTAATACAGCTACAAGCTATAATGTAAAACGAGCTGGTACTTCTAATGGGGATTATACAACAATAGCAACAACTTCAACAGCTATATATACTGATAACAATGTAACAAACGGTATAACTTACTACTATGTTGTGTCTGCTGTAAATGCTGGTGGAGAAGGTGCAAATTCAAACGAAGTTTCAGTAACTCCACAAGTAGCTAAACCCGAAGCACCAACAAGCTTAATTGCTAATAGTGGGAATTCTGAAGTAACTCTATCATGGAATAAAGTTGATACAGCTACAAGCTACAATGTAAAACGAGCTACTACTCCTGGTGGGGATTATACAACAATAGCAACAACTTCAGAAGCTATATATACTGATAACAAGGTAACAAACGGTATGACTTACTACTATGTTGTGTCTGCTGTAAATGCTGGTGGCGAAGGTGCAAACTCAAATGAAGTATCAGTAACCCCCAAAAATCCTGCTGTAACCCTTGAGGTCACATCTGTCGATAAATCAAAGTTAGGAGACGAAATAACAGCCGGCATTGTAATACATAATGCGGATAAGATATGTGCAGAAGATTTAAAAATATCATTTGATACTACAAAGTTACAGTTTGTTAGTGCTGAAGGTGCTGATGGAATAAAAATATACAAGGAAGCTGATATGGAAACTGGAATTAAAAGATACATAACGGCGAGCCTAGGAAAAGCAAATGCCGCAAATGGCGATAAAATACTGCTTAAGCTAAAATTCAAAGCTATTGTAAAAGGTGAAGCAAAGATTGATATAACAAATGGACGTATAGCAGACAATTCAACACTAGAAATGGATGTAGAAGAAAAGAACTGCGGCGAAAAAATTATATTAATAGAAGGAGTAAAGGACGTTAACCGTTCAGGAGAATATACACTTCTTGATTTGGGAATTGATGCTTGGTACTATGGCGATGTGGCATCTGCCACAGATACATTACAGTATAATGCTGATCAAGATGGAAATGGAACAATCGATGATGTCGATTTGTCCCAAATAGTAATGGAAATAATTAATAATACAAATTATCCTGTAAATAACTAAAAATAGAGTTCAAATACTGATGTAACTCTAAAATAGAAAATAGCATTCATACTAAAATGGCTATTTGGGGTTGTGTAGGTAATTGCAATATTAGTTTAAACAGAATATAAATATAATAACCAAAAAGGGAAAGAATCTCGATGATGATTCTTTCCCTTTTATAATGGGATAAACACCAATTAGAGGGAGGTGTTAAATGGCTACAGAAGAAGTCGGCAACCTGGCGGTAAAAATATCAATGGATCAGACCGGTTTTCAAAACGGGATTTCAGGAATAAACAGACAGCTCAAGGTTGTACAGTCCGAGTTTCAGGCTGCCGGTTCACGAATAAGAGATTTTGGCAGCAGCACCGAAGGCTTGAAGCTTAAAGCCGACAGCCTGTCCAGGCAGCTAGACCTGCAAAGGCAAAAGGTGAAGGCATTGGAGCAGGCTTTTCAAACGTCAAGCGAGCAAAAAGGCAAGGATGCAAAAGCGACTCAGGAGCTTGAGATCAAGCTGAATAAAGCAAGGACTGCACTCGGTCAAATGGAGGATGCTCTTGCCAAAACAAACAAGCAGCTGAAGACAAAGGGTTGGTCGGATTTATCAAAAAGCCTTGATGACGCAAGCAAAAAAATGAAGTCGGTGGGTGATGGCTTCTCAAACGTCGGGAAAACACTTTCCACATCTGTCACGCTCCCGTTGGCAGGCGCGGGAACGGCTGCAACAAAGCTTGCAATGGATGCTGTAGAGTCAGAAAATCTTTTTGATGTGTCTATGGGCGATATGGCAGAATCAGCCCGCAAATGGTCCGAGGACATATCAAAAAGCCTTGGACTGAATTCCTATGCGGTGCGTCAAAATGTGGGAACCTTCAATGTCATGCTTACCTCGATGGGACAGTCAAAGGCTGCGGCTCTTGAAATGTCGGAAGGGCTGACACAGCTCGCCTACGATATGGCTTCCTTTTACAACCTGAAGCCGGAGGAAGCCTTTGAAAAGCTTAAATCAGGAATATCAGGAGAAACCGAGCCGCTTAAAAGTCTTGGAATACTTATTAATGACACACAGGTCAAAACCTATGCCCTTACAAACGGCATAATCAAGCAGGGGCAGGAGATGCTAGACAGCCAGAAGATACAGGCAAGATATGCCCTTATCATGCAGTCTACCTCAAAAGCCCAGGGTGACTTGGCGAGGACAATGGATAGTCCGACTAACCAACTTCGTACTATGAAAGAGCAGGTAACACAGATAGGCATCCAATTCGGTCAGATACTGATACCAATGGTGCAAAAGCTTATTACAGCAATTAAACCCCTGCTTGACAGCTTTATGAAGCTGACCCCTGCCCAACAGGAGCTGATAGTAAAAATAGGGTTAATCGCAGCTGCAATAGACCCGGTTATATTGATTATAGGGAAATTAATAACAGCTGTTGGGGCGATAGCAGGTGCGTTTTCAGCAGCATCGGGAGCAATTGCAACAGCAGGTGGATTTGCTGCGGTGGCAACAGGCCCTATTGGTATAACAATAGCTGCAATCTCAGCAATTGCTGCTGGAGCATTTCTGGTTATAAAAAACTGGGGGCCTGTAAGTGGATTCTTTAAAAACTTATGGAATGATGTCTCAAGCTGGACTGTTACGGCTTGGAACAATATAAAAAACTTCTTTACAGGCATTTGGGACTGGCTGAAAAGCTTTTTTACAAATTGGGGACCTGAAATATTAGCAGTAACTGCTCCGTTCATAGGTATTCCACTATTTATATTCCAGCACTGGGAACAGATAAAGGAACTTCTTTCGGGCTTGTGGGAAGGAATCAAATCAGCTGCAAAAACAGCTTGGAATGGGATAGTTAATGTAATATTGTCAGTCATAAATCCGTTTATACATACTGCACTAAACATATGGAGCAGCATGAAGGACGGCATTACCAGCATAATGCGGGGGCTGAAGGAGGTATTAAACGGAATATGGACAGTCATAAAAAATATATTTTTAGGTGCGGTGCTGTTAATAATAGATTTGTGTACAGGCAATTTTACCAAATTAAAGGAAGATGCATCAAGGATATTTGAAAACCTAAAAAATGCATTAAAGCAAATATGGGAAGGAATCAAATTGATATTTACAGGTAGCCTAAAGGCTATAGCAGGCTTTTGGACAACAACCTGGGAAGGCATCAAAAATGCGACAATTACAATATGGAATACAATAACAACAGCAGCGGTTGTAGCCTTTGATGCACTCAAAAATGGAGTCACAGCCATTTGCAATGATATAAAAAATGGAGTTGTTGGGATTTGGATAACTATAGTCGATTTCTTTAAAAGCTTACCAAAGATCCTATATGATCTTGCAGTAAGCATGTTTACCTCAATGAAAAAGGGTGTTGAAAATACGGTGGCTAGTGTAAAAAATGCGGTTGTAAACGGTATAACTACTGCTGTTGATTGGATTAAGGCTTTACCCGGACAAGCATTGGAATGGGGTTCTGACTTTATAAATGGCTTCAAAAAGGGCATCTTGAATGCAATAGACAGCCTTATAGGGACCATTAAAAATGTTGCAGAGAATATCAGAAGCTATCTTCATTTCAGTACACCTGACATAGGACCCCTTGCAGATTATGAAACCTGGATGCCTGACTTTATGGCAGGTCTTGCTTCCGGCATAGAAAAAAGTAAGGGACTTGTAACAAATGCAGTTAACGGACTAGCCTTTGATATGAACGTCAATATGAGAAATGGAACATCAGGAATTAGAAACACAGTTCCAATGGCAGCCTCAGCAGGCATTACCGTTATAAATCATGGAACGATTGTCGGTCGGAATGGTATGGACGAATTCGCTGATATAATAAGCAAAAAAATAGCAGGCAGATATGGACTTAGTACTGGGGGAAGGTGGTAACAAATGTTAACTCATAGAGGCGATACTATTACTTATTTATTCGACTTCTTCCTCGAAAGGTGGTAACACATGCTAACTCAAATATTCATCACCCCTCCAGGCGGTAATGAGGAAGAAGTAAAAGCCTATGACAGCTGCAGAACAAATATGAGCACAACCGATAGGGCAGGTTCTTTTTCACTTACAATACCATCGTTTTGCACAGATATATTCAATAAATACCCTGTTGGCTCTGATGTTCGAATAATACAAAATGACAGTATATTCAGAGGTTGGGTGCTTAATCCTGCAAGAAAGAAAAATGGAGCTGCAAATATCGTTGAAATAAGCGGGCTAAGTTATACGGCAAGACCGCAGAAAATACTTGTAACAGAAAACTATGTTAATAAGAGGATATCCGATATAGTTGTGGATTTATTTCAGAAATATGCACCACAGTTCAATCTCGACAGCGTAGCAGATTGTGACAAAGCAATATCAATAAAATTCAACGATGTGTTCCTGTTTGATGCAATGGAACAGCTATCTGATATAAGTGGGTACGAATGGTACATAGATGAGCCTGTATCTGAACAAATAGATACACAGCCTCAAGGCTCAGGTTGGGCTGAACTTGTTGAAATGCTAATACTCAAGGTACCGTATCCGTCAGAAAGCTTATATCCAGCGGTAGATTTATATCCAGTTTAGGTGGTGATGAAATGGGCATATTGGCAGTACACTTTTTGCCAAAGGGGAGCAGAAAAAATCCATTAAGAATAACTGATGGTACCTATCATAAAGGCTCGGCAGAGCTTGTACCGGATGCAAGTAATATAGTAAACCGTTTATGGATAAAAGGCGGTAAAGCAACAAGTGAATTGTACACGCAAAATATAACGGTTGGAGCATTGCCAATACAGCTCTATTACAGTCCAAGAGCTCCCATTACCGTAACTGTTGACGGAGTCTCAAAAACACTTGGCATTCAGAATATAGATGAAGCAGGAATGCATGATTTTCTGATAAACGCAGCGGAAAAGCTGCTAATACCTGATTTATGTACATCAGGCAACGGAATCATAACTTATAAATATGAATACCCTATAAAAATACTATTGGAAGAACCGGCAAGCCAGCAAATGTATGGGGTATTTGAAGATATCCTTCAAGTGGATACCGATGACAAGGATTTAGCACTTGAACTTGGCTTTAAGCATCTGTATAAATACAGCCAGCCCATAATATCAGGTAGCATAAAACCATTTAAGGGAATATATAAGGCGGGCGAGATTATCCGCGTAATGATACCAGGCATTAACATAGATGCCGACTTGCAAATAAAAGAAGTATCCTACAACAGCGTACCTATGAAGCCGGTAGAAATAACGCTGCAGCTTGAAACTCCTGAAAGGGATTTAAGTAACATATTAAAAGAAATGGCGAAGCGAATTGCTAAGCTTGAGAAAACTACATATGCAGACAGCGAGGGTCCAGTTGAGAAATATGTTGCTAAAGAAGAAAACTACAAATGGCTTGAAGAAGGCGAAAAAACAGAACCTCTACGAAGCCAAGAGTGGATATTCTGGCAGGAAGCAAGTGAAAAAGCAGAACCATTAAGAATAGAAGAGCTCATGGCATGGAAAGAGGATGCGGCAAATACAGCGCATCCTTTATTATTACCTTTAGATTCCTTGTACCCGTTAGAAACATTATACCCATAGGAGATCAAATATCTGCTCCAAAGAATATAGCTAATTAATAACTAATTAAAAGAAAGGAAAAGTATAATGGGTTACATTATACATGATGATAGAAATGATTGAAACAGCAAGCTGGCTTGGACAGTGGGAGATAGAAATTAAAGAACAGAATAAAGTAAAAGAAATAATACCTCTTGAGCATAATTTGATTACCGATGCGGGACTTAACATGATATGCGACATGCTTTCAGGTGCAATCACAGATGCAAAAATCAAATATATTGCTCTAGGCAAAGGTACAGCTGCACCTGCAAATACAGACACAAAACTTGGTAGCGAACAATTCCGAAAAACAGTAACCAGTCAGAATAAAGATCCAGTAACAGCTGGAAAGCTCTACACCGAGCTATATATAGCAGACACCGAAGCAAATACCTTTAAGTGTGAGGAAATAGGGTGGTTTGCAGGAACAGGTGCAACAGCATCAACAAATTCAGGGATATGTATAGCACGTATTCTATACAGCAGGCAAAAGGCATCAACAGAGAGCTGGACTATCCGCCGTACAGACACTATATCAAGGGGGTAGGTGAAAAATGGCATTAGGAGATTATATAAAAACAATATATGTCAACGGAGCCGCACCGGGAATATCCGCAGAGAGGCTAAACAGAAATGAGGATAAAACTGCGGAACTGGATACAGCTGTTGCTGCACATATATCGGATAGTATCTACCAGGCAGCAGGTGGAACAGCAACAGCGATAACACTTACTATCGGTGAAACGCTAGTAAATGGGTTTCCTATAACATTTATTGCATCTGCTAATAATAACGCAGCTGCAACTACCATAAACTCAAAACCTTTATACAAGCCGAATACAACTATAACTCCTGTGCTAATAGCAGGAAAGGCATATACCGTTTGGTACAGCAGTAGCGGCAACTGTTTTTTTATCAAAGCTAGTGCAGAGGGTGATGTCGTTGCTGCAAATGTACTAGCAGGAAAGACATTCAGCAACGATAATGATACCGGACTAACAGGAACAATGCCAAACAATGGTGCGGTTAGCAAATCTTTACCTATCAATGGCAGCTATACAATACCAGAGGGCTATCACAACGGAAGCGGTAAGGTCTCACAGTCGATAACAAGCAAAGCGGCGGCTACATATAACCCAAGCACGTCAACACAAACTATTGCGGCAGGTCAATATTTAAGCGGAGCACAAACTATTGCTGCTGTAACAGGCACAACTACAGCCGATAAAGTGGATAGCGGATATACTTTTAGTAGTGCTAGTGGCATAAATTTAACTGGTACAAGCACAAAAAAGCGTTGGGCATATGCTGATGTTTGGCTTGGTTCTCATAATGTAGCACCTCCTTTTACAGTAACAGGGTTAGGGTTCAAGCCATCAACAATACTTGTATTATGTGAAACTACTATAAATTCAGACGCATATCAAATAACGTCCGAATATTCAACTGGTATATATCAGAGTGTGGCCACACTTGCTAGATATAAAAGTGTTACATACGGAGATAGCTATACTTCTTACCAAGCAATTATTCCAACATGGTCAGTAGGAGCAGGTACATTCTCATTCAGTGCGGGTAGTTATGGTTTTACATCGGTAAAGTATTGGGCATTTGAATAAAATTAAAAAGGGGAATGTGTAAAATGATAACAAGAATTATTTATGACAAAAGAGGTCAGATAATCAGCCAAATTCAAGGAAGTGATTTATATACACCAGTAGGAATACCATATTTAGATATAGAGATACCTGAAGGCAAATATGTAACAGGTATAGATGTATCGGCAACACCTAATGTGGCTGTATTTGAGGATTTACAAAAAACAGAAATACAAAACCTTAAAGAAGAAAATACAAAAATAAAATTAGCTTTGGCAGAACTTGCCGAGATGGTGGCAGGAGGTGTAGCATAATGGATAAGATTTATTATGACCTAATAAAAGATGGACTAAAGATAATCAGTGATGTGCCTGAAAAGTGGAAAGCTGCTGTGCAAGCATTATTAGATGCAGATACAACTGCAGTATACCTATAAATTTATTATCTGTAATGGTAAAATAGAAATATGTTTAAAAAATCGCCTAAAAGGAAGGGGTAGTTTCTTGGAAATTTCAGAGGTTACCATTAATATTGATTTGGAACATATAGATTTATCATATGATTTCAGTGCATTTATGGCTAATATGTACATAGAGTCAGATGAATTTGAATATCCACATTCTCAATATATAGCTTTGCCTGCAATGATTCTAAGATGGTTTTTAAGAGAATTAAGGTTGATAGTCGGGAAAAATAATAAAATTAAAGAGAGAAGTATTTATTTTTATCCTGACGTAAATAACTATATAGTTATAGAATATATGGGGGAAGGGATGTTATGTTTAAAGCTTGTAAAGAGAAAATTGGAGAAGAACTTTAATATTATCAATACAATAATTTCTAAAGAAGCTGTTAATGAAAAAAACGTTATATATTGCTTATTTAATGATCTTTTTTTAGAGATATATAAAAAAGCAGAAGAACTTCTTAATAAATTAGAGCGATTTGAGGAACAGGGTGGAGATTTACTTGTACTTAAAGAAGAATTAAAATACTCGGAGAAGATAATAAACAAAATACAAAAAGGCAAAAAACAATAATAATACATTTGTTAGGGACTTACTTATTTCGAGGTAGGTCCTTTTGTTTTGAAGTAATATAAAAAGGTGACAAATCAATACAATATGAAAATGCAACAATACTTGATTTAACGGGAGAGATATATAACAGTCTCTCCCTATCTTTTTGCCAAAAATACTATTCCCAAAGTAGTTTAAGCTAATTATTAGCAAAAAAGTATAAAAACAAAAAAGTATAACAGCAGAAATTAAAAAAGTGGAATAACAAAGTAATAAAAAGTCTATTTTTGAGGACAAATTTTATAGTTATAGGGGGAAAAAACACATGAAAAATATGCTTCACACCATTCAAATAATATTTACAGCGATAGGCGGATATATAGGCTGGCTTATGGGAGGATTTGATGGTTTTATGTATGCACTGCTTGCATTTGTAGCCATCGATTATATTACAGGGCTAATGGTAGCAGTGCTTGAGAAAAAGCTGTCAAGCGATATAGGCTTCCGTGGAATATTTAAAAAGATACTAATTTTTATCATGGTTGGTATCGCAAACATCATAGACATCTATTTAATCAAGAACGGTAGTGCGATACGTACAGCCACAATCTTTTTTTACATAGCCAATGAATCAATAAGTATATTTGAGAATACGGGGAAAATTGGACTGCCAATACCGGAAAAACTAAAGAAGGCTTTGGAGCAGCTTAACAAGGAGGATAAAAGCAATGAGTAAATCAGTATATTTAAGCCCGTCAACACAAGAGAAAAATGTTGGTGTAGGAAACTATGGCACAGAGGAAAAAATGATGAACAAGGTGGCGGATGCTCTTGAGAGAGTACTAAAAGGTCATGGACTTACAGTATATAGAAATAAGCCAGAAATGCTACTTGCACAAGTGGTAACTGATAGTAACAACAAAAAGCCTGACATACATTTTGCAATACATTCAAATGCATCAAATGGTAAGGCAAGAGGCTGTGAGGTGTATTGTCACAAATTTGGTGGAGAAGCTGAGAAGCTGGCAAGAGCAATATATACTGAATTATCGCCCTTAACGCCAACCAGTGATAGAGGAGTTATGGAGGGATACAACCATTTCGGCACTGGTAAGCCTCTTTATGAACTGGCAAAAACAAATGCCCCTGCTGCCCTGATAGAAATTGCATATCACGATAATTCTGAGGATGCAAAATGGATTACATATAATATAGAAGAAATAGGTATAGCTCTTGCAAAAGGAGTGTTAAAATACTTCGGAATTGAGCATATTTCAGAAAACCATGAAATTGGACAGGCAGTTAAGCTAATGAAGGAAAAAGGTATCATATCTGATACAGATTACTGGGTTAACAATGCCATAGCTGGAAAAACAGTAAAAGGTGACTATGTTGCTATTTTGATAAAAAGAGCAGCAGAGATACTATCAAAATAAGATTAATTTAAAAATTAAAAAACCATAGAAGTTATTAAAAAAAACAGTAGAAATATAATGTAAACAAATTGATAAAATGAGGCTGTACTACTTGCAATATCATAATTCTACGATTAACACGAATCATACTGGAGAACCCTTGCAAAATCAGGCTTTAGAGCATAAAATTTCGTGATAATATTTTTTGATCAAACTGCTCGTCAATCAATGGAACACAATGGTATTCGTGATAATCTAACTACTTCAGCCCATATAGTCGCTTAATAAGATCTTCATCATTCATAGTAAATCTGTCAGCGTTGACAAATTCTTTCAAGGGGCTATCCTTTGGGGTTGCGGCTTCAATTGCTTTTCGTTTCATTTCTGTGTCAGCATGGGCGTAAATCAATGTGGTTTCCACCTCGGAATGCCCAAGCCACTGAGAAATTAACGCAAGGGGCATTCCGTGCTGATACAAATGCATAGCACGTGAATGTCTGAACAAGTGTGGGTGAACATTATCTGGGACTTCTGGACAGTTTTCTTTTGCAGAAACTCCATAATCTCGAATAAGTCGCCGAGCATTATCTTCAGTCATACGCTTGTTTCCATCGTTGCGTTTGACGTAAAAAAGATATTGCTCAGAGTACATGTCGGTTTGCGAATGAAACACATTAAGATAACGTTTCAAATGCTTGACAGTCCCCTCCATCAGTGCAACTTTTCGCGTTTTATTACCTTTGCCGTGAAGTGTTACAGTTGGAGTACCAGTGAGTTGCAGGTTGCATAGGCGAATGTCCAGAATTTCCTGTATTCTTGCACCGGTGTCGTAAAGCATTATCATTAAAAATCTGTCTCGAAGCTCTTTTTCACTTTTACCGCTGGGTTCTGCTAAAATAGCTTTAATCGCAGCTTCACTTAAATACTTGACATTGCTTTTCTTTTCGCACTTAGTTGCTTTGATTCTACCTATCTCGTCTGCTTTAGCGACGAGATAGGGCTCGGCATCCGCAACAAACGAGAAAAACGCATGAATTGCGGCAAGCCGCTGATTCTGAGTTGCTACACTTGCTCCGCGTTCAGATTCAATCCATTCAAGGAAGGCGGAAACTGTATTGCGGTCAAGCATATTAAATGTAATGTCTGTTATCCGAATATTCTTTTGCATCTTTATGAAGTCAAGCAACAATTCAAGTGCATTTTGGTATGCCCTAATCGTATTGGGACTGCACTTGCGCTGTTTCGGAAGATATTCGGTGAAGTATTCACATATTAGGTTAAATAGCTTAGAATCTTTTACCGCTTTCATTTGTCTACCTCCGGCAACAAGTTCTCAAATGCCGAAAGGTTGACACCCGCTGAACGTACGATACATTCCGGCAATAGATGAACGTAATAAATTGTACTGTTAAATGTTTCATGACCCATATATGCTCGAAGATAGGGCAACATTGCTTCAATATTGCGTCCTTCGTCGAGCCAGCGGTGAATTACAGTTGAAGCAAAACAATGTCGCAAATCATACGGTCTAAACGGTGGAAGTTTATCTTCCGGAATATAGGGGTTTGCTAAACGCCAGCAAGCCCTGAATAATTCCCATAACCTATCTGAATCGTAAGGATTGTTGCCATTGCCAGGAAAGAAAAACATGCCGTCTGTTGATAGTTCTTTTCTTTTTACGTCATATTCTAAGCACAAACATAACATATCATTTGACATCACTACAATTCGCTCTTTGTGCTGCTTGTTATGGCGTATGAGAATTTCACCGTTTTGAAGATTAATATCCTTGACTTTTAGCTCTCGCCCCTCGTTCGGTCGCAATCCACAAGTATACAGTAGACGGAAAAGTATAGGAGCAATAATGGATGCTCGACTGTTTTTCCTCGGCTTCAACGAATCGACAGCCGCAAAAAACGCCGTTAATTCACCATTGCTTGGAATATATGGAACAAATCCTGATTTTGCAAGTACAAAATTATCAGGCAAAATATACGCTGTTTTCCCTATTGCGTTAAGGTATTTTCCAAATTGCCTCACAACAGACGATTCCTGCTTGTTTTTAGACACTTGCGATTTCTCGGACAACCACCCAAGGGCTATTTCCCTTGTTAAAACATCTGTGCTTGGATAATGCTCAGAACAAAATTTGTCAAAAGATTTAATGTAGGGCAGTATAGATCCCATTTCTGTACCGAATGCTTTTTTCAACGATAAGAATCCGTCCAAATCGTAACTAGATTTACTTATGAACTCCGTCATTCCGCAGCACCGCCTTTCGGAACAATACCTTGGAAATTTAAGGCACACTCCTTTAGATGGATACTGTCAAGCGAAATGTACTGCTTTGTGCTATCTAAATCACCATGCCCCAAAACCTGAGAAACAGTGCTTACTGGAATTTCAGCAGTAACCATATTTTTGCCAATAGCACGCCGAAGGTCGTGGAAAGTCCCACTCTTCAGACCGGCTTTTAATTTATAAAGGGCATAAATACCCCCGATAGCTCCATAATGAGACAATGGGGCGTACGGTGCTTTAACAGAAATAAAAACTTCTTCGTACTCACGAATCACTTTCCGTATAGGTGAAATGCGACCATTCAAGATATAGTCTTTTAAAGCTGCACCGACATCTTGAGTTAGCGGCAAGGCAAGAGGGACTCTCGTTTTCTTTTGAAGGATATGGATTTCTCCGGTTCGCCAATCAATATCGCTTAATTTTAGTGCGGCAATATCGCAGGCACGGAGTCCGGTGACTATTCCGAGAAGTATTATTGCATAATCTCGTTTGCCACGTGGCAAACTGCGGTCTATCTGTTTCAATACGGCGGCAATTTCATCTTGGGGTACGGCACGTAGGATTTTCTTTTCAATGGCTACTTTGAAGGAAAATATATTACTAAAATCCTTTGCTATATAACCACAATTAAGGAAAAATGTATACGACCGTTTGAGTCTTCCCTTTAGTTGTGCCAATGTTGCCGGGCAATATTTTTCGGAGCAATAAATAAGATAATTTCGTAATATTTGACCGGTAACATTTTCCAAGTTATCGCAACCGTTTTTTAGTAGCCAGTCAAAGTGTTGACGCAATTCACTTATTGCAGTTGGTTTTACAGTTTTGCCCCAGTCATGGCTGTTGGCAATAAAATTATCAAGCACGATACCGAAATGCCCGCCTATTTGAACACGATTCCCGTGTTTCGGCTTTCTTATGCCATTCCCATTTTGAAACATCAGCAGCCTCTCTGCTCCTGCTATAAGCCGATGGAATGTTCCGTAGCTAATCTTGCCGTCTTTGAATCTTGTTTCCGTTGCCGAAACATACTCCGATATAGATTTAGTGTTAAATTCAACGATATTATGTTTTTCGTGAACCCTAATGATCGGTGCATATACAGTTTCGTACTCATTCCAAGCAGTGAAAGGCGAATAGCCTTTGTCTATCATAGTCTGCACAGCCTGTAGGGCGGTTTCTTGCAGCGTCATATTTAACCATTCCTTTCCTTCAATAGGTTATTTTCAGTATGACACAAGAAACCAAAATTATACCGAGTTATCACTAATCCTACTATTTTCCTGTTAAATACTCGTGCTTTTCATACCGAATATTATCACGAAATTTTATGCTCGATAGTCTGAATTTGCAAAGGTTCTCCAGTATGATTCGTGTTAATTGTAGAATTATGATAAGGCAAGTTATAAAGAATTCTTTATAACTTGCAAGATAAGGCTTTCAGAGTTAATATGTGCATAAGGAAATTTAATAAGGCCGCCATGTCTTCTGGGTGTTTGCACCACCCAGAAGCCAATGCAGGTAATAAGCCTACCTACACCGACAGCATAATGCTGCCACAGCGACCCTGTGTATATTATATCTTGTACAGAATATTTTTACAATAATACATACAGGCGCAGTGTGGGGTTATATCAATCCTGCAGTGCGCCTTTTTCAATTTCCTTTCAATAGAATTTGAAAGGAGAATACATTTATGTGTAAACAACCTGAAAAAAGCTTTGAAGATGCTTTTATCTGTTTTATCAGCGGAAGGGTATCCGAGGATTTGGCTGAGTTGTACTTAAGCAATAATAAATATATCCAGTTGGGCTTGGATATAGAATCATGCAGTGAAGAAATTTTATCTGTTGTTCCAAAAGAGAAGCAGAAGGAGCTTTGTCAATTACTGGACAAATATACTGGTATCAATGGTCTTATGGGAGCCTTGGTAAATGAAATCCTTTATACCCAGGGTTTAAAGGATGGTATAAAGCTTGGGTGTATCCTTGAAATAGGTAAAGGAGCATTTAAGCTATGAGTAACTTGATTCTTACACTAGCAGGTCAATCTGCTTATAATTATATAAAAATAAGCAGTATAAGGCTACAAGTGAGCTGGCTTTATGGATTCAAATTCACTCTCGGTGAAAAGAAAATTGTCAATGAGCTTGAATTAATAAGGCTAAAACCAATAGAAAATAGAATGCGAAAATACATTAGAGGTCTGGACGAATATCCAGCCTCTTTTTTATATAAATAATACATTTTTATATATACATTAAAAGGGGCAAAAACAATGCGTGTGAGTATAATACAGCCGACAGTCAAGGCTAAAAAAAGAAAAAAACGAGTCTGTGCTTATGCTAGAGTATCCACCGATGGTTACAAGCAGGGTGAATCCTTGGAAAATCAAGTAACCTACTATAAAAAACTAATCTCGTCAAATACTGAATATGAATTTGCAGGAATATTTGCAGACAAAGGAATAACTGGAACAAAAGATGATAGACCAGAGTTCCAACGAATGCTAAAGTTATGTAGAGAAGGAAAAATAGACTTAATCATAACAAAATCCATATCAAGGTTTGCAAGAAATACAGTGGTAGTACTAAAATATGTAAGGGAATTAAAAGATATAGGTATTGAGGTAAGATTTGAAAAAGAAAATATATCGACAATATCTGGGGACTGTGAGCTGATGCTTACCGTCCTCTCTTCATTTGCGGAGGAAGAAAGCAGGAGTGTCAGTGAGAATATAAAGTGGCGTTATCGCAAAAAGTTCGAAAAAGGTGAACTGGTTATAAACGCTAATAGGTTTCTTGGATACGATAAGGATGAATATGGAGACCTGATAATAAATCCCGCCGAGGCTGAAATTGTAAAACGTATTTACACAGAGTATCTGAACGGAAACGGTATGTTAAAAATATCAAAGCTGCTTAATTCAGAAGGAATACCAACAGTAACAGGTTCAAAATGGAATGAGGCAAGCATAAGGGATATTCTTAAAAATGAAAAGTACAAAGGTGATGTAATGCTTCAAAAAACCTACACCCCAAACTACTTGAGTAAGCTGAAGAAAAGAAACAGAGGTCAGGTTGATAGCTATTACATAGAAGATAACCATTCACCAATAATTACAAAGGAAGCATGGGAGAGAGTTCAGCTTGAAATGCAAAAACGTGCTGAAGCAAAAGGAAACTCAATATGCTCAATAAAATGCCTTAACCGCTATCCACTGTCAGGAATACTTTTCTGCAGCAAGTGCGGTTCACCATTGAGACGTAGAACATGGAACAGTAAATATTCCTGCAAAAAGATAGTATGGCAATGCAGCAGTTATGTTAAAAATGGTAAAGATGCCTGCGAAGGAACAGTGATTGATGATGAGATTATCAGTAGGCTAAATATAACTGAATCAACGGTTGTGAAGGAGGAAATACAAAATGGCAAGAAGCATTACAGTTATACCAGCAAGGGCAAACAGAACGGATATGGCACAGAATGCTGAACCACGGAAGAAGAGAATGGCGGCTTACTGCCGTGTATCAACAGACCAATTAGAACAGCTATCAAGCTATGAGGCGCAGGTACAATATTATACTACATATATATGTAACCACCCTGACTATAAATTCGCGGGGATTTATGCCGACGAGGGTATCACAGGGACTAGCACAAAAAAGCGTGAGCAGTTTAACAGAATGATTAACGACTGCAAAGCGGGAAAAATTGATGTGATAATAACCAAATCTATATCAAGATTCGCACGCAACACTTTAGATTGCTTGAACTATGTTAGAATGCTGAAGGAACTTGGAATAGAGGTAATATTTGAGAAGGAGAACATACGTACTTTAGATTCAAAGGGTGAGGTGCTGTTAAGCATACTTTCCAGCCTTGCACAGGAGGAAAGTTTTTCTATAAGTAAAAACAGCACATGGGGCATCAGAAGGCGGTTTGAGCAGGGTAAGGTCATAGTCAATCATACCAAATTTATGGGGTATGACAAAGACGAAAATGGAAACCTTGTAATAAACGAAAAACAAGCAAAAGTAGTTAGAAAAATATTTACCGATTACCTTGGCGGAAAAGGCCCGAACGGGATAGCGCAGGAGCTTGAAAAGGATGGAGCACTGAACTGGAATGGGAAATCAAAATGGTATGAGGGCAGTATTAGGAAAATGCTGAGAAACGAGAAGTATAAGGGTGAGGCACTACTTCAAAAGACATATACCGTTGATTTTCTTTCCAAAAAGAGAGTTATAAATAAAGGTGAAATACCACAGTATTATGTTGAAGAAAGCCATCCTGCAATTATTGATAAGGATATATGGGAGGCAGTACAGTTTGAAATGAAACGGCGAAAGATATTTGCAAAAAAGCATGGACTGCATAAGTATGACTATGCTACTGACAATAACCCGTTTGCAGGGAAAGTTATATGTGGCTGCTGCAGCAGTACTTTTGGAAGAAAGGTATGGAACTCAACAGATGAAAGATTAAAAAGAACTATCTGGCAGTGTAACGGAAAATACAAGGTTAAGGGAAAAATAGGGTGTAGGAACAGGCATATTGATGGTGGGGGCTTATATGAGGCATTTGTTTATTCTTTTAATACAATTTTGGAGAATAAGGATTACTTTATGAATAAGTGGGAAAAGCAGATTAAAAGCGAGGATATTTTAGAGAGAGTCACTGCCAAGAGGTTTATTGATATTTTTAGAGGGGTAAATCCTATACAAAGGTTTGATGCAGGATTGTATTTTAAACTAGTTGAGAAGATTATTGTTTATGAAGATGGAATTAGTGTGGAGTTGTTGGATGGGTCAGAAATAAAGTGTGCATAGAAATATTTATATAATTTAATAGTTTAATGTTAGCTTTTTAAACATTAGTTGAGACCGTTAATTGGAGGATAATATCTTCTTGTTAACGTTTTTTATTTTATAAAAATAAGTTTTTGGTATTTATATCAGTAGGCTATCACCATAAATAATCATAAAGAAGTCAAAATTATTCTGCGTTCATGACATGATGTCCAAACTGGGGAACTGCGAAAGCAGATACGGAAGTTCATCGAATATAACGCAATGACTGCTGAGAGCATTGCAAACTTTATTGGAAAGAATGCCTATACTGCAGATAAAATTATCATGACGAATATGTGTGACAGGCTGATTTGTGAATCCATATATGGCGGGTTTATAATGACCTGTCTGAATCAGAAACTGTGCAGAGATATTATTCCTAAATTGTCACCCATAATATTATACTACATATATAACTAACCATCCTGACTACGATCTAATAAAAATTTATGCCGATGAGGGTATCACAGGGACTAGCACAAAAAAGCGTGAGCAGTTTAACAGAATGATTAACGACTGCAAAGCAGGAAAAATTGATGTGATAATAACCAAGTCTATATCAAGATTTACACGCAATACGCTGGATTGTTTAAATTATGTCAGAATGCTGAAAGAGCTCGGTATAGAGGTGATATTTGAGGAAGACATGGAAAAGTGGGAAAAACAGATTAACAGCGAGGATATTTTAGAGAGAGTCACTACTAATAGATTTATTAATGTTTTTAATGAGACAAAACCTATAGAAAGATTTGATGCAGGGTTGTATTTTAAGTTGGTTGAGAAGATTATTTTTTATGAGGATGGAGTGAGTATGTGGTTGTTGGATGGGACAGATATAAATTGTGAATAGAAATATTTATATAATTAAGTACATTAGGGTTGTCTGAAAATTTTCTAATTTTATACTATTTGCACAAAATAAAAATTGCTGCAAAATAAACAAAGGCGATAATAGACTCAGCAAGCTTATCATATCGGGTTGCTACCCTGCGGAAATGATTAATTTTATTAAAAAAGCATTCCACTAAATGGCACTCTTTATATAACCACCAGTCACAGTCCAAGTGATTCGTGTACTGGATTTTGGTGGAATGGTATATACGGCATTCTTAGAAGTAATATAACCCCTGATTTCCTTTGTTCAGTATACTTTATCACCTAAAATCTTACTGCCATGTATATTACCAGCAGGCAGTTGAAAATGAATTGGATTTCCAAAAACATCAACTATGGCATGATTTTTGACCTCCTCGGCTTAATCCAATATGCCGATTTTTTTGTGATTTGCCGCCCTTTTAGTACCGGCACTATGCTGGTGGGCTTTAATGGAAGTAGAATGCTTCTGAGTTTAAATGCTGGAAAATAGTTAATAGAGTGCCGCCATTACGCCACTTACCAAAACGGCTATATACTGTTTTCCAAGAGCCAAAACATTCAGGTAAATCGCGACATGCAGCTCTGATTCTTGAAATCCATAAGATTGCATTGAAAATAGTATGGTTATCTATGGAATGAAGCCCAGTTTTAGGCATATGGAATAAATCCTTTATTTGAGACCATTGTTCGTTTAATATTTCATATCGTTTTTGTGGCATATTGATTATCTCCAAGTTTTTCTTTCATTTTAAATAGAACTTGATTTTGTGCAAATTTTTGTTTTTAGACACGCCTCAGTTTGATTTTTTTAGAAATTATTCAGGTAGAAAAATGTAAGAAAAGGATAAAAATAAATAAAATAAAATAAAAAATTAGTCAATTTTAATAATAAATACAAAAAAGTATGCATAAAATTGAATATAATTGGGAAAAAATAGTACGATATGTTTCCTTGACAATATAAATACATAAATGTTAAATTATTAAATGGAAGTCATGGGTATGATACTTCAGTCTAGGCTTTTATAGCATAAGGAAAAATTAAGGTGTTTTTATTGAAATGCTTAGCAGGAACTGGATCTTACAGTGTGCCATTCTATAGCCAAGGCAGCACATGAGGCACATATTTAGATGATATTCATAGCTGAAATACTTTATAAAAATTGGGAATTAATTAAAGGGTGTAATTTATTTTTACAATTTACTGCAGTAAATTGTAAAAATATAGATAAATATTTTGTAATGTATGGTGGCAAAAAATATTAGCAGTAAAGTGGAAAAAACATATAAGTGTAATAATGAAAATCCTATAGATAATATATGAAAAAACATGAAAGGTAATTATAATATGCAAAATGATGTAAGTATAAATATTATTACCAAGGCATTATTAGCAAGAAGGGTAGAAGAAAAACTGTTAGAGTTGTATAGCCTCAATTTATTAAATGGAACTATTCATACATGTATAGGTGAAGAATTTTCAGGAGCTGTAATAACAGAATGCTTAGAGAAAGGAGATTCTATTTTTTCTAATCATAGATGCCATGGACATTTTTTATCTTTTACAGATGATGTTGAGGGATTATTAGCTGAAATTATGGGGAAAGAAAGTGGCATATGTGCTGGCAGAGGAGGTAGTCAACATTTATGTAAGGATAATTTTTATTCTAATGGCATTCAAGGTGGCATTTTACCTTTAGCAGCAGGTTTAGCGTTGTCGCGAAAAATGAAGAAGAATAATAAAATTTCTGTTGTATTTATTGGTGATGGTACATTAGGCGAAGGAATGGTATATGAGTCAATGAATTTGGCTTCAAAATGGGAACTACCACTGTTCATAGTAGTAGAGAATAACTTTTATTCACAATCTACTACCCAAAACGAAACTTTAGCAGGAGATATACAAACAAGAGCAAAGGCCTTTAACATCTATAGTGAGCAAGGAAGTACATGGGAATGGGAAGAGCTATATTTTAAAGCAAAAAAAATGGTGGATTATGTAAGAGAAGAATGTAGACCAGCATTATTACAAATTGATACTTATAGACTAAAAGCTCATTCAAAAGGTGATGACTTTAGACCGAGAGAAGTTTTAGAGGTTTATGAGAAAAAAGATCCACTAAATAAGTTAATGCAAAATGAAGTTGAATTATTTAATCGTATTAATGTTGAAGTATGTGAAAGAGTCGAAAAAGCCCTTAAAGTAGCACAATCAAGTGATATGGCAAAAGGTAACTTTAAACAAACTACTTATAATACGCTACCTACTAAGTGGGAAGAAATTAAAGAACAAAAAGTAAGATTAGTAAAAGCTTTAAATGATGTTATGAAAGATATCATGAAAGAACATGAAAATTCACTTTTTATTGGTGAAGATGTTAAGTCACCCTATGGAGGAACGTTTAAAGTATCTCAAGATTTATCATATTTATATGGAGAACGTGTAAGAAATACTCCTATTGCAGAAGGTGTTATTACTGGTATTGGTGCAGGACTAGCACTAGATGGTTTTGTTCCTATGGTGGAGATTATGTTTGGGGACTTTACGACATTAGCTTTTGATCAGATATTAAACCATGCATGTAAGTTCAGATATATGTACAATGGACAAGTATCTCCTAATTTAATAGTCAGAACACCTATGGGTGGCAGACGTGGTTATGGACCAACTCATAGTCAGACACTAGACCGCCACTTTATGGGAATACCGGGACTAAGAATGATCGCTATTAATCATTTAATTAATCCAGCGTCACTTTACAAAAAACTAGTTGAAGAAAGTCAAGATTGCACATTAGTTATTGAAAATAAACTTCTTTATCCTAAATATATAAAAACAAATTATCCTGATGGTTTTAAAGCCTATTGTTCAGATGAAAAATATCCAACTATTTTAATTAAGCCGGAATTGGCAAAACCATATGTGACAATTGTGGGCTATGGTGGTATGAGTGACATAATCATTAAGGCAATGGAAAGATTATTTATAGATCATGATATTATTGCTCAAGCAATTATTCCAACACAAATTTATCCAATGAACTTTCAACCTTTAATAGATAGTATTCCGAAGGGAACGATTGTTGTGGTAGTTGAAGAGGGACAAGGCTTTGCAGCATTTGGTACAGAGGTTATAGCACAAATAGTAGAAAAGGCGCCAAATCATATACATAAGTTTATAAGAATCCAGCCTAAGGATATTGCTATACCAACAGCTGTCCACTTAGAACAAGAAGCACTTCCGGGTGTAGAACAAATTATAGGGGAAATTGTGAAAGGGGTAGATGAGGAACAATGAAATATCAGTTACATGTAGAGAGATATTCTACAAATGATGATGAAATGGAAGTAGTGAATTGGTATGTACAAGATCACGATTATGTAAAAAAGGGTGATATTATTGTGGATTTAGAATCAGCTAAAGCAGTAGTATCAGTAGAAAGTAACTATGAGGGATATATTACAAGAATGTGTCAAGTAGGAGATACTGTAGCTGTAGATAGTGTATTTGCTGAGATAGAGACACAAGAAATATCAGTGGATCAAAATTCAAAGGTCGTACCAGTTATAGAAGAAAAAGTATCAACTAAAATTGTTTTTTCTAAGGGTGCACAAAACTATATTGATGAACATCATATTGATATTGGACAATATAACCTTAGCGGATTAGTAACTAAGGAAGACGTGATAAAACAAGTAACAGGTCAAATAAATATGCAGGGAGAAATAGTGACAACAAAGCCAGTAGAGGATAGCGTTAAAATGGTTAACCAAGAAATGATGTCAGTAATAAATAAAAATCCTGAAGAAAAAGTCATGGAGCGTTGTCAGGTAATCAATATTAGTAATGCTAAAAAGCATGAAATTGCTTATTTACAAGAAGGTCAAGAAGGTGGTATTAATAGTTCATTAACAGTAGAGTTTTTTTCACAACCTATTAGGAAAAAACTAAGTGAGTTAGGACTTACTTCCAATCAATTATTACCACTTATTATATTTGAATTAGCTAAAGTACTAAAAAAATATCCTAAATTAAATGCATGCTTTAAAAGCAATCAAATAATGCTTTATGATGATATTAACATTGGCATTGCTATTGATATGGAGCATGGCTTAAAGGTGCCTGTTATTAAAAAAGCAGATACATACCAATTAGATGGTATTTTTGATAAGGTTTTAAATTATATTAATAAATACATTAATAATAAATTAAGCATAGAAGATTTATCAGAAGGTACTTTTACAGTTACAGATTTATCAAATGAAAGAGTATTAAATTTTCAGCCACTTATTAATAAAGGACAAGCTGCTATTTTGGGTATGGGTGGTGATAGTGAAAAAGCAGGGTATCCAATTACACTTACTTTAGTTTTTGACCATCGTATACTTTCTGGCAAAGAAGTATCAGAAGCACTAAATGAACTTAAAGATGCGGTTTGTAGTTATACTCAAGCTACCTTTAGTGATAAGATGGATGAAATTGCATGTAGTAATAATTGTGGGCAGGAAGAAATAGCTAATTCATTTACAACAGATATAGCCATTGTAGGTATGTCAGGTAGGTTTCCTGGAGCAGAGAATATTGAGCAGTTCTGGGATAATCTAAAGGAAGGGCGAAGTGGTATTAAGACCCTTACTGATGAGGAACTTAGGGCAGCAGGTGTATCAGATGAAGTCATTAATAACAGCAATTATGTGAAAGCTTGTGCACCGCTTAAAGATATGGATTGCTTTGATTCAGGGTTTTTTAAATATACCCCAAAAGAAGCTGAAATGATGGATCCACAGCAAAGATTATTATTGGAATGTGCTTGGCAAGCACTTGAAGATGCTGGCTATGCTCCGGATCAAATTAAAGCAATTACAGGTGTTTATTTTTCAGTATTTTGGAATTTGTATAGTGCACAAGATAATTGGATGGCACAAAAGATGCCAAGTATGAAACCGGCTGAAAAGTTTTTAGCCATGGTATGCAATGATAAGGATTATATTGCGACAAGAGTATCTTATAAATTAAATTTAAAGGGTCCGAGCTTATGTGTGCAAACCGCATGTTCTAGCGGGCTTGTAGGCATACACTTAGCAGCACAAAGTTTGATTGCTGGAGAATGTGAAATGGCTTTAGCAGGTGGATGTAGTGTTATTATGCCTCAAGAAGAAGGGTATTTCTATCAGAAAAATCTAATTTTCTCACCCGATGGAAAATGTAAAGCGTTTGATGAGGGTGCTGATGGTACAATCTTTGGAAATGGTGTAGGAATTGTCGTTCTTAAGCGATTAAATGATGCAATACGTGACCATGACAATATTTATGCAGTAATTAAAGGGACAGCAATTAATAATGATGGTTCTGCGAAAACAGATTTTACTGCACCAAGTGTAGATGGACAAAGTGATGTTATTAAAAAGGCATTAGATTTTTCAGGTATTAATCCAAGAACCATTCAATATGTGGAAACACATGGTACAGGAACAAAGATTGGTGATCCTTTAGAAATAGAAGCGCTAACAGAGGCTTATCGTGCTTATACAAACGATGTTAATTATTGTGGTATTGGTTCTGTCAAAACAAATATTGGGCATCTAAATTCAATATCAGGTATCCCAAGTATTATAAAAGTTGCTCTTTCATTAAAAAATCATGTTATGATTCCGATAATAAACTTTACAAAACCAAATCCAATGATTCCTTTTTCAGAAACCCCATTTTATGTTAATACTGAGCTAAAGAATTGGGATGCAGACCAAGCACCAAGACGTGCAGGTGTAAGTTCATTTGGTATTGGTGGTACTAATGCTCATATGATTTTAGAAGAAGCACCTATTTATGAGTATGAAGCAGATAAAGAGCCATATTTCATCTTCTTGCTTAGTGCAAAAACGAAAGACGCATTAAGACGTATGACCTACAGCTTTATGGAGTGGTTGGGGATTAATGGTAATGAGTATCGTCTGTCTGATATAAGTTATACACTTGCTACAGGCAGAAGTAATTTTAATATAAGATTAGCAATAGTAGCTAATTCAGTAGAAACATTAATAGAGCAATTACAATTAGCCATTGATGATCAAGCAAGCGATTACCTACTAATGAACAAATTACAAGTCAATAAATGCATCAATGAACCATGTTTAGAAGAGTTAGGAGAAAGCATAATTGAAAAATTAACCACAAATCAAAGCCTTGATAGTGAGCAATACTTTAAAAAAGTCCGTGCATTAGGTGATTTGTTTGTAAAAGGGTATATAGTTGATTGGAAAGCATTGTTTGCCTTTAAGCCACAATTTAAAGTGCCTTTGCCTACATATTCATTTGATAAGGAACGCTACTGGATGCCAGATAAGGTAAAACGTTTAACTAATAGGCAAGGAAGTGTTTTAAATGAAATGATTGATTACAATACTTCTACTTTAGGGGAAGTGTCTTTTTCTAAAAAGCTAGATGCGAATATGTTTTATTTAAGAGATCATGTTGTATTAGAAAGAAATATATTGCCTGGTGTGGCTTATATTGAAATGGCTCGTGAAGCTGGTAATCAAGCAAAAAGAACAGAAACAGTTACTCGGATAGATAATATTGTTTGGATTCAGCCTATCGACACGACTAATCAAACAAAAAATATTAGTGTTATTATAGAAGCAATTCATCAAGATGTAAAATTTAAAGTTGTTGATACAGACAACCACCAAATTGTACATGCCAAGGGTCAGTTGGCCTATGTAACAGACGGCATTTCTAACAAGATAGAAAATATAGCAGAAATCAAAAAACGTATGTCACATGTAATTGATCCAAATACGTTTTATACCAAAGTTGCAGAGTGGGGTATTGCATATGGCAGCACCTTTAGAGGTATTAAACAAATATTTGTAGGCAAAGATGAAGCCTTTTCTGAAATTCAATTATCTGAGGAGGTAAAACAATATCAAAATTTAGTATTGCAGCCAAGTTTATTAGATTGCGCTATACAAACCATTATTGGCATTTATCAAAATGATAAAGAGCAGCGTGTACTTTTGCCAATGTCGTTAAAATCAATTCGTTGGTGCAAAAATATACCACAAGGCAGCTATTATGCGCATGTTAAAGCTATTGATGCAGTTAGTGATACAATGGGTAAATTTGATTTAAATATTTATGATTCTACAGGCAAATTAGTAATAGAAATGAAAGAATTAGTAGCAAGGGCTGTGGATGATATGAAAGCGGCTGCAATAGGTTACTTTAAAATGGATTGGCAAGAAGAAAATTTTGATTTAAGACAAGCTGCCAGTTCAGAAGCAATACTATTTGCTGGCTCTCCAGCTACTCTGGATGAATTAATAAAAACTCAACTTGTAGATGAATCACAAATAATTGATTTAACTAATTATAGCTATGATTTATTAAAAGAGCGGATAAAGGGAGAAAAAGTTAATATCGCATATACGCTAGGAGCTGCACCAGATGATTTGGAGCAGCTAAATGATACATTAGAATGTGATAGTAACTATTTACTAGATTTAACAAAAGGGCTAACACAGCTAGGTATAAAGCAAATTAAGCTTATTGTTTTAGATTATCTGCAAACAGATTTAAGTCAGGTTAGAATAAATGCTATAGCAAGTTTCTTAAAGAGTGCTCAATTGGAAAATGTCAGTTTAATAGGTAAAACTATAGGATGTCAAAAGCCGCTTAATGAAGCAATCCTATTGACTAAACAAGAATTTCTGGATAACAGTAATAATTTTAAAGAAGTACAGTATCAAGAGGATAAGCGTTTAGTTAAACATATATTAGAGACAGATATGTTATCCTCTAAAGGGAATACTATATTTAAGCAAGGTGGACATTATTTCATAACTGGAGGAACTGGTAAATTGGCACTAATTTTTGCAGAGTATTTAATGCAAAAGTATAGTGCAAAGATAACACTTATCGGAAGAAGTGCATTAAATGATGAAAAAGCTGTGTTATTAGAGAAACTAGTAGGCAATGTAAATTATATTCAAGCAGATGTTAATGATTACACAACATTGGTAAATAGTTTAGCACAGGCGAAGGCAATTAATGGTGATATAAATGGTATTATTCATACGGCTGGATTGATAATGGATGCTTTTATATGGGACAAAGACTTTGAAACATTTAAAGAGGTTATTGCACCTAAAGTAAAAGGGACAGTAAATTTACATCGTGCTACAGAGAATGAGAGTATGGATTGCTTTATTATGTTTTCCTCTTTAGGTTCAGTTGTAGGTAATGCTGGACAAAGTGACTATACTTTTGCAAATGGTTTCATGGATGCTTTTGCGGTTTATAGAAATAGCCTCGTGCAGTTGGGGAAATGTAAGGGTAAGACAATATCTATTAACTGGCCGATATGGGAACAAGGTGCAATGAAACCACCTGCAAAAATACTAGAACGCATTACAAGCAAAACTGGAATGACATTATTAAAGACCCAAGATGGTACAAAAGCACTCGAAAAGATTTTAATGAATGAATGGAGTCATATATTAGTAATAGCAGGTGATTTGGCTCGCTTTAATGCATTTATACATAATAGTACTAACCCAGTAAATAAAAAATCGGAATTAGTAGTGACAAAAGTAAAAAAATCCAAAAAGGCAGAAGGGATAGAAAGAATAGACGACTTTTTAAGTATGGAAATTTCCAAGTTATTAGAGATAGATGCATCAACTTTAGATTTATCACAGAATCTTGAAGACTATGGAGCAGATTCCATTCTCCTAATGGATTTAATTGATAGTATTAATTCGAAATACGGAATGGATATGATGCCATCTGAGTTATTTGAATTTAAATCTATTGAGCAAATTGCAGAACATATAAGAAGTACAATTGGAGAAACATCACAAAGCCTAGCAATAGAAGAGGCAGCATATACTACTAATATTACTCAAACTACTCAGACTGATATACAGTCCTTTATATTAGAAGAATTAGCCAACTTACTAGGAATTGATGAAGAAAAAATTGATATAGCATTAGATTTAGAGGAATATGGAGCAGATTCAATTCTACTGATGGATTTAATTGATAGTATTAATTCGAAATACGGAATGGATATGATGCCATCTGAGTTATTTGAATATAAATCTGTTGAGCAAATTGCAGAACATATAAAAAGTACAATTGGGGAAACATCACCAAACCTAGCAATAGAAGAGGCAGCATTTACTACTTATCATACTCAAGCTACTATACAGTCCTTTATATTAGAAGAATTAACCAACTTACTAGGAATTGATAAAGACAAGATTGATGTGACATTAGATTTAGAGGAATATGGAGCAGATTCCATTCTCCTAATGGATTTAATTGATAGTATTAATGCGAAATATGGAATGGATATGATGCCATCTGAATTATTTGAGTATAAAACTGTAGAAAAAATAACCGGATTTATATTGGATAAAGTGGGAAACAATGGAACAATTTCAGATGTAAAGGCATTAGTTGAAGAACAGAGTATAGAAGCAGAATCTGGAAAAGAAGCGGTTATTACAAGCAATTATGCCTTTATGGACAAAACGGTCTATACGGAAGATGGGACGTTGATTGGTTATAAAAACTTTAACTTAAAATCAGATCCAATGTTCTTCGATCATATTGTTTTAGGGTTGCCTCGTATGCAAGCTGTAGGTTATATTGAGCTAATCAATGAAACCGTAAAAAATTCAAAAGCATTTGATATTAATAAGATTCAAAATCTTTCTATGTACTATCCAATTTCGATATTAGAAGAAATGGACAATGAAACAGAAGTTAAGATTAAAAAATCAGATTATGAAACTTACGAAGTAGAAATAAAGAGCTTGTTTAATAATAAGTATTATTTAAATACTAAGGCAAAAGGTAGTTGCGTAGTGCTTGAAAACAAGAAGTTAGATATAAAGAAGCTTTTATCTGAAATAACAATTCCAAAAGAAGATAGAGGAAACTTTAATGATGTAAATGAAGGATATACTAATAATTATGTAGGAGAATATTTCTATGCATATAAAGATGTATTCTTAAGTGAAGATAGAATGTTTGCACATATTGATTTATCTAATAAGGCAAAACAAATGAACAACAATTTCTTATTACATCCAGGACTATTAGATCCTTGTGTTTATTTAGCAATGGAAATTGCTCATAGAAGATTTGATAATATGGGAGAGGTCGTATACTTACCTATTTTCTTTAGAGAAATTTTAATATATGGTGATGTTAATAAAGAAAGTTATTGTTTAGTAGAAAATACAGATGAACAAAATGAAGACAAGTCTGTTCAAAATTATAATTTAACCTTCAGTGATATGGAAGGAAATGTATTGTTAGAAATATTAGGCTTGGAGCTTAAAAAAGTAAAAGAAGATAAGAAGGGAAAAACACAAGAGATTATCGATCATATGGAAGAACAAAAGCAGCCTCATTTTTCTTTAGATACAATAAAGAACAGGAAAGGGGAAAAATAAAATGAGTGAATCAATAGAAACACTTATGAAACGCTATCCTGTTTGTCGTGGTTATGATATAGAAAGGTTGTTAGAAAGACTTAAAAACCAAGAGGAAGTACAAGTATATACTGCTATAAAGAATAGTGTATCAGAAAATAGAGATTGGTTAGTAAAAAGGATTTCAGAAATTAAAGAAATAATGCCATTGAGTGAGATTGATACAACAAAAGACATTAGTACATTTGGGTTATCTTCTTTAGAAGCAATGAGTTTATCTGGTGAAATTGAAGAACGGATTGGGAGTAGAGTATCTCCCACCATTCTTTATGATTATCCTAGTATTGATGCCTTAAGTCAGTATTTATTTACACTTGGAGATAATAAGCCTTTAGATGAAATCGAGGAAATCTTAATTGAAAAGGAAGCAAATGAGTGTACTGCTAATAATACATCACAAGAAGTGATTGAAAAGTGCCTTGCAGAACTTGTGACAAAGGGAATAAGTATAAGTGTTATACAGGGGAAAGTTTGTGTAAGGGGGATTATAAACTCTTCTTTATTAGAAGAAGTGCAAGTAAAGATTAATCCATATTATAACGCACTTGTAAAATATATAGGTGAAAAGACTTTTCAGCCACTTTCTCGTTCTCAAGAACGTTATCGTATATTAACGATTTTGCAGGATGGAAAAGCAGCGTATAATGATGCCATTCAAATTAAATTAGAAGGTACATTAGATGTAAATGCGTTAAAAAAAGCATTGTTAGAATTGATTAATACCCATGATCTTTTAAGAGCTTCCTTTAATATGTTTGGTCATCAATGCGTACAAGTTATTGACCCTCCATTTACAACTATAGATTTTCCATATATAGATATTGAAGGGCTTCCTCTTCGTAATAAAGAGCTTGAGAATATCATTAGAGAAGAAAGTACAAATGCAATTAATCCTATGAAGGATGCAAATTTTAGGTATAAATTAATAAAAGTATCTTCTAATGAGCATATCCTTTTGATTACGGTACATCATATTTTATTTGATGGATATAGCTTTAATCCATTTATTAGTCAGTTATTTTCTTTTTATGAAGCAATTCATAATGGAGCATCTTTACCTGAAGGGGTAACAGGTCAGTATGTTGACTATATTATTAAAGAATATAATGAATATGACAATGATGAAGGCAAGGCGTTTTGGGCTCAAAAGATGAGTGGTGCCCCACCTTATACAGAATTACCATTAGACTTTGAACGCTTAGATGTTAATTCTTATAGAGGTACATCTATTAGTACTGTGATTAGCCACAGACTTGTAGACAAAATGGCGCAAATAGAAGAAAAATTGAAAGTATCGAGGTTTGTAATTTTAGTAAGTGCATTACAAGCTACATTAAAACAATGGACTAAGCAAAATGATTTAGTTATTGGAACCGTTGTACAAAATAGAGATAAACCTAGTTATCAAAAGATGTTAGGTGATTTTACGAACTTTTTGCCACTAAGATTCCAGATAACAGATTATATGAAATTAGAAGACTTAATTTTACAAACAAACCAAGTAGTAAAGGAAAGCTTGGCACATAAAAGTTTCAGTTTTGAAAAAATCGTTGATATGGCACCTGTAAAATTGCCAAATATTAATCCTGTGTATAATATTCATGTTAATTATTTACCGCCTCAACCTAAAGTAAAGATAGATGATAGACTTACATTAGGAATCCAGAACAATCGTCTATTAAGTGAAAGTTCAATGATGGATTTAAGATTTGAATGGAATGAAAATACGAGCGGCATAAATATGGTATGTGAATATAATACAGACTTATTTAAAAATGAAACCATTGAACAGTTAGCGATGCAATTTGAACAAATATTAGTGTACATTCTAGAGCATGATAATAGTCTTGTAAATGATTTGCCAGAGGTTGCAATAAAGCATACAAAGAAGGTGGTAACCAAATCTGTTCAAGGGCGAATACAGCCTTTAGCAAAAAGTACTGCTTTTGATTATACAAAACAAATAGAAACTGCATTTTCTTTTGTTTTACCAGAATTAAATGGACTTATAGATAAAGACATAAACTTTTTCCAAATGGGAGGGAGTTCTAAAAAAGCCATTGAACTAATGATGTATTTGCAAGAAAATGGGTTAAAAGTAGGCATTACAGATATTTTTAGATATCCAAGTGTAACACTTTTAGCTCAATATCTAGCTCAACATACAGATTCAGCAAAGGGCAGTGAATCACAACCTAAATATCAGCCTGCAGTAGAAAAGCCAATTATACATACAGAAAATAGGCACGTTACTATCAAGGTTACTAAGCAACAAGAAACACCCAATTTTTTAGCAGGACAATCTTATAGAATAAGTTGCTTATATCAGCTGTGGCAGAAAAGAAGGAAATAAATATAAAAAATTGAAAATAGGAGTGATAATATGTTTAGAGTACATGTATTTATTGAAGTAAAAGAAAGTGATGTAGAAGCTTTTAAGGCAGCTTCTATTGATAATGCTTTTAACAGTAGAAAAGAAATTGGTGTAAAAGGGTTCGACGTTATACAAGAACAAGACTGTCCAACGCATTTTGTTTTAGAAGAAACATATGTTTCTCTGGAAGCACAACAGTCGCACAGAGAAACAGAACATTTCAAGAAGTGGAAAAGTACAATAACAAGTATGTTAGCACATGAGTATACTTTTAAAAAATTTAACGTTATCGAAAAAGAGGCCTAATGATTGAGAGGCGATAAAAATGGCAGAAAATATAGTAGATATTCTTTGTAGAAGAAGCAAAAACAAACCAGATGGTAAACTATTTACGCATATTGTAGATGGTGAAGATCAGGAGGAAAGTTTAACAGCTGGAGAACTTGACAGGAAAGCTAGAAGAGTAGGGGCTCTATTGCAAAAGTTAATAAAGGATAGGCAGCCAGTTATTTTAATTTATCCAATGGGACTAGAAAATATTGTAGGTCTGATAGGATGCTTGTATGGTGGTCAAATTGTAGTACAGGTGAATGTACCTGATGCAAACGAAGCATCTATTAAGAAGTTAAATGGGATTATAGAAGATTCGGGTGCTAGTACTATATTAACTTTAGTAGATGTTATGGAAAATATTAAAGAATATATAAAGTCAGATGACTTACTGAGTCAGATGACATGGGTTATAACTGATAAATTACCAGAGAGCTTAGAGGAGGAATGGAAGCCTGTTGATGTAGATTTTGATGATCCTGTTATATTACAGTACACATCTGGTTCTACATCTGAACCAAAAGGTGTTATGACATCATACAGAAATATTATTGCTATAGCTGAAATGATTATCGAGTATGACCATATTATGTCAGAAGAAAGTGTAATACTTATGTGGGTTCCTTTTGTACATAATATGGGTATGATTATAGGCATATTAGTACAAATTTATCGAGGGAATCACTATGTCTTTATGCAACCAGGACATTTTTTACAAAAACCTATAAGATGGCTTAAGGCGATTCAAAAATATAAAGCTGTAAATACAGTAGCACCTAATTTTTCTTTTGATTTATGCACTAAGCTAATTACAGAAAAACAGAAAGAAAGTCTAGATTTATCAAGTTTACAAGTTGTTTCATCTGGCTCAGAGCCGATTCGTATAGAAGCATTTAATGGTTTTGCAGATGCCTTTAAAAAGTGTGGTTTAAGAAGAGAGATTTTAGCAGCTGGTTATGGTTTAACAGAAGCTACAGTTCTTGTATCAAGTAATTATTACCCTGATGGACTAAGGTATTTATCACTTGATGCGAAGGCGCTACAAGACAATGAAGTACGTTTGGTAGCTGATGATGATATTAATTGTGTAAAATATGTAAGTAATGGTACTAAGCATGGAGATGAGGAAGTCTGTATTGTAAGTACTGATACGTTCGAAAAACTTCCAGATCTCACAATTGGCGAAATATGGGTTGCAGGATCCAATGTTTCAAAAGGGTATTGGAAAAATGAGGAGAAAACTAAAGAAACGTTCGGGTTTAAAATTTCAAACGATACGAGAGACTATTTGCGTACAGGTGATTTGGGCTTCTTGTATAATGGAGATCTATTTATTACAGGTCGCATTAAAGATTTATTAGTTATAAGAGGTAAAAATCATTATCCCCAAGATTTAGAGTGGACAGCAGGATGCTGTCACCCTGATTTAAATCAAAAGTGGGGAGCAGCTTTTTCAGTAGAGAAAAATCAGCAAGAAGTAGCTGTTATTTTGTATGAGATTAAAGAAGATAGAATGAATGAAGCAAACCCGCAAGAAATTGTTAATGTGATACGAAAAGAAATTTCTAAAAAGCATCAATTAGAGTTAGATGCAGTTTATTTGCTGAATCCGGGTATGTTACCAAAAACACGTAATAATAAGGTTACAAGAAGTAAAGGCAAAGAACTATATCTAGAACAGAAATTATCAGTCTATTATAAATGGGAAAAAGACGAAGTATGAAGCTACAAATATTGAGGATAAGCAGATCATCCTATGAAAGTGTACTACATTTGCAAGAAAAGTTATTTGAATTAAGAATGGATAATAAAATAGAAGATACCTTAATTTTAACAGAACATGAGCCCGTTTATACACTTGGCAGGAGAGGAAAAGAAGAAAACATTTTAGTAGATAGAAGTGTGCTTGAAAGAGAGAAGATTAAGGTAATCAGTATTGGTCGTGGAGGGGACATAATGTATCACGTACCTGGTCAGATTGTTGGTTATCCTATTTTAGATTTAAAGGAACATGGTAAGAACATTAGAAAATATGTAGAAAATATTGAATTGTTAGGCATTAGGCTATTAAAAGAATGTTTTCAAATAGATGCACACACAGAAGAAGGTCACAATACAGGTGTTTGGGTTCAAGATAAAAAAATAATGGCTATAGGTATAGAAATAAGGCGCTATATTACAATGCATGGTTTTGCGCTTAATGTAGATATTGATATGAAGTATCCAAGCTGGATTTATCCATGTGGCATTAAAGATAGAGGTGTTACTTCAATTCAACAATTAGTAGGTAAACCTGTGAACCAGGAGGCGGTTTATCAAAAGATAGGCTCACTATTTGGTGAAATTTTTAGCTATGATGAGATAAGTACTAAAGAACTAGAAGTGGAAGGGAATATTAGATGAAACCAGAATGGCTAAAAGTTAAAGCAAGCGTACAGAGTGAAAGAATAAACTTTAGTAAGCAACTCAGTAGTTGTGGTATACATACAATATGTACAGAGGGTGATTGTCCAAATTGTTTAGAATGCTTTGGCAATAAAGTAGCTACCTTTATGATTATGGGAAATGTTTGCACGAGAAATTGCGGCTTTTGTAATGTGAAACATGGTAAGCCTAAAGCAATAGAACAGGATGAGATACAAAAGATAATATCTATCTGTAAAAAAGTTGCGTTGAAGTATGTAGTAATAACTTCTGTAACAAGAGATGATTTGTTAGATGGTGGTGCAAGCTATTATGCAAAAACAGTTAATAGTTTAAAAACAGCGCTCCCTCAAATAGGTATTGAAGTTTTAATACCAGACTTTAAGGGGGATAAAAAAGCAATCCAGACGGTGGTTCAAGCTAGACCTAATGTAATAGGTCATAATATTGAGGTTATACCGAGACTATATGATATTGCACGTGCACAGGCATCTTACGAAAGATCTCTTCAAGTATTAAGCATGCTAAAAACATTTGATCAAAATGTGTACTCAAAGTCTAGTATTATGATGGGCCTTGGTGAAACGAAAGAAGAAGTGATATCAGTATTTAAGGATTTAAGAGCAGTAGGATGTGATGCATTAACAATAGGGCAATATTTAGCACCTTCTTCAAAACATATAGATGTAGTTGAGTATGTTCATCCTGAACAATTTGATAGATATAAGCAATGCGCTTATGAATTAGGTTTTTTAAATGTTGAATCAGGTCCATTTGTAAGAAGTTCATATCATGCCGCTGATTTTGGTATGAGTATAAAGGTATAGGTGGTTAATATGGTGTATGATTTGATAATTTTAGGTGGGGGTTCTGCCGGATATAGAGCTGCACTTACTTTTGCAAAGCAGAGTAAGGGTAATGTGTTGTTGATAGAACAAAGTGAGCTTGGTGGAGTCTGTTTGAATGAAGGTTGTATTCCAACTAAGTTGTTACTTCATTCAGCAAAGGTATATGAAGCAGCTAAAAAAGGTGAGTCACTAGGTGTTGTCTGTGAAACGTTAACGTATAACAGTAACCAAGTAATGAATCTTAAAGCTAATATGATAGGAAAGCTAAAAAAGGGGATTAATTACGAATTAAAACAAAAGAATGTAGAGGTAAAACAGGGAAAGGCACATTTACTTAAGGAAGGCAATCAAGTTTATGTTGAAATAGGCTGTTTGCGGGAAAGATATGAAGCCAAAAATGTACTAATAGCTACAGGTGCAAAACCAGTTATTCCTCATATACAAGGTATTGAACGTGGAATAGCTGAGCGATTTGTATTAACTAGCAAAGAAATATTAGAACTTAAGGATATACCAGATAAACTTGTAATTATTGGTGGTGGAGTTATTGGTTTAGAAATGGCAACTTATTTTAGTACATTTGGATGTAAAGTAAGTATAGTTGAAGCAACACCTAAGATATTGGGAAATGCGGATAATGAAATTACTAGAATTATGCTTAATTTTTATCGTCGGAGAGGCATTGAGTTTTATTTAAATACAAAGGTAACTACAATTGAAGAGGAACGAGTATTGATAGAAGAACAGGGAAATCAAATGCAGCTTATGGCAGATCGAGTCTTATTAACTGTAGGACGAAGAGCATGTATAGACGATTTAGGTTTAGACGAAGTGGGAATTGTTACAGAAGAAGGGTTCATAGTTGTTAACGCTGATGGAAGGACTAATATCCCTGGTATTTATGCAGCTGGTGATGTAATTGGTGGAACCATGTTGGCACATGCAGCAAGTAAAGAGGCAGATATATGTATTAATACAATACTAAATAAAGCACAAATTAAAACGTCTGCAAATATACCTAGTATTATTTACGGCATGCCAGAAGTAGCATATGTTGGAGAAACAGAAGAAAGTGCAAGAAACAAGGGCATTGACTATGAAGTGGCTAAACTACCATTAGGATATAATGGCCGCTATATGATTGAAAATGGTAAAGATGATGCTATATGCAAACTTATCATATCAAAGGTAAATCAAACACTTATAGGTGTCCACATTATAGGTAATAGTTCTTCTGAAATGATTTATGGTATGGCGTATTTAATTAATCAGCACGTAAGTATACACGAAATTAAAGAAATGATTTTTCCTCATCCTACAGTTAGTGAAATTATTGGTGAAGCCAGCCAACTTTTTGATGTATAAGAATACAAGACCACTACGAACTAGAAAAAGGCTGGCAAGAAAAGTCTATTACATTTCGAGTGCTTTGTTAAAAAAATCACCAAATAAAATATAATCGCAATAATTCCAACTATATTGGAAAAATAATTTTAAATAAGGGGTGTTTTTTATGAGAGATCAGTTTGAGTCTGAATTTTGCAGTGTAATTTACAATTCTAATGAAAAGGTTGTACTTTTAACTTGGAAAAAATTTTGTGCCTATGATGACTATAGAAACCCGACAACTTTTGCTTTAGAACTTTTAAAGAAGTATAAAGATAGCCAGTTCGTTGTGGATGCAAGAAATGGTTTTGAAGATGATAAAGCAGATGTAGAGTGGGGCTTTAAAGTGTTGTTACCTGAAATGTCTAAGACTACATGTAAGAAGGTAGTCTTTATCTTAAATGAGGCTTCAACAATTGAGGACGAAATGAGCATGTGGGAAAAAGAATTTAATAAGTATTTTACTGTTAAAAATGTATTATCTTATGATGAAGCAATTGCATATTTAAAAGTTTAAGAACTATAAGATTAATAAATAGCGGGTGTAAAAGATGAAGATTACTGGAATAGAAGTTGTAAAAGGTAAAAATAAAATACCAATAGAGCATTTTATTGAGCATTTTAAAAAACAAGGAAAAGATGTTGAGATTTTATTAAAATATGTATTTGGAAGAGATTCCATCTGTATAGCTAATGAGGATGAAACTAGTTTTACTATGGCATTAGAAGCATGCCAAAAAGTATTAGCATCTACAAATACTTCAATGAATGAAATTGATTTATTTATATTTTCTGGGTTTATGCCTGAATATACTATGCCACAAGTATCACTTATGTTACATGATGAGTTAAATGGTAAGAAAGATTGTCTATGTTTTGATATGAATGCAAACTGCATTGGTATGATTAGTGCATTAGAACTAATAGATGGCTATTTTGCTGGAAGAAGTCATATGAAAAAGGCTTTGCTTGTTGGTTGTGATGACATTAGATTTTTGGAAGATGAAAATAATGCCTTAGCATATGGTGTATATGGTAATGTAACATGTGCAGCAGTTATTGAACGATCTACAGACGTAAGTTATATAATTGATCGAAAATATACAGTAACGCATCTTGCAGAAAAAAATATTGAGAAAAATAGTGTTCTCTATCCAGAGGCTGGTTTTTCAAAAGTACTTGACCCTAAAAGTCCTGTAACGGCAAAGTTTAAATGGAAACAGTTTGAATCAGATGAATTATATGCAGATGGACGTGTTTCTATTAATGAGGTAATAGAGAAAAATGATATAAAAGTTGAAGATATATCACTATTTTGTTTATCGCAGCTTTCACTTAAATATGTCAATATGTTTAGAGAATATTTTGATATAGATGAAATGAAGTGTCCATATGTGGCTAGAAGTTGCGGTTACAGTGGAACAACTAGTCCATTCCTGGTGCTATATGAGGCAATTCAGAAGGCACAAATTAAGCGAGGAGATTTAGTTGTTATGTGGACATTAGGAATGGGTAGTGATGATATTTGTACTTTATTTAAATATTAAAAAGCTATTTTAATAATAAATATAGGATGAGTATAGGAGTTAAAAAAGATGAAGCATAAAGTTGCAATAGTATTCCCTGGTTCGGGCTCCCAATATGTAGGGATGGGAAAGTGTTTTTATGATAAATATGAAGTAGTTAGAAATACATATAAACAGGCATCAGAAATTTTAGACAAGGACTTTGAAAAAATTTGCTTTAAGGGCGGAGTTGTTAAGCAAAACAAAATAGAGAATTTATTACCATCTATTTATGTAACAAGCATTGCAATGGCTAGAGTATTATTGGATGAATATCACTTTATACCATCTTGTTTAGCAGGTCATAGCTTAGGAGAATATTCAGCATTAACAGTATCAGGTGCACTAAAATTTGAAGAAGCACTCAATATAGTTCAACTAAGAAGTAATTTAGCTAAAGAAGTGGCTATTAAACAAGATGCAGGTATGGCGATTATAAATGGTATGGCAATAAAACGAGTAGAGGAAATATGTAGAGCCTGTTCACAAGGAGAGAGTTATGCATTTATTGCATGCTATAACTCTGAAGAACAAGTTCTTATTTCTGGGAATAACAATGTTTTAGATGAGATACTGGAGCAAGTCAAATTAGAAGATGGCAATTTCATCACTATGATAAATAGTGCACCATATCATAGTAAATTGCTTAAGGAAGCAGCAGGGGAATTAAGAGGTATGTTAGAAACTTGTCATATTAATGCACCTAAGTGGAACGTCATTTCTAACAGAGTGGTAAGACCATTTAGAAACCGTGATGATATTATCACTCATCTGGTTGAGCAAATGTATCAACCTATTTATTGGGGAAAAGTGATGCAAGTCCTTCAAACAAAATCAGATATGATTATTGAATGTGGTCCTAATGCTGTTTTATCAAAAATAATAAAAGACTGTATGAAGTTAGATGATGTATATTCATTGGATAAAGAAGAAGAATTAGTTAAAGCACAGGATCTGAAATGGCAGCTTTATAATCAGATGAACTATGTTGGCTTGTGCTTAAAGCATATTGCAAGCTCACCTAATTTGTGTGAGGCTCAAAACTATCCTGTTGAAGATGCGTCTAATATGTATAGCAAGGTCTTAGATATAGACGGAAAGCTGGCTGACGGTAAGGGTGGATTAACATTAGATATAGTAAATCAGTTAGAACAAATAGTTCAGTGGGTATTAGATGCAAAAAAAGTAGAACCGGAAGAAAAATTTGAAAGAATAAATGAAATAAGGGCATTAAGAAAGGTTATGCAATTAACTTAATAAATTATAAGAATAATAATATAGAATAGGCTGATGAGGTGGTCGCGTGGAAAATAATACCAAAATAAAAAAATTAACCGAGACTGAGAGTATACTATTAGAACTATGGAAAAAAGCTTTAAAGAAAGAGAATGTTGATTTGGAAAAAAGTTTTTTTATTCAAGGTGGGACATCTTTGGAGGTAACTGCTTTATGCAGAGAAATTCAAGAAAAATTTTCGGATGTTGTACAAATATCAGATATTTTCACTTATTTTTCAATTCGTTTATTAGCTGAATTTATAGACAGCAAACACAGAGGTACCTGTCAAGAAAATGTAAGAGATAAGGTACAGCAGGAAAGCATGGAAAATGTAAGCGATATTATCTCTGCACTTGATCAAGATGATTTTTCAGTGGAGGATGCACTCTCAAAATTACTGGATGAATAAACTTAATATTAATAAGTTGGAGGATTATAATAAAAAGCCTTATTATAAATAAATATTATGAGAGAATTATATACATTAATTTTGCAAAATGCAAAAGCAGGTAATATAACTAAAGAGGCGGCAGCAGAATTAATAAACAAAGTAAAAGAAAAGTTTAGTAATAATCAAGAAAATGATCTTGCGATTGTTGGTATGGCAGGACGTTTTCCGGAGGCAGATCACCTGAATGAGTTTTGGGAAAATCTTATGGAGGGGAAAGAAAGCATTAGAGCATTTCCTACTGATAGAAGAAAAAGTGTAGAAAACTATATTAAAGTTTTTTCGAAGTCTGATTCTGAAAGGTTAAGAAAAGCAGGATATCTAGAGGAGATAGATAAGTTTGATAATGATTTCTTTGGTATTTCTCCTAAAGAAGCAATTCTTATGGACCCTAATCAAAGAATACTTCTTGAAAATGTTGTTCATACAGTAGAAGATGCAGGAGAAACCTTTGGAGCATTGCAAGGAAGTCATACAGGTGTTTATATAGGCTATAGTACTGATTTTGGAACAGAATACAAAGACATGATTAATGTTGTAGATACTTTAGATGGATTTGCTGCTACTGGGAATACGTATTCTGTACTGGCAGGACGCATTTCTTACCTATTTGATTGGATTGGCCCAAGTATGGTATTAGACACAGCGTGTTCGTCATCTTTAGTTGCTTTAAACAAAGCTTGTGATGACTTGAGAAATGGTACATGCAGCCAAGCTATAGTAGGATCTGTAAAGGCTGTTCCTATTTTGGGATTACAATCAGAGCTTGAATTTGGAGTAGGTTCATCAACGGAAAGAACCTTTCCTTTTGATAATAGATCAGATGGTATTGCATTTGGTGAAGGAGTAGGCTGTATTATGATTAAGCCTTTGGCAAATGCAATAAAAAATAAGGATAGAATATATGCAGTAATTAAAGGTGGATCAGTTAATCAAGATGGTAATTCAATGGCACTTACAGCACCCAACCCATTATCTCAAAAGAAACTTATTCTTGAAGCTGCTAAAAATGCCAAGGTTAACTTGGCTGATATAGGATATTTTGAAACACATGGTACAGGAACAAAATTAGGTGATCCTATAGAAGTTCAGGGTATAACACTTGCTTTTAAAGAACAAACAGATAAAAAGCAATTTTGTGCTATTGGTTCAGTCAAAGCCAATATTGGTCACTTAGATTGTGCAGCAGGCATTGCTTCTGTTATCAAATGTGCATTACAGTTAAAACATCAAACCATTGTACAAAGCATTAACTTTGAGATACCAAACAAAAATATTGATTTTATGCATTCACCTGTTTATGTCAATTATAAAACAAGCAAATGGCGTGCTGAACCTGGGAAAACAAGAAAATGTTGTATTAGTTCATTTAGTGTGGGAGGCACCAATAGTCATATTATTCTGGAAGAATATCAGCCACCTCAGGAAGAACATTTTATTGATAAACAGGCAGTAAAAATACTGACACTATCTGCTAAGGATGAAGGTGTATTAAAACAGTTAGTTAAAGACTACATAAGTTTTTTAAATAAAAATTGTGAAATAAACTTAATGGATTTATGTTATATGGCTAATAAATGTAGACAAGCGTATTTATACCGTTTAGCCATTGTATTTAATGATTTAGATGAATTATTAAGTAAGTTACATACTTATCAAGAAGCAGGGCAAATAGAAGGTGTATATTTTGGAAAGGCTGAACGCAATGAAAGTAATGGAGAAGTACTAATTAATCAGTTTAAAAAAGAAAGAATGTTAGATGGTCAAGTGGCTTGTCAGATTGCTCAAAGTTATATTAAGGGGGACAATATAGATTGGACACTAATGTATGCTGATGAAGCGGTCAGAAAGATATCACTTCCACTATATCCATTTAAGAAGAATAGATGCTGGATTGATTTAGATGAAACTACGCTTGAAAGACATAGATATATTATTAAGGAAGAAAAAAATGATGCATTTATTCTTACAGGTAAGGATTCATTTACAAAGATTGAAATGGATATAGCAAAATGCTTCTATCATCTGTTGGGTGTAAAACAATTGGATATCAATGATTGCTTCTTTGAATTAGGCGCTAATTCCTTGATAGCAATCAAGTTTGAGCTTGAAATGAAGAAGCTAAACTATGATTTTTCATATAAGAATTTAAATAAGTATGAAACAATCAAGAAGATTGCTGCCTACATCGAATCACAAGATAATAACGCACCAATTAATAATCAAGTGATTGTATATGAGGGGATTCAGCCTTTCAATGATATATTTTTTAGAGATTGCTTTTACAACTCATTCTTTCCTATTTTAAAAAGAAATAGAAAGTCAATTATGCCATTTTTGTTAAATGCTTATCCAATTTATAAATTGAATAAGCAGCTAATAAGTGTGGGATATGCTGAGATTCAGGACTTTGAGGCGATCTGTAAGCAGGAGAATATTGCTTATGAAGCTTTTGAGAAGGTTGTTTGCATTGAAGGTGAAATTGAGAGTGCTCTAAGACATGAACAATTGGTAATTGTTTTTATAGATTGCTATTATGAAACCTTTAGGAAGGATACATATAATAAGTTGCATTGGCCACATACCCTGTTAATTTATGGGATGGATGCGGAAAATAAGAAATTCTATGTAATAGAGCATACCAATAAGGATAACTTGGGTTACAAAAATTATGTGTTGGATTATCAAGATGTAATAGATTCTTATGAAGGCTGTTATGAGAATTTTACTAATATGTTTAAGTATGGTTTGTACAAGTTCAATATTGAAAACGGTGAACCATTGGAAGATGAATCTCAGGTAATAACAGAAGTAGCGGTGAAAAATCTTTCAGCGATATATGACAATATAGCTGGGGATAATAAAGTGCTAAATTGCTTTAAGGATTATTTCCAAGAGATACTTGTTAGTGAGCAGGACTTAACTGAAAACATTCAAAATCTCGTTGAAAACCTTAATAGCTTAATTAATGTAAAGCGTGCCGAACTATATAAATATGAACAATTACCAACCTTCAACAAGGCATGTAATCATTTAAAAGCTATTGTTGATAACTGGGAAGAAATTAGGGATGGCTTGTTTTATTGCCTGTTTGCAAATGACTATAATAATGAGATTTTACTTCCTCTAAATGAAAAAATTAAGCAAGTGATTAGCTTAGAGTGTGAGTATATGAAGGTACTGCATGATGTAAGCACACAAATTATAAAATGAAAGGTAAAATATCATGGATTTTGAATTTACAAAAGAACAAAAGGACTTAAAGAAGGAAGTCATTAAGTTTGCTAAAAATGAATTATGTGATGGAGAACATGGGGTTTTTTCAAGAGAACTGTGGCAAAAGTGCGTTGACTTTGGTCTTATAGGAATGAATGTACCGGAAGAGTATGGCGGAATGGGACTGGACTATCAAACGAGTGCAATCTTGCTGCAAGCACTTGGGTATGCTTGCGAAGATAGTGGATTTGTTTTTGCAATCACTAACCATTTATGGGTATGCCAAAATCTTGTTAATGAATTGGGAAACAAAGTCCTAAAAGACAAGTATTTAAGAGGCATGACTGAGGGCGAATATATAGGATGTTTTGCTATAACAGAAGTAGAGTCAGGCTCAGATGTTTTTCAAATGCAAACTAAAGCAACCAAAGATAACGATGGATACGTATTAAATGGAAGTAAGATGTTTATATCTAATGCACCAATTGCAGATGCTTTTGTTGTTATTGCTAAAACAGAAAATGAACAAGGTAAAGAAACTCTAACAGCATTCTTTGTAGAAAAGAACTTTCCAGGTGTTTCAATAGGAAAGAAGATTTCCAAGATGGGCTTAGAAGCTTGCCCTATGGCTGAATTGTGCCTAAATAATTGTAGAGTACCTAAAGAAAATATTGTATATCAAGAACATAAGGGCATGAAAGTTGCTAATTATGCACTGCAAATGGAACGTGTATTTGAATTTGCCAGTCACATAGGTGCAATGGAAAGACAGATGGAGAAATGCATTAAATATGCGAATGAAAGAAAACAATTTGCTAAGCCAATTAAGGAATACCAATCAGTAAGTAATAAGATTGTAGATATGAAGGTGAAAATTGAGCTTGCTCAGTTACTTTTATATAAGATTGCTTGGAAAGCTGACCATAAGAAAAATATCTTTTTAGATTCCTCAATTTTTAAATTGTTTGTAAGTGAAAGCTATGTAGCAACATGCTTAGATACGATACAAATTCATGGCGCTTATGGTTATTCAAAAGAATATGGTTTAGAAAGTGAATTAAGAGATTCAATAGCATCTACTATTTACTCAGGAACATCGGAAACACAAAGAAATATTATATTTAGTTTAATTGATATTATTTAGGAGGGAGCACTTTGAAAATAGTTGTTTGTATAAAGAGTGTAAGAGCAACACTTCTTTTACAACCTAGCAAAAAGTATGCAATCAATCCCTATGATATTTGTGCTTTAGAGGAAGCCGTAAAGCTTAAGGAGAGCAAACAAACAGAAGTTATTTGTTTAATTATGGGTGTAGTAGACCAAAGATTAGCCGCAGAACTTAAGAAATTTGGCGCTGATCGTATTATTTTTGCCTCAGATACGAAGTTTGCAGGCGCAGATACATTGGCTACAACCTATACTTTAAGTAAGGCAATTAATAAAATAGGTCAAGTGGATTTAATTCTTTGCGGTGATCATGCAATAGATGGTGAAACAGGACATGTAGGGGCTGGACTTGCTAAACGATTAGGATTTGACTTTTTAAGCAATGTAGATCACTTGGAGGTAGAAGAAGAACGTCTAATGTGTATTTGTAGGGATAAGACATACCGTTATACTTATGAAATTGAAAGCGGTATGGTACTTGCAGTAGTAAACTGTATGATTAAAGAAGTTACGCTTTCTATTATGCAACTAAAACGCATTAATTCAGTAGCTTATGAGGTTTGGGATGCAAGTGAGCTAGAAGTTGATGTGGAGAAATGTGGTCTTCTAGGATCACGAACAAAAGTTGTAGATGTGGAACAAATGAATAAGCGTAATGCCAGAAATGCTACCGAACTTAATATGGAAAATCAAGAAGACATGAAGCAGTTGCTACAAATATTAAGGAGGAGGTAGGCAACTTGAATACAAAAGAAGAATTGAAACAAATTGTAGTGATTGGTGATTTGCATGGAGATATCGAATTTGATCAGCAAGTAACAAGTATTGCCGCATCAATAGGTAGGGATTGGAATAAACAAGTGCTTTTTATTCAATTAATTGATATGAGTGATGGAGCTTTAGAGTTTTATTTTGATTATGGTGTTGATAAAATTGTAAAAATAGACCATAACCAATTTAATATGAGACAAATGAACGACATTCTATTAGAAGAAATTAAAGCATTGTCACCTTCACTTGTTTTAACAGGTAGTAACAAACAAAATTGTGAGATAGCAGCCAATATAGCTACTGCTTTAGAAATTGGCTTAGTTGCAGAGTGTATTGCCATTAAGATGGATAATGGTGATAAAAAATTAAAATTTTCTAGAGCAGCAATTAGTTCATCAGTTATTGCAGATATTATTTGTGATGAGTGTGATATACAGATGAGCACAGTAAAAAAAGATTGCTTTATCTCACAATATATGCCATGTGACCATCAAAAAAAGTCAATTATACATAAAGTTATCATAGGTCATAATGATAATGAAATGAATTATAAGCTTATTAACAAAGTAGCTATAGAGGCTGCAAACGAAAGCGTTAAGTTAAATAGCAAAGTTATTATTGGTGTAGGGCGTGGTGCTATTAAGTTTATGCCTCGCATTGAAAAGCTTGCAGAAGTATTACAGACAGAGATTGGTGTAACAAGACCATTAGTTGATGAAGGGCTGATGCCGCATAGTCAGCAAATTGGTCAATCAGGTAAGTCTATAAAACCTGATTTATATATTGCATTAGGTGTTTCAGGTGCATCTCAGCATGTTGTTGGGATGCTAAATGCAAAGAAAGTTATTGCAGTTAATATTGATGAAGAAGCACCTATTAAAAAACATTGTGACTACTTTATTCATTTAAATGTAGAAGAATTTATTAATAATATTTTAAAAGAATGTGAAAAATAGGAGGGAATAAAAAATGGAAGAAATTATGGAGAAATTATTAGCTTATGTAACAAAATCAACAAACTCAAAGGAAATTTATAGTACAGATAATATTTTTGAAAAAGGTCTTGTACATTCATTATTTGCAATGCAACTTATTTTATATATTGAAAAAGAATTTGATATTGAACTTGAGGATGAAGAACTTGATTTTGAAAAAATAAAATCAGTTAAAGATATTGCTGAACTTGTTTATTCAAAAATGTAAAGAAAAAAGATAAATAATAAGGTGGGATATAAATGCAAATAGAAAAGATAGGTGTTGTGGGTGCGGGTAATATAGGTTCTAGTCTTGCACATAGTTTAATGCTTTATAACAAAAAAATCATATTGGTAGATGTTTCAAAAGAAGTATTGGAAAAATCTAAAAAAAACATTAAGCAATCATTGAGATTTGCACATATGTATCTTAAAAGAAAAGAAAAATTTGATGCTAATTTAATAGATAATATTACCTTTACGACAGATATGAATGCATTAAGTGATTGTGATTTTGTAGTAGAAAATGTAACAGAAAATTGGAAAATTAAAGAGGAAGTATATAGACAATTAGATCAAATTTGTAGAAGAGATGTCTGTTTTGGTGTAAATACTTCTTGTATTTCTATTACAAAGGTAGGTGCTATTACAACAAGGCCAGATCGGGTAATTGGAATGCACTTTATGAATCCAGTTTATTTAAAACCATGTGTAGAGGTAATTAAAGGTTATCATACATCTGAAAGTACTATTGAGGAAATTGAAGCTTTTTTAGAGAGGGTAGGAAAATATGCAGTAATTGTTAATGATTTTCCGGGATTTGTGTCTAATAGAATCTCCCATTTGTTTATGAATGAGGCAGTGTTAACTATTCAAGATGGTGTTGCAAAACCAGAGGAAGTGGATTCTATTTTTAAAAATTGTTTTAATCATAAAATGGGGCCATTAGAAACAGCTGATTTAATAGGTTTAGATACAGTATATAATTCACTAATTGTGCTATATGAAAGCTATCATGACAGTAAATACCGACCAGCGCCATTATTGGCTAAAATGGTTGACGCAGGTTTATTAGGCGTAAAAACAGGAAAAGGTTTTTATACCTACAATGATTAGTGACAGTAAATGGAGGAAGCTAAAATGATTCAAGGCTTATCAAATGATGATTATGAACTTATTCGAACATTTAATAGCACAGAAGTGCCAGTAACAAATGAAAGATTGGTATATGAATACTTTGAAGAAAATGCAAATAAATATCCAGATAAAATAGCATTATTTTTTATGGGGAAATCTTTATCTTATAAGAAAGTAAATGAGACAGCTAACCAATTAGCTTATAAATTAGTAGCAGATGGTGTTAAGCCGGATGATATTGTTGGTATTATGTTAGAACGCTCTTTTGAGATGATTATTAGTATATTAGCTATTTTGAAGGCAGGAGCTGCCTATTTACCAATTGATCCACGACATCCTAAAGACAGAATAGAATACTACATACAAAATAGTAGGGTGCAAATAGTACTTACTTCTGAGCAGTATATCCAAGATGAAAAAACTCAAGAAGTAAACTATATTTTATGGGAAAAAGCTGATGAATGGGAAGGAAATAGTAAGACTAATCTAGTAAGACGCGCACAAACCAACAATTTAGCTTATATTATTTACACATCTGGTTCTACGGGCATGCCCAAAGGGGTTATGATTGAACATGGCGGACTAATCAATCGCTTAAGTTGGATGATTAATAATTTTGTATTTAATGAGGAAGATGTTTTTCTTCAAAAGACTACTTTTTCATTTGATGTATCTGTATGGGAACTTTTGTGTTGGGGAATGGTTGGTGCCAAGTTAGCCATTATGGAGCCAAATAAAGAGAAGAATCCACGTTCAATTGTAAAGATGATTGAACAATACAAGGTTACAGTATTACATTTTGTCCCATCGGTATTGGAGTTATTTATAAGTTATACAGAGTATAAATTTGATTTAGATCGCATCAAAACACTAAAATATGTAGTTGTTAGTGGAGAAGAATTAACGCTAATTACAGCTAAAAAGTTTAATGAACTATATAAACCACATCATGAAATTGCTTTGTGGAATTTATACGGACCAACGGAAGCGACCATTGATGTAACGAGCTTTAATTGCGATGAATTAGATGACAGTTTTGAACGCGTACCTATTGGTGGACCTGTATGGAATACTAAACTCTATGTATTTGATGAAAATATGAGAATATTACCGGTGGGGGAAAAAGGTGAATTATTTATTGGTGGTATCCAAGTAGCAAGAGGGTATTACAATAATGAAAAATTAACCGCAGAAAGGTTCATGCCTAATCCTCTTAATCCAGATGAAATGATTTACAAAACAGGTGATTTAGTGATGTGGAATGAACATGGCTTGATTGATTACTATGGTAGAATAGATTCTCAAATTAAGATTAGGGGGCTACGTATTGAACTAGGTGAAATAGAATTTCATCTTATGCAATACCAAGGCATTACAAAGAGTATTGTAATTGTAGATGCACGTAATTTAGTTAATAAGTATTTGGTTGCCTTTTATACCGGAGAGCCTGAAGTAAATGAAGGGGAACTAAGTGAGTTCCTAGCTAAAAGAATTCCAGAATACATGATGCCTACTAAATTCATCCATATAAAACAGTTTGATACGGTCTTAAATGGAAAGCTGGATAGAAAGGCACTTGTAAACCTATATGAAACTAAATATGTTGTATAAAAATGAATTTTGAGGTGTTAAAAATGTTAAATGATGATAAAAAGAATGAAATAACACAAAGTTGTCAGTTACGTACAACAGAACAAAAATTAATTAATATATGGGGCGAAGATCAAATTTTTGATAGTGATGCTATTCAAGTAAATGATAACTTCTTTGAACTAGGAGGTAACTCAATTATTGCCATTAAGATTATAGTGCGTATTAAAACGTATTTTGGGATTAATCTTTCACCTAAAATATTGTTTCAATCACCTACTATAGCTGAATTAGCTAAAGTAGTAGATCAATTGATAAGACCTAGTGATAATCTTAATACTTCTGAAAGTAGGGAGGAGTTTGAAATATGATGTGCATAGAGCAATTTATAAGTTCACTTTCAGCTAAAAATATTCGCCTATGGATAGATGGAGAAAAACTAAGATGTGATGCTCCTAAGACTGAATTAACTGCTCAGTTACGCAGCGAACTAGCGGAGCGTAAAGGTGAAATAATACATTTTTTAAAAGGGTTACATCAAGGTGAAGAGAGAGTAGTGGCCAAGGTTAACCGTAGTCAAGATTTAGAGCTTTCCTTTGCACAAGAACGCCTATGGTTTTTAGATCAGTTAATACCGGGAAATGTAGCCTATAACAATTCAGTGGCTTGGCGTTTAAAAGGTGAAATTGATGTAATAGCTTTAAAGAGAAGTTTGCAAAATCTAGTAGACCGTCATGAGACCCTTAGAACTACTTTTGAACTTAAAGGAGACAGACCCATACAGAAAATCTACACTAATGTGTCACTGAGCTTTAAAGAGATAGACCTAAGTAAAGAAAATAAAGAGCAGCAAGAAGAATTAGTGAGTAATATGGTAGTTAATGAAGCAAGAACACCTATGAATTTAACAGAGGGTCCTTTATTTAGAGGAATGCTTATCAAATTACAACCTTATGAACATATTTTAATGTTAAATCCGCATCATATTATTTCAGATGGATGGTCATGGTCAGTACTCTTTAAAGAATTAGAAGCGATGTATTTAAGTGAAATAGAGGGTAAAGCGTTAGTATTAGATTCACTTGAGATTCAATATGCGGATTTTGCCAAGTGGCAAAAAGAATACTTACAGGGTGAAGTTTTGGATCAACACTTATCTTATTTGAGAAATAAGTTATTTGGGGCACCTGCTCTATTAGGTTTACCTTGTGATTTTCAAAGACCTAAGCTGCAAACATATAATGGCAAGAGAAAGTACATTGAAATACCTAAGTTACATACGAAACAATTAAAAAAGATAAGCATTCAAAAAAATGTTTCTCTATATATGATTTTATTGACCTTTGCTAACTTATTATTTTATGCTTACACAGGTAGTGAGGATCTTTGTATTGGTACACCTGTGGCAAGTCGTAATCAAAAAGAATGTGAATCTATATTTGGGTTCTTTGTAAATACATTAGTATTACGCAATCAAATTAATAAAGATATGACATTTGATGAACTACTTATTGAAGTAAGAGAAACTTGTCTGGAAGCATTTGAGCATCAAGAAATTCCGTTTGAAAAGCTAGTAGAAGAATTAAATGTAGATCGTAATACAAGCTATTCACCTTTAGTACAAACGATGTTTGTTTTACAAGATGTAAAGGAAGCTGACTTTAAAATCAAGGGGATTGAAGTGGCACCTTATGTTTTTGATAGAAAGACAAGCCGGTTTGAACTAGAAATTTATTTATGGGAATCTGGGGAACAGTTAGAAGGTTATTTTGAATATAATACTGATTTATTTAAAGAAACAACCATTGAAAGAATGATGGCTAATTTCCTATATATTATAGAGATGGTACCTAATCATATAAATGAGCCAATTGGACAGTTGACTCTTATCTCAGAAAGAGAATTTAATGAGGTGGTCTATCACTTTAATGAAACTGCATGTAGTTATGATAAAAATGAAACCATGCATGGACTCTTTAGCAAGCAAGCCGCTAAATATCCAAAACAGATTGCGATTACTTCCGGTCTGGAACAAATGAATTATGAAGCACTTGAGCAAAAGTCGAATCAATTAGCACATTTACTTGTAAAAAATGGAGTGCAGCCAGGTAGTTTAGTAGCAGTTAATATGGAACGTTCTATGGACTTGATTGTAAGTGTCCTGGCTATTGTAAAGTGTGGTGCGGCATATGCCCCTTTTGAGCCTTATTTACCGGATGAAAGGTTGCGCAAGATTTTATCAGGGTTAAGCGTACAGCATATAATTACGGACAAGAATAATGTAGATAGATTACAGCGATTAGATTTAGAGAAGATTGCATACTTTTTTGTTGTAGATGATGAAGGTAGCTTAAAAGGAAAAATAATTGGCAAGAATCAAATCAATGCAGAACCTATAAGTAGTGTAGGGGTAAAAGTTGACCCGATGTCAGATGCATATGTTATTTTTACTTCAGGATCAACGGGAACACCTAAAGGGGTTGTAGTTAAGCATCGGCCAGTTATTAACCTAATTGAATGGGTTAATAAATCCTTTGATATAGGGCCAACCGATAAGGAATTATTTGTAACTTCCATTGGATTTGACTTATCTGTATATGATATATTTGGTATTTTAGCAGCAGGAGGTACTATACGCTTAGTTAAAAGTGATGATTTATCAGAACCAAAACATCTGTTAGAAATCTTAGTAAATGAAAAAATTACACTTTGGGACTCCGCGCCACAGGCTTTACAGCAACTAGTACCATTCTTTGAACAGACTAATTGTGAAGGTAATATATTGAAACATGTCTTTTTAAGTGGCGACTGGATTCCATTAACATTGCCTACAGAGATTAAAACTTATTTTAAAGAGGCACAAGTTATTTCATTAGGAGGCGCAACAGAAGCAACGGTTTGGTCAAACTATTATACTATTGATAAAATTCAACGAGAATGGGTAAGCATTCCTTATGGTAAACCTATACAAAATGCCAAGTATTATGTATTGGATAAAAACCTGAAGCCATGCCCAATAGGTGTAAAAGGTGATTTATATATAGGTGGTAGTTGTTTGGCTTCAGAATATATTAATGATGAGACATTAACACAAAGTAAGTTTATTCCTAATCCATTCGTACCAGGTGAAAAAATGTATCGCACAGGAGATTTATCCAGATGGTTTGTTGATGGTAACTTAGAATTTTTAGGTCGTAGCGATTTCCAAGTTAAGATTAGGGGATATCGTATAGAATTAGGTGAAATAGAAAGTTGCTTATTACAGCAAGATGGGATAAAAGAATCAATTGTTATTGATATTGAGCAAAACGGAACTAAGTGTTTGTGTGCTTATTATACTGCGAATAATACTATTGAAACTGGTAAACTAAAATCATTACTCAGCAAACAGTTACCAGATTATATGATTCCGACATATTTTATGAAAATTGAAAAGATTCCGATGACTTCAAATGGTAAGGTAGATAGAAAACAACTACCTAAACCAAAAGCTGAAACTGATTTAAGTATATGTTATGAAGCGCCTACTAATGAGGTACAAAAGCAAATCTTTGATATTTGGAAAGAGGTATTAGAATGCAGTGATTTTGGTATTAATGATAACTTCTTTATGATAGGTGGCCATTCTTTAAGAGCAACTGTAGTAACAGGTAGAATCCATAAACTTTTAAATGTAGATATCCCACTAAAAGAGCTTTTTGCAACACCAACTATTAATGGATTAGCTAACTATGTCATTAACAATAGAGAAATAGGTGAAAATGTTTATGAAGTGATTCCAAAAATACCGGAAGCGTCGTGTTATGAAGTGGGACCAGCTCAAAGTTATATTCTTAGTTACCATAATGATCAAAGAGTAACTGTTTTTAATGAAGCAAGAGTAATGGAAGTAGAAGGAAAACTTGATTACGCAAAAGTTGAAAAAGCATTCAAACAACTTATTGTACGTCAGGAGTTGCTTAGATCCAGGTTTATCAAGGCTGATGGACGTTATGTTCAGGAGATTTTTGATGCTGAAGAGATAGAATTTAAAGTAAAGATTGTGGAAGAGACAGATCCAGTCAAAGTACGTTATTTAATTGATCACTTTGTAAGACCTTTTAAAATTAATCAAGCACCACTTTTTGAAGTTGAAATTATTAGAATATCAGATGATAAGAATATTTTAATGTTTAATGTAGACCATACAATATTTGATGCAGTTTCACTTACCATATTTGTTAAAGAGTTCTGTCAATTATATGAAGGCAAGTATCTGCAACCACTTAGAATCCAATATAGGGATTATTCTGCATGGAAAATAAAACGTTTAATGGGCCCGGTTAATCAAAAGCAAGAGGCATACTGGAATAAAATATATGCAACACTAAGTCCTGATTTGGATATACCATCAGATAGGGAACGTACGCCGGGTATGCTCTATATTGGGGACGATGTTTCCTTTAATATTGATACTGAGACGAGCAGTAATCTGAAAGAGGTCGCCATACAAAAGGGTGTAAGTTTATACATGGTTATTATGTCCAACCTTAAATTACTGCTGCATAAATATACAGGTAAGACAGATATATCGGTGGGAAGTGCTGTAGCAGGAAGAGTAAATGTCGAACTTGATAATATAATCGGTGTATTTATTAATATGGTTGGGATTCGTACGCAAATTCTAGAGGATATGAGCTTTGCAGATCTTCTTGATGATGTAAAGGAAAAGACACTGGGGGCTTTTGAAAATTCAGAGTATCCAATCGCTTCCATTATTAATAGATTTGGAGGCAAGAAACTTTATACAGTCATATTACTATGGGAAAATGCAGAAACAATAAAATTTAATATTGAAGGGCTTAAGTTTAAAGAGTTGCCTTTAAACTATGAAGCTAGCGCCTATGAGATAATGATTTCTGTAAAAGAAATTAGTGATGGTTTGAGTATTCGATTAAGTTATGCAAAGAATTTGTTTAATATAGAAAGAATAGAAGCTATCAGAGATTACTTTATAAATTGCATAAAGGATACTAGTGAAAACTTAGATATACCATTAAGAAATCTTCAACTTAGAAAATAAGGTAAGTGATGGAACATAGCCACGTAGTGTAAAAATTATCAAAGCCTGATATTCTCAAAAAAATGAATGTTGATTGGTAGGATTTCTCTAATGGTAAAGATATATTTTTGGAACAGAAGCAGTATTTGTTCGTAAGCGCTCAATAAAAGAGCGCATTACACATTAACCATTCATTTGAGATAATACTTCCAAAGAACCTTTAGACTTTTTCAAGTTTTTCGTCAATGACTAAAAAGTCCAAAGCAATTTTGAGGAGGCTATCAGAAAATGGATAAAATCACAGATGCCAAAACCGAATTCAGGCGGAGGCAATGGACTCAAATAATTCAGGACTGCCAGAACAGTGGTATGACAGTTGTAGGCTGGTGCAGCCAGAACAACGTGAATACAAAATCATACTACTACTGGCTACGAAAAATTCGTTCCCTGGCATGTGAAACCGGAACACTTGTACCACAAAGAAATGAACAGAAGATTGTACCGGTATCTTTC
>NZ_QKMR01000026.1:5466-65038 GCF_003208175.1 Ruminiclostridium sufflavum DSM 19573 | reverse complement strand
AATCTATAAATGAGAGTTTTTCAAATCGATAACATTATTTAGTTTTGAAGGTACAAAGAAGATTGTACTTGACAAAGCGAACAGGAATGTAATAGTATATGTAAGCGGTACAGAAGAAAGAAAAGGAAATGTTAAAAACTCTTCAAGGAGAGAAGAAGCTTGTTGAAGAGATACAAATTTCCGGTGGAAATGACGAGATGGACACACCCGTTCCCATACCGAACACGGAAGTTAAGCATCTCAGTGCTGATAATACTTGGCTGGTGACGGCCCGGGAAAGTAAGTCTCTGCCGGAATTATATCAGAGTTTTGAGCCTAAAGCTTGAAACTCTGTTTTATTTTATAGAAAAAATTTGTATCGTTATTATGTTTTTTCTTAAACTATATGTCTGGTATCATCGGTTCTTTAGCCGATAGTAATTGACTTCGGGTATATTAATAATATAAATTACTAAATATATTGTGTGTAATAATGTACTTTTATAATAAAAGCATTTACAAAGCAAAATATAAGTATTAAAATAAATGCAGTATTTCAACTGATTTAGTCGTAGTTAGGATATATATTGTTGAAATTTTAACAAAAATTTGAGGATATGTTAATGGATAAACAAGAATTGGTAAATAATATTAAAAAGATGAAGATAGAACAAAATGCAGTGATTGTTGCACATAGCTATCAGGCAGATGAGGTACAGGAAATTGCAGATGTGGTTGGTGACTCATTTGCATTAAGTCAGTTCTGTGCTTCAAACACAGCGGATACGATTGTATTTTGTGGAGTTCACTTTATGGCAGAAAGTGCAAAGATTCTTTCGCCGGAAAAAACAGTTTTACTGCCGGAGATTAATGCAGGCTGTCCCATGGCAGATATGGTTACGGCAGAAGATTTGAGAGAGGCTAAGAAGAAATACCCCGAGGCTGCTGTTGTATGTTATATAAACTCAAGCGCAGAAGTTAAAGCAGAATGTGATGTTTGCTGTACATCGTCAAATGCTTTAGCCGTAATTAAATCTATAAATAAAAAAGATATTTTATTTGTGCCTGATCAGAATCTTGGAAGCTATGTAGCTAAAATGGTTCCTGAAAAGAATATTATTCTTTGGGAGGGTTATTGCATTACCCATCATAAAATAAAAGCTGAAGAGGTTTTAAAGATGAAAGAAATGCATCCTGATGCAATACTTCTTGTCCATCCTGAATGCAAGCCTGAAGTTGCGTTAATTGCAGACTTTGTAGGAAGCACAAAGCAAATTATAGATTATGCAAAAAACTCGGAGCAATGTAAATTTATCATAGGAACTGAAATGGGAGTCTTGTATCAATTAAAGAAGGATAGTCCTGATAAAACTTTCTATCTCATGTCCAATGGTCTTATCTGTCCGAATATGAAAAAAACTTCATTGAAAAGCGTTCATGATGCATTAGCATACAAGAGGTATGAAATTAATTTAGGCAGCGATATAATCAATCGTGCATCCCATTGTCTGAATAAAATGTTAGAGGTATGTAAATAATTTTTAGGGCAGCTATGGGTTTATAGGGGGAAAAATGGAAGAGGATACGAAAAAGCTTAATGTTGAAGTCATTGATAAGGATGTTGTTATTGTTGGAAGCGGTATTGCCGGCGTATATACTGCGCTGGAATTACCTGAAAATTATCAAATAGGCATAATTACGAAGGAAACCTTGGACATTAGTAACTCAGTTCTCGCTCAAGGAGGGATTGCAGTCTCACTTGATGAGAAAAACGATTCTCCTGCATTACATTTTAAGGATACACTTTTTGCAGGTGCAGGCCTATGTGATCAAAAAAGTGTGTGGGTTTTGGTAGAAGAGGCTGCCGAGAATATAAAAAAGTTATGTAAGCTGGGTGTTAATTTTGATAAAAGCGGACGCAGCTTATCTCTCACCAGAGAGGGTGCGCATAGCGTAAACAGAATTATACATTCAGGTGATACTACCGGTAAAGAAGTTTGTGATACCCTTATAGGAGTGGCACAAAAAAAACAAAACATTTCTATATATGAAAGATATTTTGCAGTTGATTTAATTGTGAAGTCAGGTAAATGCAGTGGAGTTATAGTTTATGATGAAATAGAGAATAATATTAAAATATTCAGGGCAAATTCTGTTGTAATAGCAACCGGAGGTTTTGGACAAATATATTCTCATACTACGAATCCTGAAGTAGCTACGGGAGATGGCATTGGCATGTGCTTGAGAGCAGGTGCGGAAGCAATGGATATGGAGTTTATTCAATTCCATCCTACAGTTTTATATCATCATAAGGATAAAAGCTTTTTAATATCGGAAGCGGTACGCGGAGAAGGCGCTTATCTGAAAAATGATAAGGATGAGCGTTTTATGCATAAGTATGACAGCTTAGGTGAATTGGCACCAAGAGATGTTGTATCAAGAGCAATATTCAAAGAGATGGCTTTATCCGGTAAAAAAAATGTTTTCCTTGATATTACTTTCCAGAGCAGAGAGCATCTTGAGGAGAGATTCCCGAATATATTCAAAACATGCTTTGAATATGGTATTGATATGTCTAAGGAATATATCCCTGTGGCTCCGGCGGAGCATTACTGCATGGGAGGAATCAGAACCGATGTTGACGGCCAGACCAATATAAGGAGTTTGTTCGCATGCGGAGAGGTGGCATGTACGGGAATACACGGTGCAAATAGACTGGCAAGCAACTCGCTTCTTGAAGGGCTGGTATTTGGAAGAAAGATAGCAAGAAGAATTTCTTCAGAAGACAATGAAAAAAATGAAAAGGATATTACCATTGCAGCAGAGTATAGCCTAAGTCTTGAAAATGAAGAAATTTTTAAAAATATGAAGCAGGAAATACAGGAAACAATGACCAGGTATGTGGGCATTATAAGAGATGAACAAGGTCTTACCAAGGCAGCGGGTATTATAAATAATATTTATCAAAAATATTTGAAATTGACAGGTTTTAGTTTAATTAAGCTTGAGGTCGCAAATATGCTGATAGTTGCAAGACTGGTAATTGAATCTGCGCTTGAAAGGAAGGAGAGCAGAGGAGCTCATTACAGGTCTGATTTTGATAAATCCGACGATGTTAATTGGAAGAGAAATTTAATAAAGGTTTTAGATGGAGGGGTAAAATGAAGCTGGACAAGTTATATATACATGATATTGTTTCAAATGCTTTAAAAGAAGATATGCCTTTAGGAGATGTTACAACTGACAATATAATAAGTGAAGGAGAAATATCGAAGGCAGAATTTCTGGCAAAGCAGGATGCGGTTATAGCCGGGCTTGAGGTTGCAAAATATGTATTTGAGCTGCTTGACAGTAATGTGGTATTTGATTCATTTATAAAGGATGGAGACAAGGTAAAAAAGGGAGATATCATAGCTACAGTAAGCGGGCCTGTGAGAGCCTTATTGAAGGGTGAAAGAACCGCTCTGAATTTCATGCAGAGGCTTTCTGCAATTGCAACGATGACAGATAGATATGTTTCGAAGGTTCAGGGGCTCCCTGTAAGAATAACCGACACCAGAAAGACTACTCCGGGACTGAGACTTCTTGAAAAATATGCTGTAAGTGCCGGCGGGGGTGTAAATCATAGATTTTCATTATCTGACGGAGTTCTTATCAAGGATAACCATATTGCGGCAGCCGGTGGAATTACAAATGCAGTTGAGCGTGTTAGAAGCTGCATACCCCATACTATAAAAATTGAAGTAGAGGTTGAGTCTATTGAAGAGGTTCAAGAAGCATTAGCCTGTAAGGCGGATATAATTATGCTTGATAATATGACTACAGAGCAGATGACGGAGGCTGTTAAGCTAATAAACAAGAGAGCCTTGGTAGAAGCGTCTGGAAATATGACAGAAGAAACTATTTATGGTGTAGCCTTAACAGGTGTGGATATCATTTCGATAGGCAAACTTACACATTCTGTAAACTCAGTAGATATAAGTATGAATATATTTTAAAAAACAACAAATTTATTAAACTGTGGATAAAAATAAATTTATCCACAGTTTTTTTAAGTTATGCACAATTTTAAAGTATATACTGCATGAAACATGGTATAAAAGCATGGTTTGAGGTTTTATGAAAACTAAAAAGAATCCACAGATTTCAATAGAAATGTGGATTATCGGTATCAAAATACAGAAAATATTAACATAGGAGCTGCATATACTAAATGTTGATGTAGAGCTAATATCTTAAATGCAATATATTGTATCCGAAATTAATATTAAATAAAAGTAATTGTGAATATTGTGGATTGTCTGCGGAAATTGAAACAATTTCCTAAATATTTATTATCTTATGAGATAAACTATACTTGTACGCTTTATAATCTATTATGGGCAAGCAAAAGCGTGTTCAAGTTTCTTTTGAAGGTTGAATACGCACATCACATTGCTCAAAAAGGAGGCACAACCATGAGTAGACATAAAAGTACAATGTCAGAAGCCCTTAAAGAGGAAATTGCCAGAGAGCTTGGAGTCTACAACACAGTTTCATCTGAGGGATGGGGAGCAGTAACTTCAAGAGATTGCGGAAACATGGTTAAGAAGGCAATTGAAATGGCTGAAAGAAGTGTCAACCAATAATAGAATAGTTTAGCGTAGTTAAGGGCGGCAGTAAAATGCAATATTGCTTTTACTGCCGCCCTGTTAAATAAAAAGCTTAAGTTCAGGATAATAGATTGATTTTACATGGGAATTAATTTATTATTAGGTTAAGAGGATTTTATTTATTGAAAAATTGAGTATTTCCCTTAGGTATTAACAGAGGAGGGCAAAAATTGAGGAATGCACTATTCGTATATAACCCTGTCTCGGGAGGGCATAAAATACCAAATGAACTGGATTACATATTGGCGTCATTTCAGAAAAATGGTATCCTTGTTCAGCCATATAGATTGGAAGATGGAGAAAGAGAAAATATTACGCATTTATTGGAATCCGGGATATATGATTTTGTAATAGCATCCAGCGGAGACGGAACCATAAATTCCGTAGCGAATATACTTCTTGACAAAAAAATTGAAGTACCAATCGGCATAATTCCGTCAGGAACCTGCAATGATTTTGCAAAGTGTATAGGTATAAACTCTTTGCAGGAGAGTATTGATATAATTATTGACGGAAAAATTCTAGAATGTGATGTCGGTATAATTAATAATTCTCAGTATTTCCTCAGTACTTTTGCCGGAGGAAATTTAGTTGATGTATCCTTTAGTACTAACAGTGACTTAAAAAAGAATTTTGGGCCATTTGCTTATTATCTCAAGGGCTTATCAGAGGTCGCTAACATTAAAAGCTTTGATTTGCAGCTTAATGCGGATGGACAAAGTATAGAAGGAAAGTTTTTGCTGTTTTTAATAGTTAACGGGAGACAAGCGGCAGGTTTCCCCAATTTAGTCAATGACGCAGATTTAACCGATGGATTTATGGATATTATTCTTGTAAAAAAGTGTTCAAATATAAACCTTGCGAGCATATTTTTTAAAGTATTAAGTAAGGAATCGGTAAATGATAAAAATGTAATTATGCTTAAAGCAAAGAACTGTGATATTTCAAGCAAGTCACATATTGCACTTACTATCGATGGGGAAAAGTCGGAATTGTTTCCTGCAAAAATAGAATTTAAAAATAAGGTTTTAAAGGTTTTTGCACCGTTAAAGCTTTGATAATAATAAGCTTGATAAGCTATAACAAGAGTCGGGGCTTATGAACTTAATTACAAATTGGAAAAACGTACCGCTGCACTCAACTGCTGCCGCGGTACGTTTTGGTTTACAGCTGATATATTGGAGTTGGATTTTTTCAATTCTTTGTACGATAAGCTAGGCGAATTATTCTTATGCTTGTGCGCGAATGCTTATGGGAAATAATAAATATATGGTAAATTAGTACATTTGATGTTTACTGTCTTTAAAGGATACGAGCAATTGATTTCGCCCATTGACAAATGTTTTTCTAACGTAATATCCGTTATTTGCAAGAATGTCATAGAGCTTGTCTGCTTGATGAAAATAATTATTACCGATATCAAGAATTAATGTTTCCCCCGGTTTTAGCTTATCTCCAACTATTTCGAGGGCATTTGCTTCGTTTAATTTCTCTGAATTAATTAGATTATTTTGTAATTCCATTTGAACTCCTCTTTTCGCTCTCTTTTTATAGTAAAACATACTTTTTAACAAATCCTAATACTATTATTTACTTATTAAAAAAAAATATTAATATTGAGGCTTTTACAAAAAATATCCGTAGGACAACAATAAAGCTATGTTCAGTCCCTTCATTTTATTTTGAAAAAATTGTATAGATATTTATGTTATTGGCTAAAATAATATTGACCTCACAAAATACATTTTGACCCCCTTTACATGGTTAGTCGTTACCGGCTAACCTATTTTTTTATAATTTCAATTGCTGAGCTTATGGTTTGCTGATATATACTTGTATTTTGCCAAGTAATCTATGATAATAAGTAGATGAGACTCAAACAGAAGCTGTCGGACGATAAGACCGGTTTTTTAGTTTGATAAATAGTATAAGTACAAATTAACTGACACAATGGGTTAAATTAATATGGGAGGTTATAGAGTGATGAAAATAGCAGGCTTGATAGATCACACGGCACTAAAGCCGGATACAACAAGGGATCAGATAAGGAAGCTTTGTAAAGAAGCGTTGGAGTATGGATTTGCGTCTGTTTGTATAAATCCTTGCTATGTGAAGCTTTGCAGTGAGCTTTTAAAGAATAGTCTTGTAAAGGTGTGTACAGTAATTGGTTTTCCTTTAGGTGCAACAACAACGGCGGCAAAGGCTGCTGAAGCAGCGGAAGCTGTTCAAAATGGGGCGTCAGAAATTGATATGGTGATAAATATAGGGGCCGTAAAATCAGAGGATTTTGATTTCGTAAAAAGTGATATAGAAGGTGTAGTTAAAGCAGTTAAGGGGAAAGCACTTGTTAAAGTGATACTTGAGACATGCTTGCTTACGGAAGAGGAAAAAAGAATCTGCTGCAATATTTGCAGGGATGCCGGTGCAGATTTTGTTAAAACTTCAACAGGCTTCAGTACAGGCGGTGCTACAATTGAGGATATCAGACTAATGAGATCAATAGTGAAGCCAAGGCTGGGAGTAAAGGCCTCCGGAGGAATACGTGATTATAAGACTGCAAAGGCAATGGTTGATGCCGGTGCCAGCAGGATTGGAGCAAGTGCCTCAATAGCAATAGCAAGTGAAGAAAATGGTTGAAAAAAATATTTATTATATGTGGATATGTGTGCAATACATGGATTGATTGTGGATAAACAGTTGATATATTGTTATTTTATCCACAAAAAGCCTATATTTTGTGAATAAATATGTTGATAACCCTAGATATCTGTTAATAACCTGTGATGTTTCTTGGCAGCTATTGAGGATAGAAACTGAAATTGCGGAAGTTAATTGTATACTAATGTGTACAATTAACTTCCGCAGTTTTATAAAATGTGTAAAGCTGTAATATAAAAGTCAATTATTATTGTCGCGAAGGCTGAACCTTAAAATTACACCTTAAATATATTCCGATATGTGTGAATATTGTTAATATAATTGTGGATAAACAGCTTGATGTAGATAAAGTTTTCCACAGAAACACTATATTTTGTTTATAAAGCTGTTGATAAAACTATATATACGTGTATAATTTGTGATTTTTATATTGTCAGTATTGTAGATAATTTTTAAGGAACTTGCCAAAGCCATTTATTTGCTCTTGAATTCCATAGAAAAAAACAATAATCAGGATTAATAAAATAAAAGCAAGGAAGGAAAAGCCAAATATTGATTTATTGTGCATTGCAATACTGTAGTTGAGATTTACCGTATGCTTTCCGGCGGGCAAATCCAGTGTTATCAGATCTTCGCATTGGCTTATTTTTATTTGAGATCCATCTGCGGTAGCCGACCATTCAGGTGCATATGATACTGAAATGGTAACCTTACAGTCAGCATTACTGGTATATGAAAACCTGCCTCCCTTATAATTCCAAGTAGAAGCTGTTACATTAAATTGCTCAGGAATAAAAGATTTGCTGACAAACATGGTATCAAATATTTTTTCATACAGGCTGAGGACATCTTTGCTTGTTGACTTTACATTATCATCCACAGCATTTACACCCCACGCGTTAATATAGAAGGGCAGCAAATACTGACTCAGGCCGCCGCCAATAAAAATCACATTTCCGTTTCCAACCTTTTTAACGCCTATAGCACTATTTTGAACAGCCCCATTACTATAAGCGGCAAAGATGTCATCAAGATTATGCAAATTCTTGACAGCTCTTATTTGCTCATTATTATATAAGCTTATTTTATTATTTATTTTCCAAGGGCAATTTTCTTTAAGCTCTAACTTTGAGTTATCTGGCAAAATTTCATCAGAAGCACTGACTCCAAATATATCAAAATTTCCCGTTGGTTCAGGTTCAATTATTATATGAATTCCCTTATTTACTAATTGAGTAACTAAGGCTTCAAGGCAGTCAAGCTTTTTTTCGGTATCAATATCATTTTGATATAAATAAACCAACTTATATTGGCTTAGTTCTTCAAAAGTATAATCTGTTATATCGGCACTTTTACCCTGAATTAAATAGGGGAAGCTCATTGTGAATAAATTAGCCTTATCGCCTATTATAATGGCATTTCGGCTGTCTGTCATGAAGTAGGAGGATGTTTTTTTACTTGTATAAAGATTATACCCGTTACGGTTGACCGAGGTCTTTTCAAAACCATTGGTTTGCAGTATGTTTACCATATTTTTGCTTGAGTAAGTACCGCTGTAATCCTGACCGAGCAACAAGTATCTTACATTGTGGAATGCAAGCTGCTTTGCAATATAAGAATAAGATCCTGATGACAGAGCTGTATCATAATTCCATATGGCCTGATTATAAGGGAAGCTCTCCAAATTCCAGCCATTGCATATATTAGTCTCATATTGCAACGGAAAATATGCTTCCAAACTGTCTGCCGAACCAAGCCAACAGTATCTTCCTTTATTGAAGGCAGTTTTTTCGGTATCTAAATATTCTGCTGTCGAATTGAAGGAATCGGAGGCTTTGACGGGATACGCATATTTATAGGGGTTCATGCTTATAATTAATGCCGCCGATATCAAAAATACACATATCCTGCTGCTGACGTAAGTAATTTTTGATATCAGCGTAGCGTTGCTTTTTAATTGATATTGCAGCAGCTCAGCTATGACGTATGCACTTAATATAGCTCCGGTGACGGAGGTATAGCTCAGGATTCTTCCGGGCGCGATACTTCCTGACAAGGGCAGGTATTTAAATAAAGGCAGTCTCACACCAAAGGGAAAAAGGCATGTAATAATTGTAAGCGCTATTACTGAAAAAAAGTAATAGGATTGTTTCAGATTATTGCGTTTTCTACAGCCGGAAATGACAAAAATTATAATTGCAAGAGCAGACAGTATACCTACGGTAAATGAGTATTTTATAACAGCCGATTCATTAATAGTAAACCATGACACTCCCGCAGTAAATTTTAATGGAAATTCCGATGAAAGAGCAGGCGTGCCGGAATTTCCAGAATGTGCTGCATTTATAAAAGCAAGGCATGCCGTAAGGAATATAGAGAAGGCTGCGGAAAAGAAAGATGTAATAAAGTGTGTAAAGGTGAGTTTTTTCATTACGGCCAATAGCAACAGAAGTATTATGGTGCATATAAGTATCAGAATCGCCTGTAAGGCATGACTCATTGTCATTAGTACTGCTAATACAGTACTTGCGGTAAAATTGATTCTCGATGGCTTTTCAGCGCAGGAAAGCAGGGCAAGCAAAAACCATGGCATTATTGCGAAGACAGGTGCCTGAGTAAGAAAGCCCTCCGAATATAAGGATTCTAACAGGAAGGATTGCAGGCAAAAGGAGACAATGCCGATTAAACCGCACCAATTGCCTATCTTCCTGCGGCAAAATACCCAGACGCCCATTCCGCCGGTAAACATCATTCCAATGCAATATATTTTATATGTGAACATAATGTTACCGGTCAGTAAATAAATGGGCACCAGTATGCAGTAGGACAAGGGCATATAGTACTGAGCAGCTGCACAGCCGTTATACCAAAAAGGAAACCAGCTTGGCAGCTTTCCTTGTGATAAACAATCCGCAATATATTTCACCCTTGTTAAACAGCCCATGGCATCAGATGCCGGAAATAATGCATTTGACTCAAATAAAAGATTTGCGGAGCCGGCAAGGCTGCAAAGCAAAGCAATAATGACGGCCAATTTTAGTTCTGTTTCAAGGCTGTTTTTGCTGACCGGCTGTTTTTTTTGCGAGGCTATTTCTTTCATAGGACACCTTTCTTCTTGCGGATTATATAAAAATACAGAGCGATTAAACCTATAAGACCCAGGAAGGAAGTAAGAATGCCTTGTTTTAAATAAGGATATACAAGTTTAATTTCTGTGTGCTTTTTTGTGACTGCCAGCAAATTATTATCATTTTTGATGTTGTCATCAGATATAAAATTATCCTGATATGCGATAGTAGTGTTTATTCCCTCTACAGGCGTATCAATAATAATTTTATTGCTTTTACGGGTAATACCAATATCTACAGGTTTTCTGGCAGGTACCGCATTTTGTTCAAGCCGGAGCAGGTCGGATATTATGTTCATAACTTCCGTATCCCCGGCTTGCATAGCATGGTATAGTATGTTCAAACCCATAAAAACAATGTTTTCATCTTCATTTGTTCCAAGAAACACCAGTTCTTGATCCAGATATTCAAAATTTCCGGTTGGCTTTTTTATATTATCCAGATATACCGTATTCCAAGTAGAATAAGCCTGTACAAAATTTTCAGGAATAACCTCTCTGCCCTTATACGATAAAGCAGGATATGAATTTTCAAAGGAAAGGCTTTGTGCAGTGACCTCCAAAAAGGTCATTCTGTTTGTGACCTTATCGACAGGTATCCTGTTCATGTCGATTACCACCTTGACACCGTTTCTGCTTAGCCGGCGGACGATATTTTCCGCTGCCTCCCTGTTGTGATATTTAAAGTCTGATAAATAAATAACCTTATATTTCAACAATTCCTCAAGGGTATAATCTTCAATATTATTGGAATTTCCGTTTGCAAACTCAGGATAGCATAATGATATCTGGGTTGAGGAACTTCCTATTGCCAAGCCCTTATAGTTTGATATTAATCCAAAGCTGCCGGATAGTTCTCTGTGAAAAATATAGGTTTGCTTAGTTTCCTGATAAAGCCTGTATTGCGAATTTCCCGCCGCCTTGAGTAAATCGCTGTAATTTTTACCGGAGGCTTTAAGCAAGTCTTTTTTTACAATAACTGTGTCGTTTCCTAATTCAAGACATCTGTCAAACATATAGTCAAAATAACCCCCTTCAAGTGCGGTGTTAAGCATGACAATGTTTGAAGAGGTGGCTGCTCCCTGCCATGCCCAGCCATAAGTATATTTTGCAGGATTATCACCTTCACAGAGCTCCCATGACGGATAGGAACCATTACTGCTGAGATCCATAAGTGCCACTCTTTGCTTGGTTATAGCTTTTGCTATGACAAGCTCATTATCTGTTTTTGTTGATAATTGAGTATAATAGCGTGAAATACTGAAGGAGGGAATGCAGTCAATTAGAAGTATAAGTGCCAGTATCAGCATAAAATAACGTTTACATTTTTTCCATTCAATAAGTGAACAGAAAAAGAGTGCATAAGCCACAGGTGTGAGGCGCCTCATCCATAAAATCTGACTAAGCGGGAGCTTGGATAAAAAGGGTATCGCTGATGCTGTAGTTGCAAGTAAAATGATTACCGTTGTATAAAATCCGGCTTTTTCCTTACGGTTTGAAAGAAAAATTCCGATAACAGATACTATGGCTGCGGAAATACCAAAATAAAAGGTATCAACAATACCGGTCATCCTGTTAAATGGGTTCAGGGAGACACTTAAAGGGGAGCTTAGGGATTTCATAACTTCGGCACTTGCCGCAGGATCCATACCGACCAAGCCTCCCTTCAGAGCCGGAAACAGCCATATACCGCATAATGCAAAGGATAGTAGCATCCCGGCAATGGTGTAAACAGGCCGCAAGACGTTTTTTGTATATATTGAGTAAACTGCAAGAAAAATAAACGCGCCTATGCCTGTCATAGCTGCAATCATTACATGGCTTAGTGTAGATATACACATTAATATTATAATCGGAAAAAGAGAAGTATTTCTGCCCTTTTCGACAAATCTCCAGATAAAATAGACCAGATATGGTAGAAGTATAGCTATGACCATTCTGGGCAAATTGCCCTCACAAAAATATACAAGAAAATTTTCAGGCATGAAAAACCATATAGTACCGATAAAAGTACACAAGATTATCCTGCGGGAAGATATTCCCCATAGAAGCCAGCCCATACCTCCGATAAAGAAGGATAGTCCTGCAAGCAGGTAATAAGCATTTAGGACATTACCGCCTGATATATATTGGAGTCCTGCCATAAGGTAATAGGGAAACGGTGCCCAGTAACGAAAGGGCTGAATACCATTGTACCAGAAATCAGTATATAAGGGATAGAAATCGCCGCTTTTTATGCTTTGATACATTAAATCGGCTTTAAACAGATGTCCCCATATATCGTTGCCTGAGGCATAGTATCTGTTAGCCTTTATTAAATACATCAGAATAATTGCTCCTGTAGCCAGAAAGGCGGCAGCGGCAATTATTTTGAGAGCGAATCTTATGTAAGGCTTATTTTTTGATATTTCCGTATTTTCCATTGATATCGCCTCTAAATTAACCAGAATAACAGCTATTTATCACTTAATAAATTATCAATTATATTATCTGCAATATCATTTGCAGTCAATTTACAGTGTCTCATATAATTCTCATATTGCATTTTTTGAGAATCTATATTATCCAGACTTGTATCGCTTTCTTCTGTCAAAAGATTTATAACATAAGAACGGGTGGGTGTTTCACTGATTTCAATGAGCAAAAGAATCCATCCTTCACAATTTACCAGTTCACGGATTCTGTCCTTGAAATAAGTGCAGATGTTTTCCAGTGTAGGGTTTATTATATTGAAGGGCTCTACCTCATTTATAAATTTATCCTGATATTCCTCTAAAAGGGCTTCTATATGTGATTCAAAAGATGTAAACTTAATAAATTCATCTAATATCTTTAATAAATGAATTGATATTTCCCATGTATGGGTATGTCTGCTTCCCAATGCCCCATTAATAAATATTGCATGGCTTGCATTTAAGTAAAATTTGAATTTGTATTGCCTATGCCTTTTTATACTCATAAGTCTTCCTCGCTATTTTTTTTTGCAATTCCGAATAAGAGCCTTCTTAAATAGTATAAAGCGAAGAAGGGTGCTCCTATGGATAAGCCTTTGCTAAATAAAAATTTGATATTTTCTTTCATTGTACTAAACAAATAGTACTCTCCCACATAAATTAACAGGTCTGCCAAACACAGGCCAAATAAAAATGTAGCGAAATATATAATAAGCCCTGATGCGCCGTATTCAAGGTTAAATACAGATTTGGATACAAGCAGGTAATGCAGCAGGAAGCCGCATATAACTCCTATTGTATTAGCGGCTAATATATTTACACCTGGAATTCCATGCATCATCCAAACTATGAAGGTGTCAACTATGGCCGCCAGTATGGAATAACGCAAATATTTTAATAAGGGTTGCATTTTATAAAACATCCTATATAACAATATCATTTATCTACCTTCTCAAAAAGTAAATTACCGGTTTTTAATTTTTTTATGGTTTATTACTGCATCAAAGTTTTTGACAAGGCTTCCGTCCTCAGGCAAATGCGTGATAACCTCGGTTTCTGCAGAGCTATGAAGCTTTTTTAATATGCTGCTCCAAGCTTTACTCAGCTTTGACTGCACAGCTTTTGCCGAGGTATAATCTGTTCTGAAAAGCAGTGCGGTAAGTTGATTATCCTGAGTTCTGGCTAAAATACTTTTTTGGGGCAGCAGTTTTTTCAGTATTGGTGCTAACTCTGATACAAGGCCATCATAGGTTATGCTATCAGAATGATGTATATTAATAATAATCACACTGACAGGAAAAAGCTCCGGGTGGTTCAGCTTTTTCAGCAAGGCGTAAAGCACCTTACTGCTGTATATATTTTTATCTTCATCATACAAGGTGTCTAATTCTGAATTTTGGGCAGTAAGCTTCTCAATTTTCAGATTATTTGCTTGTATAAACTTTTTGGCAATTTCCACATCCTCATTTTTTTTATCAATTAGCATTATGGATATTACTGCAAATGAAAACAGAATCAGGCATATGGATACTATTGTATTGATTGTATAGGAATTATTTCTGAATATTTTACCTGCATCTAAAATGTAATTTTCTGTTGTGCATACACCTACAGAATAACTTGCCCCGTTTGCTTCAAAAAATGATATAGAAGTCAACCCCGGCTCATTCGAGGCGGATGAAGAGAATAGCACTGAGCCGTTTTTTTTGTCATTAAATAATGAAATCAGTACATCTATATTTTTCCCTCCGTCAATTTTATAGGAATGTAAAAGCTCTTTTACATCCGTGATATGTAATTGGCTTGTTTCGTTATCATTTCTAAAGAACAGTAATTTATTATTTTTGGAGAAAAACCAATACCGGCTGCCGGAGGTTTTTGCAGTTTTAATAATCTGTTCAATGACATCCTGCTCGGTACCTGACTGTTCAGTAAGCACGGCTATGGCTTGCTTTTCTATTTGCGCCACCAGCAGCTCCTGTTCATTTCCAAAGCTCGTTGTGAAGGCATCCTGATTTTGGCTCAGAATATTTGTCTCAATTATAATGACAGCAGCACAGAACAGAAAGGATAATGTTAAGATAATTAAAAGTTTCGGCTTTTTAATCAATAAAGTATTCATATATTAGACATCCTTATATATTATTTTTTAACTTGCATAATCTAAATGCAAGCTTAATGCTGCTGACAGCTGTTTTTACTACATTCATCTTGCTTTTCCCCTGTTTGTAATCATATCTCAATTCAAAAGGGATTTCCTTAAAGCTTGCATTTATTATATTAAGCTTGTATAGAAGCTCAGCCATGCAGGAAAAGCCTTGTTCCTCTACCATTTTTTCTCCGAAATGCTTATAAGCCCGGGTCAGCACTTCGCGGCTGTATAAACGGTAGCCGCAGGTATAGTCCGTTACACCATTTATATTAAATAAAAAACGGTATACAAGTTTTGCACATTTACTCATAAATAATCGATATTTTGAAAGCCCTTGCACACATGCACCCTTTTGATATCTGGAGGCTATTATAACATCTGCATGTCCGGTTTCACTTTCTATGCATATTTCATCCAGCATATCAATAATATATTTCGGGTCATGGGTATTGTCACAATCCATCAGACATACATATTTGCTGTGGGGACGGCTTTTTAGCGCATATGTAACAGCAGTTTTTACCGCCTCTCCCAACCCGAAATTTTTATTATGGTTTACAAGCGTAAAATTATTGTATTTCCTTTCCAGCATTTCACCTATAGACCTTGTATTATCAATACTGCCGTCATTTATGGAGGCAATATGCAGAGATAAGGAATATTTCTCTCTTAAAGGCAGGACAAACTCCTGCCATCTTTCTACTAAAGCTTCGAGGTTTCCTTCCTCGTTATATGCCGGTAATAATACGGTTAGTTCACTCATTGTTATACCTACTTTTTATTTTTGTCATTTGCTTTGATAAATAAGAAAAATCAGAAGCTATTACTGCCTTAAAATTTTTCCATTCATCTGAAAGGGTTTTTGTCTTCCAGCTGCTTTCGCCTTTAATGCTGTTGATAATTCCTGCAAAGCGTATCCAGAACACAAAGAAGCTGAATATTGGCAGCAGGGCGACAGAATAGCATTTCTTTATGTAATACCGCCTTAATTCCCTAAATTGTTTTAATAAAAGCACCACATCAAAGTAAAATAAAAATGCAGAAAATGTGTACAGAGCAAAGATTAATACAAGAGAACCGACGACCAGCTCCAGAGAATAATTCATAAACACTAAGCAAATTAATGCAAAATACCATATCATTCGTGGAAATGCAAAAGTGTGATCATATATAAAAAGCCGTAATTCGTGGTTAAGAAAAAAGCCTTTATCGTTAAATAAATTTTTTCTTATAAACATATGGGCAACTTCAATTTCTCCGCGCTGCCAGCGCTGTCTCTGAGTATATAACTTATTTATACTTTCTATAGGATCAACATAAAACAGAGCATTTTCACATAAATATACCTTCTTTTTTAAAATCATTTTTATTTGAAAGGTTACATGGGTATCCTCACAAATAGTGTCTGTATTATATAGCTGAGTTTTCATGATAGTTGATTTTCTAAAAGCTGAAAATGCACCTGATAGCGTGTAGATGCTGTCTACTTCCGATTGAAAATTCCTGCCGGCAAAGAAGGCCTGACAGTATTCGCAGAACTCAATCCGGCGCAGCATACGCATAAAAAAACCTTTAGTGTTTTCAATAAGCTCGGGATTTGTTAAAACCGAACCGGTAAGGCAGTGAATGTCCGAGTTTTGCTCAAAACGGTTAATTACATTTTTCAAGGCATCGGGATGCAGCTTTCCATCACTGTCAATATGTATGATGTATTTTCCTTCACTGTTAAATAATGCCATATTTAGAGCCTTTGACTTGCCTTGCTTTGCATTTAGCCATTGAACCGATAATTCCTTAAAATCATTCTGACATTGCTGGTATATATCAAAGCTGTTATCCTCTCCTTGATTATTTACAAGCATAATCTTAATTTTATCATTTGGATAGGTGGATAAATAAACTGATTCCAGACATGCATATAAAGTGCTTGCAGAATTGTACACAGGAATAATTACCGTTATTTCAGGATATGAATTAACAGGTGCAGCATTTCCGGCAAAAGCTTTCCTTAATAAAACCAAAGCCTCTCCTATGGCCGGAATAATTTCCATAATAACAGGAATAATAACCCATGCCATCCAAAAAACAATTGAGCTTGAAAAGTAATTAATTATGACCATAATTAAAATTACCAACTTTCTGACGTATGATGTGTGATTTTGTAAAAACAAAAAAGTAAAGTATAATGGAAAATGTATAAAATATTAATCTGCCGAATATTGTATGAGCAAAATAAAAAATACTGTTTCCAAAAAAATAAATCAATGCACATATCACAAAAATACGTAATACATTTGCAATAAAAATCCATATAAATCCAAATATATTAATAACAAGCTTTTCAAAGAAATTATATACATTAAAAAACCAGAGTAAGGATGTAAATGCCATAATTTCAATTATTCCTGAACACTCATAATCTATATACAAGGAGATTGAGGAACCATGATTCGTTATAAAGAGCATTCCATATTGGAAATAAGAGCTGTACATATCGGTTAAGCTGCCTATTATACCTGATATTGATGCTACTGCTTTAGTCAGGGGATTTACAGCAATCGGCTGAAGCCACAGCATCATCAATATAAAAAAGCCTACGCTGCCCCAGCAAAATTTCCAGAAATCCAGCTTGCTTCGGGTTAAGACTGTTAATATGTAAATCCACATTATCGCAAATAATATTTCCAATATAGTCATATTAACCTCCACCCCGAGATTGACACAAAAAATTATGAAAGCGATTGTGGCAAACCTCTGTTTCACAGCGGGATGCAAGCTTTTCACTTATACCTTTCAGGCTATCTTTCTTATCTTCCTGTACTTGTGACAAATCAAAACAAGACCTGTCGCAAAAAGCGTAACAAGGATTCCTGTAAAGGGAGCTGTAGATGTCCCTGCAAGGGATACTGACTGGCTTCCCAAGCTTGCGCAGGTCAGAGTTATGGTTTTTATCTCACTTACAGGTATATTGTCACAGTATTTTCTAATCTTGTTATAATCAATACTAAACTCAACATTATCACCGGGATTATGATTACTGTTATTTATAACCAAGGCAGCATCGCCGAGAAGAGCTGTGTAATCTTGATTGTAGAATACAGCCAAATCAAAATGAGTTCCCGGAGACAGGTCTTTTATTGTTTTGTCCCATGTTATTTCCTTATTATTATCAGTACACATTATTACAAATTGAACGTTGTATAAGTTATTGATATACAAATTCATAATAAAGGAATCATATCTTCCATCCAAATCGCTCATTTTTATATGACCGTATAGGGAGGTGTTGTCTGAAAATATCGCTACCTTTTCATAATCAGAGTTATCATATGTACCATAGTAAAATTCAGTATGAGGCTTATCTGTCCAATCATCAAAATAACCGTCAATATTTATCTGTGTTTCTGCGACAACGACTGACGGTAAAAGCACTAAAAATATTGCAGCTATAATAGTGCATGTATGTTTAATCCTATTACTTAACAAGTAACCACCCCTCAATAATCGGTACTGCTTTTAAGAAGCATTGGTTATGACAGACTTTAGGTATAGCCAAGAACAAGAAGAGAAAGCTTAAATTGCGGAATTTATTGCACGAGTTATAGAGCTAAACATCAGGCGGTCTGAAATTAAATAAACTCGTAAGGGTGTTTCACTTATTTCTAATTGAATCAGATTGAATTTCTTGCTATTTAAAATAGTTTTCAACTCTTCATAAAAGGTTTCACCCATATTTTCAATCGTAGGTTCCAGCATATTAAACGGCGGAATATTATTTAAATAACTATTCTGGTATCTAAACAAGAAGGGTTTAACAATCTTGTCTAAAGCATTAAAGGATACCTGCTTATATTTACTGCCTTGCTCAATGAACAGAGATATCTCAAAAGTATGAGGATGAATATTTTCAGTATCACTGAGAAGGCTATGTTTAGCATTTAAACGATATTTTAATTTATACCCTTCAAACATAATTATCCCCACGCCAAGAGCCGGCACAAAAATTTGGTGAACTTTTGTGCGGAGAACCTCTTCTTCTAAAAAGTATGCCGGTATTTTTCCATGTTTATTACTTGTGGTTTAAGGCTGAAGCTCTTAATTTAATTATACAGTTTTCACAAAAAAATTCAATGAATATAGTCGAAAAAATGAGAAAATGCACATAAATAATGCATATAAAATAGAATTTGATAAAAAAATATCATAAAATGAATAGTAAAAGGCTAATAATAAGTAATAAAGGAAAAATACAGCTTCATGTGGAATTATAAGCTTCAGCAGGAAAATAAATTTCAGGGGGAGGAGTTATGGCTATAAATCTTGCAAATTTTTTTACTCCTATATTGTTTATGCTTGTAATTAATGTTGTTTTTGGGATAATTGCTGTAAGTATGGCTAAAAGAAGAGGTTTAAATACAGTACCTGCTTTCTTTGCAGGCTTTTTTGGTTCATTTGTTCCGCTGCTTATTATTGCAATGTTCCCTGTTAATAAACAATATTAAATTTTGTTTAACACAGCAGACTAGGGGGCATTTTACTAATGGTTATTATTCTTAGAAGCTGTTATTTATGAATTTAATCAATTAACATAAGGAGGCCTTCTAAAAACTTGGCTATATGTACAACTGCATTTTTAGCTTGTACATAGCCGGAGTATTTAGACTGCCTCTTTATGTTCGGTTACTTTAAGCCCAATAGCTTTGAAGCATTTTTCCATAGAATCAATTCTTGCTCTTCAGCTGTAAAATCGAGATTGTACAGTCTTTGAAGCTCTTCTTCGTGTGACCACATTGGGTAATCGGTGCCAAAAAGAATTTTTTCAACGCCATGCTTTCTGATGATATATGTGGCTTTTTCCTTATCTAAAAAGGCCAGAGAGCTTGATGTGTCAAGATATAAATTCTTGCCCACAAGATATTTTATCGAGTCGTCCCACATCTGATATCCTCCCAGATGAGCAGCTATGACAGTCAGATCAGGAAACCTTTTCAGCACGTTAGACAATCTTTCCGGGCTTGAAGAGGTTCTGTTTTCATCACCCATATGTATAAGAACTGGAAGCTTGAACTGAATTGCTTTATATATGGGCATTACATCAGGATCATCAATGTTGAAATTCTGAAAATCAGGGTGCAGCTTTATACCTTTCAGACCCAGAGAAATAATTCTGTCTACTTCACTTTCAATATCCTCAAGATCAGGATGTAAGGTGCCGAAACCGATAAAGCTTGTATTTTTTGCTTGCGCAGCTGCAATAAAGTCATTTATTGATTCTACCTGATCCACCTTTGTAGCGGTAGAATGCACAATATATTTATAAACATTTATTGCTCTTCCTCTTTGAAGCAGGTCTTCAACAGTGCCATTGCCACACATCTGTACTCCGTAATAATTGCTGGTGGCTTCGGTGGCTTTTACAGCAACCTTATCCGGAAATATATGAACATGAGCATCAATTATTTTAGGTTCATTCAAATTATTCACCTTCTGAATTAAATAAAATTTATATAAATGACGCTAAGTTATAATAATCTAACAGCTTTTTGTGTCATAGGGGCGGTTGAGCGTTTCCGAAGTAAGAAAGGACTATAGAAAACGAAGGAACTGTCTCCTGGCAGCAAGTATATAGTACTTAGTGCAATCTATATAGTTTAAAATTTTTTGTTTCTATCTATTGGATTTTAACATATTGCAATCAAAAGTACAAATATTATGTGTCTATAATTGGCTAAGAGTCAATTATTATCGCCGGTATTTTAGGTTCAAGCCTTTATAAGGTAAAATATCCCGATGGATTACTCAATATAGCTCTGCGTTTCTCCCTTTTCCTTGCATTATGAATACCTATAAACCCTGCAAATACGGTAATTAAGGAGGGTTTACATTTATATGGCGTTTTACAGATAAGGTGATGTAAGGTATAATAAATATATAAAAGGTAACAAAATTACCTAAAAATTACATCAGGAGGATATTGCTTATGACAAAAATCGTGCATCAGTTAGAAGTTTCAAATGATAAGAAAAAGAGAAATTCCATCATGCTATTCTGTCTTTCATTTCTATTCATTCTCTCGGTTGTAATACCTTTAAACCCGGGGACAGCAAATGCTGACAGCAGCTGGAGAATATATGTGCTTACTCCGGTTGAACAGGTAGTCAGCTTGTCAAATCCATCGGTAGCAGTGCCGGGCGGGCGAGGATTTATGACTCCGCAGCAGATATGCATATTGAATGCAGACGGCGGACCGGTTATTAATGCACCGGTTACGTTTGAAGTATCCACCCATCCATATATCACCTCTCTTATGAGAGGCTCGTATTCCAGAAAAATAACAGTATATACAGATTCAAACGGAATTGCAACATGTGCCAATACAAATTCGGGATTTTTGGGAGAAGGTTTCCAGATATACTCGGAATATGTGGCCATTAAGCAGACATTACAGGTGACAGCAAGTGTTCAGGGCTTGACTCCTGTAACGTTCAATACTGTGGTTAAAACCTATAGATACCCCTACTAAAATACATAGCCCTTGAAAACCTTAAATCAAAACGAAAAGCCTATAATCGCAGCGGTTATAGGCTTTTTTAAGTCAGTCACCGGTTCTGTATCCTTTAATGCAAAGCAGATGTACTGGCAATGTATCTGAATTTGCTTAGTAAGTATGTTTTACAAATTCAAACAGACCATTAAATAAGAATTTATTTTTTCAATTGCTCTCCTTGCTTACACAACCAGCAATAACTATAATTAAACCAACTGCGCCAATGACCCATGCGAAATAAAGTAAGTACCCTTCAATAGATAGTTCCAATAAAATTCCAAATAATATTATTGCAATACCCAGTCCAATTTTTTTCATGTAAGTTTTCCCTCCAACTTTCTGCTTATATAATTGCATCCCATATAAATAATATGGTGTTGGAATATACCCTTTAAGTATAGCATAAAAAATCAAACTGAAACAGATACACTTTTGCATCTGTTTCAGTTTGATAATCTTGTGGTGCGCTCGAGAGGATTCGAACCTCCGGCCTGCGGTTTAGGAAACCGACGCTCTATCCTGCTGAGCTACGAACGCAAATTAATTATAAATGAATTAAGATTTTAAACAACTATCATAGTATACTAAATATCTTTTATATTTTCAAGTATATTTCTTTATAAAACAGTTTTTTGCAGTCATAATTAATACAAATTTTCAAAAAACAGCATTCAGCCTCAAGCAGTTTAGGTTTTAAATTACTTTTTAACCTGCTGTAAAGGCTTAATGATGAAAATGAGAAATCAAGGCTATCTTCCCGTGTACATATTAATTAAATAGTAGCCTAAGCCTGCCAGTGCAAGGATTGCTATTACAAGTGCGGTTACCTTCCACGGGGATAAGGGGGACTTGCCGTCAACCTTGCCTGTTTGTCCGTTTATCATGTAGCCGTATATTTTGTCCTTGTATTTGAAGGAAGAAAACCACAGCGGGAGAAGGATATGTTTATACCTTTTGCTGTAGTAGGATGTTTTAAATCTTATATCTCTTACCTCATCAGCAGATATCTGTGCTCTGATTCCATTTTCAATCAAGTGCGAAAGCCTCTCTTTGGCAGTTTCCCAGCCTGTTTTCAAGTCGACGGAATATCGTTCTGCCTTGAAGCCGGATAAATATTCTGATTTATAGGGCGTTAATTCCTCCATATTATATGGCTGTATACTAGCCATCATATCATCATCTATGTGAATGGAAGAGTCTACAACGTAGTCTCTGAAATCTTCCAGATACTGACCTGATACAGGATACCATCTTGTTCGTCTTTCCTGGTGAGGTACCTGCTCAGTTTTACCGTTACGGGTTTCAGTTCTGTAAACAGTAACATAATAATATTCTCCAGCCATTGCAGTATAAAAAGAGCTTGTGCCTGCATCAAAGGACCAGCAGGGAACGTACATGCCTGTAAGCTGGATATATTGACTGTTCACACCTTTTTTCAGCTTTGTGGGAGCAAGCCATTTACCCTTCAGCCATTTTTTATACCGTGCTATGGCTGTTTCTTCTGTTATTTTAAAGGGGATAACGCTCTCAGGCATAATACCGGTAGTGATAACCTCTTCCTGTATATTGCTGTTACCGCAGAATGGGCATTTATCAGCAACAATGTAAGCATCAAATACTGTGGAAGCACCGCAACTCTTGCATTTGACGCTATGCCTTTCTTCTCCCCATACCTGAGGTTCAAGCTCACTGTCATTATCAAAGCCGTATGCGGTAGGATCCGGATTGTTGTCGTCAAGATGGATTACATTTTTACAATATTCACACTGCAAGCTTTGCTTCTGAGGCTCAAAGACCAATACTCCGCCGCAGGAGGGACATTTATATGAGGTTGCTTCTGCAGCAGGCGCATTTTCAGAGTTAAAATCAAATTGTGAATTATTTACTTTTGTATCATTCATAAAATTATCTCCACAGATTTAGAATATATTTGAGAAAGCGGCAGCTCAAGAATCAAGACAGCCGCCGCATACTGTAGCCCGGCATATATGCTATTAGCTTGTATATATCCGGCATTACTGCTTCTGACCGCATTCCTGGCAGAATTTACTGCCGGCGGAAAGTTCATTTCCGCAGCCGGAGCATTTCTTGGTGGAAGGCTCTACCTTGGTACCGCATTCCAGACAAAATTTTGCCTGCTCCGTTAAAGCTGCACCGCAGTTGGAACATTTTATTTTTGCGGGTTCAGGGGCTTTTGCTTCGGGTTGTTTGGACTGTTGTGCAGAAAAGGCTTCGGCAAACATATTTCCGATGCCTATTCCCGCACCCATACCGACACCGGCACCGGCCATTCCCCCGGGATTTTGCGCTGCATCACGGATTGATTCCGCAGCCTGATAACGTGTGTATTGGTTGAGGCTATCGCCTATTATACCCATAGAGGTACGCTTGTCAAGTACCTTCTCGACTTCCTCAGGCAGAGAAATGTTTTCAATAATAAGTGATTCAAGTGACAAGCCCAACCGGCTAAAGCTTTCTCCAAGCTTTTTCCTTGACATCAGGGCTATTTCATCATACTTTGATGATAAATCAAGAGCAGGTATGGCAGCTTCCGCCAATAAATCAGCAACCCCAGAAACTATTTTGCTCTTGAGCTGACCGGTAATTCCGTCTACAGTAAAGAAGCTTGCTGTTCCGAAAACCTCCCTCAGAAAAACTGCCGGGTCGGCAACCTTAAAGGAGTATATTCCGAACATTCTCATTCTGAGCATGCCAAATTCCGCATCACGCATCATAATAGGGTTTGTTGTACCCCACTTGCAGTTTGTAAACTGTTTTGTATTTACAAAGTAAATCTCAGATTTAAAAGGCGAATTAAAGCCGTATTTCCAAGACTTGAGCTTGGTTAATACCGGAAGGTTTTGAGTGTCAAGGGTATATCTTCCGGGTGTAAAAACGTCTGTTAGCTGGCCTTCATCGACAAATACCGCCATCTGTGCTTCTCTTACTGTCAGCTGAGCTCCCATTTTAATTTCCCTGTTTTCAACAGGAAATTGATAAACCATTATATTTGTACTATTATCAGTCCATTCAATAACATCAATGAATTGAGACTTTATAAAATTGAATAATCCCATATTAACCTCCACGCCTCATTCGGGCACAATTTCTGCAAAAAATAAAGAAAAACAGCAATAAGCCATATAGTATATATATTATCACATTGCTTCCGAAAATTAAATAATTACAGTGACTAAAGTCAACAGCAGAGGCTAACCAATTACTGTTAAAACCTTCGCTATGATAGAATATTGATCCTTTTTTAAGTGGCATTAATTGATTTTATACTAAACATAGGAAATGCATGGAATTTATTTCTTTATTGCTCTATAATTAAGTTTGTAGAAAAAGGGTTTTATTCAGAGTATTAAATTTTAACCGACGGTAATTGCTTAAAATATTATGCAAGATTATTGAAATAGTGTGCAAACTAATTATTAAAGGTATTATAACTAATTAAACGGAGGGATAACAGATGGCTGCAAATAAGGATTTACCAAAAAGAGAAGCTATTGCTTCAAAATTTAAATGGAAGCTGGAAGACATTTATAGTGATATTTCACTGTGGGAAAAGGATTTTAAAAAAGTAAAGGGAATTGCAGTTCAAATATCGGGATTTAAGGGTAAGCTGGCAGACAGCCCTGAAATGCTTTTAGATTGCTTAAAAATGAGTGATGAAGTATTATCCCTTAATGACAAGGTTTTTGTATTTGCCCGTATGAAACGTGACGAGGATAACGGAAATTCTACTTATCAGGCATTGACAGACAGAGCTTCAACATTGGCTACGGAGGTTTTTGCGGCGGTTTCATTTATTGTCCCTGAAATGCTTGATATTCCGGAGGATAAGCTGTTATCGTATACTGAAGCAAATAGCGGGCTTTCGGTGTACTTGTTTACGATACAGGAAAATATCAGGCAAAAGGGGCATATTTTATCAGACAATGAAGAACATATTTTAGCCTTGTCAGCGGAAATATCAGATGCTGCCGGAGACATTTTCACTATGTACAACAATGCTGATATCAAGTTTCCCTACATAAAGGATGAGGACGGGGAAGAGGTTGAGGTTACAAAGGGCAGGTATGTGGCATTTCTTGAAAGTAAAGACAGGCGTATTCGGGAGGATGCTTTTAACGCAGTTTACAGCACTTATAAAAAGATGAAAAATACACTGGCCGCCATGCTTACATCTAATGTAAAGAAAAACAGATTTTATGCGATGGTCAGAAAGTATCCCTCTGCAATTGGAGCGTCACTTGATAATGACAATGTATCAGTAAGCTTGTATGATAATCTGATAGAAACAATAAACAAAAAGCTTACATTGCAGGACAGATATTTAAAGCTTAGAAAAAAGGTATTGAAACTGGAAAAGCTGCATATGTTTGACCTCTATGTTCCGATGGTAGAAGAATTTGACAGGAAAATACCCTATGAAGAGGCAAAGGCTATTGTTCTTGAAGCACTTAAGCCTCTGGGAGAGGAATATGTGGAATTTCTTCAGAAGGGAATGGATTCAGGGTGGATAGATGTATATGAAAATCAGGGAAAGACGAGCGGAGCATATGCATGGGGGACCTTTAAAACGCATCCGTATGTGCTTTTGAATTATCAGGATACAATTAATGATGTATTTACCTTGGCACATGAAATGGGGCATGCCCTTCATTCCTATTACACAAATATGACACAGCCGTATGTTTATTCCGAATATAAGATATTTGTTGCAGAGGTGGCTTCAACAGTAAATGAATCCCTCCTAATGAGATATTTGCTTCCAAGAGCAAAAAGCAAGCAGGAGAAGGCATATCTTTTGAATCATTATCTTGAGGAATTCAGAGGAACTGTTTTCAGACAGACAATGTTTGCCGAGTTTGAAAAGACAATTCACGAGAAAGTGGAGCAGGGAGAGGCTCTTAATGCTCAAGAGCTTTGTGATATATATTATGGGCTTAATAAGAAATATTTTGGAGCAGCCGTTGAGGTTGATGAGGATATTGCGATGGAATGGTCAAGGATACCTCATTTTTATAGCAGCTTTTATGTTTATAAGTATGCAACAGGATTTTCTGCAGCTACGGCAATTGCTGAAAAAATTCTGACAGAAGGCGAGCCTGCTGTTAATAAGTATCTGGAATTTTTGAAAAGCGGAGGCTCAAATTATCCGATTGAATTATTAAAAATTGCGGGAGTAGACTTATCCTCGCCGCAGCCTGTACAGGATGCTTTGAATGTATTTGAAAAGACTCTGGATGAGCTGGAAGAGCTTTTGGGATAATGTGCTTCAGAGGTTGTTTATAGAGAGGCTATTAATATACTGTAACACAGAATAAAATGGAGGACTAACTATATGAGGGATTCGCGAATAGAAAAGCTTGCTGCAAATTTAATTAATTATTCCTGTGAATTGAAGGCAGGTGAAAAAATACTGATTGAAAATGCAGGAGATGAAATGCCGCTTTCCAGAGCATTGATTCGTGAGACATACAAGGTTGGTGCCATACCGTATTTAACTGTAAAGAATCCGGAGCTGGAGCGCGTTTTGCTTGAAAATTGCACGGAGGAGCAGATAAAGGATATGGCTCGGTACGAGTTGGCTCGGATGAAGGATATGGATGCATATATCGGCATCCGCTCGGGAGATAACGTAAGTGAAAAGGCTTCTGTGCCTGCTGAAAAAATGAGGCTGTATATGTCTCTGTTTGCAAAGCCTGTTCATTCAGAGGAACGTGTAAACAATACAAAGTGGTGTGTTATGAGATATCCCACCCATTCAATGGCACAGCTGGCAAATATGCCTACAGAATATTTTGAGGACTTTTATTTTGATGTCTGCAACCTTGATTACAGGAAAATGTCAAAAGCTATGGATCCGCTGGTTAGAGTTATGGAGGCGGCAGACAGAGTCAGAATTACCGGCAAGGGCACAGATCTGAGCTTTTCGATTAAGGGACTTCCTGCAATCAAATGTGACGGCAAAATGAATATTCCCGATGGAGAGGTATATACGGCTCCTGTCAGAAATTCAGTGAATGGTGTTATATCGTACAATTGCCCTGCTGTATATCAGGGGGTTACATTTGAGAATATATGTCTTGAATTTAAAGACGGTAAAATTGTAAAAGCGGCTGCAAATGATACTGAGCGTATTAATGAGATATTTGACACAGACGAGGGTGCCAGATATGTAGGAGAATTTGCAATAGGGGTAAATCCGTACATTGAAAAGCCAATGAAGGACACTTTGTTTGATGAAAAGATTAAGGGCAGCCTGCACTTTACACCGGGATGCTGTTATGATGAGTGTCCGAATGGAAATAAGTCTTCAATTCATTGGGATTTGGTATTTATCCAAAGACCGGAATACGGAGGCGGAGAAATATGGTTTGATGATAAGTTAATCAGAAAAGACGGATTGTTTGTTCCAGAAGAGTTGCAGTGTCTGAATCCTGAAAATTTAAAATAAAATTGTAAAAATTCTATTGGATAATATCGCTGAATTGTAGTATTACAACTTGGCGGTATTATTTTTCATATATTTTATATTAAATTATAAGAAAGAATATTGCACCGGTATTTGATTTCACAAAGGCTTTCAGCCGTAATTGCCTTTGTTAATTAAAAGCCACATTTTTTATATTAAGTTCGGGGATTACTAGTATTATATACTTATACAAGTATATTAATTTTCGCAAATTATTAGAGAACTCTGATAAAATTATAGAAGCTTTGGACTGATTATGTTGACTAAGGATAGAAGATGTGAAAAAATATAAATATTATGGGTTTTGCAAAGGGGTTTTCAAGCTATGGAAATTAAAAAAATACTATCAAAATATAATTGCACTAAATTGCTGTTCTTTTTAATACCCATATTTTCTTTATTTATTATTGAATTTGCAACAAGAGGTGATTTTATAAGTACTGTTATATGGCCTGTTAAGGCACCTCTGCAATTCTTTCTTTCTTTGCTCTTATTTTTGGCTGCTTATATTGTACTATGGGCTTTTATTAATAATAAAGGAGTCACAGCACTCTCCTTTTCTGTTCTTTGTGTGCTTATAGCTGCAATTGTAGGAAGTAAGAGAGAAATACTGGGAGTGCCTTTGATGCCATGGGACGTAATGAGCAGCTTAAATGTGGCCGGTCTTGTGGGGAGTATGAATCTTGCCCAGTTTAATTTTTTATGGAACGGGATTTTCGTAGCCTCTGTTTTAATACTGCTTGCTATGGTAATTGGGATTTTTATTTATGAAAAATCAGCTCTTAACCTGACCTTCAGAATAGTATCTTCTATATTTTGCGCTGTTATTATTGCTGTAGTTTTTCAAACATTACCAAGTATTGGAGTTGAAGAGTCTCCTACTGCTACCTGTGAACAAAATGGCTACATCAGAGGGTTTATTATTAATGCCAAGCTATGGGCAGATATGGATGAGAGCTCAGAGGTTTCATCTGAAAGTGATTTTCAATATAAATTTACTGCCGGACAAGCAGCGACAGAGGTTAAACCAAACGTTATTTTTATAATGAGTGAAGCCTTTTGGGATGCAACGCTATTACCCAATGTAAAGTTTTCAGAGGATCCGGTGCCCAATCTGCATGCTCTTCAGAAAGAAGCTGTCAGCGGTGAGATGGTTTCACCTACATATGGAGGGCTGACCTGTAATGTTGAATTTGAAATCATGACGGGCTTATCTCTCAAGTACCTTCCATATCAGACAACCGCTTATACTACAAGCATTAAAAAGGAGATTCCATCAATACCAACGTATTTTAAGAAGCTGGGATACCAGACTATTTCAGTCCATCCGTATGAAAAAGCATTTTTCAAGCGCAGTTCGATTTATCCTCTGATTGGCATAGACAAGTTTGTAACACAGTCAGATATGCCGGATGCTGTAAAAAAGGGAGAATATATTTCAGATGATACCTTTGCAGATTATATTATTTCAGAGTATGAAAAAGCGGAAGGACCTGTGTTTATGTATAATATTTCCATGCAGAATCACTGGCCGTATACAACCGAAAACTATTACAAGGATAATAAATTTAAAATTCAATCTACTAAAAGCTTGGACGAGGAAAGTATAACTGCTTTACAAAACTATGCCCAAGGCATAAATGATGCAGATAAGAGCCTTAAAAAGGTAATAGATTATTTCAGAACAGTAAAAGAGCCGACGGTTGTCGTGTTTTTGGGAGATCATTTGCCTGCATTGACCGAACAGCTGGGGGTTTATAAGAAACTTGGGTTTATAGGGGAAGCGGTTACTGATGCTGATTTGTTTAAAGGTATTGAAGGGACAAATATAGAGAACGGAAAAATGCTTGTTGATAATCAGAAAATATTAAAGACTCCATATTTAATATGGTTTAATTATAAGACTGATATGAAAGCGGGAAAGACTTTAAGCTCAAATTATATGGGTGCATATATCATGTCCGAGATTGGAATGGAAATACCGCCCTTTTATAATTTTTTGCTTGATTATTCAGGCAAGGTACCGGTAAACAGGCATTTTCTTTCGGTTCTCAGCAATGGGATTACTTATAAGGACACACCTTCCAAATATAAGGATTATGAATATACCTATGAAAAAATTCAAAAGGACATATTATTCGGGGAACAAGAAAACAAAGAGTTATTTTCAATTAAATAACTCTTCCAGCTCCTGCCGGCTCATTTTGGTTATTAAGGTTTCCCCCGACTGAATAACGGAGTCTACAAGCTGTTTTTTTCTATCCTTTAACTTTATTATTTTCTCTTCGATTGTTCCATGAGTTACCAATTTCATAACATGAACGGTTTTTGTCTGACCGATTCGATAGGCTCTGTCGGTTGCCTGATCTTCAACTGCCGGATTCCACCAAGGATCATAATGAATTACGGTATCTGCACCGGTAAGGTTTAAGCCTGTCCCTCCTGATTTAAGGGAGAGAAGAAATACCTTGCCTTTTCCGCTGTTAAAGCCTCTTACAAGATGTATCCTTTCTTCGGCAGGAGTGGATCCGTCTAAATAAAGATACTCTGTTTCGGAACTGATTAGCCATTCCTTTATAATTGCCAGCATAGATGTAAACTGAGAGAAAATAAGAATTCTATGTCCGGACATAAGAGAGTCTTCTATAATTTCTTTGAGCAGCAGCAGTTTGCCGCTTTCACCTTTATAGCTGTCTACAAACAGTGCGGGATGACAGCAGAGCTGTCTCAGCCTTGTAAGTACGGCAAGTATTTTCATTTGGCTCTTTTCGAAGCCATTTTCATTTATTTCTTTGAAAAGCTCTCCTTTTGCCTGCTCTAAATAAGCCATGTAGAGCTTTTTCTGGTCATCTGTGAGTTCAGCCTCAATTACATGTTCAATCTTATCCGGCAATTCTGTGAGAACATCCTGTTTAAGTCTCCTTAAAATAAACGGCTTAAGCTGTTTGCTGAGACTTGATAATGCAGAGGTGTCACCTTTTGATATCGGTCCTTCATACTTTTCAACAAATTTTGCATGTGAATGCATATAACCGGGTAGAATAAAATCAAAAACTGACCATAATTCTGTCAGATTATTTTCCATAGGGGTACCTGTCAAGGCTAGCCTATTACTTGAAACCAGCTGTTTTACTGCTTTGGCTGCCTGCGAGGAAGGATTTTTTATATGCTGCGCCTCGTCAAGTATACAGTATCTGAAGGAAAGTTTTTTATATTCATCAATATCTCTCCTTATGAGAGCATAGGAAGTGACCAGTATATCCGATTTGCGAGCTGATTCAATAAGGCTCAGCCGCTCGGGTTTGCTTCCGACCACTGCTGTAATAGTCATCTCAGGTGCAAATTTATTAACCTCGGAGCACCAGTTATATATCAAGGAAGTAGGTACAATGACAATGGAGGAGCACGTACCGGATACCTGCTTTTCATACTGGAGCAGCGTAATTACCTGAAGAGTCTTGCCTAGGCCCATATCGTCAGCTAAAATACCGCCCAAACCATATACTGAAAGTGTTTTTAACCATTTAAATCCCAATTTTTGATAGCTTCTGAGTGTTCCGTTAATAGCCTTTGGTATTTTGTACTCTGTTTCTGAAGGCTCCTGCATATCGTGAATTAAATTTTTCAAGATGTTATTTCTTTCAAAAAATTTCATACCGCTCTCTTTGAGCATATTATCTATATAAAGCGCACGGTATTTGGGTAATTGAATTATATCATTTTTAAATTCGGAGCTGTTTAATTCCAGACGGTCAATTATTTCAGCCATATTTATTAATTCCGTTGATTCCAACGGTAAAAAATCACCGTTTTTTAGCCTATAGTATTTCTTTTTTTGCTTTATACTGTCAATTACGTAAGCCAGTTCATCCTTGTGTACGCCATCAATATTGAAATTGAATTCAAGTAAGTCAGTTAAGCTATTAAGCCTTAAATAGCCGGAAAAGGAAAGTGACCGCCTGAAGCTCATTGCCTTAAAGCTTTCTGAATAAAAAACCGCTGAATATTCCTGCAATCTGGGTATAACATAATTCACAAAGTCAAATATTTTTTCTTCTTCATCGAGATAAATTCTGTTTCCATTTACCTTGCAATCTGTTTCAGCCAGAATATCAAGAAGAATGCCTTCCTTTTCTAAATCTCTTATCAATATTTTATCGTAAGGAGCTTGATTTACTTCTGCGGAGAAAGGATTGATTATTCGTTCTCCATATTTAAATTTGACATCTGCAGTTATTACATCTTCATGCCTGTCTAAGTATATTTCAGGCTCAAGCTCAACACGTTCTACTATTGCCCTGAGGTCTTCATCAATAGAAACCTGTCCTATTTTTTCGATATAGGGTAATAGCTCGGCAAAGAATCTTTCCTTATCATTATCCTGAAAAGAAATAAGGTTTGTATTCTGAGCGGAAATATAATGCATAAATGGTTTGAAGTATTCCTGCTGATTTAGAGAAACCCTATAAATGGCATCTTTATAAAGGAAATATTCACAATCAGAGGTAAGCTGGTACAGAGGAGCTTTTGTGTCGATATTGAGCTCCACTGCCGAAGCGTTTTTAGTGAGTATAAAGTCTAAGGGAATATCTTTTTCAACTATACATATCTTTTCAAATTTTTGCTCACCGAGGATTACATTAAAGGCAACAGGCTCAAGCAATACCAGCAGTCTCTTCAGTGCTGCTTCAGATAAAAATATTTCTTTATCCTTTAAAACGGATTGCTTTTTTGTATACCCGGCTAAGTAATCAGTCAAATTTTCATTTTGCCATATTTCCTGTAAGAATGAAATTATTTTCTTTTCTGTATCCTTAAAAGTAAATATAGAAGGGTCAAAGGAAAATCCCTTGCCATATATCAATTCCTTATCGCTTTTAATACATTCCAAAAATTCTCTTATATTTCTTACAATATAAAGCCGGTCCGTTCCTATTCGCATAGAAAAGGCGGCAGCCGGACCTATTTTGGCAAAGGGAGATTTTGATTTAAAAAGCTCCAAGCTAAATTCAACGTTTATTTTAATTTTAGAAAGGCTTGTTCTTGCTTGGAAGAAGTCAAAAATTTCTTTTGCCGCAAGCTTTTGCTTTTCTGAATTAAAAAAGCCTTGATTATCCTTCTCGATTATGAGAAGGAGTACGGATATAATATGCTTACAGCAGCTATTCGTATTTGAAAAGTCATGACAGGTGCAAGAGTAATCTTTAATGTAACCCTTTTTGTCAAACTGTATTTGAACATTATAAGGGTGGTTTCCAATAACTGATGCATCAAATAAAAGCATATTTTTATTGAAGGAAACTGACTTTACTTTTTTAGAGGTGTAATAATCTAATCCTTTACTAAACCTCATTGGGGTTGATAAATAATATATACTTTCCTTTGAAATATGAAACATCAGCTGCTCCTGATTATTATAATTAAGATACTTTATTTATAATCTTTTTGACTATCTCTTTATTATAACCAATTTCCAAAGTAAAGTGTAGATATTTATTTATATAATAGTTCTACAATGCCACTTGAGAAATGGACTGCTGGGAATTGACCTTGAGGGAAACCAGAAATTCTGTTACTTCATCGTTGCTGTTTATAGTAATGCTTCCGCCGAAGCGTTCTATCTCTGCAAGCACAATGCTAAGGCCAAAGCCTCTTTTTTTCGTAGAGTTATCCTTTGTTGAAAAGCCTGCGTTGAATATTTTCTTTTTATCAGATTCACTAATCATAGGCCCATTATTTGATATGGAAATGAAGTAATTATTTTTGTCAATATAAGTTTGAATGCTGATGTATTTTTTTTCTTTATCAATTGTCACAATGGATTCAAAGGCATTTTCTATTATATTTGAGATGATTGTGACGGCAACATCTTCGGCAATTTTTGCGGAAGACAAGGGTGCATCGAAGTCTACGATTAAGTTTATTCCCTTTCTTATTGCATTATTGTATTTTACATTAATTATTGCATCAACATAATCATTTCCGGAATCTATTGCTATATTTCGTGTATCATTGTTGTTTGCATAGCTGTTTATATATAATTTAATTTTTTCATTTAAATCAGGCTTATTTAAAGTACATAACCCATATATGGTATTCAGGTGATTTTTATACTCGTGCCGTTCCTTGGCTACCATTTCATTGAACTCTATAAGCTGCTTAATATTTTCCTTTTCCAGCTCGCTGGCAAATTCTAAAAGCTCGAGCCTGGAAACTTCACGAAATACAAAAACAACAGCTATTATTAATACTGCATAGACTATAAATGAAAAAGTATTAAATGCGAGAAGCTTATCAGGATTGCTTGTTATATAGATATTCAAACATACTAATAGAAATAAAACTGATGAAATGAGTATAAGTATTTGTCTGAATCTCGAATTACTGGATTCTTTGTCAATAAAGAAATTAATGCTTAAATTACTCTTATATAAAACCAAAGCAGCTATTGCTTCAACTAGTTTTGCAATAATACTACATATGAATACGGCGTTGTCATTATTTATTATAAATATAGCAGGCAATTTTAAAACAATAACACCAAAAACAACTAAAAACAGTTCAACTAATGACATTGCCATAAGATATAAAAAGTATTTGATTAAGGTTTTTACTAATGAACTGTTGAACATGAAATTCAGAATAATTATTGTGAGTATTGCAATAGGTATAGTCTGAAGGCCTTTTGGAAATATAATACTCATTAAATACGTGTATATAGTATAAAAAACTACAAAAAAAATTACTTTTCTATAATGTTTTAATATATAATCTCTGCAATCTGAAAGTGATACGAATGCTACAATGAATATCAATCCTTCTAATGCAGTAAATAAAATTTCACTAACCTCGTACACTCAAAAACTCCTCCTAAAATTTTATGGCATAAAAAAAGCCATAAATACTATAATATTACTGTACATGTATTTAAGGCCTTTTTCAAGTAGTTATGGAAAAAAATTAAGGTTTAGGTTCATAAAAAAGCCAAAGCTTTAAACAACGAATATCTCTTTCAGTAATTAGTAAGGAACACATCCCGATTGATTTAAATAGTATTTTTTTCAACAGAATTCCTCCTTTACAATTTAGAATTATAACATAATAATCTCAAATATTACATTAAAAGTCAATAATTTTTGCAAATAATAGCAAATTTCATAATGGGAACTTGCGTTTTTGCAGAAATTATGTAGGATAATATCGGTATAAGAAGTTGCGCGTACTTTGGATTTTGATTTATAAAAAATAATATCGAAATATTGAAGGGACTTTGTCAAAAAAAAGAGTATTACTAAAAGGATAGTATTTATAAATTAAGTGTAAGTAAGAATAACATTCTATATGAACCTTTTATGAACAATATTTATGCAGAGGATAATTAAAGGCTTATGGCAGTATATATTATTTAAAAGAAGTGTTAAGCATAATGGAAAAGTTAACTACTCAAAGCCCCATATTTATGGGGCTTTGAGTAGTTAACTAGTTAATAGCCTATATTTCTTCAGGCTGGTAGAAAAAGAAAAGTTTGCTAGCACTAGCAACCAGTCCTGCTGTTAATACGGAACACAAACCAATTAACTTAAATAAATGTTTTTTCAATTTAATCCACCTTTCTAAAACTTATTGGCAAGCCTTATAATGCCTTATATTACACAAAATGTCAATAGATATCTTGAATAGTTCACAATTTTTCCATAAATTTACACAAAATGATATAAACGATTATTAATAGCTGCTTGCAGCTTTTTGCTGCTTAAGCATTATTTGTTATAAAATTTTTTGCTAGCTGGTACAAAGCGAGTATATAAATTATGCTTACTGATAGAAAAATGATTTGATTAGCTAAAAAATAATTATCAAATATTAATAATAAAATCGTTAAAACAGCTGTTAATATTTTGCTTTCAATTATTTTTTTAATATTTTCCTGAACCTTTTGGGTTCTCACAGGTGCGATTAATATACCGGTTACAGGCAGGATAAGTATTGCCAGAACTTGAAACATAGGTGGTATGATATTCATATTTCCAACTAGTATGCTTATTGCCAAGGTTGCAAAAGACATAAATATACACATAAGCTCACTCTTAGCATGGTAACCGGCCAAGAATGGACGAAGCAGCAAAATTGGTATAAAGGAGATGAGACATTCTTTTGTCAGTAAAAAGCATGAAAAAACTACTAATGTTAAAATAAATTTGTACAAATCGGAAAAAATACATACCAAGCCATAACGGATTCGTTTTTCTTCTGCTTCTGAATATTCTTGATTTTGTATAACCGCATCTGCTAATTTATTTGCAAGAGTTCTGTAAAATGTTATTTCCAAAAAATATCCCCCCAATCTCTATAATATCCTTAATTTTATCATATTAAACTGAATATTCCAATTAAGGATGATAAAATATATAATATGCAACTATATTATATATTCTTGGGGGTTATGAAAAAATTTATTATTTATATGAAGTATTTTGGCATTAAAAAGCCTGAAAACGGATAGAAAACAAAACTGGTATCTTTCCGTTTTCAGGCTGAAGCATTAAGCTATTTTGCGACAATGTTAACCAGCCGACCTTTAACAACGATGACCTTTTTAATTTCTTTTCCCTCCAGAAATTGCTGAATTTTATCATCAGCCAGTGCGGCAGCTTCAGCTTCACTGTTTTGGGCATTGGCGGATATATCTATTTTACCCCTGATGGTTCCGTTTATTTGTACCGCAATTTCAACGGTATCACGGGCTAGTGCTTTTTCATCAGATACCGGCCAGGGATGATTGAATATGGAATATTCATACCCCAGCTGCTCCCATTGTTCTTCGGCAAAGTGAGGTGCGAAAGGAGAAACTAACTTGACAAGGTCAGCTATAGTATCTTCAAACAGCTTGATGTTTTTAACCTTGGCCTCGGCATCATATTTATACAAAGCATTTACAAGCTCCATACAGCGGGATATGGAAGTATTGAACTGGAATCTCTCGGTATCCTGTGTCACGTTCTTTATTGCAAAGTGACGGGCATAGTTCAGCTCCTTGTCATCTTTATCCATATCTGTCCGGGCTGTTTTAGATTTCTGCTCTGAAAGACTTTCAAGCAATCTCTCTATTCTGCCTGCAAATCTTGAAATTGCCTTGAGCCCGTCATCACTCCAAGGGCCGCCGTCAACATAATTAAAACCAAAGCCAAGATACATCCTGAATATATCAGAACCGTATTTGCGTACATATTCGTCCGGTGAAATGGTATTGCCCTTTGATTTGCTCATTTTGTTGCCGTCGGAGCCAAGGATTGTGCCTTGATGCACCAGTGAAAGAAATGGTTCGTCAAAGCTTAAAAACCCTAGGTCGCGCAAGGCTTTCGTTATGAAACGTGCATAAAGCAAGTGCATTGCTGCGTGCTCGGCTCCGCCGACATATTTGTCAACGGGAAGAACTTTATTAATCCATTCTGTGTCGAAAGCCTTGTCACTGTTTTTGCTGTCCGGATATCTTAGGTAATACCAGGAGGAGCAAACAAAGGTATCTAATGTATCAGGATCTCTTCTTGCCGGGCCGCCGCACTTTGGACAAACCGCATTCATAAACTCCTCGCATTTCTTAAGGGGAGATTCGCCATCCGGCTTGAATTCAACATTATAGGGAAGCAGAACCGGCAAATTTTCTTCAGGAACAGCAACCTCGCCGCAGTGCTCACAGTAAACAACAGGAATTGGAGCACCCCAGTATCTTTGTCTGGATACCAGCCAATCCCTCAACCGGTAATTTATTTTTAAGCTGCCTTTTTTATCTGACTCAAGCTTTTTCACAATATCAAGTTTGGCATTATTAGTTGCAACGCCGTCAAATTCGGCACTGTTTACAAGTACGCCGTAGTCGCAGAACGGTAAGGTGTCATCAGTCCCATCGGCACTTTTAATTACACGCTTTATAGGAAGCTTGTACTTTGTGGCAAAGTCAAAGTCTCTCTCATCGTGAGCGGGGACGGCCATTACACAGCCGGTACCATAGCTGGCTAAAACATAATCGGCAATCCATATCGGAACGCTTTCGCCTGTTATCGGATGAACAGCATAAGCGCCTGTAAAGGCACCGGTTTTTTCTTTTGTGGTTGAAAGCCTTTCGATATCAGATTGCTTATTTGTTTCGGCAATGTAGGCTTCAACTGCTTCTCTGTTCTCAGCTGCAGTAATTTTTTCAACAATCGGATTCTCCGGAGCCAGAACAACATATGTCACACCGTAGAGAGTATCGGCTCTGGTAGTAAATACCTTGAAGCTGATATCCCGGTCAGCTACACTGAATTCGATTTCGGCACCCTCCGAGCGTCCGATCCAGTTTGTCTGAATCTTTTTGGTCTTTTCAGGCCAGTCAAGGGTTTCCAGCTTGTCTATGAGCTCCTGAGCATATGCTGTGATTTTGAAGAACCATTGAGTGAGGTCACGTTTGGTTACTTCGCTTTCACATCTTTCACAGGTGCCGTTGATAACCTGTTCATTTGCAAGGACAGTGTTGCATTTGGGACACCAGTTTACCGGCGCATTTTTTCTGTAAGCAAGGCCTGCATTATACAATTTAAGGAAAAGCCACTGTGTCCATTTATAGTAGTCGGGCATACAGGTTTTTATCTCATAATCCCAGTCAAAGGTCGCTCCTAATTCCTTTAGCTGGCTTTCCATTGTAGCAATGTTTTTGAGTGTTGAGTCTTCCGGATGGATACCTGTTTTTATCGCGTAGTTTTCAGCCGGTAATCCGAAGGCATCAAACCCCATTGGATGAAAGACTTCAAAACCCTGCATTCTTTTCATTCTTGCCCATGAATCGGTAAGGCTGTAATTGTACCAGTGACCAACGTGCAGATTTGCACCGGATGGGTATGAAAACATCTCAAGGCAGTAAAGCTTTTTGTCAATGTTCTCAGGATTAAATTTATAAATTTCAGTATCTGTCCACTTCTTTTGCCACTTTCTATCTATATCTGCTGAGTATGGCATTTAATCAACTCCTTTAAAATAATTATATCCGGTAGTAATTAAAAATTATAAAAACCCGCCTCCTAAAAAAGAGACGGGATAGTCCGCGGTACCACTCTTGTTAGCTAAAAAGCTCACTTTTGCCCGTTAACGCAGGATATGCGGCTGATTTTTGCCAGCGGCTCCACGGCGAGTTCAAAGGCTGCAGCCTGCTGTATTTTCACCAAAACTACAGCTCTCTGTAAGAAAAAACCATGACATGCTTCATGGTATTTCATCAGGTACAAAATCCTTTTACTAATCCGTTTCTTAGCTTTATATTCTATATTTAAACATAACTAATAAATCTATTTTAGATTATCATATATGCGATATTTTTTCAATGCCTTAAAAAAGCTGCTTGCTTGTATTTTACAGTTTTATAAAGCTTTTATACCTTTTGTTGCTTCCTATTTGTTTTTGTAGTAGAAAACTGCGAGCTGTGTGCGGTCACGAAGCTGTAATTTTTCAAGCATAATGCTTATATAATTTCTTACAGTGCCTTCACTCAAATATAAAACTTCAGAAATTTCTTTATTGCTGAGGCCATTTGAAATCTGGATTAATAGCTCGGTTTCTTTTTCAGTCAGGCCAAAGTTGGAAAAGGACGTTCGGCCTTCGTCCTGAATAAGATTTGGAAGTTTTGTGATTATCTCATCGCCAAAAACGCTTTGACCTGTATTAACTGCTTTTATGGCAGGAACGATGCTTTCAAAGTTCTGCTTCAGAAGGTAGCCCTTGGCACCGATACGAAGAGCCTTAATTATATATTCATCATCTGAAAAGGTAGTCAGAAACAATATCCGTGCATTTGGATACTTTTTTATCAGAAATTCTCCGGCATCAAGGCCTGTCATGATTTCCATCCGTATATCCATAAGCAGGATGTCGGGCTGAAGCTTTTCAAACAGTTCGATTGCCTGCTTGCCGTTGTTTCCCGTGGCTGTTACGGATATATCCGGATCTGTCTCCAGTATAGTCTTTAGAGAAGCACATACAAGCTTATCATCATCAATTACTAATATATTCATTTGCTGACCTCCATAGGTTTCCTTGTTTTATTCCTGCAGTTCCGAATAACATAATTAAGTGAGGTTATAAGAGCTGCCTGCTGTCTTGGGAATTGAAATAAATATCCTGAATCCGTTTCCTGTATTTATATAAATATTTCCGTTAAAGGTGCTGACTCTATCAGAAATATTTATTAAGCCTATGCCGTTTTCAGGACTATAGCTGCTGTTATGGCCATTATCCTGAATAATGAGCTGATACAGTGCCGGATGCTCACGTAATGCCACATTTACCTCCGAGGCGTCGGAATGCTTGATAATATTTGACAAGGCCTCTTTTATTATTGCTATGAAGCAATACTTCAATTTTATATTTATATTTTCACTTAAGTCATAATCGAGGTCAATTCTGCAAAAGGTAAAATTGGTAATAAGGCTTTTTATCTGGGAATATAAGTCGATAGCTTCGTCATGCAGATTATGCACGCTGCTTCTGATACTGTCCATTGCGGAAGACAAGGTTTCTTTGACTGATGAGAGGCTTTCTTTAAAATTTTCGTCCTTATTTATTGCCATAATTGCACCAATCTGCAAAAGGCATCTTGAAAGCAGATGGCCTACATTGTCGTGAATTTCCATGGCAATTCTGTTACGCTCATTCAGCATGGCGACATTTATTTCATAATCCTGTTTTTCTATTAAATCCCGGTTGCTTTTTTTAAGTAAAAGAGCAATTTCCTGAGAATTGTCAATGTATTTGGCAAAGGTGGATTTTATATCCGTAAAGCTTTTTGTGCGGTATTTTAAAATGTATGAGAGCATAAGCAGTACAATAAGCATAACAAGCATATTTAACAAGCCTTGTTCAAGGTGTGAGATAACAGGTATAAGGGCAAGCAAAGAAAAAAACTGATTTTTTTCAGCAAAAATATCATAGCAGATTAGGGGGAGAAATACTATAAACGGAGGCTGCCATTGGCATAAGAGGAAGTATGCTCCCGCCAATCCCAGCTTCAGCAGCTTGTTATTGAGCTTTCGACAGGAATTAATTTGGCGGATAAGAGCTTTTTTATCAGTGCTATGGTAGCTTAATAAGGCGCTTACGGTTATAGCAACTAATACCGGAGGGACACTTATGCTGAAGCCTCCATCCACAATATACAGGGCAAAACAGGCTATATATATAATAAGCTTATCAATTAAATCATTCATGCTAACCTCCATTTTCGGTATGAAAAAGCTGCTTGCAGGTTTTTTGCTGGTAATTCCCGGATCCTCAAGGGATTTTTTTAACATAATTATAGTATCAAGTATCGCAGCATTACTCAATAGTTAAAAAACGGGGAAAGGGAAAAATTTTAGGCTGCTAACGAGGTTAACATAAAATATGTGTATAATTTATGAACTTATGTCCTCTTATTTACATAAAATAAATTAAAAATAATATTTGGAGAGGTTAGAATGGATAAGTTTGCAGTTATAATGGCAGGTGGATCTGGCACAAGATTATGGCCTCTTTCCAGAGAAGTTAAGCCAAAGCAGTTTATTAATATTAATGATGGAAATTGTATGCTTATACAAACAATTCAACGCATATGTGAAATTGTTCCCGCTGATAAATGTTTTATTGTAACAAATAAGGAGCTTCTTGATATTACATGGAATACCGTTAAGGACATTATACCTTATTCCAACTTATTATTGGAGCCTGAAAAGAAAAATACAGCAGCTTGTATTGCCTTTGCCACCTTGCTGTTAAAAGAACGGTTCGGGGAAGGAATTGTGTGCTTTATACCGGCAGATGGATATGTGAAAGAGCATAAGCCTTATAAAGAAGCAATTGAGCTGGCGTTTACTGTTGCGGAAAAAAATGACGATTTGGTCATTATAGGGATTGCACCGGCCTATCCGGCTACAGGATACGGCTATATTCAAATTGACAATGAAAATGAGGCCGAAAAGGTATTAACAGTATTGAGATTTATTGAAAAACCGGACTTGGAAACAGCAAAAAAACTTATTTCGACAGGAGAATATCTTTGGAACAGCGGAATTTTGGCAGGAAGTATGGATTCTATAATAAGAAGCTTAACCGAATATTTGCCCGAACACTATATAAAAATTTATGAGGCTATTAAGCATGTGAATGAGGAGAATGGTAACACCTATATTGAAAAAGCATATAATGAAATACAAAATATTTCTTTTGATACTGGGATTCTTGAAAAATGCAATAACGTTTATGTTGTAAAGGGTTTATTCGATTGGGATGATATAGGCTGTATTGATGCCTTATCAAAAACGATGGCTTCTGATGCTGACGGGAATGCAATAAAGGGTGAATACCTTGGCGTAGACACATTTAATTCTGTGATAGTCGGTGAGGATAAGCTTATTGTAACAATGAGCGTCGATAACTTGATAGTTGTAAGTACAAAGGATGTAATTCTGGTTTGTCCCCGCAACAAAGCCCAGGATATAAAAAAAGTTGTTGAAAAGCTTAGAGGTAACGGATATAAAAGCCTTTTATAAATATTTTGGAGGACTATGCAATGCAGTATAATGAAGAACTTATTGAAATGTATAGAGTTATGCAGACTATCAGATTAGTTGAGCTCAGGATTGAAGAGGAATACAAGTATGATGAGATTAAAACGCCGATTCATTTGTCAATTGGTCAGGAAGCCATAGCAGCAGGAGTATGCCTTCATCTTGAAAAGGATGACTATATAATTGGAACTCACCGCAGTCATGCACAATATATTGCAAAAGGCGGAGATTTAAAAAAAATGATAGCAGAGCTTTATTTGCGTAAAACGGGGTGTTCTTTTGGAAGAGGAGGCTCCATGCATCTGATTGATATGGAAGCGGGAGTATTGGGGTCAACTGCAATTGTAGGAGGGAATATTCCTCTTGGAACAGGTGTTGCTCTTGCAGCAAAGCTTCAGAAAAAGGCTGCTGTAACAGCGGTATTTTTTGGAGATGGAGCAGTGGATGAGGGGACGTTTCATGAAAGCCTGAATTTTTCACTGTTGAAAAAGCTGCCTGTAGTATATATTTGTGAAAATAATTCTTACGCAATAAATTCACATGAGCTGAACAGACATTCATCAAAAAATATATATAAATGGGCTGAGGGATATGGAATACCGTCTTGTCAGATAGATGGGAATGATGTGCTTCAAATTTCGGATTATGCGAAAAAAGCTGTTTTGAGCGCCAGATCCGGTGAAGGACCGGCTTTTATAGAATGCATTACGTATAGATGGAAGGGTCACATTGGGACTGTAAATGATGTTGGCGAGGGACTTAGACCACAATCGGAATATGATTATTGGATATCAAAATGCCCTATAAAATGGTATAGGGATTATCTCAAGGGAATTGGACTGCTTGATGAAAAGACAGAGAAAGCTATAGATGACGAAATAAAGCAAGCTATTAAAGAGGCCTTTGATTTTGCTCAAGGTTCCCCCAAGCCGTCACCCGATGAACTTCTGGATTTCGTGTATTCAGATTAAAAGAAGCTTTATAATACTATTTGTGCCCTAATCGGGCGTGGAGGTTAGCTTGTAAGACTTTAGATACAGCTATGAAAATATCTAGCATACCTCCGCGAAAGCTGTACCCAATTTTTGTGCCCTAATCGGGCGTGGAGGTTAGTATGCCTTGGACAACAATTGAAGTTGAAAAGCAGGATAAATTTTTTATTGAGGATGACTCTGACAAAAGCAGGGTAATTTCCTATAAGGATGCTTTATATGAGGCTCTGGATCAATCTATGGCAAGGGATTCAAGAGTATTTATAATGGGTGAGGGTGTTGATGATGCAGCCGGCGTTTTTGGAACAACAAAGGGCTTGCATGAGAAGTATGGCCACGACAGAGTGTTTGATACCCCAATAGCAGAAAATTCTCTTACAGGTATTGCCGCAGGAGCTGCAATGACCGGACTTAGACCTATTTTGATTCATAGCCGGATGGACTTCTTAATTATTTCGCTGGACCAATTAGTCAATCATGCATGCAAATGGAGCTATATGTTTGGCGGTAAGGTACAGGTACCGTTGGTTATCCGTACTATAAGCGCAAGAGGCTGGGGCTCCGGCGCACAACATTCACAGTGCGTGCAGGGAATGATGATGAATGTACAGGGGCTTAAAATAGCGGCTCCCGCTACACCGTACGATGCAAAGGGACTGTTGATTTCAAGTATAATTGACAATAATCCGGTCTTGTTTGTCGAGCACCGGTGGCTGTACAAAACTATGGGAAATGTTCCTGATATCATATATTCAATACCTTTCGGAAAAGGAGCGGTAAGAAGAAAGGGTACGGATATAACGATAGTGGCAGTATCCTATATGGTGATAGAAGCCTTGAAGGCTGCTGAAAAGCTTATATTGCAGAATATATCCGCGGAAGTTATAGACCTAAGAACAATAAAGCCTATTGATGAGGATATAATCTTGGAATCGCTTGCAAAGACAGGTAAGCTTTTAATAGCCGATACAGGCAGCAAAACAGGAGGTGTGGCTTCCGAGATTTCTGCAATTGTAGCTGAAAAAGGAGTGCACTTACTTAAAAAGCCTGTTGTAAGGGTATGCTGTCCTGATACGCCAACGCCTGCAAGTGACATATTGGAAAAAGCATATTATCAGGATTCGGAAACCATAACCGGCAAGGTAATTGATTTGATGAAGTAAGCGAGCAGGGATGGGAGAATGCAGCATGGACAAAATCATAGAGCAGGATTGTCTTGAGTATATAAAAAAAATCAACCTAAAGCCTTTATATGGCAAAACTATTTTGGTTACCGGAGCTAACGGGCTTATAGGGACTTATCTAATATATATGCTTCATCTGGCAAACATAACTGAGGGAGCGGAAATAAATATCATAGGAATCAGTAAAAGTGCTCCATGTGATGCTCTACAGGATATTTTTTCGGGCCGTAACCGGTTTGTTTCAGCAGATTTAATCAAAATGGATTATAATGCTTTACAGCAAAGAGCAGATTATATTGTTCATGGCGCAACCTATGCCCAGCCGGGTAAATTCCTGCGAAACTATCTTGATACTATTCATTTGAATATATCTTCCACAGAGAAGCTTCTGCAAAAAGCAAAAAAAGACGGTGCCCGATTTCTTTATTTAAGCTCATCTGAAGTTTACGGAGAACCTGATAATGATAATATACCCACAAAGGAGATATATCCCGGGCTTTGTTCATCTATAGGCATAAGAGCCATATATTCCGAGTCAAAAAGGATGGGAGAGACGCTTTGCTTCACTTATAAAAACCTTGAAGAGGTTGATGCTAAGATTGCCAGAATAGCTATGACCTACGGTCCGGGAGTAAAGCTGGATGATGAAAGGGTAATGGCACAGTTTATGAAGCAGGCATTAAATGAAAAGAAAATTGTTATGCTGGATGAAGGAAATAAAGTCAGAACCTTTTGCTATATTGCAGATTGCGTGCTCATGCTGCTTAACATACTTATGTACAGTACGGATTTCGTTTACAATGTGGGAGGAAAGGACAGAATAAGTATTAAAAGGCTGGCTGAGGAGGTATGCGCCTTGACTGGAAGCACACTTTCAGTTGAAAAGCAGAGGCAGCTCACTGACAAGGACATTAAGGTATCTCCTGAACGTATTGAATTGGATACGGAAAAGATATGCAAGGAATTTGGGCTTGAGCCGTTTAAGCCGTTTAAGGAAGGCCTTACTCGTACAATTGTCTGGAATGTGCTGCGCAGTAAAGGGTTATAAATTTGTAAATGCTCAGGCCTCATGATATTATATTTTTATTATACTTAATATTGCGGGGGTGTGACTAAATGGGCAAGATAATTATAATCATGCTGGTGCTGGTTATATTGCTTTGTTTCTGTATCTATAACAGTTGGTTTCAAAGAGAGAAAAACAAGAGAATGTTTGAGCATGAGAAAAAGAAGGTTTCTCCCTTCAACAGCTACATTGCATGGGCTGTTTATTCTGTTATCATTGCCGCAGCTATTTTTTCAGTTGTAGGATATGAAATATACGTGCTGATGGATGCTATTCAAAAAATTCAGAATTAGGCGATTTTCTGCCGGTATCATCGGTTCTTTCGCCGATAGTAATTGACTTTTTGCCTTAATAGGCAAGAAGTTTTTTTGTGGTTCAAAAGCACTGAAAAAATTCACACTTTAATACTGGATTACATAAAATAACATGATAATCATTTTTGTTGAGGTGAGAAGAAGCATGTCCAGTGACAGATTCATACTTATTAAGGCATGGAGTTACACACTGTGGGCTGATATTGATCATGTATTGAGTCAGCTGCTAATTGCGGAGATAACAAACAGGATTCCGGTTATTTATTGGCCCACCCACTGCCTTCACAACGGGTTTGTTCAAACAAACGGATTTGAATTATACTTTGAGCCTATTTCAGGCTATACAATTTATCATATAGCGAAACCTGAATATACCTATTATCCCCCAATATGGGATTCTGACAGCTTGCTGGCTGACGACAGGGACAGGGATACATGGATGTACCGTAATATAGGCGACATCATAAGCAGTAATGCAAATGTTGTAGTAGGAGATGCATATTATAATGTGTCAGAACTTATTCCGTTTGTTAAAAAACAGCATTCAACCTATGGAATGACTGTAGAACAGACATATCATTATTTATACGGCAAGTATATTAAAATTAAGCCGGACATTGAAATGGAAGTACAGGGCTATTACAACTCCTGGATTAAAAATAATCATCCTGTTCTGGCTGTGCATGTCCGCAGAGTTGACGAAAATGAAGTGTTTGATGCAAGAAATTCTAAGGAGTATGGAAATCAATACTGGAATAAGGTTTATAAGAGATATATAAAGAAAAGAAATCCGGAAAAAATCCGTAGGCTGTCCCCAAAAGGCAGGATTAAGAAACCTAATGGATTGTATCATTCTGAAATACGCAAGTATGTTGAAAAGTATAATATAAAAAAAATATTCCTGCTCACTGATTGTGAGGAAACTGTAAAAGAGTATCAAAAGCTATATGGAACTAAGCTGTTATTTACCGACGGCAAAAGGATTAAATCAGGGGATGAGGCCTCTCAGATGGAAAGCCCTATGATAAAAAGGCGCAGAGGGATAGAGCTTATAAAGGATACTTATCTGGCAGCCAAGTGTGACTTCTTCATAGGAAATGATTTTTCGCACTTATCTCATACCGCTTTGCGCATAAAGGATTGGGGAGATAAGAGTGTAAGCCTGCTGTACTGGCTGTATAAAAAGCTGAAGTACCCAATAAATGTGAAGCTTATAGTAAAAAAGGAAAGTAATAATATTATTATACGTACAATTAAAAGAGCAATAGAACTTTTTAATGAGTATAAGGAGAGGCTGATAAAAGGAGGCAATAAATATGCCAAATGATAAATTTCTACTTATTAAGTCCTGGGGATGCGGCTTCTGGTCTGATGTTGACCATGTCATGGGCCAATTGCTTGTAGCAGAATTGACAAACAGGATTCCCGTGATTTATTGGGGTACAAACAGCCTTTATGCAGAATCCTTTAAAACTAATGCCTTTGATTTGTATTTTGAACCTGTATCAAATTATTCAGTATATGATATCATTAAGCCTCAATACACTTATTTTCCTCCCATATGGAAGCATGACAATATATTGGTAGAGGACCTTGACAAAATAACCTGGATATACCGCAATCTGGGCGAGATGATAGGCAGCAATGCAGATGTTGTGGTCAGCGATGTACATTATTTTATCCGTCCTATAATAAATTATATAACAAAAGACCATTGGGCGTATGGTATGACAGCACAACAGATTTACAGGGGACTGTTCGACAAATATATAAAGCTTAAGCCGGATATAGAAAAAGAGATACAGGATTTTTTTGACAACAATCTCAGAGATTTTGGCCCCACACTGGGTGTTCATATCAGAGGAGGAGACAAAATAAGGGAAGTTGAAAATTTGGCAAAGTTTAATAGAAAATATCATAAAGCAATAGAGAACTATTTGAGTAAATACGATATAAAGAAAATTTTATTGCTGACAGACTGTGAAGATATTGTAAATGACTTTACAGAAAGATATGATTCCATGGTGGTATATACCGATTGCAGGAGGGGTGCGATATATGCCACTGACAATGCCCCTCATTTGCAGAACTACACTCAAAAAAGACGCAAGGGTATAGAAATTATAAAGGATACTTATCTGGCATCAAAATGCAATTTTTTCATTGGAAATGGATATTCAAATGTGTCCTACACCGTAAAACGTCTGAGAGACTGGCCGGAGGATAACATAATACTTTTTTTCAGAGATTTAAAGAATGAGCTTAAATTGGCTAAAAAACGGGCAAAGGCTGTAAAAAGCAAGCAAAAAAAAGAGGAAAAGGGCCATAGGGTTGAATATCCAGAATTATACGGAGGTGTTAACACATATGTCAACTAACAGATTTCTTCTTATAAAGGCATTGGGTAAAAGCATATGGACTGATGTGGACCATGTGATGTGCCAACTGTTTGCTGCTGAACTGACAGAACGTATACCGATTGTTTACTGGGGTATGGAGAGTATTTACAGCATATCTATGGATACAAATGCTTATGAATTTTTTTTCGAGCCGGTATCACAATATACTGTCCATGATTTAACCCGCAAAGAGTATACTTTTTATCCTCCGGTGTGGAAAGCTGAAAATCTATTGGCAGAAGATACCGACAGGCTGAAAATGGAGAACCGTGATTTGAACAGCCTGATGAAGAGTGAGGCAAGTGTTGTGGTAAGTGATGTTTTTTATCCTCTGAGAGCATTAATACCTTGGATCAAAAAGGGGCACTGGGCCTATGGAAAAACACCTTATCAGATATATCGCCAGCTGTTTGACAAGTATTTGAAGCTTCAGCCTGAAGTTAAAAAAGAGATTCATAAGTTTGTAAATACACATCCGAATTTCAGAGACGAAAAGCCAATAATAGGTGTTCATGTGAGGGGTAATGCAATTGCCAATGAGGTTGCTCAGATATATAACCTGAATGAGTTTTATAAACCCAATATATGGCAATTTGTTGTCAGATATAATGCAAGGCATTTGTTTTTAATAACAGATTCCGCAAAGGTCCTGAGACAATACAAAAGGCTGTATGGAATGCAGGGATTGTTAATTAATTCTGACAGCAAAAAGATGCCTTTTAAAGAGCGTATTGCCACCTGCCTGATTGACTATCCGAATAAAAGGCACAAGGGAGTCGAGCTAATAAAAGATACTATTGAGATTATAAAGGATACGTATCTTGCAGTACAATGTGATTTTTTTATAGGCAATGGCTATTCAAGCTTATCCAATACTGTGATGCGCCTGAGAGACTGGCCTGAAACAAATATTAAGCTTTTGTACTGAAAAAGTGCCGATACTCGCTCACAGGAATATTCAAGACTGAAAGCAGGTGATGATTCAATGTTTGAAAGAATGGATGAAAAAAGGGAAAGATATACCCAGTATATAAATAATAAGTATCCTAAGCTTAAAATATCAAAAATGCAGTGCAGCTTCAAGGATGAAAAACACAGCGACACAGTTACGCTCAATAATGTTCATGTTTTCAAGTTTGCCAAATATGACTGGAGCGCAAGCTTTATTGACAATGAAGTTAATACTGTTAATTTAATCAGAAGGTACATCAATATGCCTCTGCCAAAAATGCAATGCCTTGAAACAGGGATAACTATAAGTAATTATATTGAGGGAGAGCCTCTTTTCAGAAATGTATTGCTTTTATTGGACAACAGGGCTCAGGAGGCTATTGCCGAGGAAATAGGAACCTTTATGAAGCAGCTGCATGGCATTTCCATCTATGAGGAAGGCATCAAAAACATAAATGAAAGTCCTGTTGATTTTTCGGCAGATTATTGGATGTCACAGTATGAAGGAATACAAAGAAAGCTTTATCCTCATTGTGACAGCTATACAAAGAAATGTATATATCAGGTTTTTAAACCTTTAATGGATAACGGGCACTTTTTAGACTACAAGGCTTCCATTATTCACGGAAATCCGGTGCCGAATAATTTCCTGTTTGATAAAGGCTCAAATAGGATAAACGGTGTTATAAATTTTGGTTTGTCTGGAACAGGTGATCCGGCATATGATATAGGAGTTTTGATTGATAATCTTGGGGAAACCTTTGTAAAGAGAGTCAGCAGATATTATAAGGACATAGACAGCTTTATTGACAGGTCTAGATTTTATGCATTTACAATCGGCTTTTGCTGGGGCAAATCAGTTGCCGATATGATTACAACAAGAGATTTTACACATTTTAAGTTCTTTTCCGGCGGTGGAGATAAATTTCCTATAGGAAGCAATTGGTAAGGTTTGTTGCTATAAAATATTTTTATATATAAAAATATTTTTCAGAGCTAACACACTGTAACTATAAAGCATACTATGAAGTATATCTAATTTTAAGCAGCGCGAAAGGAGATTTATCAATGTCAATTATTACTCTTGTCCAAATTTTTGATGATGTATACATTGATTCATCACGGCCGGATAAAAACTTTAGCAAGTCTAATGTCATATGGGTTGGGAAAAAAGAAGATGATACAATCCAGCGGTCTTTACTTAAATGCGATTTAAGCTTCATACCACAAGGTTCTAAAATTATTTCCTCAAACCTTAATATTTATCTTGATTATGATCCAAGCGAGATGGAGCTGGAAGAAACAATAACACCTTATGCTATTACAGACAGCTGGGAGGTTTCTAAGGTAACATGGAATAATCAGCCTTCGGTAAGCAATAACATAAGAGGGGCAGCAACCAGCTTATCTATTGAAGGGTATTATAGCTTCGTTATTACAGACTTTGTTGAGAGATGGGTTAACCGGGGATACCCCAACAACGGTTTAGAACTTAAAGCAGATGAAGTAAGTATTGACAACAGTAAGCGGTTTGTCAGCTGTGACGAAAAGCTTATTGACAAGCAAACCTTCAAGCCTGTTTTTGTAATTCAGTATGAGCCTCTTCCCTTGGAGGAATACGTCTTAAAGCAGCAAGGAAAGGCAAATACGGTTTCCCAAAAGGCTGTAAGCACTGAGAAGTCTATTGAACAAAAGGATGCGGATAAAAGTCAAGCTTTAGAAGCAGAAGGAGATACAGATACAGTACCCGAGCAAGCTGCTGGAAATAACTCTGAAGAAATTGCAGAGCAAGCTATAGAGCAGGACGGAGATACAGAGCATGAAGAGGTAACTACAAGTGATGAATATCAGACCACGGCAATAAAAGATACCTCTGAAAAAACACATGTAAGTTTTTTTGTAAACAATTTAACTGAGAATCTGGCTGAGGTAGGAATAGAAGTAAGCTCGGATGGCGTGAATTTTCTCAGGCAAAACTATGATCCTATTCCTCAGGGGTTGGAAATATTTATACCATATTATTATGCGCCATATACCCGCTTATTTTATAAGTCTAAGACAGAGGGACAGCATACGGTGCTGAGTATTGACTTTGTATCACAGGCTTAAAGCAAAAATTTCGCATAAGGGGTCTTTTATATTGCAGTCTTTACGTATATCAACTCAAATTTCGAATATATTTCATTCCATGGAATATATATTAAATATGAAAGCTAATCTAGGAGTGGACAAAAATGAATTATACCCCTGAGGAGTTAAGAGGCATATGTCTCAAAAAATCAGTAATTAATGGTTATTGCAAAAGGCAGGTGGATAACCTGCTTGCATTGATTAATGAAGACTACAACAGACAATTGATGGATAATGAGGAGCTAAAAGGTAAGGTAGCCTCTTTAAATGAGGCCATTAACCATTACAAGCTTCTTGAAGAAGCTCTTCAGCATTCAATCCTTGTCGCGCAGCATACAAGCGAGCAGGTTAAGGCGAATGCATGTGAAAAGGCCAGACTGATCACTGAGGAAGCAGAGGCGAATGCTAAAAAACTTACGGATGAGGCACATCAGGAGGTAGCCAAATGCAAAACCAGATGTGAAGAGCTAAAATCCGAATTGATATCATATAAATCAAAGTCAGAATTAATGCTGCAGGCACAATTAAAAATTCTGAAACAGATGTCTCCGGAATGAGAGATAAATACTTAAAAATAAAAAAGAGACAGTCCTAAAAAGACTATCTCTTTTTTATTTTTTAATAAGCTGAAACATATAAATAAATGAAATCATATAATGTAATGATGCTAAAATAGACTATGGCTGAAGGGGTAGAAAAATGAGATATGCTTTAATCGGTTGCGGCCGTATATCACCGAATCATATAACGGCGGCTGTTGAAAATAATCTTGAAATTATTGCATTATGTGATATTGAACAAAAGAACATTGACAATTTAATATCAAAATTTAATATTAATAAACAAATCCACAAATATACCGATTATAATGAAATGCTCTCAAAAGAAAAACCTGAATTAGCGGCAATTGCCACTGAAAGCGGCAAGCATGCCAAGATTGCACTTGCTTGCATTGAAGCAGGCTGCAATATAATTATTGAGAAGCCGATGGCGCTTTCTCTTGCCGATGCGGATGCTATTATAGAAAAGTCGGAGAAAATGGGGGTCAGGGTATGTGTCTGCTTTCAGAACAGGTTCAATAAGTCTATACAAAAAATTCGGGAGGCAATCGAAAGGGGACGTTTTGGGAAATTGCTATACGGAACTGCACATATCCGCTGGAACAGGGGCATGGAATACTACAAGCAGGCGCCTTGGAGAGGAACGTGGGAGCAGGATGGGGGAGCACTTATGAACCAATGCATTCACAATATTGATCTCCTGTGCTGGATGATGGGAAACGAAATAACTGAGGTTGCAGGAATGACCGATAAATTATTACATAGCTATATTGATGCGGAGGATTTAGGAATAGCAATAATTAAATTTTCCAATGGCAGCTATGGCATAGTTGAAGGTACTACCAATATATATCCTAATAATCTGGAGGAAACTCTGTATATATTTGGAGAAAAGGGTACAGTAAAGGCAGGCGGGAAGTCAGTAAATGTTATTGAAGAATGGCAATTTGCGGATGGGCTTGATGACTTTAAGGATATCAAGGCAAAATATAGAGAGAATCCTGAAAATGTGTACGGATTTGGACATACACCACTTTATTCGGATATGATTGATGCTGTTAAAATTGGCAGAGAGCCATATATTACAGCTAAAGATGGAAGGAAATCTTTAGAACTTGTACTTGCTGTATATAAATCAGCAGCTGAAGGAAACCGTGTAAAACTCCCTTTATATGAGTGCAGTACTATAGATTTTAAAGGCAGGTTTTGAATATGAGCTACTTTATTCATGAAAGCAGTTTTGTTGACGAGAATGTAACTATAGGTGATGGCACTAAGATATGGCATTTCAGCCATATACAAAGGGATGCGCACATCGGGAAAATGTGTATTATAGGTCAAAATGTCAATATTTCAAGCAATGTAAAGATTGGTAATAATGTAAAAATACAAAATAATGTTTCCGTATATGAGGGCGTGGAATTGGAAGACTATGTGTTCTGCGGGCCTTCGATGGTTTTTACAAATGATCTGACACCAAGAAGCAAATATCCCAAGGGAGTGTCCGGCTACAAAAAGACTCTTGTAAAATATGGGGCTTCCATAGGTGCAAATGCAACGATTGTTTGCGGGCATACCTTGGGCAAATGGTCTATGATAGCTGCCGGGACGGTTGTAACGAAGGATGTGTGCGACTATGCCCTTATAATGGGAGTACCGGCAAAGCAGGCCGGTTGGGTTTGTGAATGCGGAATACGGCTGAAGGATGGGTTTAATTGCAGAGTATGCGGAAGAATGTACGAATTGGTGAACAAGGAACTTCAGGAAATAGCTCGGGATTGAATTTAAGCAATGACGGGGGGAATTGCAATGGAAATGAGAGATTTAAGGGCACAATACATAAGATATAAAAAGGAAATAGATTCTGCCGTAAATAAGGTCTTGGAAAATGCAAATTTTATTGGAGGAGAGGAAGTAAATACTCTTGAAAAGAGTCTGGCAGAATATGTAGGAGTGAAGCACTGTATTTCCTGTGCTAACGGAACAGAAGCAATGTCTTTGGTGTTGATGGCATGGGATATTAAAGAAGGGGATGCAGTCTTTGTACCTGATTTTACATTTTTTTCAACGGGAGAGGTGGTTTCTTTTAGAAATGCTGTTCCTATATTTGTTGATGTAGATAAAGAAACCTTCAATATGGACGCAGATAAGCTTGAGGCTGCGATTTTATGTACACTCAGGGAAGGAAGGTTAATGCCTAAGGCTGTTATCCCTGTGGATATGTTTGGGTTACCTGCAGCTCATACGGAGATTTCCCGTATTGCAAAAAAATATAATCTTTTGGTTTTAGAAGACGGTGCTCAAGGATTTGGCGGAAGTATAAACGGGAAAAAGGCATGTGGGTTCGGTGATGCAGCCACCACTTCTTTTTTCCCGGCGAAACCGTTAGGCTGCTATGGAGACGGAGGAGCAATATTTACAAATGATGATTTTCTTGCTCAAATTATAAATTCTCTTAAGGTTCATGGAAAAGGGAGCAATAAATATGACAATGTAAGAATAGGAGCTAATTCAAGACTTGATACAATTCAAGCCGCAGTTTTAAACGTTAAGCTTATGGCGTTCAAAGAATATGAGCTTGACGCAGTAAATAGAATTTACAGGATATATAATGAGAGGCTTAGAAATATTGTTTCCACTCCGGTTATTCCATCAGGCTATGAGTCCAGCTTTGCACAATATACAATTAAGCTTGAAAGCATGGAAGAGAGAATACTGCTGCAAGCTAAGCTGAAAGAAAACAGTATTCCCAGTGCTATTTATTATATTAAGCCGATGCATAAGCAGCAGGCCTTTTCACATTTGATTTCAAAGGATGTTGATTATGCGGTTGCGAATGAATTGTGCGATATAGTATTATCCTTGCCTATGCATCCTTATATAACAGAGGAAGATGCTGAAAAAATTACCGGCACTATAGCTTATAGCCTTACAGGCCGGCATAGAGTATAAATCATTTTTGAGATACCTTGATATTAAAAAAGAGGTGTCTTATAAAGGACATCCTCTTTTTTAATAAACTGTAAGGAAATGCTAAGATAGAATGTAGTCAAGATAGTATTGATATTCCCGCTTAATACCTTCCTCTATATTAATTTTCGGCCTCCATCCGGTTTCCTTTATTTTGGAGTTATGTAATACTCTTCTTGGAGTACCGTCAGGTTTACTTGTGTCGAATAGAATATCGCCGTTATAGCCTATTACTTTTTTTATCGTTATAGCCAGTTCGTTTATACTGATTTCACTTTCTGAGCCTATATTAACAAAGTCATTTCCCTCATAGGTCTGCATCAGACAGAAGCAGGCGTCAGCCAAATCATCTACATACAGAAATTCTCTCAAGGGTGTTCCTGTTCCCCATAATTCAACAAAGGGACTGTTATCCAGCTTTGCTCTGTGTATCTTAATAATCATGGAGGGGATTACATGTGAGTTATATATGTCAAATGTATCTTTAATACCATAAAGGCTTGCGGGCATTGCACAAATGTATTTTGTTCCATATTGCTTATTATATGCCTGGCACATTTTAAAACCTGATATTTTAGCAAGAGCATAGGCCTCATTAGTGGGCTCTAGTGAACCTGTGAGAAGGTATTCCTCTTTAATAGGCTGTGGGCAGGTTTTAGGATAAATGCAGGAGCTGCCCAGAAATAATAGCTTTTTAACACCGTTCTTGTAAGAACTTTTTATTATGTTGCATTCTATTAGCATGTTTTCCATTATAAAATCAGCAGGATATGAGTTATTTGCATGTATTCCCCCAACTTTAGCGGCAGCCAGAAAAACGTAATCGGGGTTTTGTTCTTTAAAAAAATTTTCTGTAGCCTCCTGATTTGTCAAATCAAGTTCAGCATGTGATCTTAATATTAAATTATAATATCCATTACGTTCAAGGCTTCTCACTATTGCAGAGCCCACCATTCCATTATGACCGGCAACAAATATTCTGCTTTCTTTCTCCATATACTTGCCTCCCCCTGACAATAACGTATGTTTTACATATTTTAAGTAATACCATATACATCACTGTCTACCATCATTTTAACCAATTGCTCAAAGGATACCTTTTGCTTCCAGCTCAGGTTCGTTTTTGCTTTTGTCGGGTCCCCCAGCAATAAATCAACCTCTGCGGGTCTGAAAAATTTGCTGCTGATATTTATAAGCTCTCTTCCATTAGCACTGTCAATCCCTTTTTCCTTTTCACCTGAGCCTTCCCATTTCAAAGTAATACCCACATTTTTAAAAGCAATTTCACAGAATTCCCGTACTGTATGGGTTTCTCCAGTTGCAATTACGTAGTCATCAGGGCTTTGCTGCTGTAGAATCAGCCACATAGCTTCGACATAATCTCCCGCGAAGCCCCAATCTCTTTTTGCATCAATGTTTCCTAAATATAGTTTGTCTTGTTTCCCATTTATAATGTTAGCTATTCCCTTTGTTATTTTTCTTGTAACGAAGTTTTCACCTCTCCTTGGGGATTCATGATTAAATAGAATCCCATTGCAGGCAAATAAATCGTAAGCCTCTCTGTAATTAACCGTTATCCAGTATGCATACAGTTTGGCCGCCCCATAAGGACTTCTTGGATAAAAAGGAGTTTTCTCATTTTGCGGTATTTCTTGAACCTTGCCAAATAATTCACTTGAAGATGCCTGATAAAATTTAATATTGGCTGCGGCTTCTTTTATGCACTCTAAGAGGCGTAATGTTCCCAGTGCATTTACATCAGAGGTAAATTCCGGTACATCAAAGGATACTTTCACATGGCTTTGAGCTCCAAGATTGTATACTTCTGCAGGCTCAATTTTATATATTAATTTACTTAGATTTGCTGAGTCCGATAAGTCACCAAAATGTAAAATCAGGTTTGATTTTCCGTTTCCATCAGCATCTATCAGATGATCTATTCTGGTAGTGTTTATTGAACTGCTCCGCCTGACTATACCATGTACTTCATAACCTTTATTTAATAAAAATTCTGAGAGATACGAACCGTCTTGACCGGTAATTCCTGTAATTAAAGCTTTTTTCATGAATAAAACTCCTTCACAGCGTAATATTTTATGTTTTCAGCAGCAGGTCTCTGATAACATAATATGTTTACAATTACCATTATGGAACTGGAAGGAGACAAAATCTACCGGCTGGTGTTCATCACAAAAGGCTATAGCCTAGCCTTGCTGTAGCGTAGTATCAGTAGACTTCAAGCGTTCAAACAACTTTTTGTTTGATACAATACTTGGATCAGTAGGGCGATATCTAGCTGCTTCTTCATTATGCTCATAGGATTTTTGATATTCGCCCATTCTATAGTAGCAGACGCAAAGTTGTAAATGAGGATACCACGTATAGTATGCAGTATAAATAAAGCTCCATCTATCAGGATCGGGAATCTGAACAGCAGCCTGCTCATACCAATACGAGGCTGTTTTAAATTCCTGCTTTCGTTGAAAAATATATCCGATACGGCAGCAGGCTTCTGCTCTTGGAGGAGCATATTTAAATGATTCAAACAGTGAAGTGAGCTCATTATTCGGGTCATTTAAAGTACGGTAGCAGTCTCCCTTATGTATGCAAGCAAATATTTTATCCTCCACCCAGCCTTCCTTCATTGCAATACAGTTATCATAGCTTTTTATCGCTTCCTCGTGGCGCCCGTTTTCTCTTAATTCATTTCCATAGTAAAAGTAGTCTCTGGGGGAGAAGATATCTCCTCTTTCAATTTTTTGTTCAAAAACCGAAACTGTACGGCCAACTGCATGACGAATTTTTTTATGGGTAATGGAGATGTCTGAGTTGATAATTTTTCCGCGTACATTTATGTAGTTATGACAATCACCATACCATTGAAAATTTTTTTCTCTTTTCAGAAGCCTGTTGCGCCTATATCTGAGAGTAACATTTCCAAACTCGTCTGTTCCCGCATCATAATACATTGAAACAGAGTCCACAGAGGGGTCAAGAGTTTCTTTAAGTTCTTTAAATTTTACCTGATCTCCTTCTAGTATAACATCATCTGCATCCAGATATAGAATGTAATCCTTTGTAGCATATTTGAAAGACTCATTTCTGGCTGCCGAGAAGTTATTAGTCCATTCATAATTGAAGACACGTTCTGTATATTGACGAGCGATATCAATTGTTTTATCGGTTGAGCCTGTATCAACAATGTTAATTTCATCGACAAATTCTTTTACTGTATCCAGACATCTGGCCAGAGTTTCCTCTTCGTTCTTTACAATCATGCAAAGGCTTATAGTAACCATATTATTAATCTCCTCCATATAATTTTAATTAATATACCCCAAATAGTATATTCAAAATATTGAGAAGAAGTTACAAAGGGTTTGTCATAGTTTAAAACCTTGCCAATAAAATCTCGATTTTTTATGCTGAGCTTGTGTCTGGCTGGTTTTACACACAGCTTGAGCTCGTACTGTTATTTACTGCAAGGAGACTTTATCTTTAAAAAACCTATCGGTTGACAGTGATAGCTCTTATACAAGATTCTCTTTTATTAAAAAAGAAGTAATTGTGCAGTTGAATTCAGCCACACAATTACTTCTATCTTTATCTTTTGAGATCTGCCACCTTAGAGTTAATCAATGGATTAAACCATCGGCATGATATTTTATTATCAAAATATAGCCAGAGTGACGACTCTGCTTTTACATACCAAGGTTTTTCAAAGCAGAGCGGTTACTCTGAAAATGCTTAAATACATGAGGCAGTATTGGGGCATTTCCTTTTAGGAAATGCCAATACCGGCACTTACATAACCAGCAATGGAGGATGCCAGATCAAGACCACCCGTGACATGTGAGGAGAAGATCAGAAGTAATCTGGTTCCTTGTGTGACGGGAATGTTCAGACCAGTAGTGATACCGCTGCTTATATTGCCGATGGCAATTGCTCCTGTAAGGGCAGGCGACAGCGTTACCACTGCACCTGGCACCGCAACAAAGGTATTGTTAGGTGTGGTGGATTGGAAAAGCTGTGCGGATACCGTTACAGTCGAGCCAAGCAGACTGATTGCTGCGCTGATGCTTAAATAGCCGGCCAGAGAAGTAATAATTCCATTTCTGGGCATGGAGAATGCAAAGTTCGTCAGCCCAAGCAAATTGATTGTTCCGCTGGCAGCGGAGATCCCAGGAAGATTACTTCCAAAGCCAACAGCGCTGGAGGTATTAAGCAATCCTCCGATTACGGTGGTTAAGGTAACAGGTGTGCCGGATGCAAAGGGAATAATGGCACCTTCACCAGGATCACCCACAGCACCAGTAGCACCAACAGCACCAGTAGCGCCAACAGGGCCGGTAGCACCAGCAGGGCCGGTAGCACCAGCAGG
>NZ_QKMR01000026.1:4192-4431 GCF_003208175.1 Ruminiclostridium sufflavum DSM 19573 | reverse complement strand
CCAGTAGGACCAATAGGACCAGTAGCACCAGCAGGGCCAGTAGCACCAGCAGGACCGGTAGGACCAGTAGCACCACCGCCAGGGCCAGTAGGACCTATAGGACCAGTAGCACCAGCAGGGCCGGTAGCACCGGCAGGACCAGTAGGACCAGTAGGACCGGGAGCACAACCGCCGGGACCGGTAGGACCGACAGGACCAGTAGGGCCGGTCGGACCAGTAGGACCGGGAGCACAACCGCC
>NZ_QKMR01000026.1:1720-4182 GCF_003208175.1 Ruminiclostridium sufflavum DSM 19573 | reverse complement strand
GGACCAGTAGGACCGGGAGCACAACCGCCGGGACCGGTAGGACCGACAGGACCAGTAGGGCCGGTCGGACCAGTAGGACCGGGAGCACAACCGCCGGGACCGGTAGGACCAACAGGACCAGTAGGGCCAGTAGGACCGGGAGCACAACCGCCAGGGCCGGTGGGACCAACAGGGCCAGTAGGACCGGTAGGACCAATGCAACAAGGACCAGTAGGACCGGTAGGACCAGTGGGACCGGTAGGACCAACAGGACCGGTAGGACTAATTGGCCCTTCTAATATGGATACATCGTCGACAAGAACATTTGAAGAACAGGGAAGAGTATTTTTACTGATAGATAAAATGGCGAAGGCTGTTCCGGCAGGTGCTACGAATGTGGTTCCAACAACTTTAAGCCAATCATTTCCGCTTATATTAGGTAGATCATTCTCTGAAATACTTATTACGAGACCTGTTCCAAGAAAATTAAATGCCGCATCAAAGTATGAGAGAACAATAGATACTATAGGATTTGGAAATGCTCCAACCTTAGCCAGATAAGCACTGACCTCCACAGGCTGGCTGAAATCACCGTAAACAGTTTGATATATAACAGATGTACCATTCTGCAATTGTGCAGAATAATTTCCTGTATGACTGTATAGAGATGTTATTATTGATTCAACTTCACTCCATGGGGGAAAAGAACCTGTTTCAAAGCCGCCATTTACAATAAGCTCAATAGCCATATTTTTACTCACCTCCTTAAATAATTGTGAATTGTTTGGAGCATACTGAAAATGAAGTATGCTCTATAGATAATATATGTTAAGCCTATATGGCTTGTTACTTATGTTAACTGATATTTAAAGATTATTTCTTATCAGGGCTTTAATATTATTAAAGCATGTAGAAAAACAGTGCTGAATATTAACTTTAATAGTTAACACTTAAACATAAATTGTATTCGAATAAATATCCTGGAAATATTACGCGACACTGCCAGTATAGGTTGTGAATTTAAGAGGGATATAAACACAGAGGGTACAGCTGTAAATATTGACATAGCCAAAGACGTACTTGCGGAGTAAGAAAGACGGAAAGTAACATAACAAACTGTTATACAAGCAGAACTTTCCACCTGTGGATAAATTATAAATACTGTTAAAGGAGAAACAGAACCAGCAGGCATTATAATAAAATTGCAAAGAACAACAAAATAAAATATGAGCTGTCACATTACACAGTGTATCGCCTAATTTGACAAGATAGGCAGTATTTTTATATCTGAATATAGAAAATAGGTCAAGCTCGGGTGATATCGGAGGGTTTAATAAACGCCTACACTTTGCTTTGCGAAGTCGTGTGCCAAAAGTTACCCCCCTTTTTGGAATCCCCAATAGATAAATATTAGAACAAATCGCCAGCTATGAAAAAGCTGACGATTTGTTCTTTGTTTAGTCTGCGTAGTGAATCCTCGCTATACGGATGACTAATCAAGTGATAGCTACCGATGCGGTCATATTGGCATCAAAATTAACTGCACCTGTGGATGGATCGGTTGTCAATGACACTACAATTAAAAGAAGTGCTGATTCACTCACCGTCAAAGGTGGATTCATTGTAAAAGTCATTGTGTCATAATCACCAACTGCAGCCGAGCTAGGAAGAGTGAATGAAACAAAGGCTCCCGTCGCTTCAAAGGTGTTGCTTGGCGGATCTGACACATACAGTTCTGCTCTTAGAATTGCGTTTGGTCCAGCTGTGACTGCTGTTGTACAAACATAAAATGCGGAAAATGAATTGATAGAACCAGCGCGTGGTACAGGCTGTGAAAAACCCATCACGGCTGTGTTAGATGCATCTACTACAATTGGCGAAAGAGTTGTAGCTCCTGAAATATACCCGTGGCCTGCAACCCCGAATAAACTAAGCCGTCCAAAATCACCATTTGATTCAGATCTGGCCTCAAGCCCTCCGTTGCTTGAAAACGACATGATAGCATTGCCTGGACCGGTTGGACCGGTGGGCCCTGTCGCTCCAGTGGCACCAGTAGGGCCAGTGGGACCAACAGGTCCAGTGACACCAACAGCAGGACCAGTAGGGCCGGTAGCACCAGCGGGTCCAGTAGCACCATCAGCACCGGTAGTACCAGCGGGTCCAGTAGGACCGGCAGGACCAGTAGAACCGACAGGTCCAGTTATACCAGCAGGTCCAGTAGTACCAGCGGGTCCAGTAAGACCGGCAGGGCCAGTAGCGCCGACAGAGCCAGTAGCACCATCAGGCCCAGTAGCACCAGTAGGGCCAGTAGCGCCGGCAGGGCCAGTAGTGCCGGCAGGTCCGGTAGCACCAGCAGGGCCAGTAGAACCGGCAGGACCAGTTGCACCAGCAGGGCCAGTAGAACCGGCAAGACCAGTAGCACCAGCGGGACCAGTAGGGCCAGTAGCACCATCAGAGCCAGTAGGGCCGGTAGCACCAGCGGG
>NZ_QKMR01000026.1:0-337 GCF_003208175.1 Ruminiclostridium sufflavum DSM 19573 | reverse complement strand
ATAGGACCAGTAGCACCAGCAGGACCGGTAGCACCGGCAGGACCGGTAGCCCCAGCAGCACCAGTAGGACCGGCAGGGCCAGTAGTGCCTGCAGGGCCAGTAGCACCAGAGGGTCCAGTAGGACCAGTGGCACCAGGACAACAAGGCCCAGTTGGACTAAAAGGACCTTCTAGAATGGATACATCATCAACGAGAATGTCAGCAGAACCGGGCAAAGTATTTTTGCTTATAGACAAAATAGCAAAATCTGTTCCAGCAGGTGCGGGAATTGTAATACCAGTAACCTTAAGCCAATTACCTTCGATTACATTAGGAAGAATATTTTCATTAACACTTA
>NZ_QKMR01000025.1 GCF_003208175.1 Ruminiclostridium sufflavum DSM 19573 | reverse complement strand
CCCACAGTATTCAAGAGTAGACGTTTTAATCTATAAATGAGAGTTTTTCAAATCGATAACATTATTTAGTTCTGAAGGTACAAAGAAGATTGTACTTGACAAAGCGAACAGGAATGTAATAGTATATGTAAGCGGTACAGAAGAAAGAAAAGGAAATGTTAAAAACTCTTCAAGGAGAGAAGAAGCTTGTTGAAGAGATACAAATTTCCGGTGGAAATGACGAGATGGACACACCCGTTCCCATACCGAACACGGAAGTTAAGCATCTCAGTGCTGATAATACTTGGCTGGTGACGGCCCGGGAAAGTAAGTCTCTGCCGGAATTATATTCCTCCTTAGCTCAGTCGGTAGAGCGCGTGACTGTTAATCACGATGTCGTTGGTTCAAGTCCAACAGGGGGAGCCAAAACCCAATTAATCTTATGATTAATTGGGTTTTTTATGTAAAGAAATAAATTTGATTTTATGAATCTAAAGGCACATACTCTGTTTTCGAAGCTTTTTTAAAGCTATAAAGCATGTATGGTGAATCTGTAACATATTAAATTTCATGTAATATAATAACAACAAATACTAAAAAGAGATTAAACAAGACAGCATTAGAATAATACATAATATATTTTTATTGCCTAAATTGTATATTTTTGTTGAACAAATAACGTTAAGATAATATAATGTAGCTATAGACTAAAAATTGTTGTTTTGTAATATATTTGTTTTAGAGGATTTTTTAATAAAATGTAGAATATAAAAAATATAACAGCAAACATATGGTATATAAGTAATTATTATAAGTGAGACGTAGATTATATATAATTATACTAAATATACTCGCTAAAAATATATAATTGGGTGTGAATACTATTGATTAAAAAACCTAGGAAGCGTCTTGGCGACTTACTTCTGGAAGTTGGAATGATTACACAGGTACAGCTTGATGCGGCAATTGACTATCAAAAGAAAACAGGTGAGAAATTAGGGAATGCAATCACTAAACTTGGCTATGCATCTGAGGATGATATTATTCAGGTGCTTGAGTTTCAGCTGGGGATTCCACATGTAAAGCTTGAAAAATATAATATTGAAAAACTGGCATGTTCTTCCGTACCGGAAAGTATAGCTAAACGGTATGGGCTTATTCCGATAAAAATCGATAAGGGCATTTTAACAGTAGCCATGAGTGATCCTCTTAATGTCTTTGCTATTGATGATTTAAGAATATATTCAGGCTTAGAGGTTCAGCCGGTTATTGCAAGCAGCGAATCTGTTGTTAAAGCAATTGATAAGTATTATGGTGCGGATAAGGCAATGAAAGCAGTTGAAGAATTTAAAAAGGAGCATTCGACTTTAAAAATAAATTCGGAAGCTGTGACAGAACAAAGTGAAGATGAGGTTAATAATTCACCTGCTGTAAAGGCAATAAATTCTATAATTGAACAGGCTGTCAGGAGCAGAGCAAGTGATATACATATAGAGCCCTTTGAAACATATATAAATATCAGGTATAGGATAGACGGGCAGTTAAATGTGATTATGAGACCCGATATTGATATAATGCCTGCTATATCAGCCCGCATAAAAATAATCGGAGGCATGAATATTGCTGAGAAGCGTCTTCCGCAGGATGGTCGCATAAGTATAGAGGTAGACGGCAGGGAATATGACCTTAGGGTATCTATACTGCCGACAATATACGGTGAAAAGATAGTTATTCGAATAGCTGACAAAAATGCATTTGTATTGTCAAAGGAGCAGCTGGGCTTTAATGAATATGAAGTGACGCAGTTTACAAATATGCTCAAAAATCCTCATGGTATTATACTGGTTACGGGGCCTACTGGAAGCGGCAAGTCAACTACTCTTTACAGTGCCATTAGTGAGATTAACAGGCAGGATATTAATATTGTCACTGTTGAAGACCCTGTGGAATGTATGATTGAGGGAGTAAACCAGGTTCAGGTCAATACCAAAACGGGAATGACCTTTGCTGCAAGCCTACGCTCAATTTTGAGACAGGATCCTGATGTTATTATGATAGGTGAGATCAGGGACAGGGAGACTGCCGAAATTGCTGTCAGAGCTGCGATTACAGGGCATCTGGTTTTAAGCACAATACACACAAATGATGCTCCGAGCTCGGTTCTGAGGCTGATAGATATGGGAATAGAGCCGTATATGGTTTCATCGGCAATGGTGGGAGTTATTGCACAGAGATTGGTAAGAAGGATATGTCCCAATTGCATAGAGCAGCATCCTGCAACTGATGAAGAGATGGAAATACTGGGTATTGCAGGGGAAAGACCTGTTCTCTCAAAGGGAAGAGGCTGTCCGATGTGTACGTTTACAGGCTACAGGGGGCGGCAGGGAGTATATGAGGTAATTACTGTCTCAAGGAAGCACAAGGAAATGATAAACAACAGATGCTCTGAGGGAGAGCTGAAGGACTATTCCATAAAAAACGGAATGATGACTCTTAGGGAGAACCTTATAAAAAAAGTGCTGGCAGGTGAGACAACAGTCAGTGAATTGGTGAAAACAGCATATTCAAATGATTAACGCCGAATATAATTTTTATATGGCGGGAAATATTTTTTTTAATCGAAGAATACTTTTTTAATTAGATAAATGGCAGATATGCTGTATTAATATGTGGATATAACGGTATAAAAATGAATACTTGGTTATTTTAATTGTAATTTAACAGGGAAATATTCCAAAAAGTGAGAATATATGATATTATATATTTACAGAGTGAGAATATATAATATTGAATATTTACAAATAGAAAATATATGATATTATGTATTTACAAAGGGGAAAAAATGATACTGGAGGAATTACTGAAGAGAGCGAGAGAAATAGGAGCTTCGGATTTGCATATAACGGTTGGGGTTCCGCCTACATACAGACTGAACGGAAGGCTGGAAACCTTTGATGCTTATAAATTGCTTCCGGCTGATACAGAGGAATTGGTCAGGAGTATGCTGAATGATGAGCAGTGGAGGCTGTATGAAGAGGCAGGAGAGCTGGATTTATCCTTTTCCTTAAAGGGAATGGCAAGATTCAGGGCAAACGTATACAAGCAGAGAGGAACCTGCTGTGCCGCAATCAGAATGGTAAATCTTACCATACCCTCCATGGACGAGCTTGGGATACCCCCGGTTGTAAAGGAACTGAGCAAAAAGAAAAAGGGACTTATACTGGTTACAGGTCCTACCGGCAGCGGAAAGTCGACAACACTGGCTTCCATGATAGATATGATAAACAAGGAGAGAGACTGCCATATACTTACGCTGGAAGACCCTATAGAGTACCTGCACAGGCATAATAAATCGATTGTTAATCAAAGGGAAATCGGAAATGATTCCCATTCATATGCGGCGGCTCTCAGAGCTGCTCTGAGAGAGGATCCGGATGTTATTCTGGTGGGAGAAATGAGAGATATTGAAACAATCGGAATAGCTGTTACAGCTGCCGAAACGGGACATCTTGTTCTTTCAACCTTGCATACCATCGGTGCGGCAAATACCATCGACAGGATAATTGACGTATTTCCGCCGCACCAGCAGCAGCAGATCAGGGTTCAGCTTTCATCGGTTATTCAGGGTGTTGTTTCCCAGCAGCTGCTTCCAAGGAAGGATGTGGCTGGACGAGCTGCCGCGGTTGAGATTATGATTGCAAACCCGGCAATCAGAAATCTGATCAGGGAAGGGAAGACACACCAAATCAACTCCCAGATACAGCTGGGCTCACGGTTTGGTATGCAGACCATGGACAGCAGCATTGCAAGCTTATATAAGCAAGGTAATATTAGCCAGGACGATGCATTAGTATACGCTACTGATTCAGAAAATCTTATGAGATTTATGGGGTGATATGATTGGCTATGTACAATTATAAGGCAAAGACAGCTGCAGGTACCACTGTGACAGGCAGCTTTGAAGCTGCAGACAGAAGCATGGTAGTTGAATTGATAAAGGAAAAGGGTTATTATCCTCTTTCAATTGAGGACAAGACTGCAAAGGGCGTTGAAATAAACCTTGGAGGCGGCAAAAAAATTAAGCCCAAGGAACTGGCTGTTTTGTGCCGTCAGTTCCATACTATGCTGGATGCAGGCGTAACGGTTATCGGGTGCTTGGACATGCTTAAGCAGCAGACGGAGAATAAAACACTCAAAGAAGCTGTTGCAGCTGTTTATGATGAGGTTCAAAAGGGAAAAACCCTGTCGGAATCCATGCAGGCTTTGCCAAAGGTTTTTCCTGCTCTTATGGTCAGCATGATTGAGGTGGGAGAGGTAGGAGGTACCCTTGAAGCCGTACTGGAAAGGCTGGCAATACAGTATGAAAAGGATAACAAGATAAAATCAAAGGTATCCACTGCAATGGTGTATCCTGCTGTAATAGGCTGTATTGCGCTGGTTATGGTTGTTTTTATGCTGGTATTCATAGTTCCCACCTTTGTAGGTATGATAGAGTCAACCGGCGGGGTCATGCCAACACCTACAAAAATTTTGCTGTTTGTCAGCGGGCTTTTAACAAATCCGGTATTCATAATATGCGCGATAGCAGCTATCATACTGTTGAGACTGGGCTTCAAGCGCTTTAAAAGCACAGAGGGAGGCAAATATTTTATAGACAGGCTTATATACAGGATGCCTCTTGTGGGACCAAATATTAAAAAAATATTGGCGGCAAGCTTTACAAGGACACTGAGCACCTTGCTCAGCTCGGGAGTATCACTTATACAATCCCTTGAGGTTGTTGACAGGGTGGTAAACAATCAGGTGGTTTCAAGAGGGCTTGCGGAGGTCAGGGAGGATATCAAGACAGGTTCAAATCTGGCGGCACCCCTTGAGAGAATGGGCATTTTCCCGCTGATGGTCACACAGATGATTAGTGTGGGCGAGGAGGCCGGTTCTCTTGATGCAATCATGGAAAAGGTGGCGGATTTCTATGATGAAGAGGTGGAGACATCAATAAGCAAGCTTCTGGCTATGCTGGAGCCGCTTATGATGATGGTGCTTGCGGTTATTGTGGGCTTTATTGTTATAGCAATGATAATGCCTACCTTTACCATGAATCAGGGTGCGGGCCAGTAAGATATAAATTATATTAAGGGGGAGTTTGTTGTGAAAAAGTTTTTTAGCAAGTTGAAAAAAAATCGTAAGGGGTATACCTTGACAGAGCTGATTGTAGTTGTGGCAATTCTAGGTATATTGGCGGTAATTGCTGTGCCGATGGTTATGAATTCTGTTAATGATGCAAAGGCAAATGCGGATGAAACATCAATTAAGGCAATTGAGGCAGCAGTTCAATTATGCTTAGCTGATGGATCATTGCAATTTATAGGTGGTATTCTTAAAGATTCTAGCAAATTAGAAACTGGAATTTCGGATGCGGTACGAATGAAATTAGCTGGAATGAAATATCCTAGCCATAGTGTTGATAGCACAAAAAACTGGAAGTTAGATTTGCATTCTATTGAAGTCTCGCAAGCGGAAGAAAAACTTACATCTGATCCAGGGAAATTTGTTATTTTAGATTAACATGCAAACACTAATCACTCTATACATTGCAGTTTTTGGCCTTATAATCGGAAGCTTTCTGAATGTGTGTATTTACAGAATTCCTGCAAAGCAGTCGGTTATCAGTCCGCCGTCACATTGTACAAGCTGTGGTACAAGGCTGAAGGCTTTGGATCTGGTGCCGGTTTTCAGTTACATATTTTTACGGGGAAAATGCTGTTACTGTGGTGAAAAAGTTTCCGCCAGATATCCCATAGTAGAGAGCCTTACCTCTATTGCTTTTGTTTTGCTGTATTTCAGGTTTTCAATATCAATGGAGTTTTTTGCAGCTGCAGTATTTTCATGTATACTGATTTGCGAAGCTTTTGTTGATTTTGATTTAAAGATTATTCCTGATGAATTTGTTTTGGTAGGTATGCTCAGTGGTGCGGCTCTATTTGCATACAATTTGTTTTATCCGGTTTCCTTGTATGGCGACAGAGCTTGGTACAATCCTGTTATCGGGATTGCTTGTGGGGCTGGGGTCCTGCTTTTGGTGGCAATAATAGGCTCAATTATTTACAAGACTGAGGATGCAATGGGTATGGGAGACGTAAAGCTTCTCGCGGCAGTGGGCTTGTTCCTCGGCTGGAGACTGACTCTGGTTGCACTGTTTCTGACGGTTTTATCAGCGGCTGTCATTAGTCTTGTTCTTATTATATCGAGGAAAATAAACGGAAAATCCACAGTGGCATTTGGGCCGTTTATTGCGATAGGTACATTTATAACAATGCTTTACGGTTGGAATATTATTGAGCTTTATTTGGGGTTTATTCCTAAGCAGTAAGGTTAAAAGAAACAAAATGCGGTTGCAGGATAAATAGCGTACGCTGCGAAGCAGAGGGTTGCCACAGTTGCTTTACCAAATTTTTGTGCCCAAGCCGGGCGTGGGGGTTATTATGTTTGAAAAAAAGCTGATTTCTTTGGATATTGGCAATAGAACCACTAAAATTGCTTACGGAAGTGCCAATAAAAAAAATATCATTGTGGATGAATATGATATTATTGAAACGCCTGAGAACTGTATAAATGATGGAATTATATTAAATGCCGAGCTGCTTTCGCAGACCTTGATTCATGCATTTAAGAACAACAAGCTCGGCAAGGCAGGAATTGTCTTGAGTGTAACCGGCACAGGCGTAATAACCAGAGAAATTCAGATTCCCTTATCAACAGACAAGGAAATAGGACAAATACTTGAGTTTGAGGCACAGCAGTATTTTCCGGTTGACCTGCAGAATTATACAATGGATTATAAGCTGCTGGAGAATGTTTCGGACGGTGAGAATTCTCAGTCACGTGTACTGCTTGTGGCAGCTCCGAATAAGCAGATTGAAGGCTATATCCATTTGGCAAAGCTGTTAAAGCAGCAGCTGGCAGCTGTTGATATACCTGCAAACTGCGTTATCAAGGGCTTTTCCTATAAGACAGACGAAATATTCAATTCAGAAGAAGAATTTGCAGTGGTTGACATAGGCTATGATACATCTATGGTTTGTATCTTCAGAAACAATAATTTGAAATTTAACAGAATTTTATTAAGCGGAAGCTCTGAGATTGACAGAAATATTGCAGAGGAATTCAGCCTTGAGCATAACAGGGCAGAACAGCTTAAAGTCTCCTACCGGGCTGTTTCGGATGTCCAGGGAGAGGTGGCAGCAGTAGCAGGTCAGTCTGATTTGGCTGCTGTAATAGAGCGTGCTATGAGCAATATTGCTTCTGATATCAGCAGGTTTATTGATTTCTCAAATTCAAGAGACAGCTTGAACCGTGTCCAGAGGCTTTATATCTGTGGTGGAGGAAGCAAGCTTGCAGGAATAATAGATTATTTTGCAGGCTATTTTAATTTACCGGTTTCACTGCTTCCTTCGGGCAATGAGCTTGTTTACAAAGGTAAAAAAGGCAGAGGGGTGTTTGAGCAGGATTACATCAGACTTGTAAATGTAATAGGCGGCTTGGTAAGAAAATAGCAGATACATAACGCAGATAGTTTCAGATGGAGTGAAGGTATATGAATATAAAAAGCAATAAAGGCATGACACTGGTTGAGGTTATAGCAACGGTAGCAATTATGGCTGCTGTAATGATACCGATTTCACTCATATTCACTACTGCATACAGTAATTTTATAACGGAATCTGACAAATCGGAGGCACAGAAAAGTGCCAGGGCGGTTTTGTACGGAAAGGGATTGTATGGCGACGGTCTGATTTCGTATGGTGTTATCGGAGATTTACAGAGAAGTAATGTGAGCGGAGAAAAAATTATAATTGAAGACTTTGACACTGTTGAGCTGAAAAAGGGTCGTAGAATTTCGATTTCAGATGATAAGGGCTTAAAATGCAGATACAGCCTTGAAGGTACGAAGCTTGAGTATGAGTACAGAATTGAGAAGAGTGGAAAATACGAATTTATAACAGAGGATTATTTAACAGAAAAATCTGTTAATAAAAAAGATGTTAAAATAATTGATTTTACTGTTGAAAAGAAGGAAAAGGGTACGGATATAGATAACGACCCGGAGACGCAGACTATTATTAATAATGACATAATAGAAGTATGCATAAAGGTTGAATGCGGGCAAAGCGGTGTAATAATACTTGAAAGCAGTTACAGGATTCCTATAGAAAAGTAGCAGTGTCAATTTCTAATAAGGTGGAGATGTGTTTTGAAGGATTTAAATCTAATACCTGCCAGTTATGTATTTGAAAAAAAGAATAGGTACAAAAAAGCATCACTTTCGATTTTGGTAATATTTGCGGGGGTCGTGGTTGTATCGGCGTATGCTTTTCCTACTATATATGAGTACGGGCTTAAAAACGAGAAGGATATGCTGCTTCAGCAGGTTGCAGGAACAAGTGCTTATGTAGCTCAGGTAAATGAGTTTAATACCTTAAAGCAGGCAGTCGAAGCGAGGGAGAAGGAAGGAACGGCATTAGCCCAAAGGCAGATAAATGTGCTGAAGATAATTAATGCCATAGAATATGCTTCGCCGGAAAGGTTATTTATACAAAAGCTTGATGCATCAGGTGAGTCCGAAGCGGATGTAAAGGTTTCACTGAGCTGTGTGGCAGAAAATGAAGAAGCTATAGCTTCGTTTGTGAGAAACCTGAAGGATGACGCATATTTTAAAACAATAGGTCTGGCAGCTATTGCAAAGGGTAAGGAAAATAACGGGGAAACCTTTGATATTGTATTAACCGGAGTTAATAAGGATGAACTGACTAAATATTACGGATGGGATAATACAATAAGGATAGGATATATACCCAATTGGATTATAACTGAAGAAAAGGATAACAGGATTTCAATAACAGCAAGTGCTTCGCTGACAGCAGCAAAGCCGGCTTCTCTGGAGCTTGTGCTGGAGAGTACGCAGCTGCAGGCTAAGGCTTTTGCCGAGGCAAGACAGAGCAAGCTTAAAAGCAGCTTGGAAAACTACAGTCTTGTGTATTCCAATATGACGAGGAATTCAAGGCTGGATGCGGTAAAAACGGTGTACCGTGCCGAGGAGGAAAATATCAGGTACACATATTCGGAGCTTTGCACAGTTAAAGGAGGCAAAGGCTATATTGTTACCTACAAAAGTGACTCGGCAAGCTTTTCAAATACAGAGCAAATTATAGACAGAATTTTGAAGTCTTTTAATATAAATTAAGAATTTAGGATGTGATTATATGAAATTGACGGCACATGATAAAAAGCTGCTTATAGGCTTGGCTATATTTATATTTGCGGTTGTATTTGTCAAGTTTTTAATGCTGCCTAAGCTATCGGATATTAATACTCTTAGGGAAGAGCTTGCTGCATTGGATAATAATTATTCCGTAAATATGGCATATAAACCCAAGGCAGAAAACATAGACAGTGATTTGAAAATACTTTCGGAAAAGCTTGCTGATTTGAGAGCGGTTTATCCGCCCAAAATAGATATATCTGAACTGATAATGGTTGTAAAAAAGCTTGGCGTGGATTCAAAGCTTGAATTCACATCAGTAGGCTTTGAAGAGTATAAAGCGGCAGACTCAGACGAAAATGCCGGTTCTTTAGCGGAACAAGCCGGTGAAGCCGAAGGGACAGGAGATACCTCTAATGCCGGTGCTTCTGCCGCTGAAGCAGTTAATCAGGCAGAAGCGCAGAAGGAGGCAAATAATGCTGCAAGTGCAAAAATAGATAATTATTTTTATCTATGGGGCTTGAAATCCCAAAGCAATAATAATAACGATAAAATTGACATACCGGACGGAGCACCCTACAGTGTCTCTGTAAAAATTGAGGCTGAGGGGACAAACGAACAGATTAAGGCATTTTTTGAAAATATAAATAAGCTGGAAACCAAGACCTACTGCAAATCCTCCAGTATTTCAGGCTCTTCTACAGGAAAGAGTGAGGATACGGAGGGAAAGCTGAAGCTGTCTGCTGTGATTGCCTTTTATGGAATTATGGACAGCGGTGCGGGAGGCTATTATCTGCTTCCGAATGGAAGGTGGACTCCTACGGCTCCGGCAGATAACAAGACAAATCTTTTCAAGGAATACGGAGGATTTGACTCGACAGGTTTGAACAACGCAACCTCAACTGTTAAAGCTAATGACAATGAGAGTACTGAGCTGGGCAATTATGATTTTGCGGTAGTGGCATCCGCTTTCGGCGGAGGGCTTGCACCAAGCGTGTCTATAGGATGTAAAAATCCGGCGGACAATACAGGCTATTCGAGGCCGGTGGCATACGGAGACAGCAAGGGAATTGAAAATGCCGAAATATTTATTGAGGAAAAGGCAGGAAGGTATTACTGCAAGTTTAAAACAGACCATGAGGCATATCCGGACAAGGGTTATTCCCAGACCTTTGAGTTTATACCCCAGGAAAAGAGCCTGAGGCTTGTTGTATTGTCATCAAGAAGAAACGGGAATGAAGATAAGGCGGGAGTTAATATAAGTATTATAAATAATACAAGCAGGACTCTCAATTATTTAATAAAATATGATGATGAGAAGTCACCTAGAGTAAAAATAGGAAAGACAACCGGAAGTGTAAGAAATGAAAAATAAACTGGGATATTTAAAAACTGAAAAAGGTATGACATACGTTGAAATCATGCTGGCTGTGGCAATTTTGGCAATTATTGCAGCGCCTCTGCTCAGCACGGTTATATCCACAGTAAGGAATAATTCCACAGCCAAGGAAAAGACGGAAGCTATTGCACTGGCTGAAATGGTTATGGGAAATATTAAGGCTCAGGCTTCTATTACTGAAACAACACCTCCGGCTATTTATCTTGATGTAGCTTCCGATATGGTATCAAGTAAGCCCGGGACCAAGCTTGTACCCTATTTTAGCGCAGAAAAGGTTAAGGAAGGAAAGATTTCAAAGAGTTCTGACACTACATATACCTATGACACAGGTGTTGCTCAGAAGGCTGATTTTGAGCTTGCCGTAGATCAGAGCAAACTTGTCAGTGACGGCACGGTGGATATAGCTGTTAAGGTTGAGGATGAGGATGAGGAAGGAAAAATGGTTGTGGTTGATAAACCATTTACAGGTATAGATGCCGCTAGTGAAAAGCTGGATTTAAAGATTGAAAAAAGCGGAGCTGATTACAGCTTTTCACTTGACAGGAAAGGTTCAAGCTCTATTTCCGGAGATTTTTCTCCTCCTGTTAACAGAGGTGAAATAACAGTCAGGGTAACTTATACAGGTGATGCAACGGGAACAGCTAAACGTCTTAAAATATATACATACGATAACTCTGATAAGTCTGACAGCCTGAATATTTATATGATTGACAGCTCAGAGGAAAATTCTGGCGTAAAATTTATAGGTACAAACAAGGCTTTTAATCTGTTATATATGGATAGTGATTTTTTTGATTATAACAGTTCCATAAACGAGCTTTATAAAATAACTGTCGTAATTAAAAAGGGTGTAGACGGAGACGAGATATACAGCGTATCATCATATGTAAAAAAATAACGGGTGATATATTATGAGGATTTTAAAATATTTAAAAAAGAATAATGGCTCAGCACTTACCATGGTGCTTTTTATGCTCTTTTTGTTATCTGTTGTGGCAATTGCTGTTATAGCCTTGACAGGTTCGGAATTAAGCATGAGCGTAATGACCTCCGACAGAAGCAAGGCCATGCTTTATGCGCAGGCAGGAGCAGAAAAAGCGGCACAAATTATTGACGAGAAGGTAGCTCAGGCACAGGAGGATGCAAGGGTAAAGTCGGCTGAAAAGGTACAGGCTGAGATTAACAAGGTCAAACAAATATATATGGAAGATGCTGATGGCAATAAAATATATTATATTCCTAAAGGCACACTATTTTATAATATAATAGACAATTCCGACCCGGATGATTTAAAAATAATCAATCAAGAAGAACTGAATAATATATATGAGAATGAATATAAATACCAGTTGGATGTTCAAATAAGAGCGAATATCAATGCGGCTGTGTTTAGCAGTGAAGCTGCTGTCGCAGGTGTCAATTTTACATATAGCGGCTTTAAATTAAAGGATGCTGAGGATGATTCGAAACACTTATTGGATTCAAATAAATATACGCCAAGCACCTCTGTACTTATTACCTCATCTGGCGAATATAGGTCACCTGCTACCGGCTCAGCCTACACCAGAAATATAACAGCGGAATTCGGTCTTTTAACAGGTAAAATTCCTGAACAGATTGGCTATATGACCAAGGTGAGAGTAAACAAGCTGGATGATTATCCTTCTATATTATCCGATAAGGCACTTATCGCCCAGAAGAATATTATATCTGTTGACGGCACGGCAGTAATAACAGGAGACGTAACAAGCTGCGGAACAGTACCTAAGACTATAGTGGAGCTTCAAGGTGAAGCTAAGGGGAAAAGTATAAAGAAGAGTATAGAGATGATTGACTATAGCTCAGACAGCTATTCTTTTGGAGGCATCATGGCAGGCATGACTGCCTCAAATAATAATGTATATAATGTCTGGGACGATCCGAACCTTGGTATGGGAATCAAAGAAAGCCTTGGGAAAGAGGATATGGCAAATATACTTGAAATTGATCTCAGTACTTTTTTTACAAAAAATCATGCGGGTTCCTTTAACATTACAGGAGATGCAGGAACTCTCTCTTATTTGCATTCGCTTTATAGCTTCAATTCTGAAAAATCTGAAATAAAAGTAAGCGGAAATGCATTTGCCAGAAGCGCAGTGGTGGAAAGTCAGTCAAATTATTCGGTGACTAATTTGCAGAATCTTTTCACATACGATGATCTGAGGATTGACGGTAATAATTCGGATGTAGTAATAGGAGGTCAGCTGGTAGGACTCAATAAGAATATAGATAATATAGAGGATAATTTAGTAATAGAAGATGGTGAATCTTTTCCGGATAAAATAAAGGACATAATATCCAGTGCTGTTATTGTGGGAGGCGATTCCAGACTTGAAGTAGTCGGAAGTGTATATGTGGGAGGAAGCTCATTATATAGTAATTATTATAATTCTCAAGGGAAATTTGTTTCTGGGATGTCAATACAGAAGTCGGATGACAGGCCTGCAGCAGCATTTGAAAAGAGCGGTAATGCTGAGTATAACAATAGCGATACTTTTTATTTTTACAATAATCCTAATTATTCCCCAATTGGCAGTGATTCTATTAATTTTGTCCCTTATAGAGATCCATACGGAAAAGATGCTTACATGATGGACGGTATTAAAAATGGGGATATTTTTGATATTGCAAGAAGAGCCATGCATTTAAAGCAAATATGGGATTCATGGAAAAATGACGTGGAATATGCTTCTTATTTTAATGCAGGAGATATAAAAATAACCGAAGGTGGTGTCGGTAAGTTAGAAGGCTTCTGCTATGGCGGTGCAGCTGCAAATGACACTTTTTATGGCCCTTATAATGGATTTACAAAGAATGAGGGTGAGTTTAATAATGAAATAAAAAACGGAATGGATATATATGTAAAAATTATGGATTTATTTGTTGACGATGAAACTGAATTAAATAAACCCTCGTTTCCAACTCTGCCTGCTTCGCCCAAGAAGCTTAAAAATCTTTACGATAGCGTGAAGGAAGATGTATTTGCTTCTGACAGCTTATATAAATTAGCCGGTACTGACAATTTTATGTTTTACGGAAATGAAAATGTTGTGCTGACAGATGAAAGCGTAGGCAGCACAGTTATGTATCCGTTTGCAGCCGCCGGACAGGGAGGCGGTATAGTATATGCAAAAGGTGATATATACGTAAAGGGGGGGACTCATTTTAAAGGAACTCTTATTGCAGAAGGAAATATAGTATTTTTTGGCGGAACAAATAAAATGTCCTATATAGAATATGACAAAAGTAAAATTGAAGATTTGATAATTAACGGAGATTCTAAAATAGGACGATTTTTCAAGTGCACTGCATCCGATGTGGTAATGAATGATGACAATGCTGTTGTCAAGACAATCAATAAGAAGAATGTTAAATACATTAAAGTTATCAGCTGGAAGGAAACTTGATTTATAGTATATTATTTATTAAATGTTTACTTTTAACATGTGTTCAAATATAATTAAATTATAGGAAAGATTCGACTTTTGGCAGGCAACAAACTATGACAGTTTTGAATGCAGACAGGCTTTTTATGTGGGATAGCTGAGCTTTTACTTATAGTATATAGTAGTAATTTTGAGGAGGATGGACATGCTTAAAAAATTGCTTTCATTTACACTGGCAATTTTAATTATGATTTATATGGCAGTTCCTGTATATGCTGAGGATACTGTCTGGTTAAGATGTACTGCCGGTGATGAAGGTCGGATGACTATAGAGTGGGAGTCGACTACAGCAATAAAGGAGCTGAGAATTTACAGGTCGGGTGATGAATTTAAGAGTTATACTGTAGGGATTCCAAACAAAGATGCATATACCTTTACAGAAACCGATGATGGCACGTATACCTATAAGGTAAAGCTTCTCGGTGAAAAGGATAAAATTCTTGCAAGCAGTGACGATTATTCTGTTACGGGTACAGGAAAGCCGAAGATATGGCTGGATTTTGTAGATGCGAATAAAGGAGAGGCATTAACTGCAAGAGTGAGAAACTGGGTTAATATTGATAATCAGGGAACTACCGATTTAGACCTTACCAAGTTAATGATCCGGTATTTTTATACTATTGACGGTGAGCCGGGTATAGTAGACGGCAAATTTCCTAATAGCGGACAGCAAAAGGCTGAGGAGTCGGATGGAAAGCTTAATCCTTCCAAGGTATATACTGAGTATCCTTTGGAGAGAAAGAACATTCAAGCTAAGGAATCAATAAGGATGAATTTTACTAAGATTCCGTTTGACGTTACAAGCAATAATGGAAGTGTTGTTGCTGACTATGTTTGCGATACATATTTTGCGGAAACCTCAGAAAAGCTTAACGGCGGCTATACCTTAAAGCTTCAGCCGGCTTTTGACAAAAAGAACCTGACTAACCTTGAGGGTGAAACTATCAGGAATTATAACCTTTTAAATGATTATTCATATAACAACAGCAACAACATTGCTGTTTATTATGACGGAGAAAAAATATGGGGGAATGATCCTACTGTTATTGCTCCCAAAGATTTAAAAGGAGAATACAAGGATTTTAAAATAGAGCTTGATTGGACTGATTCTCCGGGGGCTACTGGCTATACCGTATACAGAAGTGATAGCCGGGACGGCGTATTCAGGAAAATTGCCGTTAAAATACCGTATTCAAATTATACAGATTCGGCAATTGAACTTCCGAATCAGTCTGTAGGTAAAAAATATTTTTATAAGGTAGTTGCCAACTATAATAATATTGTAAGTGACGAATCTAATATTGCTGAGGTGGATGTGTCTGAGCTGAAGGCTCCGGCCAATCTGACGGCCAAAATAGTAGATATTAAAAATGTTGAGCTGAGCTGGGAGGCTTCGGAATATGCGACACAATACAATATTTACAGAAGTGAAAGCGCGGAGGGTTATTATTCTCCTATAAAAACAGGAGTTACGGGGACTGTTTTTGTAGATAACACCACTACGGCAGAGGACATCAGGAAAACATATTATTACAAGGTTAAGGCTGCTGCACAAAATAGCGGGAATTTAATTGAGAGTGATTTTTCTGATTTTGCTGAGGCAACCATATTAAATCTGCCTGTTCCTGAAAATTTGACCGCAAGAGTTGTTAATACAAAAAATGTAGAGCTTGAGTGGAATGAGGCTCAGGGAGCGGCAGGATATAAGGTTTACAGAAGTGATAGCGTAGATGGAGTCTATAAAACGATAAAGGTTTCTTCAGATAATGCTTATACGGATACTTCCACTACTCTTGAACATAACTACAAAAGCTACTATTATAAGGTTTCAGCCATATATAATATAGATGGTTCTATGCTTGAAAGCTCAAAATCGGGGAGTGCTTCCGCAGTTATGCCCAGAAGCAGGCTGGAGGCACCGCAAGGCTTGAAGGCAAAGCAAAGCGGTTCAGATGTAATTTTGGATTGGACTGCTTCTGCTGGAGCGGTATACTATAAAATTTACAGAAGTGAATATGAGGATAAAAATTTTATTGAGATTGCTTCTATTGATGCAGTTAGTGTAAGCACAGGAAAGGATATAACATCATATATAGACACGTCTGTTCCGAATGTCAGTGATAGTGTGGGGAAGAATTACTATTACAGAGTTGCCGCAGCTTATGATGATACGGATAAAAGTGAAGATTCTAATACTGCAAATGTAATGATTACAGTATATATTGGAGGAGAAACCGAGTATTGGAACTGGCATTGCAGAGTTATAAGCAGCAAAGGAATATCTAAATTCGTTTTGGGAACTTATATACCTGTTTCCTTTACAATAATATTAAAACAGGATGTCAATGATCTTAGTTTATGCTTGAATGAGCACTTAATAACGACTAATGATTTAAAAAATGATAATAGAAATAATCTAAAAACATCTATAGTCTCAGTAAACGATGGCGGTAAGAAAAAGCTTATTAAGGTTACATTAAATGAAGTAACTGATATTGTTTCAAATGTTATTATTAAAGATGAGAATAACAGGGATATAAATATAAACGGACCTTTTAAAAAAGGAGACAAAGTAACCGTTGATTTTGCTATAAAAACTTCTGCTGATGAAAATGTAATTCTTGATGGCATTGAAAAGTATTACGGAGACAAATATGACATGGACTTTATAATAAAAGCAAATGGTGATGACATTGAAAAAGAAGCTAAGACTAATTCAGGAAAAGCATTAAATATTATTATTGAAAAACCAAACAAACTAAAATAGCAGTCCTGATTTCCAGTTTAACTAATTGTGTATTAGCCTTAAGGGTATTTCATTAAGTGAATAGGAGCTGTCGTGAAATAATTTCGCAGTCCGCATTATTCTGATTCGGCTTGAAATAGCCGAGTACATTATACGGGACTGAGGATGTTCTGCGGCAGCTCTTTTGTGCGGATTGTGAGGCTTTAATCCCATTTCTGAAAGATAAATTTATTTGATTTTTTTATGTCCATTAGGTATAATAAACTATTGTATGATTAAATGATTTTATTGGTTTTATTGGTTATAATGTCTTTTTTAAAATGTACATAGAATTGAAGTTAGGTCTTATACTAATGAAAAAGGATTAAATATTTATTTTTAGAATGGGGTACTTTATGAAAACTAAAATGAAAATTTCCATTGCAGCTGCAACTATAGTTTTTGCTTTACTGCTTACATCCTGCACCTCTTTTTTAAGCGGTAATAAAACAGGTGAACCGAGTAATATAAGTACAAGCTCATCAGGTCAGACAAATAAGGAAAAAGAGACCGGTGCCTCAAATTCTGAAAAGGAACAGTCAGCTGCATCAAACACAGCGCCAACAAATTCAACTGCGGCGGCTTCTACGGCAAGCAACCAGAAGCCTCAGGCGGCAAATGGCTTGCAGCTGTCTCCCGGTATTGAAAATGTTAAGGTTAAGGCGGTTTATCTTACAGGTCCGTCAGGAGGCTTGACTTCAAAGGTGGACAGCATTATAGCCTTGGCGAAGTCAACAGAGCTGAACACGGTTGTGCTTGACATTAAGGAGGATGGCTCTCTTAATTATCTGTCAAAGCTTGATGCGGTGAAAAAATACGGAGCAGAGACTAAATATTATGATCCGGAAAAGCTTGTGAAAAAATTCCATGACAGCGGAATTTATGTAATCGGTCGTATAGTTACCTTCAGAGACAAAACATTAGCAAGAAAAAGAGCCGATTTAGGCATAAAGACACCAAAAGGGACATTGTGGCTGGAAAACGGGAAAAACCCATGGACCAATCCTTATAATGAAGAGGTATGGGATTATAACATAGCTATTGCAAAAGAGGCTGTTTCAAAGGGGTTTGATGAAATACAGTTTGATTATGTCAGATTTCCTACAGGGAAGAAAAATGATTTCAATTATGGAGCTGGTGTACCCGAAAAGGCAGATGCCATAAATGGATTTCTTGCAAAAGCGGAAAAGGAAATTCATCAAGACCTGGGAGTGCCGGTTTCGGCAGATGTGTTTGCCATAATCATAGAGAGCAAGAGTGATGGAGACAGTATCGGCCAGAGAATAGACGAGGTTGGAAAGAATGTATACTGTATCAGTCCGATGATTTATCCATCGCACTATGCAAATGCTTCTAACGGAGTTATGGGGAATGGAGTAGGGCAGACTATAAATGGCATACCCTTTACAAAACCGGATTTGGAGCCCTACAAGGTAATGTACAATGCATTGCTTGCAGGAAAGAAGAAGATATCGGAAGTATCTGATTATAAGGCCAAGGTAAGACCTTATATACAAGCTTTTACCGCAAAATATCTTCCAAAGGGATATTACCAGACTTATGGTGCGAAGCAGGTACGTGAACAAATTCAGGCTGTTTATGATGCCGGTTATGAAGAGTGGATACTTTGGGATTCGGGAAATAAATATCAGGAAGGATATTTTGAAAAAGAATAGAATACTGAATAATAAAAAAATAAGCCGGAAAAACAAGGATAGCATTATTTTATTAATGTTATCCTTGTTTTTTGAGAAAAATAGGGCTGTATATTATAAAGATTAGACTTATTTACATTGATTGGAGATTAATTTAATGATACAATATATTGTGTTGCTTGAAGCTGGGAACACTAAATATTGTTGTTTACATGGAGAAGTGGCAGATTATAAGAAGTATTAACAATAGCCGTATATCAGGGCAGGCGGACTGCATTGAAGTGTGTCTGCTGAAAGAGGAAATAAAGGTTATTAAGCGAGAGGAGATATAAAAATGAAGCTTTCTGAAAATGCCGTAAAGGTTTTGGAAAAAAGGTATTTGTCCAAGGATGAGAATGGTAATCTGCTTGAAAACTGTGAAGGGATGTTCAGACGCGTGGCAAAAGCTGTTGCTTCGGCTGATGCGGAATATACAGATGAAAAGGGAATAGCCAAATTAGAGCAGGAATTTTTTGATATGATGGCAGATTTGGAGTTTCTGCCCAATTCACCTACACTTATGAATGCCGGAAGGCCGCTTGGACAGTTGAGTGCTTGCTTTGTCCTGCCTGTTGAGGATACTATGGAGGATATTTTTGAAGCTATAAAAAATGCAGCCCTAATACATAAAAGCGGGGGAGGCACAGGCTTCAGTTTCTCGCGGCTTCGCCCGAAGGGGGCAACAGTTAATTCCACAGGAGGAGTCGCAAGCGGTCCAATTAGCTTTATGAAGGTATTCAATGCTGCTACGGAAGCCGTTAAACAGGGAGGTACACGTCGCGGCGCAAATATGGGAATTCTTAGGATTGATCATCCGGATATACTTGATTTTATATCCTGCAAAAAGGATAACTCAGAAATAACAAACTTTAATCTGAGCGTGGGTATTACTGAAGATTTCATGAAGGCAGCAGAGCATAATCTGGAGTATGAACTTATAGATCCTAAAACTAAATTGCCTGCGGGTAAATTAAATGCTAAAAATGTACTTGATTCAATAGTTGAAATGGCTTGGAAGAATGGAGAGCCGGGTATAATTTTTCTGGACAGGCTGAATAAGGATAATGTCGTACCTAAGCTGGGTGAAATTGAGAGCACAAACCCCTGCGGAGAACAGCCGCTGCTGCCGTATGAGGCCTGTAATCTCGGCTCGATTAATTTATACAATATGTTAACTGATGACGGAAAAGCTTTGAATTTTGCCAAGCTGGCTGAAACAGTCAAAAAGGCTGTACATTTTCTGGATAATGTTATAGAGGTAAATAAATACCCTTTGCCTGAAATTGACAAAATGACAAGGGGAACAAGAAAAATAGGTCTGGGAATTATGGGGTGGGCAGATATTCTTTGTTCTTTAGGTATTCCGTATAATTCTCAAAAGGCAATTGATTTTGCGGACAAGGTTATGGGCTTTATTCAGGAGAATGCCCAAAAGGCATCCCGGGAGCTGGCTGAAATAAAAGGGGTGTTCCCATATTATGAAGACAGTGTTTTTGCGGACAGGGGCTTAAGGCTGAGAAATGCAACGGTCACAACTATTGCACCGACTGGTACTTTAAGCTTGATTGCAGGTGTTTCAAGCGGGATTGAGCCAATCTTTGCGATTTCATATATAAGGAATGTTATGGACAATAATGAGCTGATAGAGGTTAATCAGGTTTTCAGAGAGACTGCAGTCCGGGAAAACTTTTATTCCGATGAATTGATGAGGAGGATAGCAAGGGTTGGTACTGTCAGGGACATGGAAGGAGTACCCGGCAAGATTCAGAACATATTTGTTACTGCCCACGACGTATCTCCCGAATGGCATGTGAAAATGCAGGCAGCATTTCAGAGGCATACTGATAATGCTGTTTCAAAGACTGTAAATCTGGGACATACTGCTGCTACTGATGATGTCAGAGAGGTATTTATTCTCGCATATAAGACAGGTTGTAAGGGCGTGACAATATACAGAGACGGCAGCCGTGATTTGCAGGTGCTGAACATAGGCGGGGTTAAGGGGAAGGAAGAGGCTGCCGGCAAGTCCCTGCCTGAGGGTGAGAATGTTTATTGTGATTCCTGCAAAGAAAATAATTATGAAACAATTTTGGTAAAGAACCCGGGCATAGAGCCAAGGCCAAGACCGGAAATAACAACAGGGTTTACCGAAAAGGTTAAAATAGGCTGCGGGAACCTTTATATAACTGTCAACTACGATGACAACGGTATTTGCGAGGTGTTCACAAATACCGGGCGTGCGGGAGGATGTCCTTCACAGTCCGAGGCTACCAGCAGATTGATTTCAGTAGCACTCCGTTCCGGAATGGATGTAAAGGCAATAGTCGAGCAGCTTAAGGGAATCAGATGTCCGTCTACTATCCGCCAAAAGGGACTGAAGGTGCTGTCCTGCCCTGATGCAATAGGCAGATTGATTGAGAAGGTTGCAAAAATTCAGAATGGCAGGGATGAAGAGGTGCCCACGGAAGAAATGACTTCGGAATACAGTCTGCTGCAAAAGCCGACCGCAAGAACTGTCACTGATGAGGAGAATGAAATTGATTTTTCATCTGTATATGACACATGCCCAATGAAGACAGATTGTGCAAATCAGGTTAAAAATTCTGATAAATCCGATACAGGTGGGGTATGTCCGGAATGCGGCGAGCCTGTGGAGCATGAAGGGGGTTGTATGATTTGCAGGCACTGCGGGTTCAGTAAATGCGGGTAATAACTTCCGATATAGTAAACTCTGAATACATTGATATTAAAGGATTTTGTAAAAAAACTGACAAAAAATCAACTTGCACATGAGCTGCAGAATATAAAAAGTAAATCCAGAAACGCTTGGTTGATAAGCGTTTCTGGATTTTAATGTAATTGGACTAACATTAATCAAAAACAAAATGATTCTGTTTGGAGGTTTAACGATAGACATTAATTCTTTTCTGCTTACTCGCGTAAAAGTCTTAGTGTGAGGCACCTAAGGCTGCCGCCGCCAGCCAGCAAAGCATCAGGGTGGAATTGGGTGAACCGGACCCCCATTGATTCCAGTATCTTCTGGGTTGTAGGCTTTAAAGAAATATCATAATTGATGACATGGTTGGGTCCCAGAGTAACAAACGATGTGCCCCATTTTTGCTGTTCTTCATCGGATATAGGAATTAGTTCCATATTTCTCCGTTTTGACCAGGTCATAAAATCAATTTTTTGCCGTCTGTTTTTTTGGACAAGCCAGCAATTGAGAAAGGCAGGTGGAAAAACTAACCCCAATTGATCGGATATTCTGTTGAATATCATGTCTGGATGCATGAAACGCCTGGCTTGCGGTATTTCTACATAAACTATATTCTGAAAGTGCTGCAGGGCAAAAATGAAAAAGCGCTCAACGGATTCCTTGCTATGTCGTTCTGTATCTGCTACGAAGAGAGTATCGGGGGATAAGGTAATCAAGCCCTCAAACTGTTCTCCCGGCCCGCAGTCATGCAGGATAGGAATAGCAAGAGTCGTCAGTGCCTCCCTAACAACTATTTCTTCATATTGCCGTCCGCCAGGGCACATCGTTGATATAACTGCTCCTTTGCTTGTTATGACTGATGAATCGTTCAAGTATGGAAGGTTGGGAAGGTAGGACATTAGCTCGCGGTTATTGACTATTAGGTCCGATAGTTCATAAACCTCCACTCCGTTATCTGTCAAAAGCTTTCGATAGGCATAGTGTTCGTCAATAAAACGATCGTAGTCCGGTACCTTATCAAAAAGGTAAAACTGCAGATTTGTTTCCTTTACTCTTCTGATTGAATACTCAGGACTATGCAGCATCACTTTCTTTAAATGGCCAAGCTTTTCAGCTCCATATCTTTCCAGATTATTTATAATCATATTAATTAACTCCTGTTTTATTTTTTTTGTATTATTCCCATAATGTATGATTTTAAATCGTACTGAATAGCTGTAAAAAGGATGGATCAGCTTATACTGATGATTTACATGTCCTTGCAGGACACAAATACCAATAAAGATGGTTTTTCTGGATTTTTTGCTTTTACATTTGTTTTCATTATTTCCGCTGGACTTTCATGCCAAAGTTATATATATATTTTGTAATACTTGCATTTTATGACTATAAATTACAAAATAATTAATAGCAATAAGTTATAATAAGCTGTGCTATTGTTACATAATATACCATAATTATAAATTTATATATATTATAAGATAATAGCATGACTAAAGCCTATTACAGTTCATGCCTCCGTGACGGTAGAATATCGGGGCGCAAGCTTTTAAGCGGGCTGCTTTACGCAGTTTGGGTTTGAGCTTGTTTTGTGACTTAAGGAGGCTTTGGCCTCAAGCTATCGCCTTTCAGGCAATAGTAACTGACTTTTTTATTAACTTATTTTAGGAGGCTTCAAATGAATAATTCATTAATTTCAGCAGGAATACTTGGAGTGGCAGCATTTGTACCTGAAAAAGTAAGAAAAAATGATTATTGGAAAAATATTAAGTTTACAGACCTCAAAGAAGGAAAGAATCCTTTTGATAATATCGAGGAAAGAAGGGTTTTTCCGGAGGAAATGCTTCCTTCCGATGCAGAAGCAGAAGCCGGAAGACGGGCTATGGAAACCGCAGGTGTGTCAGCGGATGAAATTGATTTGGTAATGGTTCAGTCAATGTCGCAGGATGAAATCCTTCCCGGCAATGCATGTATTGTACAGTACAAACTGGGGCTTAAAAATGCGGGGGCATGGACTGTGGATACTTGCTGTTCGAGCTTTGTGACAATGGTTGTCACGGCCTCTAACTTAATTGCCGCAGGGGAATTTAAAAAAATATTGATTATAACCTCAGCCTTTTGTTCACATATGATAGATTACAGTGATTATCAATGCTGCTATCTGGGAGATGCAGCAGGAGCTGCGGTTCTGGGGCCGGTAACAGACGGCAGGGGATATATGGCATCTTACTGTAATTCACATGGGGAGTACCATAAGGGCTTTACCTTGCAATTAAGGCAGCCAAAAGCATATGACCGCAGACACTTTATGTCATCTTTAGAAAAACCGCTGTTAACCTTTGACAAGGACATGACCAGAGAAATAGGGAAAGGTTCTGTGGAGCATATGAGATTTGTTTTGGACAAGCTGCTGGAAAAAACTAAAATGAATGCCAAGGATATTGATTTGTTTTTGTCTCATCAGCCGTGCCATTGGGCTCATGCCGCATGGAGGGATTCTGTGGGCATATTGCCGGACAATTCCTATCAGTCCTTCAGCAAGTATGGAAATATTGCATCTGCGACAATCCCGGTAAATTTGTCTGAGGCTGCTGAAAGAGGAATGCTGAAGGACGGAAGCAAGCTTCTTCTTGCTTCATCGGGAGCGGGTGAAAATCATATTGCAGCAATTTTAAGATGGGGGAAATAAATATAATGCGCTGTTTTCATGCGGAAACAGCCTGTAAAAACTCAGGAAAGCGAGGATATTTACAATATGAAGGCACTTTACTTTTCAGGAATACATGAGTATGAGCTCAGGGATGTGGAAAAACCGCAATTGAGAAATGACACTGATGTAATTATTAAAATAACTCTTACAACTATTTGCGGAAGTGATTTGCATTTAATACACGGTATTATTCCATCAACTCCGGGATATGTTTTAGGGCATGAATATGTTGGGGTAGTTGAGGAAGCGGGAAAGGCGGTTAAGAATTTCAAAGAGGGCGACAGAGTAATCGGACCGCCGGCACCCTTTTGCGGATGCTGTGAAAATTGTATTGAGGGAAATATTTCACACTGCCTTAATGGCGGAATACACGGCAGCGGAAAGGAACTGGGAGATTTGTCCGGGACACATGCGGAGTACATAAGAGTCCCGTTTGCAGATTCCTGTCTGGTGCATGTTCCTGATGTCCTTGAAGACGAGCAGGTAATATTTATTTCGGACATTTTAACTACAGGGTATACGGCTGCAGTCCGAGGGAAGGTCAGCCCGGGAGATACAGCTGTCATATTCGGAGCGGGGCCTGTGGGCTTGTGCTCTGTTGTGGCAGCAAAGCTGTTTAATCCATACAGGATTATTGCTGTTGGCAGGAAAGACAAATTCAGAATGGAAATGGCAAAAAAATTGGGAGCGACCCATGTTTTAAGCTCTGAGGAGGAGGATGCCGCCGGCTATGTAATGAATTTGACTAATGGCAGGGGGGCTGATGCCGCAATAGATGCATCAGGCTCCGAGATTGCTATACGGCAGGCTGTAAAAAGTGTGAAAATAAACGGAAATGTTTCACTGGTCGGCATTACCGGCACAGATGTTTCGCTGCCGTTATCCCAGGTATTTATGAGGAATGTTAATATAAGTATGGGGCTTGCGTATGTGGGTTATATGAAGAGATTAATTAGTCTGGTTATGTCAGGGCAAATAGATTTAAGACCTCTTATTACACACAGAATGGATTTGGAGCAGATTGAAGAAGCCGTAAAATTATTTGAAAACAGAAGTGAAAATGTAATAAAGATAATTATTAAGCCATGATAAATAATTAGTTTATAATTTGCCAGTATACATATTAAATCCGGAGATACTTTGTGAAGTGTTTCCGGATTTTTTCAGAGTATCTTGTGGTTAAGCCGGAAAGCCTCAAATTTTGGTTTGCATACTTTGCTTAATAGTGTTATATTTTATAAAGCCAAATTTAAATTTATTTTGTACTTTTGCATAGTGAAAGGAATTACTGTTATGAATATAAATCACGAGGAGAATACAAGCTGGTGCCAATCTGTGGGCGGAATTGTCATGAAGGGAAATGAAGTGTTATTGGTAAGGCATACCTACGGTGCGGGAAAAGGTAAGCTTATAATACCGGGCGGATATGTTCAAGTGGGGGAGACTCCACAGGATGCACTGCGCCGTGAGATTTTTGAAGAGACGACAGTTATTGCAGAACCTGCAAGGCTGGCAGGTGTGAGATTTAATCTTAAGGATTGGTATGCGGTGTTTTTAATGGACTATGTATCAGGAACTCCCCAATCTGATAACATGGAAAACAATGAGGCTCTGTTTATGGACATACATGAAGCCTTAAAATCCCCCGAGGTTCCTGACTTAACGAGGGTAATTCTTAAAGGGGTTATTGACAATTCTGACCATGCCCTTAAAAATATTCCGTTTGTATCAAGGGAAAAAAACGGAGAATACTCCTTTTATGGAATATAGGGAAGAAATGAAATAATTAAATCCGGAAGGACCTCATTAAAAGGTATTTAATTCTCCGCTAAATCAGATAAATATATATCTGATTTTTATTTTGTCAACAAAAATGTAAGATTATTGCTTTTACTTGAAAATATAGATATAATTTTAGTGTAAATGTTATAAATTATTTAATTTGTTAATTCTTTAAGCTTCTTAATATAAAGTCAATAATGGCTTCAAGCCTTCATACGATAAAATATCGAAAGGATATTCTATTGTTTCTTTGGCTGATTATGCTTTTGGCTTCATTTCTTATGGATTTCAGAATAAAAGGGATATGCATAATCCGGGTGTTTAAGGAACTAAGAGAGGGTTTGGTTAATGCTTGATAAAGTTGAAGAAAAAATAACAGATGAAAAGATATCTGTGAATTCAGTGAAGGACAAGGAAAATAAACAAGTGCCAAAGCAGGATGGCACCGAGCAGCCGTTACAGAATAAAAGCAGCGGGGAAAATAAGAAAAGCATTGATTCGGGCTTATATTGCTTTATTACTGTTGCAAGGTTTCACAGAGTTAATGCAGATCCAGAACAGATTAAGCATTCACTGGCAATAGGAGCCGATGGCATGAAGGAGCTTGATATACTTCGGGCGGCAAAGGAGCTGGAGCTCAAAGCCAGAGCGGTGAATACGGATTTCAAAAAGCTTCGGAGGCTGTCCTTGCCTGCGATAGCCGGGAATAATCAAGGAGAGTTTTTTATTGTGGCAAAAATTGAAGGCGATAAGGTGCTTTTGCTTTTTGCAGGTGAAAATTTACCGAGAGCTTTATCTGAAGATGAATTTAAAAAAATCTGGAACAGAAAAATAATATTGTTTGTTAACAGAAATAACAAGGAGGATAACCGCAAGTTTGGCATAAGGTGGTTTATCCCGACAATACTGAAATTTAAAAGGCCTTTGGCCGAGGTACTTGTGGCAGTATTTACACTGCAGATTTTCGGCCTTTTTTCGCCTATAATCACACAGGTGGTGATAGACAAGGTATTTGTACATAACGGTGTTACCACATTAAATGTTCTTGCCGTCGGATTGATTATAATTGCTGTATTTGAAACAGTAATGGGTATAGCAAAAAGCTATGTGTTCACACATACAACAAGCCGGATAGATATAATACTGGGAGTCAGGCTGGTAAGGCATTTGTTTAAGCTTCCGCTGAGGTATTTTGAGACCAGAAGAGTGGGAGATACAATAGCCAGAGTAAGAGAGCAGGAAAATATAAGGCACTTTCTTACGGGAGCGCCGCTGACATCGGTACTGGATATTCTGTTTCTGATTGTATATATTACCGTTATGCTGATTTACAGCACAAACCTTACCTTTATCGTATTGGCATCACTTCCTGTATTTGTTGCATTATCTGCCTTTATAACGCCGTTATTCAAAAAAAGGCTTGACGAAAAGTTTAATACTGGCGCGGAGCAGCAGTCTTTTTTAGTTGAAAGCGTTTCAGGGGTGCAAACTATTAAATCCTTTGCCTTGGAGCCTGTAATGCAAAGCAGATGGGAAGGGCTTCTTGCAAATTATACAAAAGCAAGCTTCAGGACTGCTTTGCTTTCAGGAAATGCGGGAGCTGTCGGACAGCTTATACAGAAAGGCACCGATATTGCGGTTTTATGGTATGGAGCACATCTTGTAATGAACGGAACAATTACCGTGGGACAGCTAATAGCGTTCAGAATGCTGTCAGGGAGAGTGAGCGGGCCTGTACTTCGTTTTGTACAGCTATGGCAGGATTTTCAGCAGGCAGGACTTTCTATAAAGCGATTGGGTGATATATTCAACACTGTGCCAGAGCCGTCTGTTGATGCGTCAAAGTCCAGACTGCCGGCTATTAACGGGAGGATATCCTTTGAGAAGGTGCGGTTCAGGTACAGGCTAGACAGCTCGGAGGTTATAAGAGATATGTCTTTTGACATAAAGCCGGGAACGATGGTAGGAGTTGTAGGGAGAAGCGGCTCCGGCAAAAGCACAATATCAAAGCTTATTCAGAGGCTGTATGTTCCTGAGGCAGGGAAGATATTAATCGACGGTGTGGATATATCTCTTACAGATACGGCATGGCTGAGAAGACAGATAGGTGTCGTACTGCAGGAAAACTTCATGTTTAACCTGTCTGTTCGCGAAAATATTTGCATTCACAATCCGACTGCAAGCATGTCTGATGTAATTCGTGCCGCCAAAATTGCAGGAGCTCATGAATTTATACTTGAGCTGCCGGAGGCATATGACACAATGGTAGGCGAAAAGGGAACAGGTCTTTCAGGCGGACAGAAGCAAAGAATTGCGATAGCAAGGGCACTTCTGAACAATCCCAGAATTCTTATATTTGATGAGGCAACATCCGCTTTGGATTATGAATCGGAAAGTATTATCCAGAGAAATTTAAAAACTATTTGCAGAGGAAGAACGGTTATCATTATTGCACACAGGCTTTCAACCTTAAAGGATGCTGATAGGATTATGGCGATTGACAGGGGGCAGCTGATTGAATACGGTTCTCAGGAAGAGCTTCTGCAGAAAAAGGGATTGTTTTATTATTTGCATAGCCAGCAGGAGAGAGGTGAGATATGTTAAAAATTTTTAAGAAGAGAGATAATCTTCAATACGAATTTCTTCCGGCGGCTTTGGAAATATCGGAAACTCCTCCTTCACCTCTGGGAAGGACAGTTATCTGGCTTATATTTTCAGTACTTGTTATTGCGATATTATGGGCATATTGGGGAAGAGTTGATGAGGTGGCTGTTGCTGCGGGAAGGGTTATCCCTGACGGAAGGCTGAAGGTGGTTCAGCCGCTGGAGGAAGGGGTAATAACAGCAATACATGTATCAGAAGGACAGAGGGTTAAGGAGGGTCAGGTTTTAATAGAATTGGATTCAACAATGAAAAATGTCGAGGTTCAAAGCATAGAAAAAGCATTGGAGACTGCCCGGCTTGAAAGAGATTTACTGAAAAAGGCCCTGCAGGGAGAAGACATACAAAAGCTGGTTGAAGAATCAATGCTGCCTGATGAAGTCAAAAATAATCTGTCTAGCTTGACTCAGTTAAGGGATACTCAATATTCAACCGAGCAGAAATCACTTTCACTGCTTGTATTGCAGTATGAAGACCAGTATGATATTGAGCAGTCCAATGTGAAAAGATTGGAAGAAAACTTGAAATTATTGCAGGCTAAAGAACAGAATTTAAAAGCACTTATAGAAACAGGCGGAGTTGAGGCAGCCAATTTAAAAAGAGTGGGAAAAAACATTTTGATTCTAGAGGAAGAGGAAAAGACCTGCAAGGAGCTCTATGATGCCGGTGCCATTGCAAAAAAGGAATGGCAGGACAAGCTTAATGAATTGGAATTGGCGAAAAAGGACTATGAGACTCAAAAGGCGGCGGTAAGCAGGGAAAAAAGTACGCTTGAGCTGAATTGGAAAAGTGCTTATGATGATATCAAATTAATGGAAAAGCAGCTTGACGTTCAGAAAATTACAGCCGAACAGGCGGAAAATAAGCTGAAGGAGGCGAAGGTTGAATTAGAGAAGGTTGAGAATCAAAGAGGTGTTTCATCAATGGATTTAGTTGTGGAAAATGACAAGAAAATCACTTCGCTGGAGGGTGAGCTGGAAAAGGCTGAAAAAAGCAAACAGTATCAAACCTTAAACTCCCCGGTTGCCGGTACTGTTCATGGCTTGGCTCAAAACACCATAGGCGGAGTTGTAACACCGGCAGAGCCGGTACTGACAATAGTGCCCGACGGTACTCCCCTGATAATAGAAGCCTCTCTTTTAAATAAGGATATAGGCTTTGTAGAGGTGAATCAGGAGACGGCAGTAAAGTTTGATACCTTCTCATTTCAGAAGTACGGGACAATAAAGGGGAGGGTTGTATATATCAGTCCTGATTCAGTAGATGATGAGAGAATGGGTGCTGTTTACAAAATGAAGGTAAGTCTTGAGAAAAACACCATAGATATAGAAGGAAAAGAAAATAATATTTGTTCGGGGATGTCCGTCAATGTAGAGATAAAAACAGGTGAAAGAAGAATCCTTGAGTTTTTCCTTGATCCTATAGTTAAATATACAAAGGATAGTATAAAATTGAGATGATAAAAATAAGTATTCATAAATAGGTTTTTACTGCTTTTTGAGCCGTAAGCAGGCGTGGAGGTTGCTGATAAAATGCTGCATGGTGCTAAAATTAATAAGAATGTAAAACAAAAAATATCTCATAAGAACTTGGATGTGGGAATTGCAACCGGAGGAAAGACCGCTGCAATATACATAGATTCAAAAGGTAAGGATTATAACGGGCTGAAGCTTGTAGCGGAGTCTTTTGCTGCTGATGTTAATCTGGTTACGGGGTTGATGCCGGCAGTTGTAACTAATATTGATGGGATTAAAGGAACGGTTATTATTGCAGGAACCGTTGGAAACAACGATATAATTGATTCCCTGATTAATAAGGGTGAATTAGATATATCCGATATAGAAAACAAGAGGGAGTGCTTTAAGATACAGGTTGTTGAGAAGCCTGCATCAGAAGTTGACAGGGCTGTAATAATAATAGGGAGCGAAAAGAGAGGAACAATCTACGGCATTTATCATATGTCAGAATTAATTGGTATAAGTCCGTGGGTTTACTGGGGGGATGTTTTACCTGTAAGAAAGCCGGAATTGATTATTGCGGAGGACAGCTTGAATTTTACTTCTAGAGAACCGTCAGTGAAATACAGAGGCTTTTTCTTAAACGATGAATGGCCGTCGCTTGATTCATGGGCAGCCGGCATGTTCGGCGGCTTTAATGAGGAGTTTTATGAAAAAGTGTTTCAGCTGCTTTTGAGATTGAAGGGTAACTTCCTGTGGCCTGCCATGTGGAGCTCGGTATTCAGTGAAGACGGTAAGAGCAGCTCTGCTGCCAATGCAAGGCTGGCAGATGCATATGGAATTGTTATGGGAACCTCTCATCATGAGCCGATGTTCCGTGCAGGTAAAGAATGGAAGAATATCAATCGGCAGTATGGCACAAACGGAGCATGGGATTTTTCCAAAAATGCAGAGGCTATAACCAGATTCTGGGAGGATGCCCTGCTGCGGAATAAAGACTTTGAAAGCCTTATTACAATTGGTATGCGAGGAGAACAGGACTCTGCCCTAGAGGGAACAGAGCGGGAAAATATAGAGCTTTTGAAGAATATTATAAAAACACAAAAAGCTTTACTTAAAAAACACGGTATGGAGAAGCGGCCTCAGGTCCTGACAATATATAAGGAGGTGGAAAAATACTGGTACGGCTCTGAGAATTCAGAAGGCCTGAGGCATTGGGATATACTTGATGATGTTACCATTATGCTTGCGGATGATAACTTTGCAAATGTACGTACATTACCGTCTGAAGCGGAACAAAACAGGAAATCCGGCTGGGGAATGTACTATCATTTTGACTATCATGGAGGTCCGGTTTCTTATGAATGGATTAATACCACACCCCTTGAAAAGGTGTGGGAGCAGATGTCCATGACATATGCTTACGGGGTGAGGGATATATGGATTGTCAATGTAGGGGATTTAAAACCAATGGAGCTTCCTGTTTCGTATTTTTTGGAGCTGGCCTATGATTTTGACACTTGGGGAACAGCTGGAATTAACAAGACAGGGGAATATACAAAAAGGTGGGTTTCACAGCAATTTGGAAATAATGCAGGAAAAGAAATTATAAATGGAATTGCAGGCTTATTGTCAGACTATACAAAAATGAACGGAAGCAAAAAACCTGAGGTTACTTTTGCAAGCACATACAGCTGTACAAATTATAATGAAGCGCATAGAGTATTGGCTAGGGCGATTGATATGGAGAAAAGAGCAAAGAAATACCGTGCTATGCTTTCAGAGGAATGCAGGGATGCATACTACCAGTTGGTTTATTATCCTGCCGCTGCCTCTGCGAATATTGTAAAAATGCAAATATATGCGGGCCTGAATAATCTGTATTTCAGGAGGAAGAGTGCTCTTGCGAACTTCTATGCTGATTTGGTGCAGGAATGTATCGAAACGGATGAGAATATGCAAAAATTTTATAACCGCGGTATGTCGGGCGGCAAGTGGAAGGGAATGATGAGCTCCCATCATATCGGATATACATATTGGAATCCGGATGGCTGGACATATCCGAAAACCGGTAAGGTAATGCTGGAAGAAGGCAGCTGTTTGATTGTTGATGCAGAAGGAGCAGGGAAGGAATGCCGTTCAGGCTGTACTGCTTTGCCTGCGTTTACCAATCCGGGCAAAGAGAGTTACTCTGTTACAATAAGCAATGGAGGAAGAACGGCCTTTGATTATAGAATAGAAACAAGCGCAGACTGGATAAAAGCAGACAGTGCTGAAGGCTGTGTAATTGACGGAAGGACAATTGCGGTTTCTGTTGACTGGGCAAAGGTGCTGAAGGATTCTAACGGCTTCATAAGTATTTATGGTGCTGATGAAAAAGTACAGGTGAATATTACCGCGCAGGTTTTAAATACCGACGGGCTGCCTGTGCTGACCTTTGTTGAAACTAACGGTGTGGTATCCATTGAGGCAGAGCACACTGCCAACAAAGCTTCAAAAGCAGCTGCGCAATGGAGGACTATTGAAAACTACGGACGTACCCTGTCCTCTGTAAAAATGTTTCCTGTCACAGCATTCTTTGAGAAGCCGGAAGACGCACCATTTCTGGAATATATCATAAAAACAGAGAGGGCTATGGAATACATCCTGACAACGTATGCCGCACCCTCAAATAATTTATATAAAAACAGCAGACTGCGATACGGGGTGTCCTTTGACGGAGGTAATATCGTTATAGCTGATGCGCTGCCTCCTGATTTCGCTGCCGGAGATTATGACAATGACAGCTGGTGTAAGGCAGTTCTGGAAAATATCCATTTAACCGAAACTAAGCATTTTTTGACTAAGGGAATACATACACTCAGGCTTTATGGCATGGATGCAGGGCTTGTCCTGCAAAAGCTGGTTTTATCCGGAGAAAAGCTTCCGGACTCATTTTTTGGCCCCGAGGAGAGCTTTTATATAAAGCCCTCGCCGGTATTCTGAATATAAAAATTATAAGGCATGGGACAACAAAGTCCTGTGCCTTTTTTGGCTGCTTGCTCAGCTTTCCGGAAGCTATCAGTGGTTTGCTTGCAAACAGTATTACAGGAATCAGCAATACTGCATTTTCGGTGCTATGCTTGCCGGATAACCCGGCTTTACATTACCTTGATAATGTTGGATACTTATGATTTTCAACCGGGAAAACCGATGCATTTATATAAAAAAAATATATAATGTAAAAAAACTAATTTTGTAGAAAAATAAGGTAAAATATGATATAATTAAAAGTGTTTATAAAAGTTGTTTTTAAAAGTACCAATAATATAAAATTATTTTGGTTTGCATTAAGATTGAGATTTAATCTTCATCTTTTGGGTAGATATATTCTTTGACAGGAGTCAGCTGTTATTAAGACAGCGGTATTGATTTCAAGGCTGTAAATGGCTAAAGTCAATTGCGGTTCAAGCCTTAGAGACGATATCTAGTCTTTTTAGGCGAATTAAGCTTTTAAGCTGATTTTGAACACAGTTTGGGTTTGAATTTGTTTTGACTTTAGGAGGCTTTAGCCGATAGTAATTGATTTTTGTACAAAGCTTAAATACTACAGATACAAGTTTTAAAGCCAGTATTGCTTATGCTATATATAAAGGGGGATTCAGTCCATGCCGGTACTTCGGCTGAGCTTTGCGCTCGAGGGCGGGGGATGGACATACTTATGCGAAAACGTATCGGAGTACTGATAGGAGAGGCAGAAGCACCTCATTGTATGACCCTTTTGACAGGTATATCAAATGAGGCAAAGAGATTGGATTTTGATCTTTTTGTATATACAAATTTTAATCAAACTATGGGTCAGGAGAGATATGTCAGGGGAGAGGGCTCGATTTATGAGCTGATAAATTTCAATATGCTTGATGCAGTTCTTATTGTCCCGGAATCACTTCGTATTCCGGGGATTGCAAGGCGATTAGAGAAAAAGGTGCAAAGGGAATTTAACGGTCCTGTATTGTGTATTGATTATGACAGCGAGTTTTTTCCGACTATGAAATTTGACGATATAGACCTTATGAAACGCATAATACATCATCTGACGGATGTTCATGGGTTTACCTCTATTGCCTTTATATCAGGCCCCTTGCACCATGAGCATGCAATTAACAGACTGACGGCGTATAAGGAGGCATTAATGGAGCGGCAGATACCCATTGATGAGTCTTTGATTTTTGAAGGTACATTTTATTATGAATGTACGGGAAAAATGGCAGATGAACTGATGAAAAGAGAAAAGCTGCCTCAGGCTGTTGCCTGCGCCAATCAGCTTATGGCGGTTGATATTTATGATGAATTAACCAAAAGAGGGCTAAGTATACCTGAGGATATTGTAGTAACAGGATATGATGCAACTGACCGAAAAGTTAAGGAAAACTATTATATAACATCTACCTTGCGTACAGGCGGGGCTTTGGGAGCCAGAGCGGTACGGTATCTTTATGAAAAATTATATAATACGGTGCTTCCTGAGCAGGAGGATGATGAAGACAGGCTTTTGATATGGAATACCTGCGGATGCAGACCCACTCATGAAGAAATAAATATTCCTCTGGATTATTCAATATGGAAAAATGCTGAAATAAATTCTTTTGAAAATCACTTTTTAAAATATAACTTTATGATGGAGGATTTAATTTCTTCAGAAAATCCTCAGGAATGCTTTGACAGGTGCAGGACTTATTTGCCGGACTTGGGCGATTACAGCGACATTTATATCTGTCTTAATGAAGATTGGCTGACCAAACAGGATACAAAAGCTATATATTCCGGCAAAATTCTGGTTGTGATACAGGACCACAAAAGTAACATTGGCAAGGTTATCCCTGTAGAAAGCTTTCCTAAGTTACAGATGCTTCCATACATAGAAATACCTCGGGAAAAGACCATGATTTATTATTTCATGCCGCTGCATTTTTATGGAATAGCCTTCGGATATGCTGTGATTTGCTTTGAGGATAAGCCGGTTTTCTTTAACCGTAATTACAGGCATTGGATTCATAATATGGACAGCGCTATTCAGTCTCAGAGGCAGGAGCACGCATTGCATGAAATGTATGACAAATTGGAGAGGTATGCTGTTAAGGACCTGCTTACGGGAATTTACAGCAGCAATGGTTTTGAATTGCATTCTATGAGTATATATGAGGATGCAAAGGCTTCAGAACAAAATTTAATTTGTATAGTAGGTGATGTTAATAATCTGAAAACGATTAATGACCGTTACGGTCATGAGTGGGGCGATAAGGCACTTCGCATTCTGGCCGATGCGCTGGAAAATCAGATTAAAATGAAAAAGCTGAAAGGGATGGCGTTTCGTACCGGCGGGGATGAGTTCAATCTTTTACTGACAGGAGCTTATACAGAAGACAGTGTAAAAAATATAATAGATGAAATTGATGATTATGTGGAAATGGCAAAGGATTTGTATGACATGCCGACTAATGTTACAGTCAGTCTTGGAGGCTGTCTGTCAGTATGTACCGAAGATAAGCCGCTGAGTGAGATCATAGCGGAAGCTGACCAGCAGATGTATAATCAAAAATTTATATATAAAAGCTCAAACAGAAACAATGTCCAGACCAGAATCTGGAACAAGGCTTATTTTGAGGCAGAGACCGAAAGAATAATTAAGGAGAACAGCTTATGCAAGAAATATGCATTTATAAGCATGAGAATCCATAATTATGAATTATATTTAAATATTTATGGAAGGCAAAAGGGGAATGATATCATACGGCATCTGGGAGAGCTTGTTGATATCCATTTGCCTGAGGACAGCATAGCAACAAAGTATTCCGACAGGCAGTATGTTATTTTCTTTCCATATACGGAAGTAAGCGATATTGAAAATTGGTTTCTAACGTTTAATATGAATATTGAAGGCTATGAGCTTCAGACCAGATCAGACTATTCAATGAAAATTAATTCAGGTATATATCTGTATAAGGGTCAAGGAAAATATACTGTTAAGGATATGATTGAGAGAGCAAATTTTGCGCTTCAGACAGGTATAGATGATGTAAAGGGCTTTGTTGTCTATGACGAGAGGATGCGTGACAAATTCATTGAAGAGACAGAAATCATAAGGTCCTTTGATGAAGCAATGGAAAAAAATGAGTTTCAGATATATTTGCAGCCGCAGCATTACATACAGATGAAGGACAAGGTATTAAGCGCGGAAGCGCTTGTACGATGGATTAAAGCAGATGGAACGATTATATATCCCAATTCGTTTATACCTGCTTTTGAAAAAAATGGATTTATTGCGAAATTGGATCGTCATATAATGGAGCTGACCTGTAAATTTATAAATACGCATATTGAGGAAGCTTGGTGCAGAGATATAAGGATAGCAGTTAATGTGTCAAAAATAGATTTGGAATATGAGCATTTTCTGGAATATTATATTGACACTAAAAACAAATACAATATACCGGATGGAGCCATAGAAATTGAGTTTACAGAGAGTGCGGTTTTTGAAGATTATAATACCTTTAAGAATATAATGGAAAAGCTGCAGCAAAGTGGGTTTTCCTGTGCGCTTGATGACTTTGGAGCAGGAAGCTCGTCTCTGAATCTACTTAAGGAATTGCCGGTTGATGTCATTAAAATGGACAGGCTTTTCTTTAAGGAGTCCAATAACAGGCAGCGTGACAATTCTGTAATTACAAGCGTGGTTGCAATGGCAAAGGGCTTAGGAATGAAGATTGTCGCGGAGGGAATCGAGGATGATGAAAGAGTTAAGTTCTTAAGAGAAATAGGATGTGATGTCATTCAGGGCTTTATATATTCAAAGCCGTTATCCGTAAACAATTTTATTGACTATGTATCGGGATACATGAATAAGCTGGAGCAATACTAAGTTTTTAGCCTTGCATAGCCGTCAGAACGGTTATATGAGGCTTTGCTTTATTAACAGGCTTTCTTTTTATAGCTGAAAAATTTTCTATAGGTAAGAAATATGGTAAAATATGATATAAGAATAAATATTTTATAGAATGAAATGGAGAAAAATATGTTTTTTATATTTGGATGGGGACATCAGACAGTTAAAAATCACGGGCCGGTAAAGGTTTTTCATTGCGAGCACTGCAATAACGATAAGGTTTGGATACTTCACAGCAGGAAAACATGGTTTACACTTTTTTTTATTCCGGTTATCCCATACTCATCGGAGCACCTGCTGTTTTGTCCTATTTGCCACCATGGCGTAAGGCTGGATAATGAAAAGTTTAACGAGCTGAGGCTGATAGCGGAATGTAATACGGAGCTTATCGGCAAAAAAATAACAGAGGAGCAGCATGCTCAGAGAATAGAAAAAATAGCGAGTGATATAAATTCAAATAATGTTAACTCCAATATTTACCCTAAAACAGAGACACAATTAAATTACATAAGGCAGATGAATGAAATAAACAACCAAAAAAACTCTGGTTCTGAATGATGATAGTATAATATTAATATATTTTTAAAATTATACTTCTCTGTCTATTTTTATTTTATTTTAATATTTAATGACGAGATATATTTAATTATGGTAAAATAATGTAATATAAGAGATTTTTTCTTCAAAAAGATAAACAGGGGGTAGTTTCAATGGGGTTTTTTAATGAGTTTTTATCTAAAAACAAAAGTAACATAAAGCTTGTGTATAAAGATGATAGTAAAAAATCTGACGAGGGCGGGTCTGAGAAAAGCCAATCAACAGATGGTCAGACTGATGAAAAGAAACTTACTGAAAAGGATTTTGTTGAATGCTATGATGAACGGGGCCAGAAAATATTTATATCCAGGGACGAAATGAAAAACACGGTTTTGCCGGAGCAGTTTAAGAACCATTGGAATACCGCTGATGCATTATATAACGATATCCTGCTGGCGCTGAAGGATGAATTTAATGATGAGGCTCTTGATGCCGCAAAGCACCTTGTACATATAGATGAGAATAAAGAACGCGGATATACCACACTTGCAGCGGCATATCTGGCAAAGGATTTGTATGGTGAGGCTGAAAAAACATTAAATGAATATATAAAATTATTTGGAAAAACGGGAATAATACTGACAAATCTTGCGAGAGTTCATTATTCCATAGGTGAGAGGGAAAGGGCGCTGGAGCTGATTTGGGAAAGCCTCTGCATGGATCCGAATCAGGAGGCAACTCTTCAGTGGTGGATAATATTGAATAGTGAAGCCGAGGATAAAAAACAATATCTGGATTTATTGAAAAAAATCACTGCGATAAATGGAAGCTGGCTGCCTCAGCTTTATCTGGCCCGGTATTATCTGGAGCAGAGGGACTTGGAAAGTGCAAAGCCTGTGTATGAGTATGTTTTAAGTACGGCAGCAGATGAATTGCCGGTATTGTATATTATTTCGGGAGATTTGGGAAATAACGGATACATAGATGAAATTATTGACATAGCAGCACCGCTGTATGATGTTGATAAGCATGATGTAATGGCCGGACTCAATATATTGCATGCATATATTCAGACGAGAAATTATATTGAGGGTCAGATGCTTGTAAATAAGATGATGAAACTCGGGAGGCCTGATGTGAGGGCTGTTTTATTGAAGCTGTCAGAGGATTTTGAAATAATTAAAAAGTCTGATTCTAAAAATTCAAATACAAATGAAAAAATTGAATATGAGCTTGTTGTTACGGACAAGCCAATCTGGTATTATGGCTTGAAGTCTCCGGAATGGCTTTTGCCTAAGGACTTAAAAAAAGAGAACATCGGCTTTTTATCCTTTGCCGATTTGACTGATAAAACTGAGAAGGTTACGGAGCTACAGCTTGAAGACGAAACTGGAAGAATGACCAGAAGCATACCGTTAATGCTGCAGGAGGTATTATTATTCAAATTTAATGCGGAATCAAAATTACTTGTTCCAATCGTAAAAGATATCGGACCGGCAGTAACAAAAGCAGAATACAGCAGCACACAATTGGCGGATGCAGCCAGAACAAATGATTTGGATTTGTTGGTTACGGGTTGCATTACGGCAAATCAGGACGGATACGGTGTTAAGGTAATATTATTTGAAAGCGGAAGTCAGTCAGTCCGGTCATACGAAACGAAACTTTCAGGCACAGAAAATAATGATGACTTTGTTGAGTCTATTAATAATATAACTGATGAAATAGCAAAGGCAATAAATATTGAAGCTGCGGAGCCAAATTATTATAATACTCCGTCGGGAGACATTGCTTTCAATTATTTAAGCGCTTTAGGACAATCCTTAATGCAGTCGCTGGTGGATAACAGATTTGTTAAATTTGAAAACTTATGGGGTGAAAGAAATATACTGAACTGCTATTTAAGCCTTGCTCTTTCTGCTCCGGAAAATCCGGTTCTGAAGATAATGCTTGTTTCAGGGCTGGCAAAAAGCAAGTCGTATGGTTCAGAGGTGTATAAGGAATTCAGAGAGCAGACTGTAAAGCTGTTATCTGACGAGCAATCGGAAAATGACCCTATTAAATTGCTGGTACCGTTTGTTTATTATTTATATGATATGAAAAAGGAATTTATAGCTGTTATGGACAGCAATTCAAAACTGAATTAATAATAAAAGGCAGCTTGGTATATTGCTGCAAAAAGCTGAGCTCTGACTCCATAATCTTACAAAAAAGGTTAAGGAATCAGAGCTTTTATTTTACATCCGTTAAATAATAAAACAAATACAACATTAAGTGAAAAAAATACAAATATACTTACAAAATATGCAATAAGTAGTAAAATAGAGTTATAAAGCATAATAGAAGGCTAAAAAAAATTAAGGAGGTTTAAAAATGAAGGGGAAAAGGTTTTATGTTTTTGTTCTGCTTGCCGCTTTTGCGGTAAGTATGTTTCCGCAGCCGGCTAAAGCTGAGGAAACAAATTTTAATTATGTTGATGCATTTGCCAAATCAATTCTGTTTTATGAAGCAAATTGGTGCGGACCTGATGCAGGAAACAACAGAATAAAATGGCGCGGGCCGTGCCATTGCGATGACGGAAAGGATGTCGGACTTGACTTGACAGGAGGCTTCCATGACTGCGGAGACCATGTCAAGTTCGGTTTGCCTCAATGTGCGTCAGCATCTACGCTTGGATGGGCGTATTATGAATTTTCTGATGTTTTCATAGAAAAAGGACAGGACGGCTACATGCTGAATATCCTGAAGCATTTTTGCGATTACTTTATTAAGTGCTTCCCCAATAAAACCACATTCTACTACCAATGCGGTGACGGTGATGTGGACCATCAATATTGGGGACCGCCTGAGCTTCAAACTTATGACAGGCCTACATATTATGCTGCAACACCGGAAAATCCGGGCTCGGATGTTGCCGGAGATGCGGCGGCAGCTTTGGCGCTTATGTATGTGAACTATAAGGACAGGGATTCCGAATATGCGGAAAAATGCCTGACTTATGCAAAAGACCTCTATGATTTCGGAATGAAATACAGGGGAAACAGTAAAGCACAGAGCTATTATCTTCCCAGAACTTATCTTGATGAGCTTATGTGGGGCTCAATATGGCTTTACGTGGCGACAAATGATCAGAAATATATGGATAATGTTGAAAAGCTGATGGTTGAGAAGGGTATAACAGGAGGGAATTCCTTTAACGACAACTGGACACAGTGCTGGGATTATGTTTTGACAGGCGTATTTACAAAATTGGCCACTCTTTCCACCAATCCTCTGTATAAAGCTATTGCCGAGGATCATTTGGATTACTGGCAAAACAGCTTGAAATCAACTCCGGGAGGCTTGAAGTATCTGGACAGCTGGGGTGTCTGCAAATATCCCGCGGCCGAGAGTATGGTTCAGCTTGTTTACTATAAGTATACCGGCGACAAGAGCTGTCTTGACTTTGCAAAGAGCCAGATAAATTATATTCTTGGGGACAATCCGAACAATATGTCTTATGAGGTCGGTTTCGGAGATAATTATCCCAAATACCCGCATCACAGAGCCGCCAGCGGAGTTCTTGAAGGCCCGCCTGCAGATGAAAAGAAGGAACTGCCGGAAAGACATATCCTGTATGGTGCTCTTGTGGGAGGAGCAGACATGAATGACGAGTATCATGACAATGTGAATGAATATGTTTATTCGGAAACAGGTCTTGATTATAATGCAGGGTTTGTGGGAGCATTGGCAGGCATGTCGAAGTATTTCGGCGAGGGTCAGATGCCTGAGGAAACTCCGGGCATTGAGCTGATGCCGTCACAGTACTATTCTGAAGCTAAGCTGTACAAATCAAACACAGAGGGCGTTACTGTTGACCTTAATTTATATAATATTGTTACGTCACCTCCTCAGTATGAGAAAGGGCTGTCCTGCAAGTTCTTTGTTGATTTGTCTGAATATGCCGAAGAAGGAATTAATCCTTCCAAGTTTACCACTAAGGTTTATTATTCTCCGGCAGGTGCGGCGATATCTTCTATTCAGCCTTTTGACAAGGAAAAGAATATTTATTATGTTGAAATAACCTTCCCGGATAGTGCCTTGTATGCAAGAACTTATGTGCAATTTTGTATTTACAATTACGAAAGCAAGCTCTGGGATTCAAAAAATGATCTTTCTACCGCAGATTTGACAGATGAATACATAAAAACCGGGGATATCCCAATATATAAAGACGGAGCTAAGGTTTATGGCAATGAGCCTGACGGGGGAGAAGAAGATATTCTGTATGGAGACTTGAATAATGACAAGCAGGTGGACTCAATTGACTTTGCTTTATTAAAGAAATATCTTCTGAACAACCAGCAGGAGGGCATATCGTTGAAAAATGCCGATATCAACAAGGACGGAGAAATAGATGCTTTGGATTTTGCAAAGCTGAAGCTGTATTTGTTAAAGTCAATTACATTTTAAGGCCTTTGCGACGATAGTAATTGACTTTGGTGTCAAAGCATTACCTGTGGGAGCTTGATTATTATATCAAGGAGTCTTTAAATATTTTTGGGGAGGTAATTTAAAATGCATAGCATGCAGAGAGAAAAAAGGAAAAAGTTCAGTATGATAAAAAGCATTCTGTCAACATTTGTGGCTGTAGCTGTAATTTCAGGGCAGCTTCTCATATCAGGTGCGGCATTGGCGGAAGCACCGCCGGCAACTTTTACACCGGCTGAAAACTGGGAGGATTACAATTATTTTAATTTTGCCGAAGCACTTCAAAAGTCACTTTATTTTTACGATGCCGAGAAATGTGGTGCCGAAGCAGGATATGACAAAGGCGGAAGGCTGGAATGGAGAGGCTCCTGCCACGAGGGAGACGCGGCTATTCCTCTTGAAAATACTTCACTTTCCAAGGCCTTCTTGGAAAAATACAGAAGTATAATAGATCCGGACGGTGATGGTACGGTAGATGTACACGGAGGCTTCCATGATGCAGGCGACCATGTCAGGTTCGGCCTTCCTCAGAGCTATACGGCAGGCACACTTGGCTGGGGCTTTAATGAATTCAGGCAATCCTTCAAGGCAATTGGTGAAGAGGAGCACATGACAGAGATACTAAGATACTTCACAGATACCTTTTTACGCTGCTCTTTTCTTGACAAGGACGGGAAAATGATAGCCTTCTGCTACATGGTAGGAGAGGGTGATGTTGACCATTGCTACTGGGGGCCGCCGGAGCTTTATCCAGAGGAATACTCAAAGACCAGACCGGCTGATTTTGCAACTGCGGATTCTCCCGGCAGTGATGTTTGTGCCAGTACTGCCGCGGCACTTTGTACATCATATATGAATTTCAAGGATGAAGATCCGGAATATGCGGAGAAGTGTCTCACAGTTGCAAAGGCAATGTATGATTTTGCGGTGGAGTACAGAGGAAAGCATAAGGGCGACGGCTACTATACCTCCGATTACGATGAGGATGAGCTGGCTTGGGCTGCGGTATGGCTCTATGAGTGTACTGGAAATATGGACTATATAGATGATATAACCTCGGTTGATGCGTCAGGAAACTATACCGGATATATGAAAAGGATAATACCTGAAACCTTTAAGCAGAATATCTGGTATAATTCATGGGTTCACTGCTGGGATGCGGTATGGGGAGGAACCTTCCTGAAGCTTAACCAGCTGTTCCCGGAAAACGAGCTTTTTGATTTTATAGCCAGCTGGAATGTAGAGTTTTTGTCAGGCGGCAAATGCAAGCACAAGGATACTAAAGACACAAATTACTATAAAACATCACCTGCGGGATATACGATGATAAACGGCTGGGGCTCTGCCCGTTACAATGCAGCTGCACAATTGTCCGCTCTTGTATATATGAAAAACCATCCTGAGAGAACTGATTTCGGAGAATGGGCAAAAGGTGCGATGGAATATCTTATGGGAAGAAATCCGATGGGATATTCGTATATAGTGGGCTACGGCTATGAGCAGGGACTGCCTTCTGTAAAGCATCCGCACCACAGAGCGGCTCACGGCTCAAAAACAAACAGTATGAATGATCCGGAAGAGCACAGGCATATTTTATGGGGAGCACTGGCAGGCGGACCGGATTTGAATGATTACCATATGGATTCTACCACCGAGTATGCATACAATGAAGTAGCCGTTGACTATAATGCGGCATTTGTGGGTGCCTGCGCCGGATTGTACAATTATTACGGTCAGGGTGATGAACCTATAGCAAATTTCCCGCCGGAGGAACAAAGAACTGACGATTACTATTGTGAAGCACGTGTTGCCCGTGAGACAAAAGACAGTTCGCAGATTGTTCTGAAAATACACAATGAATCCAGCCAGCCTCCGCATTATGAAACAGGAATGATGGCTAAATATTTCTTTAACATAAGTGAGCTTATTGAAAACGGTCAGAATATTGATGATGTAATATTTTCTATAGAGTATGACGAGCAGATTTCCATGCAGCAGGAGCCTGTTGTATACAGGGGGCCCTTCAAATGGGATGATGCCGGAACATACTATTTTGAATTTGACTGGAGCGGAAAGAAGATATACGGAGACAGGGAGCTTCAGATTTCATTCAGAGCAAAACAGGATTCAAACTATCTGACCCACTGGGATTCTTCCAATGATTACAGTAAGAAGAATCTTACTGATACTTACGCTGTAACTGAGAATGTACCTGTATATCTGGATGGGAAATTAGTATACGGGAAGGAAGCTCCAAAGCTTGAGCCTACAAAGCCTGATGAAAATCCGGATGGTACTCCGCCTTCAATTCAGTTATTGTATAAGACCGGAGAAGTAGATTTAACTAAAAACACACTGAGATCCACCATAAACATAAAGAACACCGGCACAGTTCCCGTAAAATTATCAGATGTTAAGGTTCGCTATTGGTTTACAAATGACGGGAACAGTCAGAATATATTTACATGTGACTATGCTGTCTGCGGAACTGAAAATGTGCTCGGAAGCTGTCACAGTATAGACAATCCGGCGGAGGGTGCCGATACCTACTGTGAGATTTCCTTTGCTGACAAAGCAGGTATTCTTGCCGCGGGAGGAAGCACAGGTGAGATACCTTTCAGAATAGAAGGAGCCTCTGATTATGACAAGACAAATGACTACTCCTACAATTCAAAAATGAGTACTCCCGGTGATAACGATAAAATCACCGCATATATCAAAGGAGAGCTAAAGTGCGGAACAGAACCTGTCAAGGTTGATTCCCATCCTTTATTCGGAGATGTTGACAACAGCGGAAGTATTGATGCCATAGACTTTGCAGTTATGAAAAAGTACCTGCTGGGTGCTGCGGAGCTTGATTCGGATGCTTTTGTCAGGGCAGACTTGAACGGTGATAAATCTGTAGATGCAATTGACATCGCATTGTTCAAGAAATATCTCCTTGGTACCTTAACTGTATTTCCTGTAAGCGAGTAAGCGGTTTTTATGCCTGCCAAGGTCGATTTATATTCAAAGCCGTTACCGAAGGGATATTGAGACAATATATCAAGACGATGTATATTATTCAGAAGATATACATCGTCTTTTCGGATAAAGCTATAGCCTCAAAACTATTTGATATAAGGAGGTATTAAATGCATAAGCAAAGAAAAATTAAAACTATAAGAGGGATACTGTCAATCTTCATGATTTCCGTACTTGTCACAGGGCAGCCTGCTGCTTCAGGTGCGGTATCGGCAAAGGAGGAGGCAGCTTCCGAAACGGTTTCATCCTCAAAGTTCACTCCGGCTGAAGGCTGGGAGGATTACAATTACTTTAATTTTGCTGAAGCCCTGCAAAAATCCATTTACTTTTATGATGCCGAGAAATGCGGACCGGGCATTTCAGGCGGAGAAATTGAATGGAGAGGTGACTGCCATGTGGGTGATTGCAATATTCCCCTTGAAAACACTTCCCTCTCGGCTGATTTTATAAGCAAGTATAAAAAAATACTGGATCCCGACGGAGACGGGGCAGTAGATGTGCACGGCGGCTTTCATGATGCCGGAGATCATGTCAGGTTCGGTCTTCCTCAAAGTTATACGGCAGGCACCTTGGGGTGGGGCTTTTATGAATTCAGGGAGGCTTTCAGAAAATCAGGTCAGGAAGAGCATATGCTTGAGATTTTAAAATGGTTCACCGATACCTTTTTACGCTGCTCCTATCTCGATGAAAAGGGTAATTTGATTGCTTTTTGCTATATGGTAGGCGAAGGGGATCTGGATCATTCCTACTGGGGTCCCCCCGAGCTTTATCCTGAAAATATTCCGAGACCGGCGGATTTTGCAACGGCAGAGTCTCCCGGCAGTGATGTTTGCGGCAGTACCGCTGCGGCACTTGCCACCTCCTATTTGAATTTTAAGGAGGACGAGCCGGAGTATGCCGGTAAATGCCTTACCGTCGCAAAGGCAATGTATGAATTTGCAAAGAAAAACAGAGGAATGTCAAAGGGTGACGGTTATTACACCTCCGCCTACGATGACGATGAAATGGCTTGGGCGGCTGTATGGCTTTATGCCTGTACCGGTAATATGGACTATATAAAAGATATAATGTCGGTATCGGAAGATGGATTTTATACCGGCTATATAAAAAGGATTATACCTGATACCTTTAATACCAATATGTGGTTTAATACATGGGTTCACTGCTGGGATGCGGTATGGGGGGGAGTGTTTCTTGAGCTGAACTCCTTATTCCCTGAAAATGAGCTGTATGACTATATATCGCGCTGGAATGTTGAGTATTTGTCAGGAGGAATGGCAAAGCACAAGGAGTCCAATGACAACGGCTATACTACAACCTCGCCTGCCGGGTATACGATGATTAACGGCTGGGGTTCAGCCCGTTACAATACGGCTGCCCAATTGTCGGCACTTGTATATATGAAGCATCATCCTGACAGAACAGATTTCGGAGAATGGGCAAAGAGCCAGATGGAGTATATTATGGGGAGAAACCCCATGGGATATTCGTACATAGTGGGCTACGGCTATGAGCAGGGACTGCCTTTTGCTTCTCATCCTCATCACAGGGCAGCTCACGGTTCAAAAACCTTGAGCATGAATGATCCGCCGGAGCACAGGCATATTTTATGGGGAGCTCTTGTAGGAGGGCCTGATAAGCAGGATTATCATCAGGATGTGACCACTGATTTTGTTTACAATGAGGTTGCTGTTGACTATAATGCCGCTTTTGTGGGTGCATGTGCAGGATTATACGAATATTACGGGGAGGGACAGCAGGTTATACCTGATTTCCCTCCGAAAGAGCCGAAGGCTGATGATTATTATTGTGAGGCACGGGTTGAAAGGGAAATTAAAGAGAGCTCGCAGGTGGTTATCAAATTGCATAATGAATCCAGCCAGCCTCCTCATTATGAAACGGGTATGAAGGCAAGATATTTCTTTAATATAAGCGAATTGCTTGCTTGCGGACAGTCTATAGAGGATGTGGAAATGAGCATTGCATATGATGAGCAGATATCCCTGCAGGATTTGCCGATTACTTACAAAGGGCCTGTTAAATGGGATGATGCGGGAACATATTACTACGAGTTTGATTGGAGCGGCAGGGAAATATACGGCGACAGGGAGCTTGCATTTATTTTAACAGCAAAGCAGGATTCCAATTACATGACTCACTGGGACCCTTCAAATGACTGGAGCAGAAAAGGTCTTACAGATACTTATGCGGTAGCGGAAAATGTACCCGTATATATGGATGGCGTTCTGGCATACGGAAAGGAAGCACCCAAGCTGAATCCGTCAGATCCCGGTGAAAATCCTGATACCAGTCCTCCTTCAATCAAGGTTTTATACAAGTATGGGGCAGCTCATAGCCTTAAAAATACAATAAGAGCTACAATCAATATAATTAATAACGGAACTGTTCCTGTGAGCTTATCAGAAATAAGGCTCCGATATTGGTTTACCTGTGACGGAAGTCAGCAGAACACTTTCACATGTGAATATGCACCCTGCGGGACTGAAAATGTTAAAGGCAATTGCTTCAGCATGGAAAAGCCTGCGGAGGGGGCCGACAGCTATTGTGAGCTCTCATTTACAGATGCCGCCGGCAAGCTTGCTCCGGGCGGCAGTACGGGAGACATACCCTTCAGGATAGACGGAATATCGGATTTTGACCTTACAAATGATTATTCCTGCGATTCCGGACAGGATAGCTCTCTTGGAGAAAATGACAGAATTGCTGCTTATATCAAGGATAATCTTGTATTCGGAAAAGAAGCCGCTGCAATCGGCTCTGATTTTAAACCGGGTGATGTAGATAACAGCGGAAGCATTGATGCAATTGATTTTGCAATTATGAAAAAGTACTTGCTGGGAGCAGTTGAACTAGATTCTCAGAGCTTTATCAGAGCAGATGTAAACAAGGATAATGCTGTCAATGCAATTGACTATGCGTTAATGAAAAAATACCTGCTGGGAGCAATAAGCTCCTTTGATTAAGCTTAATAAATGAACGACAAAGGCTGTACGCTTATGGATATGCTCCCTTGTGGAAATGCAAGGGGGCATATTTTATAAGTAATAATAAGTTGATTGCAATTTGAACTCATTGATTGAATTTAAATATAAAAATAAAAGCAATTATTATCGGGCCTGCAAAAATTAAATTATTATGGTAGAATAAATGAGGAATGTTTTTATTTATTGGAGGTATGAAGCTTATGGGATATTCACCTTTTGGCGGCATGATGTTCGGCATAGTGCCTATAATTATATTTATAGGGTTTATATTTGTATTCGGTACTATTATTGTACGCTCGTTACAGGGAGCAAAGCAGTGGAAGAAAAATAATGATTCACCTGTGCTTACCGTTGATGCGGTTGTTGTCACAAAAAGAGCTGATGTACGGCATTATCATCACAATGCCGGAACAGATAATATGAGCCATATGTCATCCAGCACTGCGTATTATGCTACCTTTGAATTTTCAAGCGGAGACCGCATGGAATTCAAGGTGGGTAATGACGAATATGGCATGCTTGTGGAAAGGGATACGGGAAGGCTTACATTTCAAGGTACTCGATATCTTGGATTTGAACGCATAAAGGCTTGAGGATGCTGTAAAAAGCTGTTGGTTAAGGATTTAACAGAAAGGGAAAGCATTATGTCACAGGTAATATTAGGAAAGACAGGAATCAGTGCTAATAAAAACGGATTTGGAGCACTTCCCATTCAGCGTATCGGCAGGGAGGCTGCGAGGGAACTTCTTAGAAAAGCGTATGACAGCGGTATTAATTTCTTTGATACCGCAAGATTTTATACAGACAGCGAAGAAAAAATAGGATATGCTCTCGGCGATGTCCGCGAAAAAATTTATATTGCATCAAAAACAATGACGGTCAATGTAAAAGATTTCTGGGAGCAGCTGAATACATCACTCAGCTTTCTAAAAACGGATTATCTGGATATATATCAGTTCCATAATCCTGCTTTTTGTCCAAAGTCCGGTGATGGCACAGGGTTGTATGAGGCAATGCTTGAAGCCAAGGACAAAGGTATGATACGTCATATCGGTATTACCAACCACAGAATAAAGATTGCTGCTGATGCTGCCGAATCAGGCTTGTATGAGACAATTCAGTATCCCTTCAGCTATCTGGCCACAGATGAGGAAACAGAGCTTGTAATTAAATGCAGAAAATACGGAATAGGCTTTATTGCAATGAAGGCATTGTCAGGCGGACTTATTTCCAATTCTGCGGCAGCGTATGCATATTTGGCACAGTATGACAATGTTCTGCCTATCTGGGGTATACAGAGAGAAAAAGAGCTTGAAGAATTTGCAGGATATATTGATAATCCTCCTGTTCTAAATCGGGAGCTTTCTGCTGCCATTGAGCAGGATAAAAAGGAGCTTGGAGCAGAGTTTTGCAGAGGCTGCGGCTATTGCCTGCCATGCCCCGCAAATATTGATATTCCCACTTCAGCACGGATGTCGCTGATGATTAAAAGGGCACCCGCCTCCATATACCTGAATAAAGAGTGGCAAGGTAAGATGAAAAGGATAGATGACTGTATAAACTGCGGACATTGTAAAAGTCATTGCCCATACGGTCTGGATACTCCTGAGCTGCTGAGGAAAAACTGGAGGGACTATAAGACTTTCATTTAGACAACTATCGGGGTTCCACAGGTACCGGGTTTTGAACGTTTGACGGACTTATTGTGAATCCTCCGGGATAATCCAGCAGGCCTGATATTACTCTTACGGCTTCGGCCCTTGTTATATTGTTTCTTGGCCTGAAGGTACCATCAGTATAGCCGGATAAAATGTCATTCATAGACAGAACAATGATAGACTTGTTTGACCAGGTATTTTTTTCTGGACTGACATCACTGTAAAGCTTTTCGGAAAAATCCACAGTATCCGGGCTGAATAGAACCTTATCGCAAATTACCGCAAACTCTTCTCTTGTTATTTTTTGATTGGGCTTAAACAGATTTTTCCCGTATCCTTCAAAGATGCCGTACTTTTTTGCGGTTGATATGCCTTTTTCAGCCCAATGGCCTACTGTGTCGGTGAAGGGTGCTGTTTCGGCAGTCTCATTTTGCAGGCCTAGCATTTTTACCAGTAATACGGCGGCCTGTGCTCTTGTCAGATATCCGTTAGGTTCAAAGCGATTGCCCGGCATACCGCTTATGATATCCTTTTCATAAAGTGCAATAATGAAGCTTTGTGCCCAGTTATTGTCAATATCAATAAAGGGTTTTCCAATTAACCATGCACTGTAATTCTGCCAGAAGTGGTCAGGCTCTTGGCCCAGAGCCCAGCTTCCGGCACCGCCCAGCTTATACTTTGAAACCAAGGACAGCTTTTTTTCAATTGATGCTTCATTTTCGTACCAAATATCATAGATTCCTGCCGAAAGCTTGTTGGTTCCCCAGATTAATGCATTGTCGGTTTCTGAAATTGTCAATGTGGCACGGGCACATTGGGCTGTTTCATCATACCAGGATTTGGCAGTATAAGAGGATACAAGTCTTTCTGCATCTGATACGGTTATTCCGTAGCCTCCTGTCTGTGAGCCCTGTTTCCAGTATCGGCCGTAAAAAGGTATGCCAAGTATGATTTTAGAGGGTTGTACATATTTGACAGCGTATGAAACAGATTTCTCAACAAAAGAAAAGCTGGCAACGGCACCCGGGGTACCGCCTGTGTAGTGCTCATCATAAGCCATTATAAAAAGCCGGTCGCTTAAATTCCCCAAGGCGGCATAATCATAAGAGCCCTGCCATCCTGTGGTGGTATTCCAGGGATTTGGCGCCACGCAAACCATGATTGCTTTACCGGAAGGCAGTGCCGCTCTCAAAAGCCTTATGAAATCTGTAAGGTTGTCCTTGTCAGACTCAGTAAGGTTTTGAAGATCAATATTAACACCGTCGCATTGTAGAGCTGTTATCTGACCGGCAAGCTCGGCGCAGAAGCTTTTACGGTTTGCAACTGCTGCTCTTCCAAGACTTCTGTCCCAGTTGTTGCTCAGGTATGGAACTACCTTTATATTTTTTGCATGCATTGTCTGAACAAATAAGGGGTCGACTTTAATTGTATTTTTCAAGGTTCCGTCGCTGTTTATTTCAAAATAATCAGGACAGACTGTTTGTATATTTGTACCGGTACGTTCAACATTTTTTATATAGGTGGTTGTATTCCCTGCAAATAAATAGGCTATACTTTCATAAGCACAGATGTCAGACTGGTATGCGAAAATAGCTATAATAAAAGGCAGGCATACCTTTAAAAACAAAATATAAGTATATCTTTTTTTGGTCATAGAGCGGTTTGAGCGTATTGACATTTTAAGGCACCTTCCTGAGATTTATAATAAAATACAATTATAGACCTGTAATCTCAATTGTATTTTTCTGCACTATTGCATTTATTCTAAATAATATATCTTAAATTATTATTACTAAGTATTTTTTTGATATTCATTAAAAATACTGGTATTTATTAATAAACTGTTCCTTAGAAAGCAAGACTTTTTAATATGGAGATAGTTCTTTACTTGCATGATCGAAATATAGTATTATTTGTCGGGCTTTGTTTCGCTGATACGGCATCATAGGCTGGAAATTCAGACAATATTTCACATAAAACGTATTATAAAATATGTAGAATGAATTTTGATATATTAAGAAATGAAAGGGTAAAGGAGGTTTCTAATGAAAAGAAAGATTTTTTTTGCTGCTGTAATTGCTTTTATGTTATTTTCGCTGACAGGCTGTATTCCGGGAGACGGCACATATACGGCAGATAAGCCTGCAGGATTCTTATGGGGCATATGGCATGGATGGATTTCACCGATTTCTCTCATTGTAGGGCTATTTGATAATAATATAAAAATATATGAGGTCTCAAACACCGGCTGGTGGTATGATTTCGGTTTCTATATTGCTATTATCAGCGGATTTGGCAGCTTATCCCTATCTCGCAGAAAGCGATCCAAAAAAAATAATGACTAATCCTTTAAGCAAATATACAAAATTTTTTATTTGGCAGCCTCAGTTATTTAGTTACAGCTGCAAATAGTTTGATATATTTGATATAATAGCAGATAGTAATAATATAATTCCATAAAAGGTAAAAATATTATATGACAGAGGGGTGTTTACTATTTGAGACTAAAAAGCGGTATCTCGTTCCTTCAGGCTGCTCCGTTGCTGGTATTGATAATATTAATATTTTTTTGCCGTATCCCCGTATATGCTGATGATACCAGTCTGGGCAGAACCCCTGAAGGAGTTTTCCCGATTCTTGAGGGTGATGTGGTGATGGAATCGGAAGAAATAACGGTTGATATGGAAAAGAATAAGGTTGAATGTATTTTTGTTTTTCATAATACAGGAAAGAGCAAACCGGTGTATATGGGCTTTCCCGGCAAAATAAAGGATCCGGGCAGTGAGCTTACGGATGCGGTAGACCTTGAGCTGAGAAATTTTAAAACGTTTGTAAAAGGGAAAGTGCTTCCTGTTTCTCTCGAAAAAAGTGTGCAGGGAAATAATGAGGATTTGACTGCTTACAGCGAGTTTTTCACCTTTACGGTGCCCTTTAAAGAGGATGAGCGTATTACGGTACGCAATACCTATGACTTCACACCGACATACGATTCTCTCGGCACTGTGTACTGCGGGTATGTACTGGAAACAGGAGCCATGTGGAAGGGAAATATAGGCTCCGCAAGGGTTACCTTCAAGCTCGGGAGTATAAAGCCCTGCCAGATAGAGAAGCTTAATCCGGGCGGCTTTATATTTGACGGAAGCAATCTTGTATGGCACCGGACTGATTTTGAGCCAAAATACAATCTTAGGGTAAATTATAATAATTACCGTTATACCTCGAGATTTTTAGATGACATAGCAGGTGATGACAAGATAAAGCAGGAGGTTAACCAAAAAGTAGAAAGCTATGGTATAGTAAAAGAATTAGCGGACAGAAATCAGACCGAGGAGCTTCTTTCCTTATACCGTAAGGCTGTTGAGGAAAAGGATGCAATAATGGCTTTGTATATCAGAAGCCATCTGCCGTCTGGCAAAATACCGGAGGAGAAAACCCGGATTGAATATGTGGCCCTTGAGAAGGAATACGGACGGGAGCTTGCGAGATGCTATACCTCCGGACCGGAGGCTGCACATATACAATTTAAAATAAGTCATTCCGAAAACGGAAAAATTATTGAGGATGCTGCCGAGGAAGGAATTACGGGCTACAGTCTTGAATATTTGACTCCGGGAAAGGCTTACAGCATTTCATTTACCTTAACTGACTGGATGGATAGAACCGAAACAAAGGAAATATTGTATAAGGCTCCGGAAAAGGAAGCTGCTGCCTCGGCGGAGGAATCGACTCAGAGCCCGGACACTGCGATGGCATCTGCTTCGCAGACGGCTGTTTCGCCTGACTCTGGAAATTCTGGTGAACCCTCAATGGATAATTCAGAAGCTAAGAACGGAATTGACGCAAGGCTTATTGCAGCGATACTGTCAGGAGTTATTCTGATTGGGTTTGCAGTGGTATCGGCAATAATTATCCGCAAAAACAAAAGAGTTGATTAACAGGAACTGATAATTTTATACCGGTAAACCGGCTTGGAGGTTAAGATAAAAAGATGCTGGATAATTTAAAAGATATTCTCGCCAGGCAGAAAGACACTCTGGAAAAGCTTGAAGGGGAAATTTCTAAAATTGAAGCAAATGACCTTGTAACTGAAAATCAAAGCTTAAAGACAGAGCTTATTAAATGCCAATCAGCTATGAAAAACGAAAGAGACTGTAATTCAAAGCTTTCGGAAGAAAATAAAAATTTGAAAAATGCTCTTTATGAGCAACTGTATAATGAAAAAATCCAGATATTAAATTCATCCGACAAAAGGCTTAAGGCATATTACAGCTCCAATATTCAGGGAGAGCTCAACAGATTAACAGCCTATGAAATGTCTGTTAAAAAACGGATTGATGACATGGCAGGCATATTGAGACAAAACAGAATAGAGCTTTCGGCTGATATGAATGAAAGAATCGATGAATTAAGAAGGCTGCTAGATGCAAAGGCAGCAGAGGCCCGGACTGAGCTTCAGAAAAATGCGAAAGCCTTCAGCGAGGCAAGAGCCGCTGAGTTTGAAAGGCTGAGACAGGAGCAGGTTACAGACCAAGAGATTAAGGAGCGTGTAAAACAGAATAATATCGAAGCCTTTATAGGACTAAATATCATAAATAAAATAGGCATTCTTCTACTTATCATCGGAGTAATAGCAGCCTCGCAATATACATATTTCAAGTTGCCGGATACGCTTAAATGCATTTTTGCATTTGCCTTGGGAGGTGCTTTGCTTGCAGCCGGTGAAATTCTGAACCGTAAAAAACCGAATATTTTTTCTCTGGGCATTACAAGCGGAGGTATAGCAATACTGTATGCTGCATTAGCTATAAGCTTCTTCAGGTTTGAGGTTTTAGACAAATATCCTGCTTTAGGCTTGTGCATTCTTATAACAGCAGGAGCCTTTGTCCTGTCCCAGAGATACAATTCTCAGACTATTTCGGTGTTCGCAATGGTTGGAGGCTATCTTCCTGTTTTCTCAATTGCAGGCAATAAAGCCATGCTATATGGTGCTATGATTTATTTTGTTATACTGAATGTTTTTGCACTTATTATTTCAGGCAAAAGGAAATGGTCTGTTACGGCATATATCGGATTTTGGCTCAATGTGGCAGGCTCTGTTTATATATCGGCTTCAATGCTTAAGGGAAGGTGGTATGATGCTCCGGCCTCGGGAGAGGATATAGCAACAATACTTTATATTACCTTTGCTTTTTTGATATACACCCTTATACCTGTTATGGGAACCTTCAGGGAAAAACTCAGCTTTAAAAACTCTGACATAGTTTTGCTTGCATTAAATACCGTAATAAGTGCATTGATTTTGTATAGTGTTTTTTATGCTGTTAATTTGTCAGACTGCACAGGACTTCTTGCTGTTGCTTTTGCCGCTGTTTATGTGGCTTTGGGCAGGTTCGTTGAAAGGCGCATGCCAAAGGAACAGAAGGCGAGAGCTTTGTTTTATATCACAGGGCTTACGTTTGCAGTTCTGATAATACCGTTCCAGTTCGAACATGTATGGTTCTCTTTAGGCTGGCTGGCAGAAGGCATTGCAATTCTTTCATACGGTATATATAAAGAAATAAAGTCCTTCAGACGAGCCGGAACCGTTATATCCTTACTGTGCCTTCTGGCTTTTATCGGATTTGACCTTACAGACATCAGCAGCACGCTGTTTGTATACAAGTATCTGGCTGTAACGGCGGGCAGCATTATTGTTCTGGGGATATCGGCATATAAAAAGAAGCTTTCGGGAAGGCCTGTACAAGTTTTTAAGTATGCGGCTGTCATAAACATCTGGTTTTTCTCATTATATATTATAGGGAGCAAATTAGACGGACTTTTGACAAAATTGATGCTGTCAGGCAGCTTTGATTCTGATTATCTGATTACCGCCGCCATGGTTTTAGCCAGCTTTACAATAGCATATATCATTCCAAGGCTCAAAATTCTTTTTGACAGCTTCATGAAGGCCCTTTCGGTCATAATTTATGTTATAGGGCTGATTTTATTGTTTGCATTGAATTTCAATTCGCCTGTGGCAGGACGCTTGTATGAAGTGCCTCTTCCTGCCGGTATACTCGGTACAATGGAATTGGCAGCCATAGCCTTGCTGTCGGTTTTTGTGGTAAGGGATATGGTATTGACTCTTGTCACCGGCAAAAAGCTTGGAATAGAATGGTATCCGCTGATAGTATCCTTTTATTCTGTGGTGATTTTAACTCAGAATCTGATAACTCAATACAATCTGGAAATGAATAACGCAGCAATAAGTATAATATATCTGATTACTGCTTTTTCATGGATTATCTTCGGTTTTATAAGGAAATACGCCTTAATAAGGAGGTTTGGGCTTGGCCTGTGCATATTGGCAGTTGCAAAGCTGTTTCTTATTGATCTGTCCTTCCTGTCTCAAGGCCATAGGGTGGTATCGTATTTTGTATTTGGAGTGACGTTAATTGCAATATCCTTTGTTTACCAATATTTTAATAAAAGAATAGATATGATAAGCGGGGTAGTATCAGATGAAAAAAATAATAACGGCTAATATTTTAATATTACTTGTTTTATGCTCTGCCGGAGTGTGCGGCTGATTTGCTTGAAAATAGCGGCAGCAGGAAGATGTCACAGCTACATCAATAGAAGTTTCCTCAAACAATGAAGCTATTTAAAGAAACGGCACAGCAAAAATAACTGTGCCGTTTCTAATTCAGCTTACTTCAATCCCAGATTCTCAAATATTGCAGTGCTGACATCAGCTTTATTAAGCGTGTAAAGGTGGATACCCTTGACACCAAAGCTCAGCAGACTGGATATTTGCTTTGCTGCAAATTCAATGCCGGCCTTTTTAAAGTCCTCAGGCTTGTTTTGATATTTATCAAATATCGTTTTTAACTCCGCAGGTATTGAGGCACCGGATAAATCTACTATTGTACGGATTTGTCCGGAGGATGTAACAGGCATTATTCCCGCTGAAACAGGAACTGAAATGCCGTAATTAACGAGCTGCTCATAAAAACGATAAAATCTGGTGTTGTCAAAAAACAGCTGTGTAAGAAGGAAGTCCGCACCTGCCTCTATCTTGGATTTCAAAAAATACAAATCCTCCTCCTGATTGCGGGATTCGGGATGCACCTCAGGATAGCAGGCGCCGCCTATGCAGATGTCTGATTTTTGCTTTATATTATTAACAAGGTCTATGGCATATTTATAGGGGCGGCTCCCATATGCTTCATCGGACATGTCCTTCGGACGGTCACCTCTTAGAGCAAGAACATTGTTGATTTGATTTTCCTTCAATTTGCCCAGATATTTGTTGAAAGCAGGTTCATCCAAGGATACGCAGGTTAAGTGTGCAAGTGCTTCTATACCGCATGTGTTCTGGACATATGAGGCAATATCCAGAGTTCTCCTGCTTGTACTGCCTCCGGCTCCGTATGTAATACTTATAAAATCAAGCTTTAAGCCCTTGAGCTCATCCAAGGCATTGAAAATTAACGGAAAGTCCTCCTCCTTCTTAGGCGGAAACACCTCCAGGGAAAATACGGTTTTTTTCCCTCTGTAAATATTTTTAATCATGCAGCCTCCTGTCACGTCTAAGTCAATTATAAAAAATATTTTCGGATTAACATATTCATTTAATCATAAAGCCAATTAAGGTTAAAACCTTGGAAAGATGGAATAACAGCAGATGGCAATTGGCTTTTGTTTATTATATCATAAAAGTAAGAAAATGATATTTATTTATATGTTTAAGGCAGCCTTCAAAGAACAAAACCTGTTTGAAAAGGTTGCCAAAACATTATATAATTATAGCAATGACCAAATAGAGGACGGCTTGAAAAATCGGATTGTGCAGATATTTAGCCCGGTATATGCAAATGGAGGTTACATTGAAAAGTAAAAGAAATAAAAAGCAGGATAACGTAATAGCTATAATCAATAAAAATAAATCCAATAAAAAGAAAACAAAAATAAAAGCTGGGAAACTTACAAAAAAGAGACTGCTTGCAGGCTTGTATGTATTGTTTATATCAGGCATATTTATAATGGCAGCTGTATTGATTTTAAACGCATATGTCAAAGCTTCGGTAAGGGACAAGATTATTACGGGGGAGCAGGCTGCTTCCATTGATTCAGACTGTGTTCTGATTCTGGGGGCAGGTGTGTGGAGTGATGGAAACCCCAGCGCAATGCTGGAAGACAGGCTTTTGGAGGGAATCAAATTATATAATGGCGGAGCATCGGAAAAACTGCTCATGAGCGGAGATCATGGCAGAAACGAATATGATGAGGTCAATGTCATGAAGAAGTTTGCAATTGACAGGGGAATTCCTTCCGAGAATATTTTTATGGATCATGCGGGCTTTTCTACATACGAAAGCTTATACCGCGCAAGAGACATATTTGGAGCTGGCAAGATAATAATTGTAACACAGAAGTATCATCTGTACCGTGCGCTGTATATTGCCGACAAGCTAGGAATAGAGGCATACGGTGTTGCCTCTGACCCAAGAAGATATGCAGGCCAGATGAGAATGAGCTTTAGAGAGATCTTAGCCAGAGTAAAGGATTTCTTCAATGCAATCGTTCAGCCTGAGCCCACATTTCTGGGAGATACGATATCAATAAGAGGAAACGGGGATGCTACAAATGATTAACCAGAGCTTTGCGCCGTGGTATTTGCCAGGCCGGCTGATTTAAAAGGGCCCAGCAGGAACATGTTTGAAAGAATCATTGCCATTTCCTCAGGAGATTTTTCCATGCCGTTTTCAAGCCACTGCTGTATTACTCCCAGATGTGCCGAAAGAACATAAGCAATTAAGTATGACTCCGGGACCAGCATGTTTTCTTGTATTAATACGGAATTATCTTCAAAGAGGCAGGTTTTTATAATTTCCTTCAGCTTGCGTGCAAAGATAGGGTCACCGTTGCAGCCTAAAATAGCATTCATAAATACGGCATTTTCCTTCAAATATTCAAAGAGCTTTATCATAAAGGGCATCGGCTTATTTACCGAAGCGGCATCCTTTAAGGCAAATTTGCTTATTGTTCTGCAATTGCAGATAAGCTCCTGAATTATTTCATCCTCTATTTTTTTCAGCAAATCATATTTGTCATTATAATGCAGGTAAAAGGTACCCCTGTTAATATCGGCTTTTACGGCTATATCAGTTATTGAAATATCATTAAAGCCTTTTTCTTCAATTAGCTGAGAGAAGGCAGACCGTATCATCTTTTTTGTTCGTTTGGATCTTCTGTCATCCGATGCTTTTATCATGTTCTCATCCCCGGTTAAAAATCATATAATGTTAGTATACATAAATAGAATTATAGACAAATGAACTGAATGTGTCAATTAAAACACATAATTTACAATAATTGTTCATTGAATAGCTGAATAAATATATTATAATATACATACAGACTATTAATCAACAGCCTGTTGTTTAAGCGTTGTTTATCTTATAGATTGTATATAGCTGCTGGGGTTATCAGGCACATATGGTTTTGTTTATTTTATGCCAAAGGGGGCAATTAAAATGGGTTATATTAACGGTTTGTTTCATGCCGGGATTGACATAGGTTCAACTACGGTTAAGGTAGTAATCCTGAATGATGAAAACAAGCTTGTATACAGCAAATATGAAAGGCATTATTCAGATATTAAGAACAAGCTGAGGGAGCTGCTTCTCGATGCATACAAAATAGTAGGTGATGCCGCACTGACAATCGTAGTTACCGGGTCTGGAGGCATAAGCCTTGCCGATGGCATGGGGGCGGCTTTTACCCAGGAGGTCATAGCTTCCACGAAGGCTATTAAAACCTTTTATCCTGAAACAGATGTAGCTATTGAGCTTGGCGGTGAGGATGCAAAGATTACGTATTTCAACGGCGGCGTTGAACAGAGAATGAATGGCACCTGCGCCGGCGGAACAGGTTCTTTTATAGACCAGATGGCAACCTTGCTCAGAGTGGATGCAGCCGGTCTTAACGAATTGGCAAAAAGCAGCGGTACCATTTATCCTATTGCTGCCAGATGCGGAGTTTTTGCAAAGACAGATGTTCAGCCGCTGCTGAATGAAGGAGTTGCAAAGGAGGATATTGCCGTATCTGTCCTTCAGGCGGTTGTTATTCAGACAATAAGCGGTCTGGCTTGCGGAAGGCCTATAAGGGGCAATGTGGCATTTCTGGGAGGGCCTTTATACTTTCTTTCCGAGCTGAGAAACAGATTTATAGATACATTGAAACTGGAGGATAATCAGGTGATTTTTCCTGATAATTCGCAAATATTTGTTGCAATAGGAGCCGCGCTGTCCTCTGTTAATGAAAAACCGGTACAGTTTAAAGCCTTATTAAATAAAATGGAAAATTTCGGAGAGGTTCACATAGCCGAATCAAAAAGACTTGAGCCCCTTTTTGCCGGTGAAGGCGAATACAGGAAATTTAAAGAGAGACATGGAAGAAGCACCGTAAAAAGAAGGGATATTTCCTCCTATGAGGGGAAATGCTTTTTGGGAATTGATGCCGGTTCAACCACTACAAAGGCGACTCTTATAGATGAAGCAGGAGCGATTTTGTATTCGTATTACGGAAGTAACGAGGGAAGCCCTCTGAATTCAACAGTAAAAGTGCTTAAAGAGCTGTACGGTCTTTTGCCCGAAAAAGCAGTAATAGCAAATTCGGCTGTTACCGGTTACGGAGAGGGCTTGCTTAAGTCGGCGCTGAATGTAGATATAGGTGAAATTGAAACTATTGCTCATTACAAAGCAGCGGACTTTTTCTGCCCCGGAGTGGATTTTATTCTGGATATAGGCGGACAGGATATGAAGTGCTTGAAAATAAAGGACGGCAATATAGAAAGCATACTTTTAAATGAAGCCTGCTCTTCAGGCTGCGGTTCGTTTCTGGACACGTTTGCAAGCTCCTTGGGCTTGAGAATAGAGGATTTTGCCGCTCAGGCAATAACAGCGCAGAATCCGGTTGACCTGGGCTCCAGATGTACTGTTTTTATGAATTCAAGAGTCAAGCAGTCCCAGAAGGAAGGCGCCACTGTAGGAGATATTTCAGCAGGATTATCCTATTCCGTCATAAAAAATGCTTTGTTCAAGGTAATAAAAGTTAAAAGCCCGGAGGAAATGGGCGAAAAAATAGTGGTACAGGGAGGTACCTTTTACAATGATGCCGTACTCAGAAGCTTTGAGAAGCTGTCGGAAAGAGAGGCTGTCAGACCGGATATCGCAGGTATAATGGGAGCCTTTGGTGCTGCCTTGCTTTCCAAGGAGCGCTATGAGGAAGGAACGGTTTCAGATATACTGAATGAAAATCAGCTGGAGGACTTCAATGTTGATACAAGGGTTTCAAGGTGCGGCTTGTGTTCAAACAACTGCTTGCTGACAATTAATAAATTCGGCAACGGAGAAAAATTTATATCGGGCAACAGATGTGAAAGAGGTGCCGGAAAAGGAAAGGAGCAGAACCTTCTTCCAAACATATTCAAATACAAGTATCAGAGGCTTCTCAGCTATAAGCCTCTTGACAGGACTGCCGCAAGTAGAGGAACTGTAGGTATTCCGAGAGTTTTGAACATGTATGAGGATTATCCCTTCTGGTTTACATTTTTTACCGGGCTGGGTTTCAGAGTGGAGTTGTCAGACAGATCCTCAAACAAGCTGTACGAGAAGGGGATTGAAACAATACCCTCAGAATCGGTATGCTATCCGGCAAAGCTGGTGCATGGGCATATTGCCAATCTTATAGACAAAGGCGTAAAATTTATTTTTTATCCTTCCGTTACACATGAGAAGAGGGAGCAGGCAGAGGCGGACAATCATTTTAACTGCCCGATAGTAGCTTCATATCCGGAAGTAATTAAAAATAATATGGACATTTTAAGAGAAGAAAACATATTATTCCTGAAGCCTTTTTTGCCTTTTGACAATGAGAGCAGGATGGCACAGAGATTGTTTGAAGAGCTTGAGCAATTTGACATAGGAAAGGAAGAAATAAGGCAAAGCGCGGAAAAGGCATATGCAGAGCAGGAAAGCTTCAAAAACGACATAAGGCAGGCCGGTGAAAATGCTCTGAAAATAATTGAGCAGAGCGGGATTAAAGGAATAGTGCTGGCGGGAAGGCCTTATCACATTGATCCGCAGATTAATCACGGAATACCTGAAATGATTACTTCCCTTGGAATGGCGGTATTGACCGAGGATTCAGTATCTCATCTGGGGAAGGTTGAAAGGCCTCTGCGGGTAGTTGACCAGTGGGCTTATCATTCAAGGCTGTATGCAGCGGCAAGCTTTGTCGCGGAGCAGCATAATATTGAGCTGGTGCAGCTCAATTCCTTTGGCTGCGGACTGGATGCGGTAACGACAGATCAGGTTCAGGAAATATTAGCAGGAAACTCGAAAATTTATACCACACTGAAAATAGATGAAGGAAATAATTTGGGAGCTGCAAGAATAAGACTGCGTTCCTTGAAAGCAACAATTACTGAAAGAGAAAAGAGCGGCTTCAAGCTTAAAAAGGTTGACAGCAGCTTTAGGAGAGTACCCTTTACAAAGGAAATGAGAAAAAATCATACTATTCTGGCTCCTCAAATGTCACCTGTGCATTTTCAATTTTTACAGGAAGCCTTTAGGCTGTCGGGATACAATTTGGTGGTGCTTCCTTCAATTGATAATAAAGCCACCGAGGTTGGCCTTAAGTATGTAAACAACGATGCCTGCTATCCTGCGATAATAGCTATCGGTCAGCTTATGGAAGCCCTGCTGTCGGGCGAATATGATCTTGACAATACATCGGTCATGATATCTCAGACCGGAGGCGGGTGCAGAGCGACAAATTATATAGGCTTTCTGAGGAAGGCTCTGAAGGATGCAGGACTTGAAAGGGTTCCGGTAATATCCTTAAATGCCAATGGCATGGAGAAAAACCCGGGCTTTAAGTTTACGCCCGGTTTTCTGAATAAGGCAATGATGGCTTTGGTATACGGAGATTTGTTTATGAACGTGCTTTACAGGGTCAGACCTTACGAAAGGGTCAAGGGCTCGGCAAATGCCTTGTATGAGAAATGGACAAAGGTTTGCATTGATTCGCTTGAATCAGCCGGAAGAAGAGAGTTTAAGCAGATTATAAGAAATATTGTGCAGGAATTTGAAGAATTTGAAATAACTGACGAGGTAAAGCCAAAGGTAGGGCTTGTAGGAGAAATACTGGTGAAGTTCCATCCCACAGCAAATAACAATGCGGTGGCGCTGGTTGAAGCTGAGGGCGGAGAGGCTGTAATGCCGGGCCTTATAGATTTTGTATTGTACTGTGCCTACAATCAGGATTTCAAATACAGGAAGCTGTCGGGAAGCAAGCTGTCACAAACTGTGGGCAATGCGGCTATAAAGGCAATAGAAGCATACAGGCGCCCCTTGGTAAAAGCGCTGAACCGCAGCAAGAGGTTTCATGGGCCTGAGACTATACAGGAGCTTGCCAAGGGAGCGGCAGAGGTTTTGTCCTTGGGGAATCAGACAGGAGAGGGCTGGTTCTTGACAGGGGAAATGATTGAGCTGATAAACAGCGGTGTTAAGAACATTATCTGTATGCAGCCTTTTGCCTGTCTGCCCAATCATGTTACGGGGAAGGGTATGATGAAGGAGCTCAAGAGAGTTTATCCCGGAACCAATATAGTGGCTATAGACTATGACCCGGGCGCCAGTGAGGTAAATCAGCTGAACAGGATTAAGCTGATGATTTCCACAGCCTTTGAAAACATGAATGAGGTTAACAGGCGAAAGGAAAAATCTGATATGTACAGAGCGAAGCATATTAAAGAAATCAAGGATATTGCAGGAATGCTTTAAAAAGTAGGATTGTCCGCAGGATTCTTTTATTGTCCTGCGGATTTTCTTGTCATAAGCTTTTCACAGGCTGGTATGATATATGCGTCTGGCTGCCGAAAAATAATAGGCTTAATTCTTTTGAAGGCAAGAGAGCCTGTGTCGGGAGTCGAAAATAATAAATTTGAAAATTTGATTTACATTATTAACCGGGCTGAATAAGAGAAGCATCTATGGCAACGGGAAAATAAAATAGTCCCTTGAAGCAGCAAACAGTGCACAGATTTCAAAGTCAGTGCGCTGTTTTTTATTATGTTTATTTCAAGATATTTACTGCTTTAAATTGAAATGATAAAATTATTTTAGATTAACCAATACATGAAAAATTTAACAAAAAAAGCTGGTTGGCATCGTATAATTTTATTATGCTGAGGGCTTCAAGGGTACAGATTTAAGAACAGTATTGAGGTATAATTTTATAAAGCAGAAAGGAATCTTATGGCATTTATATATGAAAAAATTCCTGAGGGCGACAGGGAGTATTTTAATTCTTTTAATTTAAAAAGTCCTTTTACAGATAAACTCTTATATTCAAGTGAATGGACAATAGACAGAGAACGAGAAGCTTTTATGGCAGGTTTGGGAGGACAGGGCACATATGAATCGGAAATACCAATGTTTTATGCACTTGTGTGGAGAAAAAGTATTATTTATGATGGAAACCTTCAGTAAAGGAATCGGAAAGTACAATACAGGTGTCGAAATGTGGTGGAAGATAACTAAAATAGAAGCACCCAAAAGATTGCTTAAGGATAAAGACGAAATGATGGTATTGTTAAAGGAAGCGTTTGATGCACATGGAACTTCTGGAAAAAGAGATTGTGTCACAAAAGTTAACTTTGATTTTATTGCTACCCCTTGGTTTATCTGTGAAGGGAACAAATAATGGCTGCTATTGGGGACATAATTGATTATGCTTAAAATAATTTATAAAAATAAAAAGGAGAAAAAGAATATGGCATTTGTAACTGAACGTATGACAAAGGAAGAAAAGGATAATTTTGCGGCAAGAGCGATACCAAACCCGGGTAATAAATTTTTTATACTTAAACCATCAAAGTGGACAATTGACCGAGAAAATAATGTGATTCTAGTTTGGGCACTAGAAGAGAGAGAGGAGCCACATGATAATCATTTTCTTCTATGCTGGAAAGATACCCCTATTACAGTCAAATTAGGTGAATGTTGGACGGAAGGTTCGCCAAGGACTTGGGAGCTACGTCATATTAAGATTCCAGAGAATCTAAAGGCACAGCAGGATGAAATAATACAAATCCTAAAAGATGCACTAGAGGGTTATGGGTTCGATGGTGATCCAAAGGGAAATAACAAAACTACTAAGGTTCAATTTAATTTCTGATTGGGTATGTAGGGTTATAATAATATGAGCTTAGGTAACTTAACGTTTAGTGAGGCTATAGATGAATTATCTATAATGATGGAACATCCTGAATCTTTAACTAAGACAATGCTTGAATCACTTGTTGAAAGAGTATCTGTACAGGACTTGCAGGAACTAATGCAACTACTTATCTGTATAGTGGTCGTGTAAGTACTGATTTAAATGCAAATGATTTTACGCTTGTATATAAAAAATGGCAATTAGTCTTAATCAGAGCACCAGAAAAATGCTGATGCTGTGATTATGGTTAAAAATAATTTATAAAAATAAAAAGGAGAAAAGAGACTATGGCATTTGTAAATGAACGTATGACAAAGGAAGAAATGGCTGAATTCGAAGCAAAAGCAATACCAAATCCGGGGAATAATTTTATTACTCTTAGTCCATCTAGGTGGACAATCAATCGTGAGGGAAATGTATTTTTAGTAAAAGCATCTCAAAATCGAGAGGAACCTGACGAGTATTACTTTGTTCTATGCTGGAATGACATTCCTTTAGCTGTAAAGTTAAAGGAGACATGGGTAAAAGGCTCACCTCGTAAATGGGAATTGATTTCCTTACATATTAAGGAGAACCTTATAGAAAAGCGGTTTGAAATCCTCCAAAGCCTTAAGGAGGCATTGACGGTTTATGGCTATAATGGAAATCCAGACGAGCCATTTGATAACATCAATAAAAACACTAAAGTAGAATTCAATTTTTAATATTATAATTGGAGGATTTAATATATGAGTATAAGTAATTTAACATATATAGAAGCATTAGCTGAATTAGAGCAAATGATGGGGCATCCTGAGAATATAACCAAAGCTTCTCTTGAGGCTTTAGTAGAAAGGGTTTCTGTAGTTGATCCTGTTGCTGTACAAAATGCGACTATTTATCTGTATAGTGGTGTAAGTACTGATTTAAATGTAAATGCTTTTACGCTTGTATGTAAAAAATGACAATTAGTCTTAATCAGAGCATCAGAAAATACTGGTGTTGTGATTATGGTTAAAGAAATAATTTAAAAAATAAAAAGGAGAAAAAGAATATGGCATTTGTAAATGAACGTATGACAAAGGAAGAAATGGCTGAATTCGAAGCAAAAGCAATTAAGAACCCAGGAAATAGATTGTCTATATTTAGGCCATACCAATGGACAATAAACCGTGAAGAAAATATATATTTAATATGGGCACTAAGAGAACGCGAAGAACCGCATGATTATTATTTCCTTCTAGGCTGGAAGGGCACACTAATGCCAGTTAAGTTAAGAGAGTATTGGGCTAAAGGTTCTCCACGTATATGGTCACTCCTACATGTAAAAATTCCTGAGGAATTGAAAGTATATGAGCATGAGATTTCCAAAAGCCTAAAAAATGCTCTTACAGTTTATGCTTTCAATGGGAATCCAAGTGAACCTTTCAATAAGACAACAAACGTTGAATTTAATTTTTAATACAATAGAGGGGGAATAGATCATGAGTGTAGGTATCTTAACATATAAAGAAGCTCTTGCTGAATTGGAAACATTGATGGAACATTCTGAAATATTAACAAAGGCTGAACTTGAACAGCTTGTAAAAAGGATTTCGGTGGTTGATCCGATAGCAGGCTCAAATGCCACTACATATTTATATAGTGGGAGAGTATGTGATGGATTAAGTACAAATGATCTGGCTAAAGCTATTGGTGAATCTGATGGTTCTATGGCTAGAGTAATAGACCGCACCCCTGCTGCTGACTTCCTTAGTGATGGTAGATATGAAGCGGCTGTAGAGGCAGTATTTAAAAATGAAAATCCTGAACTGGCATTGCCCGAAAATCAATCTCTTCTTAAAAAAGATGTTGGGGACTATATGTATGACCCCCAAAATGGCCCATGGGCAAACCGCTCTGCTGAATTTGTGGAAACGGCTCACGGCAACGTAGAATGTATTATTCCTGATGCTAAATCTGGTCGTGTATGGTGGGAAACAGAATTTCCAAATGTTATGAACAACCCCAATGTGAAAAGTATCAATGGAATTCCGAAAGAAGACCTTTTAAGTACAAAGGAGTATTTCATAAAAGAATTAGGGTTTTCAGAAGAAAAAGCCTTGAATGGATTGCGAGAAACTATTATATATAAATCAAGCCAAGATATGTCATTAATTGATATTTTTAAAGGAGAAGATGGAATTCTTGGTGCAGATACTTCGAAACTTATAGGCGGGAGTAGAATTACACCACCTGAAGGGACTCTTGAAACAAGGACTGTCAGTGAAATGATGGGTAGTCTGTCTGAAGCTGAATTGAATGCCAAGTACCCTTTGTTAAATGAATTGTCTCAAAAAATTGGTAGTACTGATCCCAAAGTTCTTAGTGAAACAAATTCTATAGTAAAAACTATTGATCAGACCATGGGACAGTCTTCTGAATCGGGTCTGAAAGCTACATATTCGGTTTTAAGTGAAGCAGCAGAAAGTGTGAGAACCGCTCAGTATCTTAAAGCCCGAGGTATAACCTTCAAGGCGCTTGGAGCTGTGGGAGCCTTGTTAATAGCAGTAGATTGCGTAAACATGATAGGTGAGGCGGATAAAGCTTATAAAGCAGGTGACACTGAAGCAGGGAATAAAATTGTGCGCGACTGGACTCTTGAAACGGCAGGAGGCTTTGCAACAGCTGCCGCATTTGCAGAGGCGGTTGCGCCTTTTGCTTTAGCTCTGGGCACCTGCGGAGGGCCCTTGGGTATCGCGGGAGGAATCCTGCTTGAGCTTGGAGCAGGTGTTGTTGGCTGGATGGTCGGCAGTGAGCTTGGACATGCTGTCAGTGATTTTATTGGATGGCTCTTTGGAGAGGCTGAAGGTGCAAGTCCTCCCAGAATTGACCCTATTATCTTTGATTTAGACGGGGATGGAGTAGAAACGCTAAGTGTACAAAACGGGGTTCATTTTGACCTTGATAATAACGGATTCTCTGAAAAAAGCGGCTGGGTGGGCAGTGACGACGGGCTTCTGGTATTTGACAGAGACGGCAATGGTACAATTGATGCAGGTAAGGAGCTT
>NZ_QKMR01000024.1 GCF_003208175.1 Ruminiclostridium sufflavum DSM 19573 | reverse complement strand
ATAAAATTAAACTTGTTTATTTCTGATTTTTCGCAAAATAGGCCGCGGCTTTTTTTAATATTTCATTTTCCTCTTTAAGGTTAGCTAATTCCCTGCGTAGGCTTCTTATTTCATCATCTTCAGGCTTAAGGTTACCACTGCCTGGAAAGGCACTTGAACCATCCTTTTCATAAGCGATTAACCAGTCTCTTACTGTTGAGTAATGCACTCCAATTTCTTTTGCCATTAAGCTGGCTGTTGTTTCACCTGCTAATATTTTTTCAACGGTCTGTTCTTTGAATGCTTTATCAAATTTTTTTCTCTCAGTCATTTGAATCCCTCCATGTTTTTATTATATAGGGATTCTTTGTGTCCATCAAATCGGATTAAGGTCACTTTTATGGTACTAAAAAGACCTGTTTTATCAGTTCAATTTTTGTTGGTTGCTGCAATATTGTTGCATTTTTAAATTTTAATGTCTTGTAATGTGGAGCTCCCAATCAGAGTCGAACTGATGACCTCATCCTTACCATTGCATCAATCTTCACTTGCTGTTATAACATCAGCAATTTTACTAATAGCTTTTTTATGTGTCGCATCGAACATATGGGTATATATTTGGCTCGTAGTTCCTACCTGACTATGCCCTAAAGCTTTACTTATATCAAATAGATTAATACCAAGTTCATTAGCGATACTTGCAAAGGAATGCCTAAGACCGTGTAAGCGGATTTTCGACATAAATCTTCTATTTTAACTATAAATCCACATCGCAATCTGTCGAATAACAAAATATCTTCAAAGACTATGGCTTAAAAGACCATGGTCTTTTATAATTTAAGGAGGGGTGTTCAATGTTGGCACGTAAAAGTCGAAAAAATCTTATCGAGAATCAAACCGTAGAAAATGGCCTTTTGAGAGCGGTTGGCTATATTAGGCTCTCTGTGAACAAAGCAGACCAGCCATCGGACTCAATAGAAAACCAGAAAAAGATCATTGTGGGGTATTCAGAAACAAATTTTGATCTTCAGCTTGAGAAATTCTATATTGATGATAATGCAAGTGGACGAGATTTCAACAGACCAGCATTTAACGAAATGATTGAGGATATTCGAGTCGGGAAAATCAACTGTGTCATTGTAAAAGACTTGTCTCGCTTGGGACGAAGCTTGATCGATGTCGGATACTATGTCCAAATGTTTTTTCCTAGCCAGAAAGTACGTTTTATCTCTATAGCAAATGGAATTGATACGCTGGATGGTATGACAAATATAACCTTTGGGAAACTACCCGGTGACCAAATTTCTTTAACCTCACTGATGGATGAGCAATATACAATTGACATCAGTAAAAAGACGCAATCAGTTCTTAAGAATTATATCGAAGAAGGAAAATACGTGGCGCCACGCGCTCCATATGGGTATCGAAAATCAGATAGTGATTGTCATACACTTATTCCAGATGCGGAATCGGCTATTGTTGTAAAAGACATTTTTTCAATGGCTTTGAGCAGAATTAGTATTAATGAAATAGTTCGGCGTCTGAACACAACAGAAACCCTTAACCCAATCAGCTATGCTGTATCACAAGGACTTAAAGGGAATTATAACCGAGGAAACGGTTTGTGGAATAGCCGTACGGTCAAGGATATTTTGATCAACCGGACATACGTTGGAGATTTAGAGCAAGGCCATGATAAGTATATTGTTCAGAACACGCATGAACCACTTGTGCCTAGAGAAATCTTTGACACTGTACAGCAATTAATCGCCGAAAATGCTGCAACCAGCCCTAATAAGACCAATGTTCCCCGTGAAGATAATCTCCTAAGAGGTAAGGTGATTTGTGGTTGCTGTGGCAGCAAAATGCAGCGCCGAAAAGGGAGCGGCAATGCAAATTGGAACTTTTTCACCTGTATAAGTAACAATAGATTAGGCGCTGGCCATTGTACGGGCATGTATATTCGAGAGTCTGATATTATGGATGCTATCTTTCGTGAGGTTAAAAGTTATATTAATGACAATGAAGCAGCTTTCATTACATATGTTGATCGGAAAGCTGTATTGGAAGCCAACGAAAAGCAGTTGGCGCGGCAAATTAATGAGCAACATGAAGTGAGCCGAAGTAGGTATGAGAATTTCATTACGGGTATTGCCGATAAAGACGATTATACGCTTGAGCGTAATAAACATGAGATGCTTCGTTCCGAGCTTCAGAATATCAATAATCAAGTTAAAGGGCTGCATGGGAAGCATGAACAATATCTGCTATTTTCCAACGCACTCAATCACAAAGAAAAGATTAGTCAATTGATAGCGCATTACATATTAAATGTATCAGTACTCGCTAATGGGCAGATCAATGTCGAATGGAGAGATAGACTAATTGTAGAGGCTTGACGAAATAATACAAATTTTCTTGCTTTCATTCGGAATCCCGTATATAATGAAAATATGTGCAGAATTATCCAATTGCGAGGTTAGGTATATGGAATATATGACTGCAAAAGAAGCTGCAGCAAAGTGGAATATATCTGAACGCAGAGTACAGGTGCTTTGTGAGCAGACACGTATTGAAGGAGTTGCTCGCCTGGGTAAATCTTGGGCAATACCTAAAGACGCCCAAAAACCTTTAGACGCTAGGAAAAAAGGTGTTTAATATTAAAAGAGAGGATGTGAATCGAGGAACGTGCATCCATTTTTAAAATGGCCAGGTGGGAAAAGATGGTTGATTGCAAATTATAGACATATTTTCCCGGGCGCATATAACCACTATTTTGAGCCGTTTCTCGGTGGAGGATCTGCTTTTTTCTCTTTGATGCCGCAACAGGCTACTATATCTGACATCAACGGTGAGTTAGTAAATACATATCGGGTTATGGCGAGAAATCCAGCGCTGTTACGTGAGCGATTAGTTCAACACCAAGAACACCATTCCGTTGATCATTATTATACAGTAAGAGCAAATGTACCTAATGATGCTATTGGGCGAGCTGCCAGATTTCTTTATTTAAACAGAACATGCTTTAATGGAATGTATCGTGTTAACCGTCTCGGAGAATTTAATGTGCCAATTGGCACGAAACAGCAGTTTATTGACGACGTAGCTAATTTTGAAGAGTATGCAGAGGCATTATACAATGTTCATATACGAAAACAAGATTTTGTTGATACGATACGCGAAGCTAATGAAGGGGATCTCGTATTTGCCGATCCTCCATATACAATAGCCCATAATCAAAATGCGTTTATTAAATATAATGAACGGTTGTTTTCTTGGAAGGATCAGAAAAGGCTTTTAGCTGCTCTCGTCAGAGCGAGAGTCCGTGGTGCAATTATTATTGCTACAAATGCTGATTATCCTCCTCTAAGAAAAATGTATGAAGATAACCAATTTATTACTCATCCAGTAGGCCGATTTAGTTCCATTTCAGGATTAAGGGACGGTCGTGGCATACAAAATGAACTTTTGATATCTTCACATCAAATTAACCTTTAAAAGGATGACAAAAATAATTTTGAGGATGTTCTAATGCTTGACTGTCGGCCACCTCATTAAGGAGAGAATAGTATGGTTCGTATTGCGTTGATTAGCGATATTCATTTTGGGTTATACTCAAGAACAACTGAATTTTCTGTCCCAGGAGAACCCATTCAAGATGAGAATACAGGTGCAGTGTCACTAAAGAATAGTCTGATTTCTATTCTTAAAGAAGCTAATGCGCAATATCTTTGTATAGCCGGTGACTTGACATCTATTGGAAGCCCTCAGGAATTTGCTTTTTGTGAGGATACTGTTACTTCAATAGCGCAGGAAGCTGGCATATCCAAAGACAACGTAATATTTGGACTGGGAAATCATGATATTGATTGGAAAATATCTGAATTGTATACTTCATATAAAGATTATTCTTCTGATTTCCCACATGAATTAGTAAAAGATAAGTATCGCAGAATTGCAGCAAGCGCGTCATTAATTAATACTTCATCTGCTTTAAAATTTAACCGTAATGGTCCAGCGCCTTGTTCTGGAATTATTGAGAATGATGATTTTATAATGTTTATTCTGAATTCTGGTTGGTGTTGCACACAAGACCAAGCGGTTTCTCATGGTAAGCTTAATGTAGATCAGTTGAATTGGTTTGAAGAGTCAGTAAAGCTATACAGAACTGATAAGCGTTGGAAAATAGTGCTTATGCATCATCATCCATATGCTTATAGTTACCCAACGCCTATTTTTGACATATCTATGCTTGAAGAAAGTGGCCATTTTCTTGATATTGCAGGAAAAAATGGTATTCATCTTGTACTACATGGTCATAGACATCACCCACGTGCCGAGACTACACAAAAAAACGAATGGATTAATCCAATAACGTTTGTTTGCGCTGGAAGCCTTACAGTTAATTCTAAACATAGGAGCAACGGAGATATACCAAACACTTTACACATTATTGAGTTAACCGACGATGTTGGTGTGTTAAAATTATTAAATTATCAATATTCTCCTGCCCAAGGTTGGCTCCCTATAAAAAACAATTGCCCAGAAACACCATTAGATTCTGAAATGATGCTTGGCAAATTATTTAGCGAAGATGAAATCAAGCAATCTATTGGAAATTTAAAGGCGGATACGCCACTCTCGTGGAAAAATTTGGATGAAAGCTTGCGCTTTTGTGGGATTGATGATCTTAACAGGAGAATAGACGAAATTTTGTCAAGCACTCACAAAATGATAGGCCTTTTTCCTAAAGATGTTGTGCTGATTAAGAATGGAGGTGCATTATGAATAGGCTTGCTAATTTCATAAAAGATTCTGATCGGCAAAATCCTTTCAGTGATAGCCAGGCACGCAATTTTTCTGATACAAAGGTAATATGTGAGTTTTACCCCATATCTAACTATTGGTCACTATTTAATGATCAGCACGAAATACTTTTAGGAACACGCGGAAGCGGCAAAACTTTTTTGTTAAAAATGATGCGCTATTCTATGCTTAAAAAGATTCAGGATCCGCAAGCAAAGCAATTGGCCAGTCAGAAAAAGTTTATAGCACTATATATTCCAATGTACTTAGAATTTGTTACGCATTTGACAAGTTTGGAGACATCGGAACAGCAGCAGATTCAACTCTTTCAATTTGCATTTAACTGCTTGTTAGCGCAATCATTATTAACCGAGCTAACTGCCATATTGGATGAGGAGCCTGATCAGCTGGTACGTGCAAGGACAAACTTATCCTTAACAATGGATTTAAACATGATGTGGTTTGATGATGAAGCTAAAGGTATTTCTGATTTGTTTTCATTGACAACAAAGTTGAATAAACTGTTCTATAATTTTGATATAAAAAATAGTGATATTAACACCGTACCACCTGTTTTTAGAAGACAAATAGGCTCTTCTATATTATCTGTCAAAGAATTAATTGCAAAACGCTTGAATTTATCTGAAGATCCAACTTGGATTATATGTATTGATGAAGCCGAGTTTTTAACAGAGCCGTTGCAAAAGTGCATTAATAGCGTGTTTCGCTCAGATTCAAAACGGATGGCATTAAAAGTTGCTACGCTTCCTTATTATCACAAAACATTGGAGACATTGGAGCCTAATATAACCGTTTCTGCTGGAAACGATTTTAGTTATCGTGTTGTGGATATGAAATATAATAGTATGGATTTTCGGAATTTAACAAATAATCTATGCTCTCATAGATTAAGGACTCGCTTTGATTCCGAGTTTAAAATAAAAACAGTGGAGGAGTTTGTAGGTTCTTGCGGGAAAGATGACCAAATTGATTACTATCGGCAAGAAGTAGGCTTAGAAAAATCATCTTATGATTTTATTACAAAAGAAATAATCAATGAATTTTCTGAAAAAAGAAAGCGAAATGCTGATACTTATCCTAATCCTAGGAAGACAGTATACGATAAATTTGCACCAATCTTTTTTACTCGCCGTATGTTCATGTTATCGAAGCAAGGAAATACCAAGCCTGGATGGTACGCGGGGGCCCAAATGATACGAAAAATTTCGCAGGGGAATCCTAGAGCGTTTATCCAAATAATGAATAACCTATTTGAAAAAGCACGAACCAGCGAATTAACCCCTAAGGTACAGCATGGGGTTCTTTATGAATATGTTGAAAGTCTTTGTGAATCTACCCAAGCACTTGAAATGTATGGCCCTTCAATATATAGAGAGCTTGATAAAATTGCTTCCATACTGCATGACCGTGTGCATAAATCTGACTTGATATCAGCTGGGTGCAATTTTACCTTAGACTATCAAAACGATGATTCGTTTTTTCATGCGAAGAAGTGGATTCAGTTGGCGATCGCATATTCCAGACTCATTGTAGATGAAAACACCCTAAAAAATGGCATTGATAAAAATACTCAGTATTTATTATCTAATACTTATGCGGCAAAATATTGGTTACCTATGAGAGCTGATATTTCACCTCTTAAAGTAAAAATAGTTGACAACCAAACACATACTTATACCGTGAAAATGCCAAGAGAACAGACAAGAAAAACCGAAAATGAACAATTGTCATTTTTTGAGGAGGGGCTTCTATGATGATTATTGAAAATGCAGAATACAATAAAGCTTGTTTTAAAGCGGATGATCTGTATATTTTTGCTGTTGGGTATGAGCATAGATCATATTACTTTCATGACCAGCTCGTATCAAGTTTGTGCAAATTCAAGGCAATCGTTTTTACATTTGACGATTACAAAAACTATGAGCATACTCGAGATAAAATTGAAGAGTTTGAAAAAGATGGACTCCCTATATATATAGAAAGCTATTTTAATTATCAAAGTGTGCAAGAGAAAATTGTTAGTGAAATAAAAAATGCTATGGCAGACAATGATTCAATTACTGTGCATATTGATTATTCTTCTATGCCCAGAAGTTGGTATTGTAAATTGCCTATTTTACTACGGGGCATTATCAGAGAAGTTGACAAGGTCTATTTTTGGTATTGTGAAGGCGAATACCCTTCTAGTTACGAAGAATATCCTAGTGCCGGAATAGATGCATTTTCATTTTTTTCAGGAAAGCCTTCCTTACAAATTGGAAACAATAGAATGCATATTTTGGCTCTTGGGTATGATGCAATTAGAACACAGGCAATTGTTTCGATAACCGATCCCGATTATCTCATTGTTTGTTATGCATATAATCCGGGTCGCAGAGGCTTTTCTGAAAGTATAAAAAAAGTGAACCACCATATTTTTTCAAGGGCTGCAATATCTCTGTCACTTCGTTTGAATGATTTTTCATTTATGTTATCAAAATTGCGTGAAACAGCAAATGAATTGCTTCCAACCGGAGATGTTATTTTAATACCTGATGGGCCTAAACCATTAATATTTGCCATTTCACTAATTCCAGATTTATTGAACAAAAACGGTGTTACTTGCCTTCATGTATCCAGAAATAGTAGCCACTTTGAAGCGATTGACGTCATGCCTACAGGAATGATCTATGGTTTTTCGATGCAACTTGAATAATAAATTGTTTTTGATAAAGCCATAAGATATAAATTGAAATATCTATGGCTTTATTTTTCGGTGTGTACTTGACATATGGGTGTCTTAAATCATGTAATCGAAGAGGAGGTAATTTATTATCATCAATAATTTTTTTGAACAAATCACTTAGATAGTTTGGTCTATAAGGCTCTCCATTTTCCCAAGCCATTATATACCCTTCATCATTATAAGCTTCTACTAATAAGGCTTTTTGCTTATTCTGATTTTCTTTTATTTTATTGAGAAGATTAATTATTTCATCAGGAGCATGAAGTGTTCTATGCGATGATCTATTCTTTGTTCTCTTTGCAATCGTACTTTTCCCAGCCTGAGTCCTTGCTTCTGCAATAGTAATTTTTTTATTTTTCAAATCTATGTTATCTCATTTCAATCCTGCAATTTCTTCACGCCTTAATCCTAACATTCCCGCAAGCTTTACCACTATTTCCATACGGTTATTTTCCACCAACAAAAATAATGTTTTTAGCTGTTCAACACTATAAAAATTCATTTCATTCTTTTGCTCTTTAATTGGTTCAATCTTATCTAACGGATTCTTAAGAATCTTATCCTCATTTACTGCATGCTTTAAAGCATCTTTCAGTAAATCATAATGTTTTCTTATAGTGTTATTGCTTAACCCTTTATCCTTCTTATTTTTAAAATACTTATTTATTATGACAGGCTTTAATTCTTGTAGTTTATAACTTCCCAACCCATCTATAAAATGATTATTTATAATGTTCCTATAGCCATAAAGAGTGGTTTCTTCACACTTAATAGATTTAATATCATTTAGCCAGTATAAAAGCCATTCACCCAAAGTTTGAGTAGAAGGAAACACTAATGTACCTTTAACCTTATCTGCATTAAATTGCTTTAAAGCCGTTTGTGCATCCTTCTTCTTTTCAAAGGTTTTTGTAGTCTTAATCCTCTTACCTGTATTATCCTTACCATAATCCATAGTTACGTAATATAACTTCTTATTATCATCATAAGCAATGTTTTTTTCAACTGCTATTCTTGCCATAATATCACCGTTTCCTTGTCTACCTAAACAATATTTACAGTAATATTTTAGCATTGGTTTTAGTGTATGTCTACCCATATGTCTACCAAAAATATTTAAGCAAGACAAAAGCCGCTATTTTAGCGGCTTTTGTTGTCTATAAACCTTGCTTTTGATACAATGGCACGATTATCGCGGGATAAATCAAGCGGTGCATTTATTATACCTCGGGTGCATTATGACACGAAACCAATTATGCATAAAAATGTGTTCCAAAACTATGAGTCACATCCTTAATTCACTAAATGGCTTTTATCTGATGAAAGGTATTATAAATTAACTTTGTGCAATTGGGCTGTCAACTTCCACACGCACCTCTGGAGCATCAACCTCAATACTAACTTGATTCTCTAGACGAATATGCTCATAGATTTCGATATTTTCATCTATAGCTTCAAAACTAACAGCAATGGCATACTTAGCTTTGAAAAGACTACCCCAACCTTTATGTCCACGAACAGCAATACAAAAAGTTTCATCTAACTCACTGGCATTTATTATACACCAATCTTTTTGCAGCGTTTGTCTTGGGCGGGCAAAATCTTTTATTGTTCCCCAATTTTGTCGTTCATGAATCATCCATGGGAATTGACCATCATCTTGTCCTGTTGAATCGGCTTCAAATATCCGTGCTTCAAAATCTTGCCTTGATTCATTCTTTTTACTGCAAGTCCAATCTAGCCAAGTAGATAAATAACTCCGATGACTTCGCCGAGTTCTCTTTGGCTTTGCAGCATATGATAATGTAATTTCAAGTAAAACATTATAGTTTTCACCCACATCACGAAGTTCTTGCGGAACATTGACAGTGAAAATATGCGCTTCTTTATCACCAATCTCTAACGGATCCATCGAAACCAGTGTTGCTCTATAAGTATTGTTATGTGTTGCTCGGTTGACATCCGGCAATCCGTATCCAACTCTACGCAGCATCTTTTGTGACTCGTCATTTTGCAAAAATGTACTTATATTAGGCCATCTTGCTGATTGTGCAATTAAAGCACGATAAAGCAATGCAGATGAATTGGGCAGTGTTTTTTGTATTTCTGCAGCAATAAACGAGACCTTTGGAGCAGCAAATGATGTCCCAATATCATCCTTTGCATGTGCAGGTCCTTGAGGCGAACGACGAATTAAATCTGGGCATACTTCTTCAGGCGTTGTTAAAGTAATATCATGACCACTCTTGTTTATTACATGTGTACCGCCATATTCCACAACATCCGGCTTTATACTATCCCATATTCCAGGTCCAACACGCGTGAATGATGATGGTTCATTTTTCTTACCCATCGTCACTGTATCATTATCCTCAAAATCAGAATGAGAAATTGATCCAACAGTTAACGCTTGAAAACTTTGTGCCGGATTAGAAATTTGCGATAACGGTTGCCCGAGATAATCTGGATACTGATACCCCGCCTGTATGTGTGCCTTTATAACTTCTGAGACAATATTTCCTGCTGCTTGAATAAATAATACATCATTTTCATAAGAAACTTCATCTATTTTAGCAGCCCAAGCCGACATATGCTTAAGCTCATAAAAGGGCTTTTTCTCCCCAACAGAATGATTAAATATTTTAGTTTTATTATCTGCCTCAACGGAAAATAAACGTACAGCTTCGTCAATTATACCCTCACGACTAACATTATCGAAAAGGCCATTATTGCCGTCTAAAATTTTGATATTCCTAACAAAACACGGCAGTTGATATGACCCATTTGCAGGAACGCCATTTGGATAAAGAATTGCACCTGCAACCCTTGTGCCGTGTCCTCCGTAGCTTACTTCATCTATGACACTTGTTTGCCCCGGGATTAAACATTTTGAATCTGACGAAACTATTGCTTTTTCAAGATATATATGATTTTCTTGAATGCCACTATCTATTACACATATAATTGGACTATCCGAAGTTGGTTCACTAATAGATAACCCATCTGGTATTTCCTGCGCATTTGAAGCTGCTACATCGCACATGACTTCCGCTTTGAACGCAACCTCGAAAATAAATGAATAATTAAGTACAACATCACGAAGACCTGTTCCTGTGATTTTCAAGGTTACTGAAAATGAATCGCCATCTTCTATGAACGATGAAAGAAATTCACCACCATAATAACTTACAATGTTTTCGAGTTGCGTTTGCCGTTCCATTATAATCTCGTCAACCGCTTGCTGATATTCCAGCATCTTATCTTTCACTCGATTGTTGTAATGTTCTTCGGTTTCATCTTTGCGAATACTTGGCAAATTGGGAGGTGAACCTGTTCCAGCACAACCAACAGACATATCAACGGTATAAAAAGTTGAACTATTTAAATTAGACCACTGATCATATAATTCTTTTGACAATATTCGTTTTAATCGATCGTCGTCAGTATGTAAAGCGTATACCTTCGCAACATTTCCTGTTCTGAATTTATTGTCAACAAACCCATCAATCTTTTCCAAAAAATCCGCAAGATCAGTTTGCTCCGAAGATACAATAATAAAACCCTCGTCAAGGTCACAAACGACCTCAAATCCCAATCCTCTCAAGAATTCAACATCGGTGGTTGGCTCAATTTCAAGCAAAAAAGGGACACCACCATCAATGGTTGGTAAATTCAGGTTACTTCTTTCGCTTTGCCTATCTTGCCAAAATCGTGACAAACCTTGCGCCTGCGAGCGGATTGTTTGTCCATGTCGTTGACGATTATTTTTATTTTGGGCAGTTATTTGCTTGCCGGGTATGGGGGTTTGTGGATATTTTGCTTGCCCTGTCTTTTTTACCGGCAGTGCCAAGTGCACAAAATCGTTTGTACCAGCCATTTAGTTCCCTCCTTTGGATTAAAATTTCAATCCCTCTGTTATTGCCTGTTCAAAATCAGCAAATCTAACATTTTTATTTCCTGCTAATATACTGTACTTCGCAGCACGTTCCGCAGTTAAAACAACATTTGCATACGAATAACCGTCCATTTTTTCAGCAATATTATGAAGATTTACGCTTTTATCAATTGCAATAGCCGAGAGTGTCATTTTTAACAATTTCTCCCGCTCTTCGACCTGCGGCATAGGAATTTCAATAACATCATCAAAGCGCCTAAAAAGAGCTTCATCTAACTGTATCCTCAGATTGGTTGTTGCTATCACCAGCCCCGGAGCGTTATATTCATCGAGAAGAGTCAAAAGCATATTAACAATACGAGGGACCTCGCCAACATCTTGTGTTGAAACACGTGACTTTGCAATAAAATCACATTCATCCAGCAGTAGGACAACAGGCTCTTTTTTACAGTAATCAAATACAGCACGTAAGTTTGAAGCAGACTCGCCAAAGTATGATGACAGCAAAGCATCAAAACGCACCTTAAGAAGAGGCAGTCCCAAATTCCATGCGATTCGCTCGGCACTCAGCGTTTTGCCACAACCGGGAGAACCATGAAGCAATATTTTCCTCTTTGGTGTAAGATTATACTTTCCAAGACGCTCCCTTGCGGCATATTCTTTTTCTATCGATAATAATCGATTTTCAACATCTTGTGGAAGAACCATATGATGCTTCAGCATCTCTCTTGAAACAAAAGAAACCAATTGAGAATTATCACGTTTACTTGATGGCAATGAAGATATACCTAAGCCATTCCCATTTGCTGGCTTATCACCTTGAGTGGAAAATCGTGGCTTTTCTGTCACAGATATATGTTCGAGCGAATCAGCCAGCTTACCATGTCCAAGCTCACGCTCTTCATGAATTATTATGTTTGCTATTTTTTTCAAAGAAACAATATCTTCTGAAAAAATTGCTTTAAACAAACGTTTAAAGAGATCCGCTTTCATGATTCACCCTCCTTTGCTTCAGCCCCACCACTTCGCACCCACTCATCAACCTCTATAATCTTAAACTTCCAAAGCCGACCAATCTTATGTGCAGGTAAGTTCTTTTTATTTATCCATTTGATGGCAGTGTCTCTGCTTATCCCGAGATGTGTACATATTTCAGTCATAGAAAGCCATCTGCTTTCGTCATTTGATATACTCATTATACAACTCCTTTCACAGGATTGTGTATATGGACATAAATATGCTTATATAGTATAACACATCGCACTCCGTTTGTCAATGCTAGTAATACATATTAATCACGATTATTGTTGATTTATTCGTAATTTTGGTTGATACTGAGACTAATATTAAAATAGTTGTAAAGTGAAAAGTTCGCAGAAATGGCATGAATGCCATTTCTGCGGGCATCATTATTTCATTGGTTTTCTATATCTCCACCGTGACCTCGCTGTTGTCCTTAAAGGTAACCGTCATTTTGCTTTCCGAATGGACGGTCACCGATTCGACAGTGGCAAGCCAGAGTTTTTCATCAAACTCGGTAAGCAGCTTATCGTGGCGTTTCATATTATCAAGGAAGCGTGTTATCTTTTCCCGTTTGGCGGTGCGCTCCAGCATTTTATCGTTGATTTCAGCAATGCCATTCTGCGCGGCTTCGTAGCGTTCCATCAAAGCGGTATATCGATGGTTGTATTCATTCTGGTCGAGAACGGTGCGGGCGTTTTCTTCCACGCATTTTCTCATAAGTTCCATGACGATATCGTATTCGCTTTTTAATTCCGCTTGCCTTTTCTCAAGAGAGGATGTGTCGGTCAGCGCCAGAACTACCGTCTCGTAATCCTGTAGAATCTCGCCCTTATTTTCAATAAAGCTATTGAATGCCTCCACAAAAGCCTTCTGTAGAGCCGTTTCATAAAGGTGAGGCGTGTCACATTTTTTGCCTTTGTATTTATGGTTGCACTGCCAAATGGTGCGCCTGTATTTGCTGGTGGAATGCCAGACTTTCGAGCCAAATGCAGTGCCGCACTCGCCGCAGATGATCTTGCCGGAGAACGGGCTGTCGCTGGCTTTGTACCCTTTGTTTCCTTTGCGCTGACTGAGTTCGTACTGCACCATTTCGAAGGTCTCAGGCGTGACGATAGCGGGGTGGCTGTTTTCTACATAATATTGCGGAACCTCGCCCTCGTTGACTTTCATCTTTTTCGTGAGAAAATCCACGCAGAAGGTTTTTTGCAAAATCGCATCGCCCTTGTATTTTTCATTTTGCAGAATACTGAGAACGGTGGTGGACTGCCAGACCGCTTTGCGCGCCGGTGTCAGGATACCGCTCTCGGTGAGATGCTTTGCAATCCATGAAGGCGTTTTCCCTTCGAGGAACAGCCTGTATATCATCCGGACGGTGACCGCCTCGGATGGCACAATCTTCGGCAGACCATCCTCTCCCTTTTCGTAACCGAGAAATTGCTTATACGGAAGAGTGATTTTGCCGTCCTGCATCCGCTTGCGCTGTCCCCATGTCACATTTTCCGAAATGGAACGACTTTCTTCCTGTGCCAGCGATGACATGATGGTGATGAGAAGCTCGCCCTTGCTGTCCAGCGTGTAGATATTTTCTTTCTCGAAGTAAACCTCCACGCCTTTTTCCTTAAGCTGCCGGACGGTGGTCAAACTATCAACCGTGTTTCGGGCAAAACGGCTCACCGATTTTGTAATGATAAGGTCAATCTTGCCGTCCAGAGCATCCTGTACCATCTGCCTGAAGCCGTCGCGCTTGGCAGTGGAAGTTGCCGAAATGCCCTCGTCGGTGTATACCTTCACGAATTCCCATTCTTCGTTTGCCTGTATATGGCGGGTGTAATGGTCAACCTGTGCCTCGTAGCTGGAAATTTGCTCCTCGGTATCGGTGGAAACACGCGCATAAGCTGCCACACGCTTTTTCACATATTCCGTACTGAACGGAATCAGTTGTAAATTTACCCTTGGCGGTATTACCGTAACCCGTACCTGACTCATACGCGCTTCCTCCTTTTCCTGTTGATTTCGTGCATGCGCTGGCGAGAAGCCTCGCGCAACTCGGGCGTCATGCGGTCGCGGGCAGCTTGCTTCATCTCGTCCGTCCAGCTATCAGCGCGGGAGCGGTCGTGCCAAACCCTCTCCACAAAACGACCATCGTGGAACACGAACACCAGCTTGTTGGCTTCCGGCACTCGTATCTCGGCAATCCGATCCGTAAACGCCTCAGTTTCAAAAACTGCCAAACCGAGAGCCGCGGCGGTCACCGTATGGAGGATGTCCTCGGGAATTTGCTTGGCGTGGCAGTAATCCTTGCCGTCTTGCAGGAAGGTGGAGCATTGCCAGTACGGTTTTCCCGCCGTGACTTTCCGTTTGTAATTCTTCCCACAGCTTTCGCATACAATCTTTCCGGAGAACGGATACTTGTTCGGCGTTACATCTTTTTTGTTTCCAAAGCGGTTCCTACGACGCTCCATAATCTCCTGCGCCATCTCAAAGGTCTCCATATCAATGATGGCGGGATGTGTATCCTCGGAATAATACTGCGGAAGCCGTCCTTTGTTCCAAACCTCTTTTTTCGTCAGGTGATCGGATACATATTTTTTCTGCAAAAGCGCGTTGCCGGTATATTTTTCATTCTTAATGATCGCCACCACGCGCTCTGCGTTCCATGTCCCGCCACGCAGGGCAGGTACGCCCATCTCACGCAGTTTCTTAGCAATCAAGCTGCCGCCCATACCGTCGATATAATCCTCAAAAATCATCCGGACGATATCCGCCGTCTCCGGATCAACTTCCACCTCGCCTTTTTCGATACGATAACCGAACATAAACCGCAGGCTGACAAGCTCGCCCTGTGCAAAGCGTTTTCTGATTCGCCATTTGCAGTTTTCTGAAACCGAGCGGCTTTCCTCCTGCGCGTAAGAAGCGAGGATGGTGAGCATCAACTCGCCATCCCCGCTGAGAGAGTGTATATTCTCTTTTTCAAAATAGACATCAATGCCGAGCAGCTTTAACTCCCGCACGATTTCCAGCATGGTCACCGTGTTTCGCGCGAACCGTGCGATGGACTTGGTAATGACCATGTCGATTTTGCCGTTTCTGCAGTCCTTTATCAACCGCTGAAACTCCGGTCTGGCATCCTTTGTGCCGGTGAGCGCTTCGTCGGCATATACGCCGACATACTTCCATCTTGGTATTGGCTGCGCTATAGGTTCGAGTTTCGTTATAACTCGCATAAAAAACCCTCCTTTCCGGGTGCTTGAACCGAATGATTCAGCATTACATTCATCACTCTGAAAGCCCGAAAAGTCAAGGGTTTTCGGTCGGTAAAGCGCCAATTACAGGGCGACATTTCGCCTTGTAAATTGTATCAATTTTACGGTAGTCTTTCTCGGTGATCAGACCCTTGGAGAGCATTGCACGGGCAAGTGCCATTGCCGCGCCATAATTCTTTTCACGGTCAAACTGCTCATTGGTAATAAGCGCACCGCCTCTCCGAAACGGTCGGAAGTATAGCAGGCGTGACCGCAGTATTTCCGGTTCGGGTTGCCGTAGCTGATAAATTCCCTGCCACAGTAAGCACAGGTCAGCCGATGTGAGGCTTTTCGGTTTGGCTGATTCCGGTTGCTATTCCACCAAGCATACCGGCACTGGTCGCTGCAAAAAGTTCTGCCTCTTTGCATAATGACATCTGGTTGCCTACACTGGATTCAAAATCTAATCATCTTCTTTTCAAGCCTTTTGGACTTTACTTGTTAATTTTTTTAAAGATATAAATTGACAGGGATGCGAACACGACAGTTGAAATCAAGATAAAAATAATACTTGATATAGGTGAAACGATATTTCCGTTCAGGCTGTAAACAACCCCATAATGGAGTTTGTATGTATCAATCGAAGCTGTCGTGTTACTGAAAACTAATTGCATAGGTCTTTCCATCATAACCTGTCTTAACAATGTTGCTATATGGCTTAATGGAAATATCTTAATCAAAAATTGAACGGGTTGTGGGAATACACCCATCGGGAAATATGCCCCTAATAAAAATCCAATTAAGGTTCCCACAATTGTATTTATTGTTGAAAAAGCGCGTTGTGTTTTAACCAAAAAGGAAATAAACAAATTCATACTGCTTGCAAGTAGCAATGATAATATAAGCAATCCAAAAACTTTCATGGTTTCTGCAAATGTAAGAAATTCTCCTCCGGCGGCCTTGATAAACAACTCACACAGAAAGAATGCAATTGCAGTAAATACAAGTCCAATCAACATGGCATTGATAAGATAGCCCCACTGTATCTTATTTCTTGATAAGGGTGTCGCCAGAAAATCTATATCTTTTTGCCTTTCCTTATCCCAAACCATTACACCAAATGCGGTGAGTGTTGTCGTTACGGTACAGATCGTTAGTAAGCCTGCTACCATATGAGTGTCAGCCAGCCAGTACATAGCGGGTATATTGCTACCTACAATGTTCTCTAACTGTGACAAATTCTCTTGTCTTAAGAAAAGGGCATAAAGTGCTATCAGTATTCCTACCGTCAAAAGTGCAAAAACAATTTGCACCCTGTCGCGTCTGAAAACTTTGTTGTTCCGATTAACCAAGCTCAATAGTGCTTTCATTTCGTATAATCCTCCTTATTATCACCAACCAATTTCAAGAACACATCGTCCATGGTGCCTTGTATCATTTCAAATGAATCTATATTTTCCTCCATCGCTTTTAAAAGCGCTAAGGCTTCCATGCTGCTTTGTACATAGATGGTGTAAAAATCTTTTCGGGTTTTATAGGAGATATGGGAGTTGTTCAGAAATTCATCTGCTTGTTCGCAGTTTTTGAAAGCAACTCTCAGTTTATCTTTTGCGTATTGCTCCTTCAGCTTATAGGCGCTGCCTTCCGCAATAATTTCACCCTTGCGCAGTATGATAATATTGCTGGCAACTGTTGCTTCTTCCATATAGTGAGTAGTGAGGAATACTGTCATTCCTGTGTCTTGTTGGAGCTTCTTAATTGCGTCCCAAACAAAAACCCTTGCCTGGGGATCAAGCCCTGTACTCGGTTCGTCTAAAAATAGAATATTAGGACGGTGTATCAAAGCTCTTGCAATATCAACCCGTCGGCGTTGACCGCCGGACAATGTACCGTATTTTTGCTTTTCAATTTCATCAATGTCCAAATAGTCAGATACAAATTGATAATTTTCTCCTAACGTTTTTGATGATAGACCGTAAAAATCCCCTCGCGTAAGTATGTTTTCCCTGACAGTTAATTTTTCATCTAATAGGCTTTGCTGAAATACAATCCCTATGTCTTTACGAATTGCGTCATTCTCTTTTCCTAAGTAGTGATTGTTAATAACAACTTCGCCCTCTGTTTTATCCAGCAAAGTGCAAAGAATATTGATGGTCGTACTTTTTCCGGCTCCGTTCTGTCCCAGAAACGCAAAGAGCGTACCTTTTTCAACCGAAAATGTGATGCCTTTTACCGCTTCTAGGTCACCATAACTTTTTTTCAAGTTATTCACTTGAATTATTTGATTCATAAGATCATGTCCTTTCATACGCAGTGATTTTGGATATCCCTCATATTATTGAATAAATTCATTCAATAATATGATAGCACGTATTTTTGCGCCTGTCAATAGGATGAGTAAATTTATTCAATAAAAAAGCAGAAAAAAAGGCCTTCCTTATCGGTAAGCCCTCAGGTTTTTATTTGTATAAGTCTTGCCAGCTATTTCCTAAATCATTTGGTGTTTTAATCTCTAAAGATTTAGTGAACATATCTTTCAAAAAATCCAGATAAGAAACAAAATATTCTTTTGTATTTTGAGATGGCATAGTTGAATGGATTGTATGAATAATTCCATATGTGAAGAGTCGGGTGGTATATTCAACATTGCTGCAGACAAAAGTTCCATCAGAAACTCCTTGCTCAATAATCGGAATCAACACATCAACCATGTTTTCTGCAACGTTGTCCAATCGACTGGCTCGGATGGCCTCGTCTTCTTTATAGCTCGCTTCATAGTCATGGTGTTTAATAGTGTATTCAAAAATCCTCTTTAGTACAAGATTGAATTTTTCTAGTGCAGACAGATTGCTTGACACCGGAAGCTTAATTTGCTCAACAGCCTGCTGAGCATAATATTCAGATGTTGCGGCAAAAAGTTCTACTTTTGATTTGAAATACCGATAACAAAGCCCGGGGGAAACATTCATTTTTTCTGAAATATCCTGCATCGCAGTATCAGTATAACCTTTTTCTGAAAATAGTTCTAATGCGGTCTCTATTATTTCCTGTCGCCGTTCTTCGGGTTCCTTTACTATTCTTGTCCGTTTGGATCTACTATTTTTCTGTGTTTCACGCATTGCGATTCCCCCTTTGAGCACGCCAATGAATAAATTCATTATAATCTATTTTAGCAGGATTGTCAAGATTATCCCCTCATTTCGTAAAAGCAGCAATTTTGCAACTATAATTCAAAGCTCAATACAGTGCGGGTACATCTTGCCACAATTCGGTTATATGAAAAGTAAAAAGCCCCGTTGCCTTCCGGTACAAACCGGCTGGCAGCGAGGCAACTTCATGTCTGGTGCATTATGACACGTTTCTTTGAACGATGACACGATAGGCGAGTGTAGGAAAACCTCTGGTGCATCATGACACGAGAAGGCGCAAAAAATGCGTAAAAAGTACCTCTCAAAACGACGTGGTTTTTCCTCTAAAATGCAAAAAAGCCCAGCAATGCTGGACTTTTCGGCTTCTCGTCATTGTATCAATAACGAGGTTTAGATTTGGTGGAGGCGAGGGGAGTCGAACCCCTGTCCGAAACCATATCCTCAAGAACTTCTACGGGTGTAGCCTATGCTTTGTGCCCGGTCACGTATCCTTTGCAGGACAATAACCTTGCGTTTCCCTACGACAAACCCCCACAGGCAAGGTTTCGTTTTCGGTAGCCTTTAAAGTCCGATTCAGCTCAAGGCTACGGCTGAATTAGTGCTAGCATTTGACCTTCCTATGCAAAAGGACTGACTTGATGACGCCAGCTACCCCGGGTGCAGTTAACCCGGGACTGACGGGCTGCCCTTAGGCAGCAGCTAAAGCGAAATTATCGTTTTTAGCGTTTAAATTTAAGTTCTCGTTTTTTAAGAGGCCAACGAGAATCCTCTACCCGCTTATCAAGTCTCAACAATCCCGTCGAAACCATTACGCCCCCATGTATAAACTTGGGACTAATAAGCTTTATTAAAACAAAATATTCACTAAAGTCAATTACAGCAAAAGCATCTGCTATAAAGTAGCTTGAAGATATTCTGTCATCCTTTGGAAACTTATACTTTAAAGCAGTTTAAGCTTTAAATTCGTTAAGCTTTTAGACGATAGTACTTGACTTTATCAAGCTACCGCTTACATAATAGCATCTATCCTACAGAACATCAAGCTACTGTTTCTGGAAAATCTATGCATACACTCAACCGAACTATCTGAACTGCTCTTTAATCTTTCGGTCAATTTCTCTCTTTGCGTCACGGGCCGCAATATCATCACGCTTGTCATACAGCTTTTTGCCCCGCGCAACACCCAGCTCTATTTTTACCATACCTCTTTTAAGGTAAGCCTGAGTAGGTATTAATGTAAGACCTTTCTGCTGAATCAACCCAAGCAGTCTGTTTATCTCTGATTTATGCAGCAAAAGCTTTCTGTTCCGTAAAGGATCCTTATTATAAATATTTCCTTGCTCATACGGACTTATATGCATTCCGCTCAGTATTACTTCACCGCCTGAAACAGTTGCATAGCTGTCTTTCAAATTCAGCTTGCCCTGCCTGATTGACTTAACCTCAGTCCCGGACAGCACAATACCTGCCTCAATTGTTTCTTCAATGAAGTATTCATGACGAGCTTTTTTGTTTTGTGCAATTACCTTAAATGATTCCTTTACCATATTATTAACCGCCTGTTGCAAAATAAATCAGATTAAATAACTTAACAATTGAAATCTGATAAAAATAACCCTTTTAATAAAGGGTTGCCAAAAAGTATTTATCTGACATTAAAATTATAGCACCATGCTTCATTAAGGTCAAGTTACATAAAACAGAACTTTTCAAGCCTTCTTAAGCTTTTCTGCCAGTTCATAGGGAATCTTGAGGTTACCTCTTCCCGACCCTATTTCAATTCCGCTCTTGTATGTCCCATGATAATCACTGCCGCCCGTAACCAGCAATTGATGCCTTATTGCCAGCCTGAGCAAATTGCCGGTTTCTTCTTTTGTATTTTCACTGTATATGGCCTCAATACCAGCCAATCCGTATTCCTTCAGCTCTGGCAGAAGCCTGTCAAGCTCATTGCAGCTCATGTTTAAAAGAGCCGGATGAGCAAGCACAGGAATTCCTCCTGCATTTTTAATCAATTTAATCCCATCGGCAGGCTCCAATTCAAGTCTTTTGAAATATGCAGTGCCATTCTTCCCGAGATATTTGTCAAAGGCCTCCTGCATGGTTCTGACATATCCCCTCTCCTGCAGCAACCGTGCAAAATGCGGACGTCCTATTGTATCTCCCGATGCTGTTTCTTTTATTTCCCTCTCGGTAATGCTGACACCCAGCTCATTAAGCCTTGCTATAATCTTTTTATTCCTGTCGTCTCTGCCCTTTCTGATTGCTGTAAGCTCCTTCTGCACATTCATATATTTATTCCCGTTAGGAAAATACCCTAAAATATGCATTTCAGGCTTGAAATTAGTACTTATTTCAAGCCCCGGTATAACCTCAAGGCCAATTCTCTCGCCTTCCTCCAAAGCCTCTCTGATACCTTCAACGGTATCATGGTCAGTCAGTGCAACTGCCGAAAGTCCCGACTCCTTTGCATGGCGTACCAGCTCAGATGGGCTCATACTACCGTCTGAAGCAATACTATGTACATGCAAATCAATAATTCTATCCATGAAAAATCTCCAAATCCGGCTGTAAACTCTTCTCAATTATATTTTCAGCCAAAACACCCATTAAAAACAGCTTCAATTAATATTATAATCCATATTACCGCATATCCTTATACTTCCCAATACTTCTCATCTAAGCATACTAAAGGAGGAAAACTGCTTTTATATATCTTCTGCAATATGCTGTCCATTTTCTTTAAGGACCTGCATGCCTGTTCCTGCGTTATCAAACCTTCCTCAAGTGCATCGGCAAGCTCGTCTGCATCCAGAACCTTCATTGTTCCGTCCGGCATCAGCTTAACATCAAGCAATAAATCTATTAAGGTGTACTGATCTATATCGTTGTCATATTTTACATCTATAATATCACAATACCAATACGCAAACTTTTTATCAGCATCATAAAACCTGCTTATTTTAATGCCTTCTTTTAAAAATGTATATGAAATACCGCCTGAAATATCTGCTCTTGGCTTTATAGCCTTCCATCTGGTAATCAAAATCTCATCATCTCTGAATAACATTTCGTCACTGGAAATATCCACTGTTTCAAATGGAATATAACGTGTTCTTAATATTTTTGGCTTTCTCATGCTCTCTCCTAAACTACTGAAAAATTTATTTATTGTTATTATACATTAGATAACTGCATTTTTGAAGGAAAATCATCCTTAACCGTAAAAAAATACATAATAAATAATTTTATTTTAGTAATATTTGCTTATATGCCTCATTTAATGTATTTCCCATTTCTTTGCTATCAGCGGCATAAATGGTATAATATGTATACCGTTAATGATTCCCAGCTGCCAAGGAAGCACCTCTGTCCGAATAAAATTACCGTGCAATTCTGCAAGATGGCAATAAGACTTTATTACCTCAGAATGCCGCAGAGGCTTTGTAAAATATTGGCTTGGCAACTGATAATACAAATTTATTTACAAGGAAGGTAGCTATGAAGCAGGTTAAGTGCTGTAATAATTGTGAGCGGGGGGTTTCCCTGCATTTAACAAAGGATATTCTCTGTAAATATCATGGAGTTGTTACGCCCGATTATATTTGCTTCAAGTATAAAAACTCCTGCGAATCAGCTTCTTCACAGCAGCTAAATTTCAAATGCCTACACTGTGAGTATTTTATGGTTCAATTGGACTCTCCCAATGAGCATCTTGGAAAATGCAAGCTATTCTCAGCAAGAGAATTTGACGGGAATACAAGAAATGCCTGTTCAAAATTTTCAAAAAAAATGCTTATTGAAGTATCCTAATCAGTATAAATTTGATTCTTCAGCAAACATTTCCTATAATTAAATTATACTAAACTGCCGATATATTAATTGCGGTAAAGGTCTATTAATATTCTAAGCCCTTGCCTATAATACGGGGACAGTACTTTAGGCTGTATTGTTTCCCACAGCTTGGGCTTTAAATATATTTTCAGCTTTGGAAGGCTTTAAACGTAAAGAACCTGAAAGTCGGTAGTAATTGACTTTATATATAAATAGAGCTATAGATGCATGAATAATGAATACTCTCGGGTTGCCCCTGTAATGCGGAATTTCATTATTTTGAGTTGGAGGTCAACAAATGAAATTAGATATTAATGCTATATTTGAGCAAAAATTAGCTGATATAAACAGCAGGCTTTCCAGTATTGCCCCAAAATTAACTACCAGCGAAACAAGTTCTGATACTTCTTTTGAAGATTACTTATCTGATGCTGCTCTGTTAGGCCTTGATTCCTCTTCATTAGGCTTGGATAAATCATTACTGGGAGATTATTCTGATTTAACCGGTAATTCCGTTATGAACAATTATTTAAAGAGCTTAATGGAAAAATCCGGAGATGATACAAATATCAATCTGTTAAAAGCACGTAAAGCGCTTGCAAACTCAACAGCCTATATACCAAATGACAAATCAGAATTGATGGAACTGATAAACACAGCCATAAATAATGCCTCTTCCAAGTATGGTGTAGATAAAAACCTGATTCGCGCCGTAATGAAGCAGGAGTCTTCTTTCGATCCTACTTCAATATCTTCTTCCGGTGCCCAGGGCTTGATGCAATTAATGCCCAGTACGGCAGCCTCACTTGGTGTAAGCGATCCATTTGATATTGCTCAGAATATAAATGGCGGTACGATGTACTTGAAAAACCAACTATCCAGTTTCAAAGGTGATGTCAGCTTGGCATTAGCCGCATACAATGCCGGTCCGAACAGTGTGACAAAATACGGCGGAATTCCTCCTTATGCTGAAACACAAGACTATGTTCAAAAGGTAACAGAATATTATAATCAATACAACCAGCTTTCAGCGGCTCAAAAGCAAGACAGCCTGTAAAACTGTAAGACTTTAATTCAGCCTTAAGTGTATTGAGAATTTTTAAGTTATCTAACTCTTTTTAAAAAGTCTATTATCAATATTAATTATTTCCGGTTGTCCTATTGTCACCAAATAAAGGATTCCACCGGGAATATTTTATTTGAGCAGCTTTTCTTATCAGATGCAGCCTGAATTTCCATAAAGTCAATTAAGGTTGAAACCTTCTCCTTCCAGGCGAACATAGCTTTCAAGCATTTATTTTAAGGTTTCAGCGGTTTGGGGGTTAGGGTTTGTACTTCAGGAGGCTTTCAGCCGATAGTAATTGACTTTGTACATACATGTTCTGCAATTTAAAAATCTATTGTATTATATTTCCAAAACAAATATAACTGAATCAGCAAATTTTATGCACATCATCCACATATTTATCCACAGCTACGAAACTCCCGTTTTTTCTGTATTTTGAGATATTTCCACATAACCCACAAATTATATACATACTTTTATTCACAGCGAAACCGTTGAGTCCTTAAATCCGCTAATTTCAGGCATTCCATAATGTCAGTATACTTTTTTAAAATAAGCTCTGTTCTTTGTATACATTAATAATACAGCAAAGCAAAGTTTTTTTATTATTTCCCACAGCTGTGGATAACTAACTGCTCTTAACCTTATTAACTAAATCTTCCCGGCAAAAGCTCTGTTAAATAATAGCCATATCGGTATAATTGCTTAAACAGAATTTAATTACTATACTATTTTTTACCCCAGCCTTAATCCGGGAACCGCATTTAAATCCATACCTGCCCGTTTCCCTTTTATATACTCATAATAAGCGGCACAGCCTATCATTGCTGCATTATCGGTACATAAGATCAGGCCCGGATACATTACCTCTATGCCTTGCTTACCGGCTATTTCCTTCATATCATGTCTAAGCTGTGAATTGGCTGCAACACCGCCTGCCAAGGCTATCTTACTGATATTATTTTTCTTTGCCGCTGCTATAGTATTTTTTACAAGAACATCCACAACAGCCTGTTGAAAGCTCGCTGCAACATCAGGAATGTTTATTGCCTCGCCCGTTTGCTCCAATCTGTTTAAATAATTCAAAACAGCTGTTTTTAGTCCGCTGAAGCTGAAATCCAATGTCCCGTCATCAAAATAAACTCTCGGGAACGAAATTGCTCTACTGTTACCCTTTTGTGCATACTTGTCAATCAGAGGGCCTCCCGGATATCCCAACCCAACAGCCCTTGAAATTTTGTCAAAGGCCTCGCCTGCCGCATCATCCCGTGTCTGTCCAAGTATTTCAAATTCCCCGTAATCCTTTACATGTACAATATGGCTATGTCCTCCTGATGCCACAAGGCATATAAACGGAGGCTCCAAATCCGGATATTGCAAATAGTTTGCTGCAATATGCCCCTCAATATGATGTACTCCTATCAATGGTTTCTTAGCGGTATAGGCAATTGCCTTGCCGGCAGTTAACCCTACCAGTAAAGCTCCTACAAGACCGGGACCGTATGTTACCCCTATAGCATCTATTTCTGATAATAATACTCCTGCTTCATCAAGCGCCTGATTAATTACAGGTATAATAAGCTCAACATGCTTTCTTGATGCTATCTCCGGTACTACTCCTCCATACCTTTTATGAAGGTCAACCTGAGTTGAAATTATATTCGACATAATATATCTGCCATTTTTAATAACTGCAGCGGCTGTTTCATCACAGCTGCTTTCTATTCCAAGAATTAATGTATCCATTTTTCTCCTCCATAAACTGCCATGCCAAACCCTTGTCAAAGATAGGTCTTTTTTATAATATCCCAATGCTTACTAATTTTCAAGGTGAACAGAAAATCTCGGCTTATCTGCCTAAATAAATCATATACAATTTAAAAATTCCGAAACCGCCATATTTCATATCCCGTCAACGTATATGCATATCTCTGGCAGCTCTCATAAAAACATATTGGCTATAAAAATATTGTAAAAAACAGCTGCATTAATAAATTTAATGCAGCCTAAAAATAAAACAAAAAACATGGAGCCATATGGCCCCATGCTCCGAAAAAAGGAGATATGCTAATGTTCTCCCTAATATTACCAAATACAATGTAGTATTTATATAGAAAATATATACCACAACTGCTAGTGCTGAAGTCCTAATTTTTGGTGTTTATCCCCAATATGCAGATTTTATTTGTAAAAATATATTATTATCGGCTGATATAATCGGTTTTTAGCCGATAGTAATTGACTTTCTTATGCGGCATCTGCTTTTAATTTGTATGATGCTATGTAATTCCCTTTATTATTCTTGATAAATGGCCGGGAAGCCTCCGGCAGCTGCCAAAATCCAGCTTTTTTTATGATTGCCCCGTCCTGCAAATCTGAAATAAAATCCTTTAGCAGTGTATTGGGCTTGTAAAAAACAGATATGGCATACCCGTTTTGAACCATTAAAGCATTATAATAGGTTCCGTCTTCAAGTATCACATGTGCAAGCAATCTGTCATATTGGTCTGCTGTCTCCTTTTCAAATACCAGCTTTACAGTCCTTCCTGCCAGAATATCCTTAGTCAGATTACTGGCCTCAACGGAAAAGGGCTGAGCCTCAACGCCGGACTTTACCGACTCCGGTGTGTCTATATCAAGCATTCTGACCTTATAGCCTGCATTTTTATATTTTATGTGAAACGTATCTCCGTCAACAACCTTTTCTACAGCTGCATTAATATATCCAAACGGCTTAATGCCTTCCTCCTGTATTTTGATTATATCCTCCGGAAATTTAGTTTTTTCTAAATTATCAATGCCGTTTCCCGAGCTTGTCTGGACAAATATATCCTGAAAAAATTCAGGTACGGATAATCCATCATTATGGAAGGTATAACCACCCACCAGAACCAACGCGGCAGCAAAAAATGATGCAATTGCTTTTTTACTATTTTTTTTCATAAGTATCCTCTCCGGTATATGTATATTCATTCTTATTTCGTGCATAGGCCAAATTTACAACTTAATTATTCTCCTCTGTACGGAAAGCCTTAATAAATTGCCCGCAAAATTTATTATATCATATGAAAACGCCTTAAGTCCAAAGCCGGTTCTGCAATAAAACACCACGCTCTTACAAATTTAAAGCGTGGTGTTTATTTTAATTAAGTGTATTGGCCGATATCACTTAAACTTATATACCCGGCTTCCCGGCATAAAAAATTATACATCTGTGCTGCTTATACTGGGGAAGTTTAGTCATATACACAAATTTATGTTGTCCCCTGAGCGGTTAATATAGAAATAGGAACAGTATTATTGATAACCGCATCATCCTTTCTTTCAACCAAATCTGCATTGAATACCTTTTTCATTACTTCTGCTATTGTCTCTACAGGTATTACTTCAATATCCATGTCATCAAACAGCTCCTGATAATTTTCCTTTGGAATGAATACCTTTTTGATGCCTGCGGCTCTGGCAGCATCAACCTTTGCCACTACTCCTCCGACCGGCTTGACATTTCCTTTTATGGAGATTTCTCCGGTCATGGCCAAATCTCCGCCTACAGGAATATTTTTGATTGCCGAATAAACAGCAGTTGCTATTGCAATTCCTGCCGATGGGCCATCAATAGGAATTCCCCCCGGAAAGTTTAAATGTATTTCATAATCCTTAAAATCAATATTCATATATCGTTTTAAAACCGTTAATACATTCTCAACAGATGCTTTAGCCGAGCTGGTTTTTTTCAGCTTATGCCCCCTATTATCCATTTCCTCTTCTTCAACTATTCCTGTAATTTTAATACCGCCGTTTCCATGCGCTGCCTGCAATGCTGTAACCTCTATATCAAGAACCATGCCTGTGCTGTTTCCGAATACGGCCAAACCGTTTATACAGCCAATCTGCTGTGCAGCACTTACCTTCTTTTCAATTCGCGGGCTATAGTGTCCAAATTCAACGACCCACTCAATATCCTTTATTTCAATTACTCTCCTGTTTTCAACTACCGCAACTCCTCCTGCAATTTGAATTATGTTTACAGCATCTCTTCCATTCTGGGCATATTTGGCAACTACATCGCTGCATCCTTCTGACAGGCAATACCCTCCTTTTTGGGCGGCATTCTCACATATCCTGCTAACTTCATCGGCTCTAAGAGGCCTGAAATATATTTCTACGCATCTTGACCTTATTGCCGCCGGTATTTCATCCGGAGTCCTCGTCGTAGCTCCCACAAGCCTGAAATCAGCAGGCAAACCCTTTTGAAATATATCATGTATATGAGACGGGATATTGCTGTCTTCTGAACTGTAATATGCACTTTCAAGAAACACTCTCCTGTCTTCAAGAACCTTCAGCAGCTTATTCATTTGAATTGGATGAAGCTCTCCTATTTCATCAATAAACAGCACCCCTCCATGAGCCTTAGTTACCGCTCCCTGCTTCGGCTGAGGCACACCTGCCGCACCATATGCTCCTGCACCCTGATAAATCGGGTCATGAACAGAACCAATCAACGGATCGGCAATACCTCTTTCATCAAATCTTAGTGTTGTCGCATCAATTTCTATAAACTTCGCTTCTCTCTTGAAAGGAGAGCATACATTATTTTTCGCCTCTTCAAGAATAACTCTGGCTGCCGCTGTTTTTCCCACTCCAGGAGGTCCATAAATTATCACATGCTGGGGATTTGTTCCGCAAAGGGATGCTCTCAAGGCTTTAATTCCTTGTTCCTGCCCCACGATATCCTTCAGCGCAGCCGGACGTGTCTTTTCAGACAATGGCTCCGTCAAATGTATCTCTCTTAATTTTCTCAGTTTTTCAAGCTCTTTCTTGGATTCCTTCTCAATAGCGCTTTTATTGCCTTGCTGGTTTTTAAGTAACGAGAAGAAATAGATACCGATTACAATAGAGAAAAAAAACTGTATGATTAACATTATCGTTGTCAATATTCCATACCTCCTTGGATATTTAAATCATACACATTGTATTGCTTAATGAATTTATAATTATTTCTGTTTTCATGTGTACAATTATATTATTGGCAATGATAATTATTTTATCCAATAAAGTACTGAACATTATTAAAATATTTCAAAATAAAAAACTGCTTTAACACAGAATTCCTTAACCCTCTGTGTTAAAACAGTCTTATTGTTTAAATAATACTATGAAACAGATTCCTTTTTAGATTTAGGTTTCTTTACACCGGTTTTTTTTAAAGACTTGCGATTCTCATTCAGAATCAGCTCCGGTTCAGCACCACTTTCCACTACAGCCTTACTGATAATACACTTTTCAACATTGCTCATAGACGGAATATCGTACATTACTCCGAGCATCATTTCTTCAAGTATCGCTCTTAGCCCTCTTGCACCGGTATTCCTCGATATTGCCTTCTGAGCAATGCCTATCAAGGCATCATTCTGTATCTCCAATAAAACATCATCCATTTCAAAGATTTTCTGATATTGCTTTATCAAAGCATTTTTCGGTTCTGTCAGAATCTGTACAAGGGCACTTTCGTCTAAAGACTGAAGCGTAACCACTATCGGAAGTCTTCCGACAAATTCAGGTATAAGCCCAAACTTTAATAAATCCTGCGGCAAAATATCCTTTAACAGCTCCCCTACGTCCTTATCCTTGTTGCTTTCTATCTTTGCTCCAAAGCCAAGAGACTTTTTACCTATTCTGTTTTGTATTATTTTATCAATTCCGTCAAAAGCACCGCCGCATATAAATAATATATTAGTAGTATCAATTTGGATAAACTCCTGATGAGGATGTTTCCTTCCTCCTTGGGGCGGGACTGATGCCAATGTTCCTTCAAGAATTTTCAGCAAAGCCTGTTGTACACCTTCACCGCTAACATCCCTAGTTATAGATGGATTTTCTGACTTACGGGCTATCTTATCAATTTCATCAATATAGATAATACCTTTTTCAGCTTTTTCAATATCGTAATCTGCCGCTTGAATAAGCCGGAGCAGTATATTCTCTACATCCTCTCCGACATAGCCTGCTTCAGTGAGAGAAGTAGCATCAGCAATAGCAAAAGGAACGTTCAGTATTTTTGCAAGTGTCTGTGCCAAAAAAGTTTTACCGCTACCGGTAGGGCCAAGTAAAAGTATATTACTTTTTTGAAGCTCTACCTCCGAAGACTTAAAATCACTGTTTATTCTCTTATAGTGATTATATACAGCTACAGAAAGAGATTTTTTTGCATATTCCTGACCAACAACATATTCATCAAGAATATCCTTTATTTCTCTTGGTTTCGGTATCTCGTTTACTTCTGCATCAATTTTAGTATCTTCAAATTCTTCCTCGATAATCTCTGAGCAAAGCTCAATACATTCATCGCAGATGTAAACACCAGGCCCTGCAACCAACCTCTTAACCTGTTCTTGAGATTTACCGCAAAAAGAACACTTTAACTGCTTCTTCTCATCATATCTGGTCATAATTGCACCTCAACTATTTTCTTCTATCCATAATATCATCAACCAATCCGTATGCCTTTGCTTCCTCCGCAGACATAAAGAAGTCTCTGTCAGTATCCTTCTCAATTTTTTCAAGAGGCTGCCCTGTTCTTTCACTAAGTATTCTGTTTAATTTATCCTTAGTTTTTAAAATATTCTCTGCGTGAATTTTAATATCGGTTGCCTGACCTTTAGCGCCGCCAAGAGGCTGATGTATCATGATTTCACTGTTCGGAAGTGCAAATCTCTTTCCTTTTGCACCTGCCGCTAACAGAAAAGCCCCCATGCTGGCAGCCATTCCCATACATATGGTTGATACGTCGCACTTAACATACTGCATAGTATCATATATCGCAAATCCTGAATGTACTGCTCCACCCGGACTGTTTATATAAAACTGAATGTCTTTGTCAGGATCCTGTGCTTCCAGATAAAGCATTTGTGCCACTACTAAGCTTGCAGTTACATCATTAACCTCATCACTTAATACAATGATCCTATCATTTAATAGCCTGGAAAAAATATCATAAGACCTCTCACCACGATTTGTCTGTTCAACAACCATAGGTACCAAACTCATGAACATACCTCCCTTATTAATATATGTTAGTTTTTAATTCATGGAACACTTATCAACTATAATAAACTACATTAATATAATATTGCCTATTTCCCCTTGATATATAATATTAAGTTATACTAACTTAGCATTATCCACCAATAATTTTATTGTTTTTCTGAATGCTATGTCCTTTTTTATATAGTCCATATCTTCAGGACTTAATGTCTTTTTGAGGTCTTCAACCGACTGCTTGTATGCCTCAGCCATTTTATTAATTTCAGTATCAGCCTCTTCATCTGAAACCTGAACGTCCTCAACCTGACAAATTTTCTCTACTACCAACTGAACCCTGACTTCATCTTTAGCCCTATCTGCGAACTGTCCTCTGAAGCCTTCAAAATCCATCCCCATCATTTCCAGATATCTTCCCAGATCCAAGCCCTGATAACGAAGCCTCATATCGAAATCCTTTGCCATGGCATCAATCTGCTTTTCTACCATGACCTGAGGAATCTCAACAGTTGCATTTTCTGCAATATGCTTTATAACATTATTTTCATTTTCATGGTCAGCCTTATGTTGTGCAGCTTCTTCTAATTTATTTCTCAAATCCTTTTTATATTCATCAAGAGTGTCAAACTCACTTATATCCTTAGCAAATTCATCATCTATTTCAGGCAATTCTTTAAACTTTATTTCCTTAACATTAACCTTGAACAATGCGGGCTTTCCTTTTAAGTCATCCTTGCCGTAGTCCTCCGGGAAGGAAACATTAACATCCACATCTTCGCCGACATTCTTTCCGATTAATTGTTCCTCAAATCCGGGAATAAATGTTCCTGAACCTATTACCAAGCTGTAGTCGATACCCTTACCGCCTTCAAACGGAACATCATCAATAAAGCCTTCGAAGTCAATTAATGCTGTATCTCCATCCTGTACCGGTCTGTCTGTAACAGAAACCAAACGTGAATTTTTTTCAACTACTTTATCAAATTCATTTTCCAAATCCTCGTCACTTACAGCAGCATCTGTCTTTTTAACCTCTACTCCCATGTATGCACCCAGTTCAACCTCCGGCTTAACAGTAACCTTGGCAGTAAATATTAAATTCTGATTATTTCCGATTTGTAGAATATCTATTTCCGGTCTATCTACCGGATGCAGATTTTTTTCATCAACAGCCAGATCATATGCCTCAGAACAAACTATGTTTATTGCGTCATCATATAATACCTGCTCGCCATAGTAGCGCACAACAATATTTCTTGGAGCTTTGCCTTTTCTAAAGCCAGGTACATTAAATTTTGAAGCATTTTTTGCAAAAGATTTTTGCATACCCTCTTCAAACTTAGCTGTATCAACTTCTATCTCAAGCTGTACAACATTCTTTTCAATATCTTCCATTTTTACGTTCATCTTTGTAAACTTCCTCCCGGTATTTAGTTTTAATATTAATTTTATCTTAGCGACATATTTATCTATCTAGCTCGCCTGTTTGTGGATGAATTTCATTTTTCTGACTATAGACAGAAAATTTTTTCAATTTAAAAAATTAACCATTCAATTATACCATATCACAATCATATTTCAAGTTATTATATACCCATATTATCGACAAATTAAACAGTTCTGCCAACCTCTATTTTCCAAGTCAATTACTATCGGCTAAAAAACCGATTTCATCGGTCGATAGTTTGGGTTTGAGGCTGAAGCCTCCTAAAGTCAAAACAAATCAAACCCAAACCGTGTTCAAAATTAGCTTAAAAGCTTAATTCGCCTGAAAAGACGATATATCATCGCGAAGGCTTGAACCGTAATTGACTTTAGTCACGCCAAAGTATCCCTGCCGCTGCCATTGAAAAGCTTTGCTTTAAGGCAGGCACAGCTATCTATATTACTTCGGCTGTATTAGCAGCGGCATAAAATCTAAATAATCCGCTGAAATAAGTTTTAGCTTAATACCTTCGTAAAAGCCTTCAATTGCTCCTTTAATTCCTTCTCCGTGCAGGTGTCCGAAATAGCACTCGGTAATTTCATTTTTCTTCATTAAATCTATAAAGCCCGATTCCTGACTTCTTGAAGTTACGGGAGGATAATGCATGAAAACCAGCTTTTTCTTATGCTGAACAGACTGGGCCGATTTAATTGAAAGCTCTAATCTGGCAATCTCCCGCTTATATATTTTGTCATCGTCCTTCTTAAAGTCATCTTCACCCGGACATTTCCAGCCCCTTGCACCGCATATTGCAAAATCCTCTATGCTGAATGCATTATTATGCATAAACGAGATTGTCTTAAAACCATTTTCATCAAGATATTTATTCAGCTTTGAGGCTGTAGTCCACCAGTAGTCATGATTCCCCTTGGAAATTATTTTCCTGCCTGGCAGAGCCTCAATGTATTTAAAATCCTCATATGCATTGTCTATATATGTGGCCCATGAAATATCTCCCGGAATTATAACACTGTCCTCTTCTTTAACAGCACCTATCCAGTTGTTTCTGAGCTTTTCCATGTAATTTGCCCATCTGCCGCCAAAAATGTCCATGGGCTTATCTATTCCCAACGCCAAGTGTAAATCTGCTATTGCAAAGATTGACATAAACTATACACCTATTCCTTAATACCTTTTTATCCATCATATATCAACCTTCAACCCGGAAAGCTGAGTAATTTATTATTAATTAGTGCTTAATTTTTCATCGCCTGAATTTCCGGCAGATTTTTTCCTGCTCTCATGCCTTCCTAAAAAAATTATATATTTGCGCCGCAACCTTTTCATTTATCCCTTCAACCTCCTGCAGCTTATGAATATCAGCCTTTTTAACAGCGGCCAATGACTTGAAATGCTTCAGCAATGCCTTCTTTCTGGCTTCTCCTATACCGTTTATATCATCCAGTTCCGAATGGGTATATCTTTTAGCCCTGAGCCGCCTGTTATATTCAACTGCTACTCTGTGAGTTTCATCCTGAATTTCTGTAATTAATCTGAGCAAAGGCATATTTGATGACAATTCGTACTCTTCGCCTCTGTGTATAAGAGACTTTGTACGATGTCTGCTATCCTTAGCCATACCGGCTATTAACATGCCGTATTCAAATTCATCCGCAACCTGTTGAGCCGCATTAACATGCGCTGTGCCGCCGTCTACTAAAATCAAGTCAGGCAACTCAGAAAATTTGGGATTTTGCGTATTTTCATCTTTTTCCTTTTTAGCGCGTAAAAATCTTCTGTACAGGGTCTCCTGCATGCTTGCATAATCATTCTGCTGTTCTATGGATTTAATTTTAAATTTTCTGTATTCCTGACGGGCCGGCTTCCCGTCAATAAATACCACCATTGAAGCAACTATTTCAGACGAGCCGGTATTTGATATATCATAGGCTTCGATTCTCCTTGGTGCATTCTCCAGCTCAAGAACCTTCTTCAATTGATTAATTCCTTCTTTATGCGGATTATCCTCCCTTTTAAGCCTATCTTTATAAAGCTTCAAAGAAATATCCGCGTTCTGTGATACCATTTTAACCAGTCTGACCAGCTCTCCCCTCACAGGGACTCTTAGCTTCACCTTATTTCCTCTTTTGCCTGACAGCCACTGTGATATCGTTTCACCGTCTTCTATTTCCTGCTGGATTACTATTTCCGAAGGTATATGCTGTACCTTATTATAAAACTGCTTGATAAATGTTGAAAGTGAATATCCTGTATCTTCATTTCCCTCACCTTCAAAAATATAATGCTCACGTCCTATTACCCGCCCGTTTCTTACAAAAAATATCTGGATACACAAATCTGAGGCATCCCCTGAGAAACCAATTATATCCCTGTCCTGCCCATCTGCGGAAAGCACCTTCTGCTTTTCCGAAAGCTGGGCAATACTGGATATCTTATTCCTCAGCTGCGCCGCCTTTTCAAACTCAAGCTGTTCCGAAGCATCTGCCATTTGAGTTTTTAAATCATTAAGTATCTCTTCATACTGCCCCCCCAGAAAGGAGCAAATCTTTTTCATCATTTCATGATATTCCTCCTTGTTAACTTCACCCTGACAAGGAGCCAAGCACTGCTTCATGTAGTAATTCAGGCATGGGCGCGCCTTTCCGATATCCTTCGGCAGCCTTTTACCGCACGTTTTCACCGGAAATAGTTTATTAAGCGTGTCTATTGTGTCATTAACCGCTAAGTTGCTGGAATATGGACCAAAATACTTAGCTCCGTCTCTTTCTACACGTCTGGTTTTAAGTATTCTGGGATATTCCTCATTCATAGTTACCTTTATATAAGGATAATTTTTATCATCCTTTAACAGAATATTGTATTTAGGTCTGTATTTTTTTATTAAATTACATTCCAGCATCAGGGCTTCAACTTCAGAATCTGTAACAATATACTCAAATTCACTGATTTTGGACACCATTGCCTGAACCTTGGGAGGGTGATTTGCCGACTGATGGAAATATTGCCTTACCCTGTTTTTCAGTACTACTGCTTTCCCAACATATATAACCATGCCCCCGGCATCCTTCATTATATATACGCCTGGCTTATCGGGCAATTTCTTCAGTTCTTCATGGATATCAAACAAGTAATTCACCTCATAGCTTAAGCAAAAATTTCAAGCAACTTGTGTACGGCACCAAAAATCCGCCTACTATAAAAGCGCTGTGATTTAAATAAACCACAGCTATTTTATATTCCTACTTATAATCTTTCATCGTTCATCATTGATTTCAGAAACCGCTTAAAAAATACTCTGAGATTTCTTTTGACGCTTTTTCTTCATCTTCGCCGTCGACTATTATATTAATTGTTGCCTGTCTCTCTACTCCCAGTGAAAGCAACCCTAGCAGGCTCTTTGCGTTTGCCCTTCTCTCGCCCTTTTCCAGCCAAATATTTGAGCTGAATTTTGATACCTTTTGAACAAGCAAAGCTGCTGCTTTGGAATTCAACCCTGACGGACAGTTTATAACAACCTTATTCGAAATCATCTTCGTGTTCCCCCAACTTTCTATACTTGAGAATATATATTTTCTATTATACCAAAAAAAGAGCCTATAAATCAAATCATGAAAATATTATATTTCAAATATATGAAAATTGTAAACAGATTATAAATCCTCTTTTGTTTTCAGAAGCTTTTTATCTTTTCCAAAGCCTGTATCTATGACCGTTCCTATTCCAAATGCCGCCATAGCCCCTTCAAGCACTACCAGACATATACCATATACCAGCATTGCCGTATATGCCCCTTCAGGCAATAAAATCAAAGGAACTATTTTTAAAATATTTACTATTATATGTCCCACAAAAAATTCTATGAATATAGTTGATTTTTCATTATTATTCTTAAATATAAAACTCCCGATATAGATTCCCGAGACAATATCAGCAAACATCAGCATAAGAATATACACAAAGGGAACAATGACCAAAAACATTAAAAATACCAGCACTATAGTGGCACTGACTATAAATAACAGCCCCAGAATCAATCTCCTCAAATTTCCTGACTTCATTGAATATTCCATAACCCGGTATCTTTTTGAAAATATACTAATAAATATAAGCCCTAAGGCTAATGTTAATACTGCTAATATTATAAATGCATTTATTACGATTCCATTTGACTTGAATAATGAAATAAGGTCAAAATCAACAGCAAACCTAGTCCCAGATACAGAAACAGTATCCGCCTTTTTAAGCTTGCCTACAGAAACCAGATTACCTTGTATCAAAGTGCCGTCTTGAATATCCAGCTCGCCAAAAACAGATACTACATCTCCGCCGATATTTCCATTAAGGACTGCCTTCCCGAATACAACTATGACACTTCCGCTCACGCCCTTCTGTATTTCAGCGTTACCGCCCACTACTGTTACATTTCCGCTGTTAATGTTATCCAATGCTTTATCTTCAAATATGACAAGATTGTCCGAAGTAATATTATTCTGAGCAGCGGATACTGCAAATGATGAAAATACTATCAGAATAAGAGTAATTAATACAGTCCTTGTATATTTTTTCATTGCGACCCTCCATTACTCTGTCTAACCATCTTGAAAAATACACCTTGTGTAACAAATAGCAGAATTCCAAGAATAATATATCCGAAATAATATGTTTTGTATATTGATGCGGTCACACTCATAACAGCAATCAATATAGCTCTGCCCATACTTATGGCTGCTGCAATAAAATCCTTTATGTTATCTGCCACAAATCTTGAAACTTGTATAAAGTTAATTGGTTCCTTCATACCCTCAAAAAGTAATCCGCCAAAAAATATAACAAATATTAATGTTACGGAAATTAATAAAATATCAAATACAAATGTATTATTTTCACTATGGTTCTTATAGATTTTAACTTCATTTTCAATTCTGCTCATTACTTGAAGTTCAAAATCCTCAGGAGGCTCAATTTCTGAGTCTTGTTCAACAAAATCAATTACTTCCTTCAGCTTATTAAATTCGTCCGAACAATTTTTACAGATTTTAAGATGCTGCTTTAGCTGTGCTTCTTCAATATCATTCAGTTCCTTGTCAAAGAATTTCATAATATGGTTTCTGAAATCTTCACATCTCATAATATCTCCTCCTTTCTTGCTCTGTCAAGCTTTGCCTTAAGCATCAGCCTTGCTCTGTAAAGTCTGTTTTTTATAATTGACATAGGCTCATTAAGCACCTTTGTCATCTCTTCATATGATAACCCATTGCTATGGAAAAGAGTTATCAATATTTTATACTTATCAGGCAGCTCATTTATAGCACTTTTTATCAGCTGCGATCTTTGATTTTTTATTAAAGCCTCTTCCGGTGTGTCTGTATTGCTGGAAACCCCAATTGCATCATCAAGCGCCACTGTATCCTGTTTTTTCTTTCTGAGAGTATCTAAACATAGATTGGAAGTGATTTTTACAATCCAGGTTGACATCTTATACTCCGGATTATATTTATCAAGAGATTTATAAAGCCTGATAAAAACCTCCTGAGAAACATCGTTTACTTCTTCTCTATCTGGTATCATTTTGTAGACTACACTATATACTAGCTTTTTATATCGACTGACAATTTCCTCAAAAGCACTGCTGTCACCTTTTAAGCATTGTGACACCAGTTCTTCATCTGTCTGAACCAACGCTTGATACACCCCCTTACTTCTTAAACGCCGTTATAATTGAATTTGCATAGAGCATATTCAAGTTTTGGTACTGATAACAGAATAAACTCTTTTACATAATATAATTACGGTGTTTTTTTATATTTGTCTGATTAAGTATTGAGTGTATAAACAACGCAAGCCGGCAATCCAACATTGTTTATCTTAAATTGTTTTTCCCTTGTTTTCACCATATTTCTATTTTTTATGATTTCCAGAATTTAATACCGCTGATGCAAAGCGTTCCAGCTTTTTGCCAACCAGATAATTTATCGTTCCTTCCTCGTATTTACCGTTGGCGTCCTTTACTCCTGCCTCCATACCTGTCAATAACTCAATTCCTTCATCTATCGTTTTAACAGGGTATATATGAAACTGCTTTTTCCGTACTGCATTTACAACCTCATCATTTAAAACAAGGTTTCTGATATTTTGATACGGTATTATTACTCCCTGTTTGCCATTTAAGCCTTTTATCCTGCAAAGCTCGAAAAAGCCTTCAATCTTATGTGTTACTCCTCCGACAGGCTGTATCTCTCCCTTTTGATTAACTGAGCCTGTTACGGCAATATATTGCTTTATAGGCATATCTGATAAGCTTGATAATATAGCATAAAGCTCCGCGCTTGATGCACTGTCCCCATCTATACCACCGTACAATTGTTCAAAGCACAGGCTTGCCGATAGTGACAGTGGAAAATCCTGTGCATATTTTTGTCCGATATATCCGTTTAATATCAAAACACCCTTGCTATGTGAGGTTCCGCTTAATTCTACTTCTCTTTCTATATTAACAATACCGCTTTCACCTATATAGGTCGATGCGGTTATTCTTGCCGGTTTTCCAAAGGAATAGTCTCCCATGTCCATAACCGTAAGACCGTTTATTTGCCCGACCTCACTGCCATCGGTATCTATCATCAAGGTGCCTTCGTTCAGCATATCCAGAAGCTTTTTATCCAGCCTGTCATTTCTGTAATTTTTCTCTGTTATTGCTTGTTTCACGTGCTTTGCCTTTACATATTTTGAATTGTCATCCTCAGCCCACATACAGGCTTCACACAGAATTTCACAAATATCATTAAATCTTGTTGACATTTTTTTCTGGTCTTCAACCAGCCATGAAGCATATTCAACTACCTTTGCCACACCTGATTTATCATAATGAAGAGTTCTCTCCTTGTTGCAGAAGCCGCTGATAAATGAAGCAAGCTTCAGTATATTTTCTTCACTCTTCTCCATTTCTTCATCAAAATCAGCTTTAACCTTAAAGAACTTTCTGAAATCCTCCTCATATTCATACAAAAGCTGATATATAGATGTACTTCCAACTAATATCACCTTAATATCCACAGGGATAGATTGGGGCTTAATTGCAGTTACAGTAACAACCCCGGTCTGATCTTTCATATTTTCAATTGTTATTTTTTTAGTTTTAAGAGCTCTGGTAATTGCCTCGTATGCCTGCGGATTACTTAACACATCCTTTGCCTGAAGTATAATGTAGCCACCGTTCGCAAGATGGAACAGTCCTGGCTTTATCTTTGTGTAATCGGTAGAAACAGACCCAAATTCATTCTCGTACTCTATCTTGCCAATCAAGTTTGAATATGAAGGGTTGAAGTCAATAATAACCGGAGCACCCTTTAAGCTGCTGTTATCAACTAATACATTTACCTTATATCTGTGAAGGGGTGTTTCTTCCTTTTGAACCCACGGGATAATCAACTGGGGCTGCTCTTCGCTGACCTCTTCTTCCTTAAATTCATCCAGATTGTCAAGAATATCCTGCTGAACCTTCTCCAGATAATCTTCTATCACTTCAAATTTCTTGTACTTTTCCTTAAGGTCATTTACCTGAACTCCTATAGCCAATAATGCTATTTTCCCTTCCCACTCTGAGACCTTCTGCTTTGTTTCCTTTTCATTGCTTTTAAGCTTGCGGATTATTTCAAGAGTATCCTGCTGCAGAATGTCTGTTTTCTCATCTATCTGGTCTTTAATGTCATCATCAAGCTTGTCAAATTCCTCTTCACTTATGGTTTTGCCTTCTATTATAGGTAAAAAATAAATTCCCGAGCTGCCTGTGTTGACTTTAAACCCCTGTGCCTCTGCGTCCTCGCTTAGCTTTGAAAGAAGATCATCCTTTATAGCTTCATACTCGTCTAAAATTTCTTCCTTTTCCTTTTCGTACTTTTCATTATCAAAAGCATTTACAATTTCCTGTTTGATTATTTTTACAAATTCTTCCATATCCTTCTGAAATATTTTCCCTGTCCCTGCTGGAAGATTAATTGCCATTGGCTGATTTGGCCTGCTGAAATTATAAATATAGCACCAATCATCAGGTACACTTTGATTTATGGCCACCTCTTTAACTATTTGCTTTGCAAAACTGGTTTTTCCGGTTCCTGTAGCACCTGCCATATAAATATTGTAGCCTCTGGTTTTCATTTTAAGACCAAATTTCATAGCTTTTGCTGCTCTTTCCTGTCCAATTATTCCATCATATGTACCTAATTTGGAAGTATTGCTGAATGGAAATGAAGCTGTGTCAAGTTTATTTTCAAGTTCCTGATATGTTAGTTCCATTGGTTTAGACATATATGCCCTCCAGTATTAGTAATTAATTAGTTATTATGTCTCCACATAATTAATGCATCCTCACCATTATCTGAGTAGTATCTTTTTCGCAGGCCTTCTGCTTTAAAACCATATTTTTCATATAGCTTCTGTGCTGCATAATTGCTTTTGCGTACCTCAAGCGTAAGACCTCCGACTTTATTTTCATTGCACACGTTAATAATTTCATCCAATATTCTGGATGCCGCACCGCAACGCCTGAATTCAGGATGAACCGCAATATTTGTTATATGCCCTTCATCAAATATCTTCCACATTCCGCCGTAACCGATAACCTGACCTCCTGATACAGCTACAAAATAAACAGCCAGCTCATTTGTTGTAAGCTCTTCTAAAAAGGAGTTTCTCGACCATGGTATTCTAAAGCTCAGGTTTTCTATTACCATTATGCCGTCAAGATGCTCCTGCTTCATTTCCCTTACCTCTATATTGTCAATCATTTTGCTCTATCCCTTTGCTCACTTTTTTCCAGTTCCCTTTCAGCCTGTGACTTTCTGAGATAAAACGGCAGCATTTCATAGCTGCTTTCTGATTTTCCTTCCATAAAGGAATCACGTGCCAGCAGTGCCACTGATGAAGCATCTGCCATTGCCGCATTAGGAGCCGCTATACTTGCACGTCCTCCCAGCTCTTGAGTAAGATATTCCCTATGCATATTACAGGCATCCCCCAGAAAAACCACCTCACCCTCCATAGAACGAATAATCTCTACTAATTCATTAATATGTATTCCCAAGAATTCTGTGAGTCTTTCCGGCTTCCCGCCCTCAAACCTGTAAACTGCCGTAAAAACCTGATTGTTTCTGGCATCTATAACAGGGCATATCAAAGCCTTAGACATTGACATATTGTAAGCCAGTGCATCCAGTGTATAAACGCTTATAACCGGCTTGCCCGCCGCAAAAGCCATAGCCTTTATTGTCGTAACACCTATTCTGAGTCCTGTAAATGAGCCCGGCCCTATAGATGCGGCAAAGGCATCTATATCTTCCGTATCCAGCTTGACCTTCTCCAACAGACTCTGAATCATAGGCATTAATTTCTGTGAATGTGTCTTTCCTTTGTTGCAGCTATATTCTCCAATTATTATATCATCCTCCAATATTGCAACAGAAGCAACATTTGTAGAGGTATCTACCGCAAGTATTTTCATACGGGCAATTCTTCCTTTCACTGTGCTCAAAGCGCAGAAACCCCATTTGTGCTCAACTACTGTGCTTGGCACAAAATTTGCCAAATAGTTTATAGCTTGTTTTGATATCTGCAGTATTTGTCTCCTGTAAAATCAATCGCTATCTCCCTGACATCAAGACCCTTATTGAGGTTTTTGGTTATTTTTATTTTTATTATCTCCTTAGGGAGGATATCCTGTATTTGTTCTCCCCACTCAATTATTGTAATACCCTGTCCATTAATGTATTCTTCAAAGCCTATATCAAACATCTCATCTGAATCGGCTATTCTGTAAACATCAAAGTGATATAGCGGAAGCCTGCCTTCATACTCGTTTACAAGTGTAAAGGTAGGACTTGTTATATATGAATTTATTCCCAGTGCTTTGGCAATCCCATTTGTCAGAGCTGTTTTCCCCGTTCCCAAATCACCCGACAAACATATTATATCACCGGAATTCAAAATATATCCCAGCCTTTTGCCAAATTCCACTGTTTCCTCAAAGGAATGTGTTTCAATTCTGAACATTAAAAACAGCCCTCCATTTCGCCAGTATCTCTGGCTACACCCTTTCATATACTACAATTCCGTTTATTATTGTCTTCTGCACTCTGGTTTTCAATTCAAAAGGATTTCCATCATATATAACTATATCGGCATCCTTACCTGTTTCAATAGATCCTACTCTGTCGTTTATTCCTGTAATTTCCGCCGCATTAATTGTAATTGCCTTCATTGCCTCTCTTTCATCCATACCCTCTCTTGCGGCAATAGCCGCGCACAGGCATAGATAATGCTGAGGTACACATGGGTGGTCAGTCATTATAGCTACTTTTATACCCAGCTTGGATAAAATTCCGGGCGTTTTTAAATTTTGATTTCTGAGCTCTATCTTCGATCTATCCGTAATCATTGGGCCAACAATCACAGGAAGGCCTGCTTCAGCTAAAGCCTCCTTAATAAGATGTCCTTCAGTACAATGATCCAACGTAATTCCGACATCAAACTCTTTTGCTATCCTTATAGCGGTCATTATATCATCAGCTCTGTGAGCATGTGCTTTAAGAGGAATTTCCTTATCCAGAACCTGTACAAGAGCCTCCTTCTTAAAATCAAAATCCGGCTTTTCATATTCATCCGGATTGGATTTGAAGTTATTCAAGCGTTCCCTGTATTCTTTTGCCTCAAACAGGCTTTCTCTGAGAATAGCAGCCGTTGCCATTCTAGTCATTGGTGCCTGATGCTTTTCATTATATATTGTTTTGGGATTTTCTCCAAAAGCTACCTTCATGGCTACAGGCTGCTTCAAAAGCATCTCATCAACATACCGTCCATATGTTTTCAATGCCGCAAATTGTCCGCCTATGACATTTGCACTTCCGGGACCTGTTATAACCGTTGTAACCCCATTTTCATATGCCTCTACAAATGATCTGTCTGCATGGTAAACTGCATCAATAGCTCTTAAATGAGGCATTACGGGATCGGTGGATTCATTGCCGTCATCCCCCTCAAAGCCAACTGCATCCTCCCACATTCCGATATGACTATGTGCATCAATTAAGCCGGGAAGTACATAGCCTCCCTGAGCATCTATCTTCTGCACATCGGTATTAAGAATACCGGCAGCTTCATTAATATCCTGACCGACAGCTTTTATTTTACCATTATCAATTAAAACATATCCCTTCTCAAAATCTGTCTCGGTCATTGTTACTATTTTCCCATTATATATTAACAGCATGAAGTATTTCCTCCAAAAAACACATAAAAATAAAAGTAATAAAAATCATTACTATAAATTGACAGCTTCTTGCGCATACTTACCGCAGGAATGCTTTATCCTCTCATGTAAAAATAATAACTTTATTAGGACATAACTGCAAGCATTTTTACAAACCGCAGCAAAAAAATTAATTTTTCATAAAATTATTATAATAACCCGTCGATAGTTTGGGTAACAAGGATGTAACACTTCTTTATAATTGCACATATCTTAGTTTTAGGTAAACAAAATTAGGCTTAACTAAAGTTTTTAGCTGAGAATAACTACAGAGGTGTTGCCATTTGTTAAATGAAAATTATGTTACAGAAACAGAGGCCCAAGCGCAGCCATTGACTGTTGTAAAAAAAACAAATTATAACAGGTATACTTTTAAACAATTAAATAAATTTAAAACCTTTCTTCGTTTTTTAGGTCCTGCCTTCATTGTAAGTGTAGCGTACATAGACCCCGGAAATTTTGCCACAAATATAAGCGGAGGCTCCAAGTTCAACTACAACCTTATTTGGGTTATTCTTTGGAGTAATCTTATGGCAATTTTTTTGCAGTTTCTCTCAGCAAAGCTGGGTATTGCAACCGGGTATAATTTACCTCAAATGTGCGGAAGGGTTTTTTCGCGCAAAACAAACTGGGGCCTTTGGATTGCTGCCGAGCTTGCCGCAATGGCGACTAATCTGGCAGAATTCCTCGGCAGCACTCTTGGCCTTTATCTGCTGTTTCGTATTCCTATGCCGGCAGCCGGTATAATAACCGCAGTCATTACTTTTTTTATTGTTTACATGGGAAAATACGGGCAAAGAGTCCTTGAGGCCTTTATCACAGTGCTGGTAGCTGTAATTTGCATCTCCTATACTCTGGAGGTTTTTCTTGCAAAACCTGATTGGGCCGCAACAGGCTTACATGCCTTGATACCTTCACTTCCTAACGGCGAGGCTGTGATGATTGCCGTCGGTATGCTTGGTGCAACTGTTATGCCTCATGTTATTTTTTTGCACTCACAGCTGGTTCAGGAAAGAAACACACATACCTCAGAGGAGTCTAAAAAAGAGCATTTTAAAATGGAAAGGCTGGATATTACCATCGCTATGAACATAGCCTTTATAATTAATGCAGCTATGGTTATAGTCTCTGCTGCCGTTTTTTACAGAAACGGTCTGGTTGTGGAATCAATCGAGCAAGCCCACCAATCACTGTCACCGCTTTTAGGTACCGCTTCAAGCGGAGCCTTTGGCTTGGCATTAATAGCGTCAGGACTGTCCTCCTCAATTGTGGGTACCATGGCAGGCACTACAATTATGCAGGGCTTTGTGGGTCTGAAAATAAGTGATAATATAACAAGACTTATAACAATGTTTCCAGCTATGCTTATAATACTATCAGGCATAAATCCTATGCAAGCCCTTATATCCAGTCAGGTTATACTAAGCTTTATACTTCCAGTAGCGATAATTCCAATGCTTATTATCACTAAACGCAAGGACTTTATGGGAGCCTTGGTAAACAGGCCTTCAACAAATATAGTCGGAATAATAGTAACAAGTATTATTATCGCCGCTAATGCTATTCTTCTGTTTCTAACATTCACAGGGGGTGTTTAATCTATTTGCTGTAGCTTCAATAGGCTTAAGCGGATAACAATCAGTAGGATATTACCCCCTAAGCTGTATTATTCCTTCATATCTTACTGCCGTTAAAATTTCCATTTGAAAAATATTCCTTACTGTGTGATAAGGCATTGCATTTAAGTCTGATATATTCTATATTTAACTTATCAAAACTGTTGACTTTAACCATGCTGGTTGACTGATAGTTCAGGAGGTATATTTTTTGCTTGATATTTATATAGTTAATCTTGATAACAACCTTGAAAAGGATGCCTTTGATATTCTGCTCAGATATGTCTCAGAGGACAAAAAAGCTCAGATACACAGGTTCTATCATTTTGAAGATTCACAAAGAGCTCTTGTTGGTAATCTTTTATCCAGATACGTAATTTGCAGAAGCTTGAACATTAAAAATACAAATATAGCTTTTGAAAAAAATGAATACGGTAAGCCCTTCCTTTCAGGCCATTACAAGGCTCATTTCAACATCTCTCACTCGGGCAGCTGGGTAGCCTGTGCAATAAGCGATTATCCCGTCGGTATTGATGTGGAGGTAATGAAGCCTACAGATTTGGAAATTGCAAGAAGATTCTTCTCAAATGAGGAATACACAGCTCTCACAAATCAGCCTGATGAAGAAAAGCAAGCATATTTTTTTAAGCTGTGGACTTTAAAGGAAAGCTACATCAAAGCAGTAGGAAAAGGTCTTTCTATTCCTCTGGATTCTTTTACTGTAAATGTTGAGAGCAACAGTATTATGACAGAATCGGAACAAAGCCTTATTGACTATTCTTTTTTTCATTCATCCCTTGATGAAAACAGCTTTTATGCCATTTGCGCCAAAAAGACCAACAGCCCTCATAAAAAGGCTACCTTTAATGCAAGACAGTTTTTTTATGAGGCATGCAGAATCCTTTGAAAATATGTATCAAATTATAAAATCTCTAAGAGTACTGTTAATAATTTCAGTAATTTCTTCAGTTTTTTCATTTATGAAGAAGTGATCTCCGTCAAATTCATATACCGGATGCCTTGCTGCAGTATGCTGTCTCCATTCCGTTATTTCGTCATAGGAAACAACTGCATCAGCTCTTCCGTTGAAAGCAGTAATGCCGAAATTAAATTTTTTATTATAGCTTGTGTATTTATACTTTTCTATCATCCTGTAATCTGCCCTTAATATAGGAATAAATATATCCAGCAATTCCCTGCTCTTAAAAATCTCCTTGCTGGTTCCTCCAAGACTGAAAATTTCATCCAGAAACTCCCTGTCAGGTAACCTGCTCAGATACTTTTCATCTCTTTTAATATTTGGAGGATATCTTCCAGAAACAAACAAATGCAAGGGTTCCCGCCTGCCTTCCTCCATAAGCCTGTGGCAAAGCTCAAAAGCTATTATAGTCCCCATGCTATGCCCATATACAGCATAATCGCAGTTTTTAATTAACGGACTTATAATACTGCATACATCATCAATTGCTTCAGGCATACTGTCATAAAAGCAGTCCTTCATGCGGGAACCTCTTCCTGCCAATTCTACCGGTACTACTTCGATACTGCTGTCCAGATATTTTTTCCACCTGTTATATGTTGCTGCCGAGCCTCCTGCATGAGGAAAGCATAGCAGCCTGATCTTTTTCATAATAACCTCCTACGCCGAGTTTTCGGCACAAAAATTTATAGTAAGGCAACTGCGGCAAACCTGCTTCGCAGCGGTAGCTAGCCTTTTACCCCTCTAAAATACACTATGCCTGCACTCTGTTTTCTAGCTTTTTAAGCTAACCTCCGCTATTTTTCGCTTATCAATCCTTCTTTGACCAGCAGCCCCTATAGAATTTCTAATACTTCAACTGTATATTTACCGCTCTGGGCATTGACTTCAACCACGTCTCCGGCTTTTTTACCAAATAAGGCCTTTCCCAAATCAGCCTCAATACTTATATACATTTTTTTTACATCGGCATCCATTGTCGTTACTAATGTTATAATATCTTCATCCCCGTCCTCAACAAATTTTATTCTTGCTCTGGTATTTATGCCAAGCTTGGTCTTATCAGCATTTTTATCATCAATTACAGTTGCTGTAGAAATAATAGTCATCAACTGCTGAATCCTATCATCATTAGCATTGAATCTCTCACAAGCCTCCTTGTATTCTGCATTTTCAGACCTGTCACCATGTGCCGCCGCTATCAGCTTTTCTTTTGCTATTTCAGACCTTTTTACAGTTATCCTGTATTCCAGCTCATCTCTCAATTTTTGAATGTTTTCTTCTGTCAGTGTATGACTCATTGGCTTTCGTAACCTCCCGAAAATATATTTTTCAATTTTATCTTTATATATTCTATCATTATTCATAATACATGTCTTTATAATCATAGCTGTTCAGTAATTGACCTCAGCCAGACTTTTTGAAGCAAAAAACCGCCAAGGAATTGATTTCCCCTGACGGTTGTTTCTTGCAAAAATATCTTTGTAATTTTGAACAAACATGCCCGGTAATTGAAAACAAACTATCTTTTGGAGAACTGTGATGCCTTTCTCGCTTTCTTGAGACCGTATTTCTTTCTTTCCTTCATTCTTGGGTCTCTAGTCAGGAAGCCTGCCTTTTTAAGAGCTGGTCTGAGTTCTTCATCAGCCTTTAAAAGCGCTCTTGAAATACCATGTCTGATTGCACCTGCTTGACCGGTGAACCCTCCGCCAACTACTGTGCATATAACATCAAACTTTGAAAGTGTATCAGTAAGCGTTAATGGCTGCTTAACTATAACCTTCATTGTTTCCAAACCAAAATAGTCATCCAATGCCCTGTCATTTATCAATATCTTGCCCTCACCAGGAACAAGTCTTACTCTTGCGATTGATTTTTTTCTACGTCCTGTACCGTAGTAGTATACCTTTGCCATTATATATTCTCCCTCCCTTAAATATCTAAATCAAGTACTTCAGGCTTCTGTGCCTGGTTAACATGCTCAGAACCGGCGTATACCTTAAGCTTTCTGAACATCTGTCTGCCAAGACTGTTCTTTGGAAGCATTCCCTTTACAGCTAATTCAATAGCTCTTTCAGGATACTTTTCTAATAAATGTCTGTACTTAATCTCCTTAAATCCGCCTGGATGCTGAGAGTGAGTTTTGTGAGTTTTCTGCTCAAGTTTTTTACCTGTCAGAACTACCTTCGCTGCATTTAATACAATTACATGATCACCGGTATCGCAATGCGGTGTGAATATCGGCTTATTTTTACCTCTCAAAATGCTGGCAACTTCACTCGCCAATCTTCCAAGGGGCTTACCTTCTGCATCAACAATGTACCATTTTCTTTCAACTTGTTCAGCTTTTGCCATGAAAGTTTTCATTCTTTAATACAACCTCCTCTAAAATCTATAACCTTTTTATGTTAACAGTTAATTTCTTCTTAATTTTAAAAGTAACCGTTTAGGACACTTACATATTTTAATATAGACACAACTCCCTGTCAAGTATAAATTGCGAATAATTTAATTTATCTCTTATTTTCTCTCTATTTATCTCGATATATGTCCCATTCTCTCGTATAATCACTTTTCATTTCACTTTTTTGATACCATATTTTCCATTAGAAATAATCATAAAAAAGCTTTATACCTCAAAAAACCGCTTTTCCTCAAGCTCCGTCAATAATAAATCTCCATCAGATACAGTCCCTCAGCAGGTGCAGTTTTGCCTGCTCTGGTCCTGTCCGCACTCTCAATTATATCCGGTATTTCATCGGCCTCAATTTTTCCCATTCCTACATATACTAAAGTACCGGCTATTATCCTTACCATATTGTATAAAAAGCCGCTTCCGGAAACTTCTATACTAATCAGATTGTCTTCTTTCCTTAAAAGCTCAATACTAAATATCTCTCTTACAGTACTTCTAACCTGCCCGCCTGTTGCCTGAAAAGCAGCAAAATCATGCTGTCCCGTAAAATACCTTGCTGCCCTTTTCATGTTTTCAAAATCCAGCTCAGGTCTGACATGGTATGTCCTGTTGCGCATAATTGCCGAGGCATGAGCCTCATTATATATTAAATATCTGTACTTTTTACCTTTGGCGGAATATCTGGAATGGAAATCCTCCTGAACCTCTTCTGAATGTTTTATGACAATATCCTCCGGAAGCAGATTGTTTATTGCGTAGGAAAATTTCTCTCCCGGAATACTTGAATCCGTAACAAAATGAGCCACCTGCCCATATGCATGTACTCCCACATCCGTTCTGCTGCAGCCCACAATCCCCGTCTTATCTCCCAATAGCTTGTAAATAGCCTTTTCAATAGTTTCCTGCACAGAATTAGCATTTTTCTGTATCTGCCACCCATGATAATTGGTACCGTCATATTCTATTTTAAGCTTGATTTTTCGCATTCCACACCTATAATTGATAATTTAATTATGAGACAACTACTATCGCTTAAATAAGCTTTTGTATTAAAAACTTTATCAAGTTATTTTGAAACATTCTGCATAACCAGCACCCACGCCATAAACGCAATTGTAATAGCTGCTATGATAACATCGTTCTTCGTGAAATTAAGCTGCTTCATCCGGGTTCTTCCTTCACTTCCTCTATAGCACCTTGCTTCCATTGCCGTTGCTAATTCGTCGGCTCTTCTGAAAGCACTGATAAACAGTGGAATCAGTACCGGAATGAAGCTTTTTGCTCTTGCAATTAAATTTCCGTTTTCAAAATCCGCACCTCTGGAGGATTGAGCTTTAATAATTTTATCAGTTTCTTCAAGAAGCGTCGGAATGAATCTTAATGCAATCGTCATCATCATCGATATCTCATGAACAGGTACCTTTATACGCTTTAAAGGATTCAGAAGCTTCTCAATACCGTCTGTAAGGGATATCGGCGTAGTTGTATAGGTTAACAGACTGGCCATAATTATCAGGAGAAATAGCCTAATAGCCATCTTCACCGCAACATTCAGCCCTTCATAAGTCGGTTTAAGAAAGCCTAATTCAAAAATCGGAGTACCGCTTATTGTAAATGTATTTATTACAGCAGCAAAGACAACTATAAAAACAATTGGTTTTAATCCCTTCAAAACAAATTTAACCGGAATACCTGAGGTAATAACAGTAATCGCCGTAAATATGGCAAGTGTCAGATACCCCCAGTAAGTATCTATCATAAAAATAAATATCATCATTACAAATGTAAGTATAAGTTTTGTCCGCGGATCTGACTTATGCAAAAGTGAACTTCCCGGAACATACTGCCCGATTGTTATATCTCTTATCATGTTTTTCTCAAAAGACCGTATGCCTTTTGTTAATTCTCCCTTCTCACTTAATAAAACCCCGGTTGCTCTAATAGGTTTCTTTGAATTAATTTCTTCTAGTACCGGTTTGTTCAATGCACACGCTTGTTCAGCTGCTTTATCAATTCTTCTGAGGCTGCTTCAACAGTTAATACCTTTTCATTAATTTCAGGAAATATAGTTTTCAGCCTTTTCATTAAATATGTTATTTGCGGAGCTGACAGGCCTATTCCTTCAAGTGCCTTCGGATCGGCATATACCTCACTCGACGGCTTATCCATAAATACTGTCCCCTCATTCATAACTATAACCCTGTCAGTCAGCTTCGCTATGTCCTCCATGCTGTGAGAAACAAGAATAACAGTCATATTAAAGTCCTCATGGAGCTTACTGATATAACCAAAAATTTCATCCCGGCCTTTCGGATCCAGTCCTGCCGTCGGCTCATCCAGAACCAGTATTCTAGGCATCATTGCGACGACTCCTGCAATAGCTGTCCTTCTCTTCTGTCCTCCTGAAAGCTCAAATGGTGATTTATCAAGAATTCTATCACTGAGACCTACTGATTCCAATGAGGAAATTACTCTCTTATCAATTTCCTCCTGACTCAGCCCCTGATTAATTAAGCCAAAGGATATGTCCTTCTTTACAGTCTCTTCAAAAAGCTGGTGCTCCGGATATTGAAAAACAATACCCACCTGGCTTCTCAGCTCTTTTAAATTTTTTTGCATGGTGTTTATATTATTGATTATTACATTCCCCTTTGTCGGCTTTAAAATACCGTTTAAATGCTGAATCAATGTTGATTTGCCTGATCCGGTATGTCCAATAATTCCAATAAATTCTCCATCAGCTATCTCCAAATTTATATCATGCAAGGCATCTTTTTTAAAGGGCCCGCCATTCATATATGTGTAGTACAAATTTTCAATTTTAATTGGCATACTCTACTGTTGCTCCTAATAATTATTTACAAAAGTCAATTACTCTCGGCAAAAAACCGATGCTCCCGGAAGATAGTATGGCTTTGAGGCTAAGGCCTTCTAAAATCAAAAACAAGATTCAAACCCAAGCTGTGCAAAACAGCCAGCTTAAAAGCTTACCGTTCACCCGTCAATCTATAATACCACAAATGTGCTCCATTATGAAGAAAAGAGCAATAATATATTACCAAATTATTATACCCTGTTTTATCGTTGATAAAAATTATTATATTATGCTGCAACTGGATATGAAGAAAAGACGGCGTAGACCAATAGCATATGCCTCAGGCTTAAACCTTCATCATGGAATTTTTTAATAATTTATTCTTTATTTATGTTATAATATTAGCTAACGGTTATTTGGACGCAATAATATTTAATTATAGCGATTTTACATGAACTCCCGGAGGTTTACAAGCATGAGTCAGCATTACTATTCAGAAAATCCCGAATCAGATATCAAGGAAAAAGCATTTGCCGAAAACCTTTCAGGTATTCAACTGAGCTTTACATCTGTAAGCGGAGTATTCTCATTTGGAACAAGAATTGATAAAGCCTCCTGCAATCTCATTAAGAGCTTTTCTCCGAGCGGATCTGCCGTCCTTGACATCGGCTGCGGTTACGGAGCCATAGGTTTATATATAAAGGCTCTTTTCCCCGAACAAAAGGTTGCAATGATCGATGTAAACAACAGGGCATTGGAATATTCCAGAAATAATTCAAAGACTAATAACCTTAAAGTTGAAGTAATAAACAGCAATCTTTTTTCATCCTTATCAGATAGAATATTTGACGATATAGTTTCAAATCCTCCGATTGCAGCCGGCAAAGAATTAAATATACGCTTAATATCGGAAGCCTACGAACATTTATCAGATAACGGCTCACTTTGGTTAGTAGCCTTTCATAACAAAGGCGGCTCAACACTGAAAAACACTATGATGAAGGTTTTCGGTAATGTTAAGGATATGGATAAAAGCGGCGGAATAAGAGTTTACAAAAGCATAAAGAAAATATAATCTTAAGAGGTGTGTTTTTGTAAATCATCAATAATTTCAAACGCCTCTTCAACTGTCAACGGTAATTTTTTTATATCTATTCCTTGCTGCTTGAGAGAATAGAATAAATCAGTCACTTGAGGAACATCCAACCCAAAGCTTTTTAAAATACTTACCTTGCTAAACACTTCCCTAGGCTTGCCATCAAGAACAATTTTCCCATTGTCAACTATAATCAATCTCTTAGCCAGTGCTGCTTCATCCATATGATGTGTTATGTGGACTATGGTAATGCTTTCCTCTTCATTCAATTTCCGCAATATGCTCATTACCTCTTTTCGTCCGACAGGGTCCAGCATGGAAGTAGCTTCATCCAAAATAATGCACTGTGGCTTCATGGCAAGAATACCCGCAATTGCGACTCTCTGCTTCTGTCCTCCGGATAAAAGATGCGGCGCATTTTCTTTTAAATGGCTTATACCGACAGTTGCTAAGGCATCATCTACTCTCTTTCTTATTTCCCCGGGCTCAACTCCCAGATTTTCAGGCCCAAACGCAACATCCTCTTCAACAGTAGTTGCAATTATTTGATTGTCTGGATTTTGAAATACCATTCCTGCCGTACTTCGTATACTCCAAGTATTATTTTCATCTGCGGTATCCATTCCCATTACCAGAACCTTACCTGTCTGTGGAATAAGCAAGGCATTTAAAAGTCTCGATAATGTGGATTTACCGGAGCCGTTCCTTCCGAGAATAACAACGAAATCGCCCTTTTGAATCTTAATATTAATATCCTTAAGGGCATGAACATCTTGACTGTTATTGTCATAGGCAGCATATAAAAAGTTAACGTCACTTACATCAAAAATATTGCTGTTCAAAGCTTACCTCCAAAACTAACCTTTATAAAATAAATATGGGGATTAAGCACTATTGATGCCTAATCCCCTATTTCCAGTTCAAAATTACCATGTAACAAGTTGGCAGTCCAACATGCTATTTCATTTTTAAATTAGACCAATTCAAGGATAACCATTTCAGCAGCGTCGCCTCTTCTTTGTCCAATCTTGTAAATTCTGGTGTAACCACCGTTTTTCCCTTTATACTTTGGAGCAATTTCATCAAAAAGCTTATCTGTGATATTAATATTCTTTCCATCAGCTGTTGTCGGTCTATATACCCAATTCATCATGAGCCTTCTGGCATGCAATCTTGATGGACTGTCAACGGACACCATATCAGTCTTTATTTCTCTGTCAATAACCAAATACTTCTTGCCATTCTTTGATGTCTTAGAATCAGTAAGCTTGTTACCCTTGCTGTCAACCTTTGCACTACTGACCTTCACTGCCTTTGAAGTAAAGTTATCAGCTTCCTTGATTGCCATAGTGATAAGTTTTTCAGCAATATTTTTAACTTCCTTAGCTCTCGCTTCAGTAGTTTGAATTTTACCACTTACAAATAAGGCTGTTGTCAGATTCTTTAAAATGGCTTTTCTTTGGTCTGACGCACGACCTAACTTTCTATATCCTGGCATTTCTTTCCCTCCTTGCTCAATAATTTAACGAATACGATTTATTATTTATTAATCTTCCAGTATCAGACGGCAATTCAAAAATTACTCTTCGCTTGGAGTTAATACAAGACCAAGAGCCTGCAGTTTTTGAAGAACTTCTTCAAGAGATTTTCTGCCTAGATTTCTAACCTTCATCATATCCTCTTCGGTTTTGTTGGTAAGATCCTCAACAGTATTTATACCGGCTCTCTTAAGACAATTGTAAGACCTTACAGATAAATCCAGCTCTTCAATAGTCATTTCAAGAACTTTCTCTTTTTTAGTTTCTTCTTTTTCTACCATTATTTCTGTATGCTTAGCCTGATCAGACAAATCCACAAACAAATTCAAATGTTCACTCAGAATCTTTGCCCCAAGGCTTATAGCTTCATCAGGATTGATACTTCCATCAGTCCAAACTTCCAAAGTAAGCTTATCATAGTCTGTGATCTGTCCTACACGAGTATTTTCAACAGTATAGTTGACCTTTTTAACCGGTGTATAAATAGAGTCAACCGGAACCACACCGATCGGCTGCCCTGCCTGCTTATTCTTGTCAGCAGCCACATAACCTCTACCCACACTGATTACCATTTCCATATAGAATCTATGGTCACCGTTTAATGTTGCAATATGAAGATCCGGATTTAAAATTTCAACGTCCTGATCGGTGATAATATCACCGGCCGTAATTGGTCCTTCTCCATTTGCATCAATGTAAATAACTTTTGATCCTTCTGTATGCATTTTTAATGAAAGAGACTTAATATTAAGTATTATCTCTGTTACATCCTCAACTACACCCGGAACTGTGGAGAATTCATGTAATACTCCATCAATCTTAATTGAATTAACAGCTGCACCAGGCAATGAAGACAACAATATTCTTCTTAAGGAATTACCAAGCGTAATACCATAGCCTCTCTCCAAAGGCTCAATTATAAACCTGCCATAAGTGTTATCATCGCTATTAGATACACATTCTATTCTAGGTTTTTCTATTTCTATCACCAAGAACCCTCCCTTAACAACATTTTTATTTTTTGAGGGCAACTGATTCTAACAAACAATCCTCATAGAGAATTATTAATAAAATAATTCTTTCAGTTGCTTCCAAGTCATCTACCATTTTATGAATTATTACTTGGAGTACAACTCTACGATTAAATGTTCTTTTATTGGTAAATCAATATCTTCTCTTGCAGGAAGAGCGGCAACTTTTCCTACTAAGTTCTCAGCATCAAATTCAAGCCATTTTGGAATTACTTTTCCGCCTGCAATGTCGCTGATTGATTTTATCTTTGGTGAACTCTTTGTCTTATCGGCAACCGAAATAACATCTCCCACCTTTAACAAATAAGATGGAATGTTAACACGCTTGCCATTTATCTTAAAGTGACCATGAGTAACCAGCTGTCTTGCCTCAGGTCTTGATGTTGCAAGGCCCAGTCTGTAGACAGCATTATCAAGTCTTGTCTCTAAAATTTGCAACAGATTTTCACCTGTGATTCCGGTGCGCTTTCTTGAAGCCATTTCAAAATATTTGCTAAATTGGCTTTCCAATACGCCGTAAAATCTTCTAACCTTTTGCTTCTCACGAAGCTGTATGCCATATTCAGACATTTTCTTTCTTGCCTGTCCATGTTGTCCTGGCGCATACGCCCTTTTTGATATAGAACATTTATCAGTATAGCATCTCTCGCCCTTTAAGAATAACTTTTCGCCTTCTCTGCGGCAGAGTCTGCAAACTGCTTCAGTATATCTTGCCATCTAAGTTTACACCTCCATTTTAATAATCAATTATACTCTTCTACGCTTAGGTGGTCTGCAGCCATTATGAGGAATTGGTGTTACATCCTTAATAAGGCTTACTTCTAACCCTGCAGCCTGTAATGCTCTTATAGCTGCTTCTCTACCTGCTCCAGGTCCCTTTACGTATACTTCAACAGTCTTAAGTCCATGTTCCATTGCAGCCTTTGCAGCAGTTTCAGCTGCCATTTGCGCAGCAAACGGAGTGCTCTTTCTTGAGCCCCTGAAACCAAGTCCACCTGCACTTGCCCATGATAACGCGTTTCCAGCAGTATCTGTCAAGGTAACAATTGTATTATTAAAAGATGAACGTATATGAGCAGCTCCACGTTCAATATTTTTACGTTCTCTTCTCTTTCTGGTAGTCCTTTTAGCACCAGCAGTTTTTGTTGCCATGTGTTTGCAAACCTCCTTTAACTATTTCTTTTTACCGCTAACAGGCTTTGAAGGCCCTTTTCTGGTTCTGGCATTAGTCTTTGTACGCTGACCTCTGACAGGAAGACCCATTCTGTGTCTTCTTCCTCTGTAGCATCCAATTTCAATAAGACGCTTAATATTTAAAGCAATTTCTCTTCTCAGGTCACCTTCAACCTTAAACTCTTTGTCAATTACATCTCTAAGCTTATTTACTTCCTCATCAGTCAAATCTCTTACTCTGGTATCTGGGTTAATGCCAGTCTTCACAAGTATTTCATTAGACTTAGCTCTTCCAATTCCAAAGATATAGGTGAGACCAATTTCTACCCTTTTTTCTCTGGGCAAATCCACTCCGGCAATACGTGCCATCTTATCTTACACCTCCAATAAAATTCTCATGTTTCTTTCAAAAAGCCTTTGGCCTTTTGCCACGCGAAGCTCATTGGTGAATGCACCTAAAGCATGCTCGCGTTTTCGAGCTAACCTCCACGCCCAGCTTGGGCATAAAAATCAGCAAAGCAATGTTGCGGTAATTTGCAGCCGCATTTTGCTTTTCAAGCTAATTCTCCACCGAATGTACAATGATGTAAAATACAACCGCCATTCCCACAGGCATCATAGTCCAAACGATATCGTCAAATATTTAAAATATCAGCAAGAAAAACAAGAAATTGGGATAATTCAAAGGAATTGAAAATTCTTATGAATTGAAAATTCTTATGAATTGAAAATTCTATGTTCAGCCGCTTTCTTGATGAAATTTTACGAAGTTAATAAATACAATATTGGGTTCTTATTAACCCTGTTTCTGCTTGTGCTTTGGATTCTCACAAATAACCATTACTCTGCCTTTTCTCTTAATAATCTTACACTTTTCACATATAGGCTTAACTGATGGTTTAACTTTCATTACAATAACCTCCTTATGGTAAGAAAAAATTTACATATATTATTTAATCTTATATATTTTTAATAATACCTTTTCTTTTTAGTCATTGACCATAATAAAGGTATGTATTATTTAGCTCTCCAAGTAATTCTTCCTCTGGTAAGATCGTATGGTGATAATTCAAGAGTTACCTTATCTCCCGGAAGAATCCTAATAAAATTCATCCTAAGCTTTCCTGAAATATGAGCAAGCACCTTATGTCCATTTTCTAATTCTACTTGAAACATAGCATTTGGTAATGACTCAACAACAGTTCCCTCAACCTCTATAACATCATCTTTTGCCAAACTAACACCTCCTCCAAAGGTTGAAATATCTATAGTAAATAATCAATCATCCTTTATATTTGAATTTTTAAATTCTGCAAGCGATTTCCTGATGTCAGCATTCGTAATTCTAATATCAGATGATATTTTTTGAACAATTATATCATTAATATCTTTAGTAATAACTAAGTGTTTGATTTTCTTCTTTTTTGGATTTTCAACTCTTCGAAGATCACCATCGCTGATATACACGTAATCAGTGTCTATAATCTCTGTTATAATAAATATTTTCCCAGTATCTCGCCCTGCTTTTGAATACACAACCTGTCCCAGGACTACATTCAAACTTAGTCACCTCAATAATTTAGATTCACAATCAAACCAATTATAAATTATACAACAAAATAAAACTAATAACAATAGCTTATTAAAAAAACTTTTTAGAACCTTGTCAGTATCACCGGCCCATCTTCCGTTATTGCAACAGTATTCTCATAGTGAGCCGAAAGTAATCCATCAGAGGTAACAACAGTCCAGTTATTATCCAATACCTCAACATTGTAGCTGCCTTCATTTATCATAGGTTCTACAGCTATTACCATCCCTTTTTCCAGCTTTACCCCCCTGCGCTTTGTAACATAGTTTGGTATTTCAGGTGGCTCATGCATTTGAGTTCCAATACCATGCCCTACAAAATCCCTCACAACGGAGAATCCTGAATTTTCAGCATAATTTTGAATTGCACCGGAAATATCACGAATATGATTTCCTATAACCATTTGCTTAAGTCCCTCAAAAAAACTTTGTCTGGTTACATCGATCAACTTCTGTGCACCCTCGGATACTTTCCCAACCGCGAAGGTTCTGGCCGCATCAGCATGATATCCGTTAAAAAACACCCCAACATCTATGCTAATAATATCGCCATCTTTCAGCCTGTTTAAACCTGGTATTCCATGTACCACCTGTTCATTGACAGATGCACATATGCTGGCAGGAAAAGGCGGAACACCAGGAATCCCCACATCATATCCCTTGAAAGACGGAACAGCCTTGTTTTTCACTATAAATTCTTCAGCAATTCTGTCCAATTCTTTAGTAGTAACACCCGGAACAGAATTCTTCTTAATAAGCTGAAGAGTTTCATACAAAATCTCTCCGGATTTTCTCATCTTATCAATTTCCGCCTGCGACTTAATAGTAAACATAGCTTAGCTCTCCAATACTTTTAAAACTCTTGCCGTAGTTTCTTTAACTTCATCAGCACCCTCTGCTGTTACAAGCTTTCCTGCTTTTTTATAGTAATCAATAAGCGGTTGTGTTTGCTTATGATAGGTTTCTAATCTGTTTAATACAGTTTCAGCCGAGTCATCCGCCCTTTGAATCACAGGGGAATTGCAGGCATCGCAAATGCCTTCAACCTTCGTAGGATTAAAAACCATATTATATGTAGCTCCGCAATTATTACATACACGTCTTCCGGACATTCTTTCAATAATATCTTTATCCTTAACATCTATTAAAAGTGCTTTATCAATAGAAGTATTCATCCCGATCAAAACTTTATCCAAATATTCTGCCTGAGGAATTGTTCTTGGAAATCCGTCCAATATATATCCTTTGGCACAATCATTATTTTCTAATCTATCTTTAATAATTTCTACAGTAAGCTCATCAGGAACAAGCTCGCCTTTATCCAAATATCCCTTTACCTTTTGCCCCAATGCTGTATTGCCCTTTATATTTGCTCTGAAAATATCGCCTGTTGAAATATGCGGTATTTCATATTTTTCGGAGATTACCTTTGCTTGAGTACCTTTACCGGCACCTGGTGCCCCCAATAGTATAATTTTCATGAATTATGTCCACGCACAGATTTCGTTGTAATAAGTACCGGCATGGACTCTGTCCCCCTTTATCGTTTATTCAATATAATCAATTACGGCTTCAAGCCCTTTACACAATAAAATATTCAGACACTGTCCTATCTCTCTTATTCAAATTTATGCCTTTAAGCCGATAGCAATTTTCTTGCCGAAAAATAAAACATTTAATACTAAGTTTAGGGCCTATGACGTATCATAAACCCCAAACAATTTTTATCATTTTTTTATCAATTGCACAAATAATATATTCTGAAACAAAAAGTACATATCTTCTTATTCCAGAAAACCCTTGTAATGTCTTGTCAGCATTTGTGACTCAATCTGTCTTACAGTATCAAGTGCAACACCAACTAGAATCAATACGCTTGTTCCGGCAAACCAAACGCCCTGGACACCGGTAATAGCACCAATTAAATATGGGAACAGGGTGATAACTGCGAGGAAAAGTGCACCAAACCAGGTAATCCTGTTCAAAACCTTTGCGATATAATCAGATGTCGGCTTTCCAGGTCTTATACCGGGAATAAATCCTCCGTTTTTCTTCATATTATTAGCCAGCTCAATTGGATTGAACTGAACATAAGTATAGAAGAATGTAAAAGCAACAATAAGTATACCGTAAAATACTGCATATGACCAATGTGAAGGCCAATCCTTCATAAACACAATAAATGCATTTTCTGATTTTGAGCCAAAAAATCCAACTATAGTAGAAGGCAGCATCATAATCGACATAGCGAAAATTATCGGGATAACACCAGCCCAGTTTACCTTAATAGGTAAATGAGTGCTCTGTCCTCCATATACCTTTCTTCCCACAACTCTCTTTGCATATTGTACAGGTATACGCCTCTCAGCTTGATTAACCCAAACAACGCAGGCTATTACCAATACAAAAACTAAAAGTATAGCTATAATACTGATAATTCCTATAATTCCGGAGCCGAGGTTTCCTATTTGATAATTATTTATAAGGTACATTGCACCTGTCGGAGCTGACGATACTATACCGGCAAATATCAGCATAGATATACCATTACCGATACCATACTCTGTAATCTGTTCACCAAGCCACATCAAAAATGCTGTACCGGCAGTGAGTGTAAATGTTACTGTAATGAAGGTCATAACGTTAAGTCCTGAAATAAGTGAAGATCTAAGACCAACAGTAATAGCTGTCGCTTGTAAAAAAGCCAGTATAACTGTAACATACCTAATCCATTGGCCTATCTTTTTCCTGCCTTCTTCGCCTTCCTTTGACAACTGCTCCAGTCTGGGTATAGCAATTGTCAAGAGCTGCATTATAATTGATGAATTAACATATGGTGTAATACTCATTGCAAATATAGTTGCATTTTTAAAAGCACCGCCGCCAATAACATCAAGAAAATTAAATAACTGCCCGCTTCCAAGGAGTTTCTCAAAAGCAGCAGGATCGAGGCCAGGCACAGGAAGTCTTGAACCCAACCTAAAAACAATAAGCAAACCCACTGTAATAAGGAGTTTTTTTCTCAAATCAGGAATTTTCCAGGAATTCTTAAGTGTATCCAACATTCCACTCACGTTATACCACCTCGACCTTTCCTCCTACAGCTTCTATTTTTGCAATAGCTGTTTTCGTAAATTTAGCCGCCTGAACTGTTAATTTCTTATTTAATTCACCGTTACCTAAAATAACTACTCCATCAATAATCTTTTTAGCAAGGCCAGATGATTTTAATAGCTCCTCATTTACAACAGTACCATCCTCAAATATATTCAATTGAGAAATATTCACTTCTGTATATTTAGTTGCAAACTCATAATTATTGAATCCTCTCTTTGGTAATCTCATATACAGAGGCATTTGACCACCTTCAAAGCCTGGTCTAACACCGCCGCCCGCACGTGCATTCTGTCCTTTATGACCTTTGCCGGCTGTTTTACCGTTACCACTGCCTATACCTCTACCTTTTCTGTTAGGTAGTTTTTGGGATCCAGGAGCAGGCTGTAATTCAAATAATTTCATTGACTACACCTCCCTATATTTCTTCTACACTTACAAGATGTGAAACTTTATTAATCATACCTCTGATTTGAGGGTTATCATTTTGCTCAACAGAAGTATTGATTTTTCCTAAACCAAGCGCTTTTACAGTAGCTTTTTGCCTTGCGACTGCTTTATTAGTGCTTCGTTTTAGAGTTATCTTTAACTTAGCCATTAATGTTTCCCCCTAACCTAGAATTTCTTCTGCATTTTTTCCGCGAAGTCTGGCAACATCTTCAACTGTCTTTAACTGAGCAAGACCCTTGATAGTAGCATTGACCATATTTATAGGATTGTTTGATCCCAATGACTTCGTCCTGATATCATGTATTCCGGCAAGCTCCAATACAGCTCTGACAGGTCCGCCGGCTATAACTCCAGTTCCTTCTCCTGCCGGCTTGAGCAATACTTTACCTGCTCCGAAAACTCCTACAGCTTCATGTGGAATTGTTGTTTCTACTAACGGAACCTTAATAAGATTTTTCTTTGCATCTTCGATACCCTTACGAATAGCCTCGGGTATTTCAGCTGCCTTTCCCATTCCGCTACCAACATATCCATTTTCATCTCCTACAACAACAAGAGCACTGAATCTGAAATTTCTACCACCTTTAACAACCTTTGTTACACGTCCTATATTAACAACTTTCTCTTTAAGCTCTCCTAAAGTGTTAGCATCAATTCGTTGCAATGTATTCCCCTCCTTCTCTTAGAAATCCAAACCTGCTTCTCTGGCACTATCTGCAAGCTCCTTAACTCTTCCATGATAGATATAACCGCCCCTATCAAAAACAACCTGCTTTATACCCTTTTCAATAGCCTTAGCTGCTATTAATTTTCCAACCTCTTTAGCTGCTTCCTTGTTTCCACCGTTAGCAACTTTTCCTTTTATAGCTGAATCAAGGGTTGAAGCGGATACAAGAGTATTACCGTTCGTATCATCAATGATTTGAACATAGATATTCTTTAAACTTCTAAAAACGTTCATTCTTGGACGTTCCTGAGTTCCATTAATTTTTTTGCGTACTCTTAAGTGCTTTCTGACTCTAATCTCGTTCTTGTTCTGTTTATTAATCATTTACTCTCATCTCCTTTCTACTTTTTACCCTTGCCGCCTGACTTACCTTCTTTACGTCTGATAACCTCAGTATCGTATTTAATACCTTTACCCTTATATGGTTCAGGCAATCTCTTTCCGCGAATCTTTGCTGCCCACTCTCCAACAGCTTGCTTGTCAATACCTCTAACAATTATCTTGTTAGGTGCAGGTACTTCAGTTGTAATTCCGTCCGGATCATCCATTTCAACAGGATGAGAATATCCCAATGTTAATACCAGCTTTTTCCCCTGCTTCTGAGCTCTGTAACCAACACCGTTTATTTCAAGATTCTTTGCATATCCATTAGTTACACCCTCAACCATATTGTTAACAAGAGTTCTTGTTAAACCATGAAGGGCCTTATGCATTTTAATATCAGAAGGTCTCTGAACTAAAATCTGCTCACCTTCTACTTTAATGATCATATCCTTGTGGAACGCTTTTACAAGTGTGCCTTTTGCTCCTTTTACAGTCAATACATTGTCACCGTCAAGCTTAATATCTACTCCCTTAGGGACAGCAATAGGCAACTTTCCTATTCTTGACATTTCAATACCTCCAGTTCTTAAAATTATGAGCGATTACTCGCCCTTTTCAGACCTTTTTTTAGCTATTAATTAATTTATAGCCATTCATCGGCATATAGCCAGGAAAAACAAAATGTGCTTTCTATCTTCTGTACACAGATAACCATCTATAACAGCCAGACCATTATGAAAAACACGAAGTGTTTTTCCCTACGCTATTTTTCAACAGAAAAATTGCGTCTTTTACCAAACAAATGCCAGTACTTCTCCGCCTACACCTTCAGTTCTGGCTTTCTTGTCAGTCATAATTCCCCTTGAAGTTGAAATTATTGCTATTCCGAGTCCTCCCAATACTTTAGGCAGTTCCTCTTTACCGGCATATACTCTCAACCCGGGCTTGCTTATTCTCTTTATTCCAGTAATAACATTCTGCTTGTTATTTGTATACTTTAAATTAACTCTGATAACACCCTGCTTACCATCATTCATTTCTTCAAAATTCTTTATATAACCTTCTTCCAGCAATATAGTTGCTATTGACCTTTTAAGGTTGGAAGCGGGTATATCAACTGATTCATGTTTAGCAGAACCTGCATTTCTAATTCTGGTTAACATATCAGCGATTGCATCAGTGATTTGCATATGTTTAACCTCCTTCCAAAGACTATTACCAGCTTGCCTTTTTAACGCCAGGTATTTGACCCTTGTACGCTAATTCTCTAAAGCACAAACGGCAAATTCCAAATTTTCTAATGTATGCATGCGGTCTTCCACATAATTTGCATCTATTGTAACCTCTAGTACTAAATCTGGGTGTACGCTGTTGCTTTACTATCATGGACTTCTTTGCCATGCCTTCAATCCCTCCTTAATTCTGGCTGAATGGCATACCAAGCAACTTCAAAAGCTCTCTGGCTTCTTCATCACTTTTTGCCGTAGTCACAAAAACTATATCCATTCCTCTAACTTTATCAACCTTATCGTATTCAATTTCAGGGAATATAAGCTGTTCTTTGATTCCTAAAGAGTAATTGCCTCTGCCGTCAAATGAATTGCCTGAGACACCCCTAAAGTCTCTTACTCTAGGTATAGCAACATTTAAGAGTTTGTCAACGAACTCATACATTCTTTCGCCTCTTAATGTTACTTTGCAACCAATATTCATTCCTTGTCTTAGTTTAAATGCTGCTATTGACTTTTTAGCCTTAGTTACAACAGGCTTCTGTCCAGAAATCAGCGTCATATCACTAACAGCTGAATCCATAGCTTTTGGATTATCCTTAACTTCTCCGACGCCCATGTTAAGAACTACTTTTTCAAGCTTCGGAATCTGCATGCTGCTGCTATATTTAAACTTTGCCTGCAAAGCTGGAATTGCTTCCGATTTATATTTATCTTTCAACCTTGCCATCCACGTTACCTCCTTCCAGTAGAGCTATTAAACATCTTTTTTATTTATTACTATTTCGATTATTTCATCACATTTCTTGCAAGTTCTTGCCTTCTCACCATTTTCAAGAATTGTCTTTGCTACTTTTGTAGGCTTGCCACATTTGTCACATACCAACATCAGATTTGAACTATCAACAGGTGCTTCCTGATGGATAATTCCACCCTGCTGGTAATTACTTCTTGGTTTTTTATGCTTAGTTGCCATGTTAACACCTTCAACAATTACTTGATTAGTAGAAGGATTTACGCTTAATACTTTGCCCTTTTTACCCTTATCCTTGCCTGAAAGAACAAGTACCGTATCTTCTTTCTTTATATGAACTTTGTTAGCCAAATTAAGCCGCCTCCTTCCTTACAGTACTTCTGGTGCCAGAGAAACTATTTTCATAAATTCTTTATCTCTTAATTCTCTCGCAACAGGTCCAAATATACGAGTTCCTCTCGGGGTTTTATCATCTTTTATAATTACTGCAGCATTTTCATCAAATTTGATGTATGAGCCATCTGCTCTTCTAACACCTCTTTTTGAACGTACAATAACACACTTAACTACTTCACCCTTCTTTACAACACCGCCGGGTGTTGCATTTTTAACTGAAGCAACTATTACATCACCTATGTTAGCATACTTTCTCCAAGAACCGCCAAGAACCTTTATACACATAAGTTCTTTAGCTCCAGTATTGTCAGCTACTTTCATTCTAGACTGGACTTGAATCATAATGGTACCTCCTTCCAATATTTCTGCTTAGACTGACACCAATATTATTGTGCCTTTTCAACAATTTCAACAAGTCTCCATCTTTTTTCTTTACTTAATGGCCTTGTTTCCATAACTTTAACTTTATCGCCTATATTACACTTGTTCTCTTCATCATGTGCCTTCAGCTTAAAAGTTCTTTTAACAATCTTTCCGTATAACGGATGCTTTACACTAGTTTCAACAGCAACAACAATAGTCTTATCCATTTTATTGCTGACAACCTTTCCAACTCTAGTCTTTCTCAGTGCTCTTTCTACCAAGTGGAATTACCTCCTTCCGAATACTTACATACTTCTATGGTTAAGGTTTTTCAATAGCTTATATCAATCTTATTGACTATTATTTTTCGGCACCACTAAGCTCTTTTTCCCTTATAATTGTCTTAACCTTGGCTATGGATTTTTTAACATCCTTTAGCTTCATTGGGTTCTCAAGCTGATTTGTAGCAAGCTGAAATCTAAGTTTGAAGAGTTCAGACTTTAAATCAACCAATTCCTTATTCAACTCTACCATATTCTTTTCTCTGATTTCACTAGCTTTCATTTGCTTCACCACCCATTTCTGTCTCACGGGCAACAAATTTACATTTTACCGGAAGCTTATGCATAGCAAGTCTTAACGCTTCTCTTGCAGTCTCTTCTGGTACTCCCGCGATCTCAAATAATACTCTTCCCGGCTTAACTACTGCTACCCAGTATTCCGGTGAACCTTTACCGCTACCCATTCGAGTTTCAGCAGGCTTTTTTGTTACCGGCTTATCTGGGAATATCTTAATCCAAACTTGACCACCACGCTTGATATAACGAGTCATAGCAATTCTGGCAGATTCGATTTGGTTACTTGTTATCCAAGCAGGCTCCATAGCCTGAATGCCAAATTCGCCGTTGCTTACAACATTGCCTCTGGTAGCCTTACCAGTCATTCTGCCTCTGTGAACCCTTCTACGTTTTACTCTTTTGGGCATTAACATTATTTAACTCCTCCTTCCGCTTTTATCTCTTTCTTAACAGCTGGAAGAACTTCTCCTTTATATATCCATACCTTTACGCCGATTTTTCCATAGGTTGTATTTGCTTCAGCAAAACCATAGTCTATATCAGCACGAAGTGTTTGAAGCGGAATAGTTCCTTCATGATAATGCTCAGTTCTTGCAATTTCTGCTCCGCCAAGTCTACCAGCACATGAAGTTTTTATACCCTTAGCACCACTTTTCATAGTTCTGGACATACACTGCTTCATAGCTCTTCTGAAGGAAATACGCTTTTCAAGCTGTGATGCAATATTTTCTGCAACAAGCTGAGCATCCATATCAGGAGTTTTAATCTCAGTAATATTTATCAGAACACTCTTGCCAGTCAATTTTTCAACTTCTTTTCTTAAATCCTCAATGCCTTGTCCACCCTTACCAATTACAAGACCCGGCTTTGCAGTATTTACATTAATTTTAACTTTATTAGCTGCACGATCAATTTCAATTCTTGATATACCTGATATATAAAGTTTCTTTTTTATAAAATCTCTGATCATAACGTCTTCAACGAGATAATTGCTGAATGTCTTTTTATTAGCATACCATTTAGTATCCCAATCTTTAATTACCCCGATTCTGAATCCATGTGGATTTACTTTCTGGCCCATTATCCAACCTCCTTTTCACTTATTGTCTTTCTTTTACAACCAGTGTAATATGACTTGTTCTTTTTAAAATTTTAAACGCTCTTCCTTGTGCACGCGGCTGAATTCTCTTTAATGTAGGTCCCTGTGTTGCATATGCTTCAGCAACATAAAGATCGCCATAATTTAAATTGTTATTATTTACTGCATTAGCCTCTGCTGACTTGAGAATCTTATATAAAACCTCTGCTGATGCTTTAGGAGTAAACTTGAGAATTGCATATGCCTCGTCAAGACCTTTATCTTTTATTAAATCCAGTACTATTTTAACTTTTCTGGATGATATACGTGCATATTTTAATATTGCTCTTCCTTCATCCTTACCTATACCAAGAACTTTTCTTTCTTTTTTAGTAAGAAGTGCAGGCTTATTTGACTTCCTGTGCTTAGCATTCTGTTCAGCTAATATTTGATCTTTATTTTTTAATAGCTCCTCTTTGGACAATACCTTTTTCTCCAACTGAATAGCCTCCTTTCAGTTCTAATCTTAGACTTATACTTTCAGTGCTTGATTAACCAACTTCTGTTATCTCAGAGAAGTGGATTTCTCATTGCCACCGTGTCCCTTATATGTTCTGGTCGGTGCGAATTCACCAAGCTTGTGGCCAACCATATCTTCTGTTAAAAAAACCGGCACATGCTTCTTTCCATCATGAACAGCAATTGTATGTCCGACCATTTGAGGAAATATAGTTGAAGCTCTTGACCAAGTCTTGATAACTTTCTTTTCATTAGCCTTGTTCATATCTTCAATTTTCTTCATCAAAGACTCTAACACATAAGGTCCTTTTTTTACTGATCTACTCATAATTCTTAAATCCTCCCTTCGCCAGCATCTCTAGGATTTGGCGGAGCGGCTGCACCGCTCTCACTACTAGGCTCAAAAGCCTCATCCCTATACATTATTTCTGATTTCTTCTCTTAACGATAAACTTATCTGAACTGTTCTTCTTCTTTCTTGTCTTATAACCAAGAGTTGGTTTACCCCAAGGTGTAACAGGACTTGGTCTTCCGATAGGCGATTTGCCTTCTCCACCACCATGAGGGTGATCACATGGATTCATAACAACACCACGCACTGTAGGTCTGACACCCATCCATCTTTTTCTTCCTGCTTTACCAACCTTAATATTTTCGTGTTCAATATTTCCAATCTGTCCGATAGTTGCTTTACAATTAATTCTAATCATACGAACTTCGCCGGACGGAAGTCTAACCTGTGCATATTCGCCTTCTTTAGCCATAAGCTGTGCAGAATTGCCGGCTGATCTTACCAACTGTCCGCCTTTTCCGGGCTTAAGCTCAATATTATGAATTAATGAACCAAGAGGAATATGTGAAAGCGGAAGTGCGTTGCCCGGTCTGATATCAGATGATTCACCTGACTCTACCATATCACCTATGCTTAAGCCTACCGGCGCAAGAATATATCTCTTTTCGCCATCTGCATAGTTAAGAAGTGCAATATTTGCAGTCCTATTTGGATCATATTCGATTGTAGCTACCTTTGCTTTAATCCCGTCTTTATCTCTTTTAAAATCTATAACTCTATATTTTTGTCTATTACCGCCGCCTTGGTGACGAACAGTAATCCTACCAAATGAGTTTCTTCCCCCGTTTTTACTTTTAGGCTCCAACAATGACTTCTCAGGCTCAACCTTTGATAATTCCGAGTAGTCAAGTGATGTCATAAACCTTCTGGCAGGGGTTGTAGGACTATACTTTTTTACTGCCATCTCTTCTCACTCCTTTATAACTTAAAACTTTTATTGAGCAACACCGAATTCTTCGATGCTGGATTTATATTTCTTAGCATTTGATACTGTCTTACCGCCCTTAGCCAAGTATTCAACCGACTTCGGATTAGTATCTATTTTGACAATAGCCTTTTTCCATGCCGGACGTGGTCCTTCATGCACACCTGTGCGCTTGACTTTGCCATCATAATTCATCGTATTTACCTGCAACACCTTTACATTAAAAAGTGCTTCAACCGCTTTTCTGACTTCGGTCTTTGTTGACTTAACATCAACTATAAAAGTGTACTTTCCGGAAGCGATTTCCATATTACTTTTTTCAGTAATATATGGCTTAAGAATAATGTCCTGTGGTAATCTCATTATGCGTACACCTCCTCAACCTTTTCAACAACATCCTTTGTTATAATGAATTTGTCATACTTCAAAATATCAAATACATTGATAGTATTTACAAACGCAGTCTTAACTCCAGGAATATTTTTTGCAGACTTAATAACATTTTCATTACTTGAATCAATTACAATTAATGCAGTCGAATCAATTTTCAGGTTATTAAGAACGCCTACCATTGATTTTGTCTTTATTGCATCTAATGCCAATGCATCTAATACAAGCATTTCATTAGCTGATACCTTGGATGTCAATGCAGATTTTAATGCAATACGCTTCAACTTCTTAGGAAGAGTATATTTGTAGCTGCGTGGCTTAGGTCCTAAAACAATACCACCCTTAATCCACTGAGCCGAACGGATACTTCCTTGTCTTGCACGACCGGTTCCCTTTTGTCTCCATGGCTTTTTACCGCCACCTCTAACTTCACTCTTGGTTTTAGTAGACTGGGTTCCCTGTCTTCTGTTTGCTAACTGATTAACTACTACAGTGTGAAGTGCTAATTCATTTATTTCTGTACCGAAAACATTTTCGCTAAGCTGAACATCTCCGATTACTTCACCTTTCATGTTATATAAATCAACCTTTGGCATGTGTTACGTCCTCCCTTCAACGTTATTATTTACCGGATTTAACCGTATTTTTAATAACAAGCAATCCACCCTTTGGACCTGGTACAGCTCCCTTAATAAGAATAAGGTTTCTCTCTGCATCAACTCTGACAACTTCAAGATTTTGAACTGTAGTTTTATCCATACCCAAATGACCTGGCATTTTCTTACCTCTAATTACTCTACCCGGAGTAGTACCTGAACCCAAGGAACCGGTTCTTCTGTGATACATTGAACCATGAGTCAACGGACCGGTTTTCTGTCCAAATCTCTTAACAACACCGGCAAAGCCTTTACCTTTAGAGATACCAGTTACGTCTATTTTATCTCCAGATTGGAACATATCTTCAGCTTTGATTTCCTGTCCAACTTCGTAACCTGAAACATCTTCTAGCCTAAATTCTTTAAGATATTTCATCGGGTCTAGCTTAAGCTTTGTGAACTGCCCTAATTTAGGCTTATTCAGCTTCTTTTCCTTAACTTTTAAATATCCAACCTTTATTGCATCATATCCGTCAGTCTCAACTGTCTTCTTTTGAACAACAGTTAATGGACCTGCTTCAATAACTGTCACCGGTATAACCAATCCTTTTTCGTCAAATAATTGAGTCATTCCGATTTTTTTACCTATCATTCCCTTTTTCATTTAAATTACCTCCTATGGTTATTGGTTCATATGTCTGCGTGACGCATTTCACGCTATGAACATGACCTGTCTGCCCTGACCGATGAATCTCTGAGTTAGTTCATTATATTATAGATATCTTATAATTTAATCTCAATATCTACGCCAGCTGGAAGATCCAGTCTCATCAATGCGTCAACAGTCTTTGGCGTTGGAAGAAGAATATCAATCAATCTCTTATGAGTTCTCATTTCAAACTGCTCTCTTGAGTCCTTGTATTTGTGCGGAGCTCTCAATATTGTGATTATCTCCTTTTCAGTAGGAAGAGGAACCGGTCCTGAAACCTTTGCTCCTGTTCTCTTGGCAGTTTCAACAATCTTTTCAGCTGATTGATCTAATACCTGATGATCGAACGCTTTTAATCTGATACGTATTTTCTGTTTGTTTGACATACATATACCTCCTCGTACGTTGTATTTGGTTACGTACAACAAGTATTGTTCTGTACACTACGCCGGGTGTTTCATAACGTTTTATATAAAAACCCAGGATTGTTCTTATCCCACAGAACCTTCGGTTCATTGGACAAACTTAACCTGGGCATTTAAAGCGATTATATTACACAATATTATATAACGCAAAATGTACAGTGACTTGTCGCCCGGTTTCTTGAATCGGACATTCTCAGTAAAAGTTACCTATTTCTATTGAATAGCAATCTCCTACGTCATCGTATGCCTTCGCCACAACATTCAATATTTTACTACATTTTTTATTCATTTGCAAGAGTTATTTTTATTTTATTTAATTAAAGTCAAAACAAATTCAAACCCAAACTACGTTCAAAATTAGCTTAAAAGCTTATTGACCTGAAAAAACGATATAAAATATCGCCGCGAAGGTTTAAGCCGTAATTTACTTTAATAATAGGCTTATAATATATAACTTATCTTATAATTATGTATAAATCCTAAATTCCCGCATAAAAGATATAATAATCTATAAATTCAGCTCTATATTTTTTTTAACAAAATAAAACAGAGTTTCAAGCTTTAGGCTCAAAACTCTGATATAATTCCGGCAGAGACTTACTTTCCCGGGCCGTCACCAGCCAAGTATTATCAGCACTGAGATGCTTAACTTCCGTGTTCGGTATGGGAACGGGTGTGTCCATCTCGTCATTTCCACCGGAAATTTGTATCTCTTCAACAAGCTTCTTCTCTCCTTGAAGAGTTTTTAACATTTCCTTTTCTTTCTTCTGTACCGCTTACATATACTATTACATTCCTGTTCGCTTTGTCAAGTACAATCTTCTTTGTACCTTCAAAACTAAATAATGTTATCGATTTGAAAAACTCTCATTTATAGATTAAA
>NZ_QKMR01000023.1:71451-76999 GCF_003208175.1 Ruminiclostridium sufflavum DSM 19573 | reverse complement strand
AAGTTTTTTGATATGGTTTTTAGCAGATTCTCTTTCGTTAGAGCGATAGCGAGAAAACTCTGCATCTACAATGATATCATTCATAACATCATATAATACAGAAACCGATGCAAGCGCACCATTTTTGTTGTATTGATTAGGATTTGTTCCGAAAATTTTAAGATTTTCCTCTGAGTTAGGAACTTGGACTGTACTTCCATTAACAGAATAAATGTTAAATCCATTCCACTTTTTGAAATTAGTGTTTAACTCATAGTATTTGTTCACTGATAAATCAAAAAGTTCATGAAATGCTTCATGTGAAATACCTTGTCGCGCTTTAGAAATGGCTTGTTTAGAAACTATTTGAAGCTTTAATTCCGGAAAGTCCATTTTAAATTGAGAATAATTAATTGATAAAGATTTCTTTGTTGAATTTATTATAAAATAAAACAAATCGGTAAAAGAGAGCTTTCTAGATCTGCTAAAAGAGTTTCCAATACGATGGACGTTTATAAAATCTCTGGATTTAATCAGTACCTTCGATTCTTCTATAATAGATTTAAGTAATATTCCAAGTTTCATTATATATACCTCGCAATCAAATATTTGTATTCAATTGCGAGGCTACATTTTTAGGCTGACTTGTCAAGTGCTTTTTGATATTTGTTGAAATTTCCTTAAGTTGACGACATTGCCCTCGGTTCGGGTGGTTTATTGTTTCGCATGGCTCATTTCTCTGCCGAGAAACTTGCCTTATGCTCAACAGGCTAAAGCCCATAATAAAAAAGCGCTAATTATAAAGTTTAATAATTAGCGCTTAAATAAAGATTTATTGTACTATGGTTCTTAATTAATAAAAAATAGGTTTACTTTTGATCTACCACCTCTGGAAAAGGGAAGTCAGACTTAAATATTAGCTTATACAGGGAAAATTATTCCGTTTATATCTGTATTATTGGCTGTTGCTGTAGTAACATTTGTTGCGGTTACAACAAATGTACGCAGAGAGTAGGTGCTTGTTGTCGTTGCGGGTGCTGTGTCAACATATGTGCTGGCAAATGGAAGACTCTGTGTGCCTACTTGTGAAGCAATTTGGTTAAATGTTCTGGTATCTATCAAAGTAGTATTTCTATATAATCTAAATTGCACTTCAAGTCTCCAGACAAGAATAGAATTGACATCTATAGAAATTGCATAGTCAATTTTTATATTTTCCCCAATTACAACAGGAGTAGATACTGATACTATTGAAACCTCTGTAGAAGTAGGTAAAATCGAGGTAGGCCCCGTTGCTTTGTTGAAAAATAGGGTTGGAGTACCAGCAGTTGAACCTGTAGGTCCGGTAACACCGTCAGGCCCGGTAGCGCCAATCATACCAATAGGTCCAGTAGCCCCAGTAGCTCCGGTGACGCCAGCGGGTCCGATAGGTCCAGTTACCCCAACAGGCCCGGTAATTCCAGTCATCCCAACAGGTCCGGTAGTACCGATGATGCCAGTAGGCCCAGTAGAGCCAGTTACACCAGCGGGTCCAGTAGCCCCAGTAATTCCAGCGGGTCCGGTAGCACCAGTAATCCCAACAGGTCCGGTAGCTCCGGTGACACCAACAGGGCCAGTCACGCCAGCAGGTCCGATAGGTCCAGTCACTCCAGCGATACCAGTAATTCCAGTTGGTCCAGTAACACCGGTAGGCCCAGTAGAGCCAGTTACACCAGCAGGACCAGTAACGCCAGCGGGTCCGATAGGTCCAGTTGTCCCAGTAACCCCAGTAACACCAATGTGTCCAGTTACACCAGCCGGTCCAGTGGTGCCAGTCGGCCCAGTAATTCCAGCAGGTCCAGTAGAGCCAGCTACACCAGCGGGTCCGGTTACTCCGATAGGTCCAGTTACACCAATAGGACCAGTAGCCCCAGTCACGCCAGCAGGCCCAGTAATGCCAATGGGTCCAGTAGCGCCGGCAGGTCCGGTAGCTCCAGTGACACCGACAGGGCCAGTAGTTCCTGTTGGTCCAGTGATACCGGCAGAACCAGTAGTACCAGTGATACCAGTGGGCCCGATAGGTCCAGTCATCCCAGCAGGTCCGGTAATTCCAGGTACACCAATAGGTCCAGTTGTTCCAGTCATTCCAGCCAGTCCGGTAGCCCCAGTGATCCCAGCAGGCCCGGTAGTACCAGTTACTCCGATAGGTCCAGTTGTCCCAGTAACCCCAGTAACACCAATGTGTCCAGTTACACCAGCAGGTCCAGTAGCTCCGGTGACGCCAGCGAGTCCGATAGGTCCAGTTACACCAGCCGGTCCAGTGACGCCAGTCGGCCCAGTAATGCCAATGGGTCCAGTAGCGCCGGCAGGTCCGGTAGCCCCAGTGATGCCAACAGGCCCAGTAGCTCCAGTCATCCCAGTAAGTCCGGTAGCCCCAGTAACGCCGACAGGTCCGGTAGTACCAGTTACTCCAATGGGTCCAGTTGCCCCAGTAATTCCAGCGGGTCCAGTAACCCCAGCGATGCCAGTAGTTCCTGTTGGTCCAGTGACGCCAGTAGGTCCAGTCACTCCAGCAGGTCCGGTGACGCCGGTTAGACCGGTAGCTCCGGTGATGCCAGTAGACCCAGTGACGCCAATGGGTCCAGTTACACCAGCCGGTCCAGTGACACCAGTCGGCCCAGTAATTCCAGCAGGTCCAGTAACCCCAGTCACGCCAGCAGCCCCAGTCACACCAACAGGCCCAGTAAAGCCAGTTACACCAGCGGGTCCGGTCGCTCCAGCGATACCAGTAATTCCAGTTGGTCCAGTAACACCGGTAGGACCAGTAGCCCCAGTCACGCCAACAGGCCCAGTAAAGCCAGTTACACCAGCCGGTCCAGTGACGCCAGCCGGTCCAGTGACGCCAGTCGGCCCAGTAATTCCAGCAGGTCCAGTAACCCCAGTCACGCCAGTAGACCCAGTAACGCCAGCAGGCCCAGTAGCTCCAGTCATCCCAGTAAGTCCAGTAGCCCCAGTCATCCCAACAGGTCCAGTGGGTCCAGTAGTACCAGTAATGCCAGCAGGTCCGGTAGATCCAGTGACACCGACAGGGCCAGTAGAGCCAGTCATACCAATAGGTCCAGTTACACCAGCAGGTCCGGTCACTCCAGCGATACCAGTAATTCCAGTTGGTCCAGTAACACCGGTAGGACCAGTAGAACCAGTTACACCAGCTGGTCCAGTGACGCCAGCAGGCCCAGTAATGCCAATGAGTCCAGTAGCGCCAGCAGGTCCGGTAGTTCCAGTAGTACCAGGAACCCCAGCGATGCCAGTGGTTCCTGTTGGTCCAGTGATACCGGCAAATCCAGTAGGCCCAGTAACGCCAATGGGTCCAGTAGTACCAGTGACACCAGTGGGTCCGATAGCCCCAGTAACGCCAGCAGGCCCAGCAGCCCCAGTCATCCCAACAGGTCCAGTGGGTCCAGTAGTACCAGTAATGCCAGCGGGTCCGGTCACTCCGATAGGACCAGTAGCTCCGGTGATGCCGGTTAGACCGGTAGCTCCAGTGATACCAGCAGGTCCTGTAGTACCAGTAACGCCAATAGGTCCAGTTACACCAGTCGGCCCAGTAATTCCAGCAGGTCCAGTAGCCCCAGTCACGCCAGCAGGCCCAGTAGCGCCGGCAGGCCCGGTAGCACCAGTAATCCCAATAGGTCCGGTAGCCCCAGTAATTCCAGCGGGTCCAGTAACCCCAGCGATGCCAGTAGTTCCTGTAGTACCAGTCACGCCAACAGGCCCAGTAGCTCCTGTGATGCCGATAGGTCCAGTTACACCAGCGGGTCCGGTCACTCCAGCGATACCAGTAATTCCAGTTGGTCCAGTAACACCAGCCGGTCCAGTAGCCCCAGTCATTCCAGCAGGACCAGTAGTACCAGTGACACCAGCAGGCCCGGTAGCTCCGGTGACGCCAGCGAGTCCGATAGGTCCAGTAGCCCCAGTAACGCCAATGGGTCCAGTGACACCAGCCGGTCCAGTGACACCAGTCGGCCCAGTAGAGCCAGCCACACCAGCGGGTCCGGTAGCCCCAGTCACGCCAACAGGTCCAGCAGCTCCGGTAGTACCAGTCATCCCGGCAGAACCAATAGCTCCAGTTATCCCAATAGGTCCAGTAGCCCCAGTTATCCCGACAGGGCCAGTAGTACCAGTCACTCCAGCGGGTCCAGTAGTGCCAGTAATCCCAACAGGTCCGGTTGAACCAGTGACGCCAGTGGGTCCGGTAGCTCCAGTAGCTCCAGTGATACCAACAGGCCCGGTAATTCCAGTTACACCAGCCGGTCCAGTTACACCAGCCGGTCCAGTGACACCAGTCGGCCCAGTAATTCCAGCAGGTCCAGTAGAGCCAGCTACACCAACAGGGCCGGTAGCACCAGCGGGACCAGTAGCACCATCAGGCCCGGTAGAGCCAGCAGGGCCAGTTACACCAGCGATACCAGTAATTCCAGTTGGTCCAGTAACACCGGTAGGACCAGTAGTACCAGTGACACCAGTGGGTCCGGTAGCCCCAGTAACGCCAGCAGGCCCAGCAGCCCCAGTAATCCCAACAGGTCCAGTGGGTCCAGTAGTACCAGTAATGCCAATGGGACCAGTAGCGCCGGCAGGTCCGGTAGCCCCAGTGACGCCAACAGGCCCAGTAGCTCCAGTCATCCCAGTAAGTCCGGTAGCCCCAGTAACGCCGACAGGCCCGGTAGTACCAGTTACTCCAATTGGTCCAGTAACCCCAGCGATGCCAGTAGTTCCTGTTGGTCCAGTGATACCGGCAGAACCAGTAGCCCCAGTCATCCCAGCAGGTCCGGTTGAACCAGTTACACCGACAGGGCCAGTAGAGCCAGTCATACCAATAGGTCCAGTCATCCCAGTAGCCCCAGTAGCGCCGGCAGGTCCGATAGGGCCAGTCACGCCGACAGGCCCAGTAGTACCAGTTGCGCCGACAGGTCCAGTTGCTCCAGTTATACCAGTAGGTCCAGCCACACCAGCGGGTCCAGTAGCCCCAGTAATCCCAATAGGTCCGGTAGCCCCAGTCACGCCAGCAGGTCCAGTAGCCCCAGTCACGCCAGCAGGTCCAGTAGCCCCAGTCACGCCAGCAGGTCCGGTAGCTCCGGTGACACCGACAGGTCCAGTAGCCCCAGTAGCGCCGGCAGGTCCGATAGGTCCAGTTACACCAGCAGGCCCAGTAGCTCCAGTCATCCCAGTAAATCCGGTAGCCCCAGTAACGCCAACAGGTCCAGTAGCCCCAGTTATCCCGACAGGGCCGGTAGCTCCGGTGACGCCAATAGGTCCAGTAGAGCCAGCAGGTCCGGTTAAACCAGCTACACCAGTAGGGCCAGTGATACCAACAGGTCCTGTAGTACCAGTAACGCCGACAGGTCCGGTAGTACCAGTTGCGCCGACAGGGCCGGTTGCTCCAGTTATACCAGTAGGTCCAGCCACACCAGCCGGTCCAGTAGCCCCAGTAATCCCAATAGGTCCGGTAGCCCCAGTAACGCCGGCAGGTCCGATAGGTCCAGTTACCCCAACAGGCCCGGTAATTCCAGTCACACCAGCAGGCCCAGTA
>NZ_QKMR01000023.1:0-70441 GCF_003208175.1 Ruminiclostridium sufflavum DSM 19573 | reverse complement strand
CGCCGGCAGGTCCGATAGGTCCAGTTACCCCAACAGGCCCGGTAATTCCAGTCACACCAGCAGGCCCAGTTACACCAGCCGGTCCAGTGATGCCAGTCGGTCCAGTTGGTCCAGTTGGTCCGGTGGGTCCAGAAGGTCCAGTCGGTCCGGTAGGTCCAGAAGGTCCGGTGGGTCCAGAAGGTCCAACAGGACCTTCTAAAAGAGAAACATCATCAATAAGTACGTCAGAGGAACCAGCCAAACTGTTTTTGCTGATGGACAGGACAGCAAAGTCTGTTCCGGCAGGTGCCGGAAATGTAATGCCGCTGGCTTTATACCAAATGCCTCCGTTTACATTAGGAAGAGAACTTTCAGCGATACTGATTACAACACCTGTTCCTAGAAAATTAAATGAGACATCAAAGTATGAAAGTACAATAGATACTATGGGATTGGGCAATGCTCCGACTTTAGCCAGATAAGCACTGATCCCTGCAGGTTGACTGAAATCACCATAAACAGTTTGATATAAAACAGATGTCCCATTTTGCATTTGAGCAGAATAAGTTCCGGTATGGCTGTATAAGGATGTTATTATTCCTTCAACTTCACTCCAAGGGGGAAAAGAACCTGTTTCAAAGCCGCCATTTATAACAAGTTCAATGGCCATATTATATTCACCTCCCTGTTAATTAAATAAAAGCATATTTTGGCAAGGGTATGCTATATAAGCAATATATGTTAAATAGGAGTGTTTGCTACCCATATAGATACATCACTCAAGGAAAGGAAAATATTAAGATTTTGAAAATAGTGAAGAAAAATAATCGGGCAAGAAGTATAAACCAGTACTTGTTGCCCCGAAGAGATATAACTTGATACTTCTATGAAAAAGAGAATCTTTAATTTAAGAGAATATTTCTTTTAAGCTTCCTTAAATTATACTTTAGAGGTTCAGCTGATATTAATTGACTTACAGTGCTTGTAATAAGATGAGCACCTAAGTAATAGCATAACCTGTACATTTTAACCTTAGACTGTGTTGCGGGTAGTACTGATTTTTAAACCCATATAATTGACTAAAGTCAATTACGGTTCAGACCTTCGCGACGCTTTTTTCAGCCGAAATAAGCTTTTAAATTTGTTTTGACTTTAGAGGGCTTCAGCCTAAAACCCAAGCTATCGGGCGATTACATCGTTTGATTAGCTGATAGTAATTAACTTTTTATGTATTTTTTATACCATAAGCAGGGATATGTCATCTGCAACTATTTCTGCGGAGTCCTCAAGGACGCTTTTTGTCACTGTAAGTATGGAATAAGCAGTTTCACTAGGTGCAGGAGAGATAGTTTTATAAATTTGCAGCCAAGAATTATCTGTAAGACTTCCTTCTGCAACTTCAAGAACCAAGCTTGTTCCAAGGAGATCAGAGTCTTTGTCAAAATATGTTAAGACAACTGCGACTTGAGGGTTAGGAAGATTTCCTGTTTTTTTAACGGAAGCAACAATTTCAAAGCCCTCACTAAAGGTACCATTAATAGTTTGTGAAATAACTGATGGAGTATCTTTATTTTCCATTAGAACTGCAAAAAGTCCTGTGTGCCGGTATTGCGTTGTTATAGATGAATTAACTCCTCCCCATGGAGAAAGAGAGCCTGTATTAAAATCACCATTTACAACAAGATTACGTATTGCCATATTTTTATACCTCCTATACATGATGGCAAACATATTGTAAAAATTTACAAAGTTAGCCTCATATATAGTCTATGCAGATAAGTTAATTAAGTTGCATTTAAAATAAAATAACTAAGACAATTACCTCAAAGTAAAAACGGTATTACCGGCAGAGGACACCTAATGATTCGACTATATTAATTTACTCAGCTTTTTTGTTGGAATTGAAGGTGTCTAGCATAATCAATAAACAGCGAGGATAAAAATTTGTTATTTGACTTTGGGGGGGTTCAGCCTCAGACCCGAACTATCGGCTGATATCATCGGTTCGTAATTGACTAAAGTCAATTACGGTTCAAGCCTTCGCGATAATAGAATATCGAGACAATATTTATATCATGACGATATATAATTGCCTTTTCAGTCAAAATAGCTTTTAAGCTGATTTTGAGCGCAGCTTGGGTCTGAATTTGTTTTTGATTTTGTTAATATGTGGTATTATACCCGTTAAAAGCATATATATTAGTAAAATTGATAAATAGGTGATAAAAATAATGGTTCGGAGAAAAATAGCTTTTTTTTCAAAAGGTAATGACAGCTTCATAAAGGACATAATTGAAAGATTATCAATACAATATGATACTCAAAGGATTACAATTGAAACACCAAAAAATAACAAGCTGATAGAACAAGGGATGGAGTGGGCTGATGTTTGCTGGTTTGAATGGTGCGATGATCTTTTATCATATGCAAGCAGGCTTAGTATAGCTAAAGAAAAGAAAATTATATGCAGACTACACAGCTATGAGGCCTTTAGTCTATTTCCAGCCCAGATAAATTGGGATTGCGTGGACAGACTTATATTTGTGTCTGAAGATATTTGCAGATATGTTTTAGCTCATTTCAATGTGGATAAGAATATTACACTTGTCATACCTAATGGTGTTGATTTGGATAAGTGGACATGGGAAAAGCGGGGTTCAGGCTTTAATGTAGCCTATGTCGGATATATAAATTATAAAAAGGGCCCGATGCTTCTATTGCACACAATGAAGGCTATACATATGCAGGATGACCGTTATAAGTTTTATATTGCAGGACAATTTCAGGATCCGAGATTTTGGCTGTACTTTGAACATATGATTAAGGAATTTAAGCTTGAAAATGCAATATTCTTTGAAGGCTGGCAGAGGAATTTGAATAAGTGGCTGGAGAATAAAAATTATATATTGTGTACAAGTGTGCTGGAGTCTCAGAATATGAGTGTAATGCAAGCAATGGCAAAAGGTATTAAGCCTGTGGTTCACAATTTTGTGGGAGCAAAAAATATTTATAAGGGCAAATATTTATGGAATACAATATATGAAGCTGTCTGCAAGATTACGGAGTCCGATTATAATTCAAATGAATACAGAGAATTTATTACAAATAATTATTCACTTGAAATTCAAATGAAAGCTATAGATGAAATGATTAGGGATTTAATTTATTCGGGAGAAAATGAAAATGATTTTGATTATAAAAGATACTGGAATAATAGATTGAATTTGTATTTTAATATTGAAGGAGCAGGGTATCTGGGGCTGGGGGAAATATATAATGAATTATTATACCGGAACAGGATATCTTTGCTGGAGGGTGTGGTAAATAAAGCCTTTGGAGATATACGCAATAAAAGAGTGCTCGAATTGGGGCCCGGAATAGGAATATTTACAGAATTCTTTAATAATATGGGTGTTCAAAGGTATGAGGGAATAGATATCGCTTTAAAATCAGTTGATGATTTGCAGAAAAGATATAGAAGCTATCAGTTTAAGCATGGGGACATATGTGATGACAGCTTCTATGACGGGGAATATGATTTGATATTCAGCGCAGATGTATTAATGCATATTACAAATGAAAATCATTACGGCAAGGCAATCAATAATATTTCAAAGCATTTGAGTACCGGAGGACTTTGTATATTGCTTGACCCAATCAGTGTAATAAATGCAAAAAGCGAGTCGCCGCATGTAATTATTCGTGATAGGAAATATGTTGAACAGGGCATTGGCAAAAATGCACTTAGATTGACAGAGATGCTCCCCGTAACATACTTTATGAATTATCCCTTTGACAGAGAAATTATCGGAAGTAATGCAAGCAATGCACTTAATATATTTAATTTTATTCATGATGTTTTTATGGACTCGACAATTAGTGATGAGGATAAAAGGATAATAGGGGAATATATTTTGTATAGGGATAGAAAGCTTTTGTATACTAATGAGGCTGGCTTGTCGGAGAAGCTGCTTATAATACAGAAGGAGAATGGAAAGCTGGATTTTAATATTAAGATAAGTGAAATATTTGACATCAAAAGCATAGATAATGAAATTGATGCAATTAATAAAAATTTTACTGAAAATGAAACAAAGCAAAGAGATGCATTAGAAAAGTTAACAGCACTTATTAATTGCTTTTAATACCTGAAATTTGTGTAACAAAATTTGTAATTGAAGCATAAAATAATACTAAACAAATTAAGGTTTTCTTTGCATGCCGAAAATTGGCCTGTAAACCAAGGTATTTAAGGAGGGAAAGTCTTTTGTGCTTACCACTGGTTACCATCGGAATAATTAATTATAATTGTAAAAAGTTCTTAGAGAACTGTGTTCAATCATATTTGAAGCAGTCATATGACAATATTGAAATAATTATTGCAGATGACTGTTCAACAGATGGGTCAATTGAAGTAATAAAAGAATTAGAAAAAAATAATGAAAGAATACGAGGCATATACCATAATAAAAACAGCGGAGGACCGTCACAGGCCATTCAGGAGATTATCCGGGAAGCAAAGGGCAGATATTTTCAATGGCTGGCATCTGACGACTATGTTGAAGCTGATGAAGTTCAAAAGCTTGCAGAGTATCTGGAAAAAACCGGAAAGGATTATGCTTATTGCAATTTCAAAATTGTAAATGAGAATAATATTGTAACGTCACAATGGAGGTATACCCTGCCTACACTGGATAATATGGTTTACAGGATATTTACCAACTGTTCCGGCGTTATTCCCATGAACGGTTTGTACAGACTTGAATTTTTCCGGAAAAATAATATTACATGGATTATATACAGAAATAATGACCACTCCTGTGATACTATCAACTCCCTCAACTTTATTATGAACGGCATGAAATACGGAATGGTAAATGAAGGCTTAATCTACTACAGGCTTCATGATAGCAACTGCTCTCATAATGTTGAGCAAAGAATAAAAACATCCTTGATAGTATATGATTACATAATTAAAAATTTCAATGAAGAAATATATCTGCCGGATATCAATTGGAAAGGCTCTTCAAACAGAGAGCAGCTCAAGAATTATACCATAGCATCATTTCTTTACACAAGGATGATTGACTATGTGAGGTCAGGTGGAATACCGCAGCATATTAAAAATAACATATCTGGAGAGAAGCTTAAAGAATGTATGCACACATTTATTGATGAAGGAATGCAATATATTCAACTTGGATTGACACAAGGAAATGTCTTGCACAATGAGCTGATTGAAATAGAAAAGAAGTATAAAAATTTTTTTATATGAATTTGAAAGGAAGTCGGATATGGCTGAAAAAATTATTGATATCGGCACAGCAGGGAACGAAACGGAGCAAGCCGGTATTATTTCTACTCTTCAAGGCAGAAATATTATATTATACGGTGCAGGAGGCATAGGATATACAACAAGCAGTATCTTAAAAGATAAAGCTTGTAATGTTTGCAGCTTTATCGATGATGACAAGGCTAAGCAGGGTACATATGTAAATGGAATCAAGGTTGTATCCCTTGAGGAAATAAGCCGTGATACAGAGGATATAATACTGGTATGCCTGCCAAACCCTATGACTGTCTACGACAAGCTTAAAAATATGAACTACAGGAATGTTAAATATTATCCTGTAATGATGAGTGAAAGACACTTTTATGATACATCCCTGCTTGTAAAAAATCAGGATTCAATTGAAAAAGTATATGGCATGTTAGCAGACGATTTTTCAAAGGCAGTATTCAAAAATATATTAAAGCACAGAGCTACAATGGATTATACATATATGAGTGATATTATAAGTCAAAAACAATATTTTCCTTCTGACATATTTGAACTGAATGAAAGAGAATGCTTTGTTGACGGAGGAGTATACGACGGAGAGACAATAGCTGCTTTTGTTGAGGCTGCAAAAAATAGCTTTGATTACATATACGGTTTTGAACCTGATCTGCAGAACTATAACAAAATAAAAGAAAATATTAAAAATATAGATAGCAGCAGATTAAGGCTGTTTAATTCAGGGCTTTACTCCAAAACCGGAGAAATAGCCTTTAACAGTAACGGTAACAGTGCCTCGTTTATATCTGAGACGGGGAAGGATATAATTTCACTGATAAGCCTTGATGAAGCTGTGGAAGAGCATATACCCACATATATAAAGCTGGATATAGAAGGGGCTGAAAAAGAAGCACTGTACGGCATGAAAAATACCATACTGAATTATCACCCAAAGCTGGCGGTATCTGTTTATCATAAAGCGGCTGATTTATGGGAGCTGCCTTTGATTATCAGCAATATGTCTCCCTCATATAAAATTTATATAAGACATTATTCAGATGGCTTGCATGAAACGGTTTGCTATGCGGTATAAATTGCCGGCAGAATTATGTCATTTTTATCAGCTTTTAAAAAGCAAATGTACGCATGTATTTTCAGGCTGCCAGCCAATTCAGCCATATATTTTACGTTATTTGAATCGCTGTATCACAGCGGGATTGGAGGCATATGTTTACCGGAAAGACATTACTTATCACTGGGGGTACAGGTTCCTTCGGCAATGCCGTCCTAAATAGGTTTATTAATACAGATATAAAGGAAATCCGCATTTTCAGCAGGGATGAGAAAAAACAAGATGAGATGCGCCGCATACTCAATAGCGATAAGGTTAAGTTTTATATCGGAGATGTCAGGGAGTATAACTCTTTATACAAATCCTTGCTGGGAGTTGACTATGTTTTTCATGCGGCAGCCTTGAAGCAGGTGCCTTCCTGCGAGTTTTACCCGATGGAGGCAGTCAGGACAAATATAATAGGCACCGAGAATCTTTTGAATGCGGCAATTGAAAATAACGTGAAAAGAGTTGTTGTATTAAGTACCGATAAAGCTGTTTATCCCATCAATGCAATGGGAATGTCAAAAGCCATGCTGGAAAAGATAATGGTGGCAACTTCGAGAAATGTAAGTGAAGAGGAAACAGTATTATGCGGAACCAGATATGGCAATGTAATGGCTTCAAGAGGCTCTGTTATACCGCTGTTCATCCAGCAGATAACGGAAGGGGCGCCCATCACCGTAACAGATCCTTATATGACAAGATTTATGATGTCCTTGGAAAATGCAATTGATTTGGTGCTTTATGCCTTTTGCAATGCAAAACAGGGAGATTTATTCATCCAAAAAGCGCCTGCCGCCACAATACTGGAGCTGGCAAATGCCTTGAAGGACATATTCAGTGCCGGTAATGAAATAAAGGTAATAGGTACCCGTCATGGTGAAAAGCTATACGAGACATTATTAACACGAGAGGAAATGTCAATAGCCGAGGACTTGGGAGATTATTTCAGAATTCCGGCTGATAACAGGGATTTGAATTATGACAAGTATATAAGCTGCGGGAAAAGCATTTCTTCCGAATTCAAGGATTACAATTCCCATGTTACCAAAAGATTAACCTATGAGGAGCTGAAAAAATTACTTCTGAGTTTGGATTGTGTACAAAAACAATTAAAATTGATGCAGGGAGTTTAGCATATGCTCAAGGTAATGACCATAGTAGGAACAAGGCCTGAAATTATTAAATTAAGCAGAGTTATTGATAAGCTTGACAAATGTACGGAACATATCCTTGTACATACAGGGCAGAATTTTGACTATGAATTGAACGATATTTTCTTCGAGCAAATGAGAATAAAAAGGCCTCGGTATTATTTGAACAGTGCGGGAAAGACCTCTGTGGAGACAATTGCAAATGTACTCGTCAAGGCTGACGAGGTTCTGGAAAAGGAAAGGCCTGATGCAGTATTGATTTATGGAGATACTAACAGCTGCCTGTCTGTAATTGCCGCTAAACGTAAAAAAATACCCATATTTCATATGGAAGCCGGAAACCGTTGCTTTGACCAGAGAGTGCCCGAAGAAATAAACCGCAAAATGGTGGATCACTTAAGCGATATAAATATGCCTATATCGGAGCATGCAAGGAGATATCTGCTTCAAGAAGGGATTAAAGGGGAAACCATAATAAAAACCGGGTCGTCAATGAAAGAAGTATTTGACTTTTATAAAAATGATATTAATAAAGCTGATATATTAGAAAAACTAAAGCTGAAGCCAAAAAATTATTTTGTGGTAAGCTCGCACAGAGAAGAAAATGTTGATTCGGAAAAGAATTTCAAGGCTTTAATTGAAACATTAAATTCCATTGCAGATAAATATAAAAAAAGAATTATTGTATCAACACATCCGCGAACCATGAAAAAAGTAAAAACTCTTGATAAGGCCCTTTTAAGCTCAAAAATCGAATGGATAAAGCCAGTGGGATTTTTTGATTATATAAAGCTTCAAAAAAATGCCTTTTGTGTTATATCGGACAGCGGAACTGTCACAGAAGAAGCTGCCTTACTTTCCTTTCCTGCCGTTACAATAAGAAATGCTCATGAAAGACCGGAAGGGATGGATGAGGGTGTGCTTATCATGTCAGGACTTAGAGCAGATAGGGTATTACAGTCTGTTGATATTGCGGCGGATTCTGACAGAAGGGAAGCACAGGATATAAACAGGGATATGGCATCAGGTGAAAATATAATTCCCGGAGAAGAGGAAGCACTTATATCTAACAACTCTTATGTATGTGATTACAATGCTTCCAACGTATCCGACAAGGTTGTACGGATAATCATGAGCTATACGGATTATATCAGACGGACAGTATGGAGGGAGATGGAATAGCTAATGGGCAGGAATAAAATATTGGTTATGGGCTCGGCAGGAATGGCAGGACACGTTATGACTTCGTACCTTGAGGAAATTGGAGCCTATGATGTATTTAATCTTGCACATAAGAAAAAGCTGAATGAGAAATCAATTCTGCTGGATGTAACTGATTTTGCCGTACTTGAACAATTCCTTGATAAAACAGGCTTTGATGTCATAATAAATTGTATCGGACTTTTAAATCAATATGCAGCTGCTTGCATAGACAGGGCAATTCTTATAAATTCCTATCTGCCGCATTTTTTAGAGAGTAAGTATAGAAATACTCAAACGAAAATTATTCATTTAAGTACTGATTGCGTGTTCTCAGGGAAAACAGGCTCTTATACTGAAAAGTCCTTTAAAGACGGCGACACATATTATGACAGGACAAAGGCCTTGGGGGAAATCGGAGAAGGCCGCAACTTAACCTTTAGAACCTCAATAATAGGTCCGGATATAAACTATGACGGGATAGGTCTCTTTAATTGGTTTATGAAGGCCAAGGGGGAAATAAATGGTTATGTAAATGCAATCTGGACAGGTGTTACAACAATTGAGCTGGCAAAGGCCGTAGAAAAAGCGGTGCTGAAAGATATATCCGGTCTGTATCACTTGGTTTCAGATAAAAGTATTAATAAATATGAGCTGCTTTCACTTTTCAAAAATATTTTTAATAAAAAGGATGTCCATATAAATAAATATAACAATGAGCTTTTGGATAAAAGCCTGATTAATACACGTCGTGATTTTGATTATAAAGTTCTCGGATATAATGCTATGATATCAGAAATGAGAGAGTGGATTTTAAAGCATTCGTCTTTTTATCCGCATTATACAAGCTAGCTGTGCCTTCTGAGTATAATTTGATTATCAGGTATCTCGCAATTAAGGATGCCGTATTTATAATAAATATAAATACCTAAAAGGAAAACTATCAGTTAAGCCTCTTTAATTTCCTCAGAAAAAAATAAAATTAATAAAATTTTTGCAGACACAGCTAATAAGTGATATACATAATAAGGCTATACAAAAAGTATAGCTTAATATTTTATGTAAACATATAGCTAAATGCCATATGTCTTATAAATTTCATTATTTCATGGAATATAATGTAAAATAAAGTAAAATAAACCTGCAAAATTCATATCCTTTCTACTCATATATCATCAAAAAATTGATGAATTTTTTTGATTTTTCACATGCCTGTATGTAAGCTGATGACAAAAAATAATACTTTAGTATAAAATTATATTCAATAGTAATAAAAAGTTTTAATATAAGATAAATACAGTAATGCATTATGTTATATAATATGTTAAAATAGGATAATTAAGATATTTATTGTTAAATTAGAGTCGTAAATATGCAGTTATAATATGAATATTGGAGGCGCTATGAGACAAAATAACTTCGTTTTTCCAACTAATAAAAAAAAGTATTTCAGAAAATTCAGCAAAGTTATATCTGTTGCTGCATATTTGCCGGAAAAAGCTGTAACAAATGAAGATATTATAAGAGATAATAAGCTGGCCGTAAAAGACAGTGTAATTCGCAAGTCTATTGGTGTTTATAAGCGGAGAATTGCGGAGGCTGATGCTGTCGATTCGGATATATTGGCTCACGCTGCTCAGAGCTGTATAGACAAAGCCGGCATCAATGCGGATGCTTTATCACGAATAATTGCTACCAAGTTTTTCGGGGACAACCTTTTGCCGATGACAGCCAGCATGATACAAAGAAAAATAGGAAGTACATATGCGACACAGTCGTTTGATATTGACGGAGGCATAAATTCTTTTTTGCAGGCTCTTGACCTTGGGACTCGTTATATTAACAGTGGAGATGATTATGTGCTGATATCTTCCGGCGGAGTATGCAATCGGCTGATCAGCAAGACTGACCCAAGAGTTGCGTTTCTATTCGGGGATGGGGCAGCTTCAGTTTTGTTGGCACCATCTGAGGAGCCTCATTTTTTGGCGGGTTATTTTTTTACTAATTATAATTACTATGAAATTGCCACTACACAGAAGCTTAAGCCTGAGTTTACAAAGGAATCTTTTGAAAAGGGGGATTTTTCATTATTCTATGACTATTATCGAATGGATAATTGGAAGCTTGCGGAGGATTTCTATAGAACGGCGGCCATTACAGTAAGAGATTGCCTTCTTGAGGAAAGTAATCTTAAAATGAGTGATATCGATCTTGTCCTTGCCACAGAAAATAATAAGGCTATTTGGGAGGTAACCTTGGATGCTTTGGGCGTAAGTCAGGAAAAAAGCATTTCATTGATACATGAGTATGGAAATACCATGTCTGCGATGCTTCCATTACTTTTAGATGAAGCATATAGTACCGGGCGTATTGAGAGTGGAATGAATATTCTAATGCTCTCTCATGGAGAGGGCTTCAGTGGGGGTGGTATGATTTACAGAGCGTAAAAGAGGGGTTGTGAACATATAACATATAGAAGTTTGGGAAGGGTTAAATATAATATAGGGGGAAGCAGTTATGACGCAAGATGAGATTTACAGAAAAATGAAGGAAATACTTGTGGAGTATTTTCGTCTGGAGGAGGACGAGGTTACTCCTGAAACGCATTTGATTGATGATTTAGGAGCAGATTCTATTGCTATTGTTGAGATGAGCTTTCGAATTTCAGAATGTTTTTCAGTTCCGATTGTAGAAGCAGATAATGAGCTTTTAGTTGTTAAAAATATGGCAGAAAAAATATACCGTCAGATTAATATCGCGTAATCTCAATAACTAGTAAAGAGGCTGTAAAATATGAAGACAATTATAAAATATCCGCCAGTCAGTGATTTAAACATCACCCGGTACGCTAAAATACTGTCAACAGGAGCTTATCTGCCTGATAATATTGTGACTAATGATGATATTATTAAGCGGTATAACTTAATTGCGACAGACAGAGCAGTCAGATATTCAATAGGTATAAGTGAACGGAGGTGGGAAAACAAAAATCTGGATGTTGCTGATTGTGTGGCTTATGCAGCCAATCAGTGTCTTGAGAGAGCCAATATCAGTATTGAAAAGGTTGATCGTATTATCTATTCAAAATTATTGGGAGATTATAATGTACCTGCAACAGCCATTGGTATGCTGAAAAAGCTCAATGCAAAAAAGGGTATTCCCGCATATGACTTAACGGCTGCCTGCAGCGGTTTCATACATGCTATGGATATGGCACTGCGGTATATAGATTCGGGAGATGATTATATTCTGATACTTGGCGGTGGCTTGACAAGCTGGGCATTGGCCAATGATTTTAACAAGATTGACACACGTACTGTATTTTTAATGGGCGACGGAATAGCAGCAATGCTTTTAGGAGTAACTAAAGAAAAGCATTTTCTTTGTTCATACATTCAGACAGATAATACGCATTATGAAGTCGGATACATGCCTCTTGGCTTATCGTTGTTAAATTCTAAAGAAAGCTTATCCAGTGATATGTTCGGAATGAAAATTGAAAATGGAAGAATTCTTAACGAGAATGCTGTTGAATCCGCGGTGGTTACAGTAGAGAGACTGCTGGAATCCGCGAAGCTGTCTATCGAGGATATAGATATCGTTGCCACATCCGATCAGACAACTCAGCTTTGGGAGGGTCAGCTGAAAGCGCTTAACATACCGCTTGAGAAAAGTGTAAGCCTTTTTCATAAGCATGGGAATACAGCTTCAGCAATGAGTCCCCTGAATTTCAATGAACTGGTTGTTTCCGGCAGGCTGAAGAGAGGCATGACGGTTTTAATGATGGCTCACGGAGCCGGAGCCAGCGGGGGAGGAGTTATATTCAAATATTAATATAACTAAGGTTAAAAACAAATTTAAACTGTAATTGATTTTTAGTCAATTAAGCTTTTTAAATAAAAACTATATTTAAAAGAATAGGAAGGAGCGGTAAAATGAATTGTTGTGATTACCTATTCAATATAAAGCCTGAGCTTTTAAACAATGAAGTAATAGTAGATTCGGAGAATGGAAGAAGATACACCTACAGGGCCTTGCAAATCGCTGTAAAAAAGTTTGCAAAATTTTTAATGGATAAGCATTTCAAAAAGGGTGCTACTATTGCCATTCATTTATATAATGGCTCGGAAACTGTAATTGCGTATCTTGCCTGCCAATATTGCGGTTTTATTTCATGTATTGTCGATCCGATGTTTAAGCCCTTTGAGCTGCAATATTATTTAGAGGATTCGGAAGCCGTCTGCCTTATTACATTCTTAAAAAGTAAAAAGGATATAGAAGAGTTAGGCATGGATATTTCTATAATGCATGACACTGACATAGACACAATTTGTGATGTTCCTGACGGAGAGCAAATCAATTCAGAGCCTTACGATATAAAGGAGGATGAGGTATCAATAATTCTGTATACTTCAGGCTCGACCTCCAAGCCCAAGGGAGTTATGCATAATGTATATAGATGTAAGGCTCATATTGAGATACAGAAGGAGATAGGCTATACCTTTACTAAGGAGGACAGGCTTGTCTGCTTTGTGCCCTTTTCACATGCATACGGATGTGTTGATATACTGTTTGATGCTATGGAATATGGTGCTTGCGTTGTTATGATGAGGTCATTTCAGCCGCAGAAGCTTGCAAGGCTTATAGAGTCGGAAGGGATAACACATCTTTTTGGAGTCCCGACACATTATTCTCAATTATTAAGATATGAAACCATACTTCCGCAGCTAAGAATGCTAAAAGCAGCCTTTGTTGCGGCAGCGCCTTTAAACCATATAACAGCGGTGCAGTGGCAAGAAAAAACAGGAATATATTTAAACGAAGGATATGGACTGTCAGAAACCTGCACACTAACAATTTTCAGAGATGAATCAATAGAGATCACTCCCGGTAATGTAGGAAAGCCGGCAACAAAGGCTGCCAAGGTTGAAATTGCAGATGAAGAGGGGAGGCCTCTTGGGCAGAATGAGGTTGGAGAAATAAGAGTAAAAGGGCCGAACGTAATGCTGGGCTATTGGAACAAACCTGAAGAAACCGGCAGGAAATTAAGAGAGGGCTGGTTTTATACAGGAGATTTTGCATATAAAAACGACAGGGATGAGTTTGTTTTGTGCGGCAGAAATACGGAATTCATCAATGTGGCAGGAATAAAGGTATCACCGGTTGATGTTGAGGCAGTGCTGAACCAGCATCCGCATGTATCAGAAGCAGCGGTTGTAAGCCAGAAGGATGAGATGTACGGAGAGGTTGTAAGAGCTTTCGTTGTATTGAAACAGGAGAAAACACTTACTGAAAGGGAGCTGATAAGGTTTGTGTCAAGCAAGCTTTCAAGTTTTTCGGTTCCCAGAAGTATTACATATATTGAAGGTTTCCCAAGAAACAATATTGGAAAAATAGATAAAAACGTACTGTCAAAATATTAAGAACTCAAGCTTTAAATTGTCTTTAAATAACTTAGAATAGAAACAGGGGGTACTTCTGTGGCCAAATATAATTATTCAGAGAATGAAATTGCAGTTATTGGTATTGGAGGTATTTTTCCGGAGGCTGCCGATGTAAATCAGTTTTGGAATAATATACTCAACAAAAAAGTTTCTATAAAAAGAATACCCGATGAAATAGTAAGCAGTGAAATATTTTTCCGCCCTGAGCTATATGGAAAAATTAATAAAGAGGACAAGTCATATACTCATATAGCAGGGCTTATTGATCATCAGACTTACCAGAAGTCAGGTTTTAAGCATAAGATTCCTCCGGCTGTGGCGGAGCACATGGATAGAAATCAGCTTGCATCTATATATTGTGTGGATCAAGCCTTTGAGTTTATGGGGGGCAAGCCGCTTCCCAAGGAGCATACGGCAGTCATTCTCGGTAACGGTCTGCCCGGAATAAAGTATGATCAGGTTCTTCAAAGGATGAGCTTTCAGGAAATAGAGTATTATCTTAGAAAGGATACGCTGGTACAGGGAAAACTTTCTTCGGAGGAATTTGAGGAGGTTATTAGTAAGCTTAGGGAGGAATTTTTAAAAGGTACTATACAAATTACAGAGGATAGCTCTCCGGGTGTTTTGCCGAATATCGTTGCAGGACGGATTACAAATGTCTTTGACTTACGGGGGCCTTCCTTCACTGTTGATGCCGCATGTGCATCGTCGCTTGCGGCTATTTCATGCGGTGCTGAGGGTCTGATAAGCAGAGAATATGATGCGGTGATAGCCGGTGCCGCCGATGTTTCCGTATTGGCACCCGGATTAAGCTTATTCTCAGGAATAAATGCTTTATCACCGGATGGATCATATCCTTTTGATTCCCGTGCAAATGGATTTGTAATTGGCTCGGGTGCTGGAGTTATCATTATGAAACGTCTTAGCGATGCCATACAGAATAAGGATAAGATACTGGCTGTTATATCAGGCTATGGCAGAGCCAGTGATGGCAAGGGGAAATACATAGCTGCCCCCAGTGAGGAGGGACAGGTAAGGGCCATAGAAATGTCCTCCAGAATGGCAGGATATCCTGTTGATACAATAGAAATGCTGGAAGCACACGGCACAGGCACGCAAGTAGGAGATCCGACTGAGGTAAATGCTTTGAAAAAAGCATTCAATAATTTAGGCTGTTCCAGAAAGGAATTCTGCGGAATAGGATCGGTAAAATCCAATATCGGGCATTTGCGCTCAGCTGCCGGTGTGCCTGGCGTACTGAAGGCTATTATGGCGTTAGATAAAAAGATACTTCCTCCTACAGCTAATATTCGGGAGGTTAACCCAAAATTAAAATTAGAAGGCTCCCCTTTTTATGTTCTGAAAAATGCAAAACAGTGGGAAGCAAACAGCAGCCATCCAAGAAGAGCCGGTGTCAGTGCGTTTGGCTTTGGAGGCGCTGATTATCATATCTCTCTTGAAGAGTTTAGAGAGGAATTTATAGGAAAGCTATATAACATTCCTTATCCGGCAGATAAAAATCAAAGCATCAATACGGAGGCTTCTGTTCAGGGCGGAGAAAAATTAATTCAGGAGGCTGTTTTATTTTCAGCGGATACAAGGGATATGCTTGAAAAAGAGTATGAAAAATTTATTGCTGCCGCAGAAACAGCTTCACCAAGAGATTTCAGACAGCTTGTTTTCCGGAATAATTCAATAGTTGAATATGGCAGAAATCTGAGGCTTTCACTAATGTGCTCAGGAGCTGAGGAGCTGAAAAAGAAATGGAGTACCTTTATAAAGCTGTATGAAAGCAATAGAATTAATAATACAGAAGAGCTGGCACTTGCAGGAATAAGCTTCGGAGCAGGAGAAGAGCTTGCTCCTGAAAAAATTGCAGTACTATTCCCCGGGCAGGCATCACAATATGCCAATATGGAGAAGGATATTTACGGCTGTTATCCTTCCTTCAAAGCTTCATACGACAGCTTTGATGCTATTTGGCAGGCTCAATACGGTAATACGGTTTCTTCAATGGTATTTGGAGAAGATGAGAATAGAATAAATGAGATAATAAAAGAAACACAAAATACACATCCTGCAATTTTTATAAGCAGCTATTGCATGTACAGGCTTTTCAAGGATATGGGGTTTGAGGCGGGATATATGATAGGACACAGTCTTGGAGAGGTAAGTGCTCTAGCTGCAAATGGAATGCTGTCCTTCAGGGATGCGGCAAAGCTTGTAGGCAAAAGAGGATATGCGTTTGCTTCCATTCCGCAGGATAAACGCGGGAAAATGCTCAGTATCAAGGACTCGCAGGAGGAAGCTGAAAAGCTTCTGGAAAAAACAGAACTAAGAATTTATACAGCAAATATAAATTCACCCAGCCAGACAGTTGTCGGAGGAGAGGCATCGGAGATCGAAAGGCTGGCGGCAATTCTGGAAAAAGATAAGATTACCCATACTGTATTAAATGTATCCCACGCTTTCCACTCACCTCTGATAAACAGTGCGGCAGAAAGCTTCTATAATGAAATAAGGGATATAAAATTCAAACAGGGCAATGCAAAAGTTATTGCAAATCATTTGGCAGACTATTACCCTGCGTCTGATGATGCCGCAGACAAAATACCCCAATTGCTAAGGGAACAAATAACAAGCCCTGTAAGATTTGCTGATTCTATAAACAAGCTTTACAATGACGGAGTCAGGCTGTTTGTTGAAATAGGCCCGGGCTCTGTTCTCAGTAATCTTATAAAGGATATATTGGCAGGTAAGGATATAAAAGTAATTACCTCTAATTTAAAAAAGAAGAATGATATTGAGTGCCTGAATAAGGCGATAGGAGAACTGTTTGCGGCAGGTGTGCATATTCAGGTTTCTTTACCTGTGAATAACACAGCCGAAACAGTAAGGATGCCGTCGGAATGCCATGCACATAAAGAAGGAATACCTGCAAATTCTGAGGATATTAATGTATCCGAAAAATTCTCCAATAATACACAGAGGGCGGCTCTTTATTCTGAGAAGCTGGTATACAGCGGTGTTTCTATCGGATTGCCCGGAACATATAAAAGGATATTCAGCGATGATAATTTTGATTTGTTATTTGAGGGAAGGAATCTAATTGAGAGGTTGACTGATGATGAACGTCAAAGTATGGCTGAGCTGAATATTACAAGGCTTGTTAAAAAGGAACAGGGCTCTGAATTCAGGATTTTATCCGCAATAAATGAGGTCATAGCACTGGCAGGCAAATTTGGTAATTTGAATATGGAGGATTACTTAGTAGATGCCGATATTCAGAAGCAAATGACCAAGACGGTGTGTGCGGCAGTTGCTGCAGGCTATGAGGCCTTGGCTGACGCAGGAATCCCTATGGTCAAGGAAGTAAGGATAGCCTCAAACGGTGCTGTATTAGAAGGCAGGTATGTGCTTCCTGAGGAAATGAGAGAGAGTACAGGGATTATATTTGCTAACGGGTTTCCTATGGTAGAGCCGTTTATTCAGGAGGTTTCCAGGTTTGTGGCTTACAAATTCGGAAAGAAATCCAGACAGGAAATGATAGCTTTTTATGAATATATAATAAGTCATACCAGTGATTATAGTATTAAAAAACAATTGTCCGACTGGTTCACCTTGAATTACTCAAGACTTAGTGACTGCTCAGGGCATGATGATGTCTACAGCTTTAATTCTGATTTTATGAGTCAGGTTGCCTCACAGGCAAATAACCGGTTAGCCCAGTTTATTGGTGCATCGGGACCGAACTTCCAGATAAATGCCGCATGCTCTTCAACAGCATATGCGGTATCACTGGCTGAGGATATGATTCGTGCAGGCCGTGCCGAAAGAATGATAGTTATAGGAGCAGATAATGCATCCTCGAAGGACAGCCTGAAATGGCTGGGCGGAGGATTCTTGTCCGCCGGTGCGGCAACTACCTCGGAGGATCTCTATTCTGCGGCAGTACCTTTTGATAACAGGCGAAACGGTATGATAATCGGTGCCGGTGCGGTAGGTCTTGTGATAGAAAAGGAACAGGCTGTCGAGGATCGCGGAATGGCAGGAATATGCAGGATAGTGGGTACTCATGCCTTTAATATGGCGGGGCATCAAACAAAAATTGACCCTGTGAAATTCAGTGAAGAGCTTGAGAAGTTTATATCAAGGATGGAAAGAGAAAATGGATTCAGCCGTACACAGATAGCCTCTGATACTGTTTATTTTTCTCACGAAACATATACTCCAAAAAAGGGCGGGTGCTCGCAGACTGAGAAAATTTCCCTTGAAAGGGTATTCGGAAGCGCATACAGGGATATTCTTATATGTAATACAAAAGGTATGACAGGCCATACGATGGGAGGTTCAATCGAGGAAGCGGTCGCGGCAAAAGCCCTTCAATATCAGAAGGTGCCTCCGATAGTAAATTATTTGGTTGAGGATCCGGAACTGGCAGGACTCAAGCTGTCCGGCGGAGGAAGCTACAGCTTCAAATATGCTCTCAGAGGTGTGGCAGGCTTTGGAGGACAGGGCAATTATAATTTATTGCAAAATATATCCATTGGTGACAATAGGATAGTCAATGCTTCTAAATATCAGGCATGGCTGAAGGCTGTTGCGCCATCATCTGAGGGGGTTTTGTGCAAGGATGGACGCTTGCTTGTAATAAAGACACAAAAGGGAAAAGAAGCTGATACGGAGAGCACTTTATCGGAAGGCTGCAATGCTATCAGTCAATCAAATAAAGATTTTTTCGCTGCCGATAAAAATATTGCAGGCAATAATGCTGGCATATCTTCTGTCAAGGCTGTTGTAAAGTCAGATATCCCGGAGAAGAAAAGTATTATAGACAGTATTTTAGATATATTTTCGGAGGTAACAAAGTATCCTAAGGAAATGCTGGATTTGGATATGGAAATGGAAGCAGATCTGGGAATAGACACAGTGAAACAGGCAACAATTTTTTCAATGGTTTGGGAAAGGTTCGGTATAGAAAGAGAGGAAGGAAGCAATATTTCAAATTATCCGACGATAGGTCAGATTATTGACTTGGCATATTCAAAGATGTCGGATTCGCCGGCTTTCAGCACATATAAAACGGATGAAGCTAAAGCTGCCGCAAATACAGCAGATATAGAAAATAATGCTCAGAATATTTCAGGTGCAGCAGGAATGAAAGCAGCAATAGAACCTGCAGAAGGCAGGAAATATTTAAAGGATGACGTTAAGTCAGAGGTAGTAAAGGTTATTTCTGAAATATCAAAATATCCTACCGACATGCTTGACTTAGATATGGAAATGGAAGCTGATCTGGGAATAGACACAGTAAAGCAGGCAACAATCATATCAATTCTCTGGGAGAGGTTTGCTCTTAACAGAGAGGAAGGACAGGGTATTGCCGGTTACCCGACAATAGGTCAGGTGGTTGACTTGATATACTCAAAAATACCCGACTCCCCTGTTCAGACAGGAAGGCAGGATAAGCAGAAAGGCTCAGAGGCTGTTTCCTGGGATAAGGTTCAAACAGAAGTATTGGAGGTTATTTCTGAAATATCAAAATATCCCGTTGACATGCTTGACATAAACATGGAAATGGAAGCTGATTTGGGAATAGATACAGTAAAACAGGCAACGGTTATAACTAGGCTGTCTGAAAGGTATGATATCCTGAAAGAAGAATGGCCTCAGGTTTCAGAGCTGCTCAAAATTGAAAGTATTATAAGTACCTTATTAAATATTATAAATAAAAGGCTCTCTGAGGATGCAGGCTTTCAGGCTAATGCTTTCGAAGAAGCGGCAGCGGCTGAACAGCCAAAAACCGGCATTGCGGAGGGCATCCTTCAAATAATAGCTAAGCACACATTATATCCGGTTGAAATGATTACATCTGATATGGAGCTTCAGCAAGATCTGGACCTTGATAAAAACAAAATGACATCAATATTGGAAGATATCTCGGACTGCTTCAATGTTGATGATTTTGGTATTGAAAAAGTAAGCAGGATGAACACTGTCGGTGAGCTTATTGATTATTTTAAAGAAAATATCAACAGATGTGAAGAGATATTATCCGAGACTTGTCTTGGAGAAGAAGAACCCGCCGGGATAGTATGGCAGGTGCCGATGCTTGTTGAACAGGAGCTGCCGGAGAAAGCGGTTGATATTAAAGCAAACAATATTTGCATTATTGGGGATAATGAGGCCTTTGTCAATGAAATTGCCTTGAGATTTGCCGATAAGGCTAATGATATATTTACATTTGTTTTTGACACTGAATTATCGGATGATGAATTAGTGAAGGCTGCAAGGGAATGTGTATCAAAGCCTATTGATGTAATAATAGATTGCTCTCATTTAGGTGCTGGCATTGATTTCAGCACGTTGAGCCTGACAGAGCAGAAAGAAGTTCTCCAGTCGTGCGGAAAAGCCAGATTTATATTTTACAAGGAAGCTGCTCAGCAAATAAATGATTTGTCCCTCAGAATTTTATGTGCTGTGTCTATTGACGGAGGAATGGGTTACCTTGATAAGGCTGTTCAGGATATAGATCCTTCCTTTGGAGCAGTCACCGGATTTTACAAGGGCTTAAAAAGAGAGTGGATAAATTGCAGCATACGAATAGTTGATTTTGATAAGCAGCTTGTATGTGACAAAGATAAATTTGTATTTCATATAATCAGTGAAATTGAAGCTTCCGGATTTGATTACGAAATTGCTTATAATTCCGGAAAAAGAATGGTTGTCAGAATCGGTAATTTCAATGAGCAGGAGTTGAGTCACGTCAATCTGGGCGGCAATGTGCATTTTTTAATAACAGGCGGAGCTCTGGGTATTACTGCAGAGATTACAAGGGCGCTTAATAAAAAATATAAGGGAGCTTTCACGATATTAGGAAGAACGGAGCTTCCTGAGGATATTGAAGCTTTAGCCAAGTTAAGTGAAGAGCAATTAAATGAAAAAAAATCTGAAATACAGGAGAGGCTGGCTAAAACTTACAGGAAGGTCACACCTGTTCTTATTCAGGCTGAATTTGAGAAGCTTACTAAGGCTGTGGAAATCTATAATATGCTGGAGGACATTAAAGCATCAGGAAATAGTATAAATTATACCGGATGCGATGTCAGAGATGAGAAATCTGTGAAAAAGGCAGTCAACAGCGCCGTAAAGAAAAATGGTGCGGTTAATTGTTTGATTCATGCAGCAGGAATTGACAGAAGTCATTTTATAAAGCAGAAAACGGTAAAGGAATTTGATGAAGTATATACAACGAAAGTAATAGGGGCATGCAATCTGATAAAATTCTGCAATACGGAGGACTTAAAGGAGGTAATCCTGTTTTCGTCTATCTCGGGCAGGTTTGGAAATGAAGCGCAGCTTGATTATTGTGCAGGAAACAGTTTCTTGAATGTATTGGCCAAGGCAATTAAGTCAAAAAGCCCTTCTGTCAATGCAGTAAGCATTGTTTGGTCAGGGTGGAAGGATATTGGAATAGCCTCGAGAAACGAATATATTAAGCAAAATGCTTCAAAAATCGGAATCAAGCTGATTAATACGAAATCAGGCGTAGATGGATTTATTAAGCTGTTGGAAAGCAAATTGGACATAAGCGAAGTCATTCTTAGTGAGGGCCTTGAAAATTTAACAGATCCGAGGCTGTTTATTAATGAGCTGGACAATGCAGTCCTGATTGACAGGGTGGATAAGCGAGGAAGCCTTATAACTAAGGCATATAAGACTTTTTCAGTGAATAAGGATGCCTTGATAGATCAACACAGACTCAGAAATGTGCCTCTGTTGCCGGCTGCTTGTATTATGGAGCTTTGTGCGGAATACTTTGCACTGCAGGCAGGAAGGCAGGAAGGCTATTGTCTGCGAAAGCTGGAATTTTTAAATCCCTTCAAGCTATTCCGGGATGCGGACAGAGAACTTTTTATTGAAGGCAAGCCGGACAATGACAGCTGGGATATATCAGTATATTCCTATTTCAAGCCTCAAAAGATGGGAGGGGAGACCTTGATCAGGCATGGCGGCATGTTGGTTTCCGGAAAAGCGGAGAACTATGATGATATGCATCCCTTGAACTGGGAATGGGTAACCAGCAATAATTTCAGTGTCACCAGCAAGCTTGATCTCAAAGATATTCTGCTTGACAGTAACGGGAATCAAATACTGAGCCTTGGAGCATTGTACTGGAGGATGGCGGAAACTGATGAATTAAGGGAACTAGATAATTTTCTTCATAATGAAAGAGGAGTCATATTTCCGGAGCTATTCCCGACTGAGCAAATATATAACAGCAATTATCCTCTTGACAGGCTGCTAATAAATCCTTGCTTCATTGATGCAATGTATCAGGGAGCGGCTCAGGATTGTGTTACAAAAAAGAAAAATATATATCTGCCATGGAGAGTTGAAGAATTCGGAATAATTAAGGTACCAAGAAAGGATGGGTTCTTCAGGGTTTTTGCGGAAGCTGTATCGGAGGATGAGGAATACCGTACTTACCGTATAGCCATTCTGGATGAGAAGGATGAACTTTGCAGCTATGCAAGAAATGCTACCTTCAGGCTTATCAGTAATTAGCTGTGCAAGTCAATTACTGCCGGCTGATGGTTTGGCTGCGGGATAAAACCCGAGCTTTGTTTGAAGCCGGTTTTGAAAGCATAATACGTCTGAAATACGATACGTATCGGCCCGATATTCTATTGCACGAGGGCTTGAAGCCGTAATTGACTTTAGTGAAGGTTTTTATTTGCGGCAGCTGATACTGATTAGGAGCAGACCCATGGAATATGAGAGTGTTGAAAGAGAAATAAATAATTTCCTGCGGAATGCTTCCAAGGAATTTGAATTTTATTATGAGATTATTAATATCAGACACTTCATGAGAAAGGTATTCACTAAAGACGAAAATGTCTGGTCGGCCTTTTCGGATGGAGAAAAGGCTGACCAGCATAAATTCAAGAGTCCAAAAAAGAGAATACAATGGATGGCAGGCAGGTATGCCGGTAAGATGGCATTTGTGAAAATGGCGGCAGTTAATGACACCGGTTCTGATTTCAAAAAGATAGATTTAAAGCAAATTCGTATACTGAATGGATTAAATTCGGCGCCGTATATTGAAGGATACCCAGGCTTAAATATTTCTATCTCCCATTCCTATCCCTATTGCGTAGCAGTAGTATCACAGCGCAGGATAGGAGTGGATATTGAGAATACTATAAGTGAAATTAAATCCTTACTTGGATTTTATTATACAGAAAATGAAATTAAAGAGCTTAATAAACTTTATTACCCGGGCAACGATGACAAGGCTTGTGAGGTCAACTGCCTTGCCACATTGTACTGGACTAGAAAGGAAGCTGTTTCAAAGCTCTATAGGCTTGGAATGAATATGGATTTTCACGAAATAGATACTGTATATAATATTATAAAAATAAACAATATTGAAAAGGTAAGAACCGTTTCAATCCAAAACAGATATTGCTCACTATCGCTGGCATTTGTGGAAAGCTAGGAAGAAGAAGCCGTACAAGAATACTGGTAAAGCTTTGTGAGGAAGAGGGTTACCACAGCTGCTTCACCAAATTTTTATGCCAAGCTGGGAGTGGAGGTTATTATGAATGAACAAAGCTCACGTTATGTGGATACTATAGCTATAAATAAAATAATAGAGAATAAGCTGTCAAAAGCAAGACATTCTCCAAAGGACAGCTATTTTAAATTAATTGAGGGGAATCCTTTTGAAGACATGGATAATATAAATACGAAGGCTCTCGAGGTCGCTTGCATAAGGGAAGAAGCCTGCGAAAGGCTGAGCTTTAAGTCCTTTGTACATACACCATATACTGAAAATAATTGCGCCGGTGTCATTGTATATAATGCTGAAAAGGCTATAGGAAATGTTGTTTTTGTACATGGCTTGTATGAGGATAATTTGGGGATTTATCAATTCCTCGTTACAATGCTTAATAAGCTGGGCTTAAATGTATATCTGATGATGCTTCCATATCATTACGACAGAAAACCCAAGGATAGTAGCTATAGCGGGGAATATTTCTGGAGCGCTGATGTTGCAAGATCTCAATGGGCGCTGAAACAGGCGGTATATGACTTGTATTCCGTCTGTAAAATTGTATCTGAAAAAAGCAGCTTGCCTGTGCAGCTGACGGGATTCAGCATGGGTGGATGTATGTCTCTTATATTGGCATCGGTTTGCAAAGAGATAAATAATCTGTTTATTATTAATTCTGTCAGTGTCCTTTCAAAGCTTACCTGGGAAAGCAAGCTGCTTGTAAATATAAAGCAGGATATGTGCAGCTACGGATATTGTTTTGAAGATATTAAAAAAGCTTTAATCGATTTTGAGCCTCTATCCAGAAAAAACAGCTATCTGCATGAAAAAAATATTATCCTTGCATATGGACTCTATGATCAGATAGTTCTTCAGGAAGATTATGAGTATCTGATAGGAAACATAGAATTTCGCGGAGTTAATAAATATAGTGCAGGGCACTTAAATATACTCAGGGTTCCAAGGCTGGCTAATGATATATTAAAAGGCTTTGGCTTTGAAAAAAGTACATAATTTCCTTCGTAAAATTTGAAATAAGTATTCCTAAAAAAAGGAAGTTGCGAAAAAAATCGCAACTTGTCTCATAATAAAGACCAAAAAAACTAATAATTTTTGTTCCAATGCCACATAGCATTTACCAGTTAATCCGGATAAATCCTACGCCGTATATTTTTACTGAACATACCTTTTACCCGACACTTCTAATATACCAAAAAACAACAAAAATGTCAATTATAAAACCAAAAACGATAAAACAGGATGTAATTTGCAATATAATGTCTATATAGATGACAATTGTCACATTAACAGTTGATTTCAAACACTTAATAAATAAATTGCCATGCTGTAAGATATAGCTGAAGGATTTGACTAAGGTCAATTACGGTTCAAGCCTCCGCGATGATAGAATATCGGGGACGATATACCGTTTCTTTAGCTGATAGTACTTGACTTTTGAATATATTAAAGTCAAAAGGGAAAAAAATAGCGGAGATGTGTAAAATAACTGAATAAAGTGTTAGCGAATCAGGAGGTAGAAGCATGGTTGTCAGTGTAAACAATTTAGTTAAGAGATATGGTGATTTGGTGGCCACAGATCATTTGTCATTCGAGGTGAAAGAAGGAGAGATATTCGGACTGCTAGGACCAAACGGCTCCGGAAAGACTACAGCCATTAATTGTATTCTTTCCCTGCTGGCTTATGACAAGGGAGAAATAAATATATTTGATAAACCTATGGCACCGGATGAATACGGTATAAAAAAGGATATAGGCGTTATAATGCAGGATGTTGCTGTTTTTGATGAACTTACTGTTTATGAAAATATAGATTACTTCTGCGGGCTGTATATTTCAGATAAGGCTACCCGGAAAGGGCTGGTGGAGGAAGCAATAGAATTTGTGGGGATAAATGATTTCAGGAGGTTTTATCCCAAGAAGCTTAGCGGAGGGCTTCTACGCCGTTTGAATATTGCATGCGGAATAGCTCATAAGCCAAAGCTTATAATATTAGATGAGCCGACAGTAGCAGTTGATCCACAAAGCAGAAATAATATTCTTGACGGCATAAAAAAGCTTAATAATGAAGGTGCAACTATAATTTATACTTCGCACTACATGGAAGAGGTTGAGCAATTGTGCAGCAAAATTGTAATTATGGATAAAGGGAAAATTATAGCAGCAGGAACAAAGGAAGAGCTCATGGCAATGATTAAGCTGGGTGAGAGAATAACGGCAGAAATATTTAATCTGAGTGCTGATAATTTAAAAAAAATAGAGCGGCTGCCAAATGTTAATAGTATTAAATACGATGAGAAAAATTTGTTCATAAAATACAGCAAAGGCAGGCATAATCTGAATACTCTATTGGATTTTTTCAGAGATAATGAGATAACCTATGGCAGAGTATACTCAGAGCAGCCGACGCTGAATGACGTGTTTCTGGAAATTACAGGGAAAGAGCTGAGGGATTAGGAGGCAGATAAATGTTCCGGCATATATTTATAAACAGATTAAAATGTATTATTCGTGATAAAGTTCTCATTTTTTGGACTTTAGTATTTTCATTGATTTTAGCCACCTTATTTGGTATGGCTTTTACGAATATTTCAAGCTCGGAAAACTTTAGCAGCATTGATGTGGCAGTAATAAATAATGATGCATATCAAAAGAATGAGGACTTTAGAAAATTCCTCAAAGCTGTTTCCGAGGGAGAGGGGAAGTTGTTCAACATTATTGCTGCTACAAAGGATGAGGCAGAGAAGCTCCTTGATGATAATAAAATTGCAGGGTATATAATTGGCGGTCCGCAAACTGAGCTGGTGGTAAAAAAGTCAGGTTTTAAACAGTCTATTATAAAATCGGCTCTGGATGGATACAGCCAGACCGTTACCACTTTAACAGCTATAATTAAAAATAATCCGGCAGCGTTGCAGAACGGATTATTGGAGGATGCCGGAGGTACATGGGAATATACTGAGGCTGTTCCGTTAGGAACAACCGATAAACCGGATACAACAGTAAACTATTTTTATTCCTTGATAGCTATGGCATGCTTTTACGGTGCCTTCATAGGGATGAAAGAGATTACGGATACTCAGGCAAATCTCTCAAAAAGAGCCGCAAGACTGAATGTAGCTCCGGTTCATAAATTAAAGGTACTGACGGCAGGTCTTCTTGCAGGATACGTAATCTTAGTGATGGAAATATTAATTCTTTTAGCATATTTAATTTTTGTGATAAAAGTGGATTTTGGAAAACAAACAGGATATATTTTGATGACTTGCTTTATGGGATGTGCGGCAGGGATAACCTTCGGAGCCTTTATCGGTGCTGCGGTGAAAAAGGGGGAGGGTGTAAAGACTGCTGTTTTGATAGGGAGTACAATGGCAGCATCCTTTCTGGCAGGTATGATGAGCGGAGGAAGCAGCAACATAAAGTACCTTGTTGCAAAAGATATACCGGTGCTGGCATATATTAACCCTATAACATTAATAACTGATGCCTTGTATGCGTTATACTACTATGATACTCATACACGGTTCTTTATAAATATCAATTTGCTGAGCGGGTTTACAATATTGTTTTGCCTGTTGACTTATCTGATTATAAGGAGGCGGAGATATGCAAGTATTTAAAACATACTTCAGGATAATAAAAAAGAATATGGGTCAGATATCAATATATATAGGAGTATTTCTAACACTTGCAATATTATTTTCGTTTTCATCTCCTTCAAAAGACCTTGATAATTTTATGCAAGCCAAAACACGAGTTGCTTTTATCAATGAAGATGAGCATTCCCCGCTGATTGACGGGCTTAGAGATTATTTGAAGGATTACTCGGTGTACGTTTCTTTGGAGAATGACACACAAAAGCTTCAGGATGCACTATTTTTCAGAGATGTAGAGTATATTGTGAAAATACCGAAGGGGTTCACTGCGGACATTATGGAGGGAAAAGACGCTAAAATCGGAAAAATAACGGTTTCAGAGTCTACGAACGGAATATACACAGATATGCTGGTAAATAAATACTTAAGCACAGTTAAGATGTATTTAACCTATTATAACAATATCACTCAGGCTGAGCTGGCTGAGAAAGCAGCAGATGATTTGAAAGTTGCCACACACGTTCAAATTAAAAGGGATGAAAATCAGAACAGCAAAACAGGGGATAATGCCATATATTTCTTTAATTATCTGGCATATGCAATAACAAGCATCCTTCTATTAGGGGTAACCTCTATTATGATGGTATTTAACAACAAAAACATAAGGAGGAGAACCCTTTGCTCTCCGATTAAAAATTCTTCATTAAATATGCAGATCATACTTGGAAATATCATTTATGCCGCAGCCTGCTGGGGATTGATGATGGTCTGCAACTTTTTATTGTTTAGAGATGATATGTTTACATTGAATGGCTTGTATTTCTGTATAAATTCACTTGTTTTCACAGTGATGGCACTTTGTTTGGCTTTTTTTGCCGGAATTTTTGTCAAGAGCAGCAATGCACAGTCAAGCGTTACAAATGTTTTAGGGCTCGGCTTATCATTTATAAGCGGTGTATTTGTACCGCAGGAGTTTTTAAGCAAAGCTGTCCTTGACATAGCAAAATTCACTCCTGCTTATTGGTATGTAAAGGCAAACAATGAGATATCAAACCTGACGAACTTCAATATTGAAAACTTGACACCGATATTTCAATATATGCTTATAGAATTGTGCTTCGGAGCGGCTCTTCTTTCAGTTGCGCTTGTTTTGACTAAAAGAAAGCAAATGAATGGAAGCTGATATGAAAGAAAATACTTTTTCTTTGGCAATCATTAAAAGTAGCATTTAATATTGAAAAAGTAATTATTGAGTTTTCGTATAAAAAGGGTTAGTATTAATCTGAATTACTAAAGTCAATTGCAGTTCAACCTTTATGACGATATTTATATCGTATTTTTAGACGGAATGGGCTTTGAAGCAGAGATTTTTACTGATTTTTGTGCCTTGAGCACAGCGAAAGGAATGATAGCTAATATGAGTATAATAGATAATATAAACGGAGTTCAGCATTTAGGAGTACCGGTCAGGGATATTGAGAGGAGCAAGAAATGGTATATAGATACTTTAGGGTTCCAGCTGATGTATCAAATGAAAATAAACGACAGCAACGGTGAGGTTAATGTGGCTTTTATTAAGCTGAAGGATTTTATATTGGAGCTATACCAGCTGTCGGGTGAAGAGTATGAAGAAATAAAAGGGCGCGGGCATGGACATATTGACCATATCGCATTTGACGTAGACGATATTGACGAAATATATAAAGAAATAAAAAAATCAGGAATTGATACCATTGAAGGGACTCCAAAATTTCTGCCTTTTTGGAAAAATGGCGTTAAGTTTCTAACTATATTAGGCCCTGACAAGGAAAAAATTGAGTTTAACCAAAAGTTATAAAAATAATGGTATCATGGAAAAATAAAAAAGAAATCCCTGAAATTCAGAAGACTCTGAATTTCAGGGATTTCTTTTTTTGAGGTATAGAGAGCACTTGCGGACAAAAAAGAAAAGTGTCGAAATATATCTAAAATAGTATTGACAGGTCGAAAGAAATGATTTATTATTTAATTAAACGATTACGTAAACGATTACGTTAATCGTTTACGGAGAACATAAAAACAAGGGGATGAGAAAAAGGTGTCTGCTAGTATAAAAGATGTAGCTATTAAATCGGGAGTTTCGGTAGCAACAGTATCCCATGTAATAAACAACACTCGCTTTGTTTCAGAGGCAACAAAAAATAAAATTCTGACTGCCATGGAAGAGCTTAAATATGTGCCAAATTCTATGGCCAGAAGCTTGAGAACAAATAAAACGAAAACTGTGGCTCTTCTTATACCGGATATTTCAAACTTTTTTTTCACAGAAGTGGCCGAGGCTATAGAGAGAGTTTTAAGTAAAAAGGGATATAGCCTTTTCCTTTGTAATACAGGAGAAAGTATATATATAGAAAAAAAACAAATAATGCTAATGAGTTCGCAGCTGGTAAGCGGAATAATTATAGCACCTACAAGCCGTGATTTTGATTATAGGTCTATGTTTACAGATGTTAATTACCCCATTGTATTTATAGATAGAAAAACCTATAAATCACAGGCGGATGTAGTCATGGTAGACGGGAAAACAGCAACCTATGATGCGGTATCAAGTCTTATAGAGAAGGGCCATAGGCGGATAGGCTATATTGCAGGACGTGATGGATTAAGTACGACTGACGAAAGGCTTTCAGGATATTTGGAAGCTATAAGGGAAAATGGTCTGCAGATAGACGAGAAGCTCATAAAAAGAGGAGACTCCAGGCATGAGAGCGGTTATCAACTGACAGAGGAACTTGTAAATACCGATGCTACCGCAATATTTGTATCAAATAATCTTATGGCGGTAGGAGCATTAAAGTGTCTTTCCAATAAAAACATTTCTATTCCTGAAAGCATGGCTGTAATTGGATTTGATGATTACAACTGGTCTACAATAACCAATCCTCCCTTGTCAACCATAAAGCAGCCGGTTGCAAAGCTGGGAGCCATGGCAGCAGAGCTTGTACTTAAAAGGATAGAAAATCCGGAAGGACCTTATACGGAATATAATCTTCCGGCGGAATTTATAGTACGTAAATCCTGCTAGAGATTATATAAATATAAATAAGTATGGCTGTTAGGAGGAAGGAAAATGCCGGAAGTAAACTATATTGCAAAAATCGGAGATATTTATACTCCAGAGGTGCTGGTGGTAGGTGGCGGACCAGCAGGTATTGCTGCAGCAATTTCATCGGCAAGAAACGGTGCAGAAACAATGCTGATTGAGAAATACGGCTTTTTAGGCGGAATGGCAACAAATGCTTTGGTAGGTCCCTTTATGACCTGCTATGACGGAAAAGGAGAAACACAGATTATCAAAGGAGTTTTTGATGAGCTTGTGAGGAGGATGGAAGAACTCGGAGGTGCTATACATCCTTCAAAGGTGGGATGGTCAACTTCTTATGCGGCATTTATAGAAAAGGGGCACCATCATGTAACACCTTTCGATTCTGAGGTGCTTAAAATTGCTGCTGAAGATATGCTGCAGGAAAGCGGTGTAAAGCTTCTTTATTACACGCAATTTATTGATTGCATAACCGAGGGCAATAAAATTAAAAGTGTAATTGCAGGACGTAAGGAAGGCCTGTGTGCAATAAATGCAAAAATAATAATTGATTGCTCCGGTGATGCGGATGTGGCTGAAAAAGCAGGTGTACCAACTGTTAAAGGGAGGCAAAAGGATAATTCCATGCAGCCGGCCACCATGTTTTTCAGAGTATGTAATGTAGATTCTGACAGAGTATATGAATATGTCGATGAAAATAAGCACCTTATGGACAAACCATTTTTTGGCGCCTTCAACTGGCTTATAAAAGAAGGCAGAAAAACCGGTGAATGGGATATAAAGCGTGATGAGATGGGAACGTATGAGACAAACCAAAAGGGAGAATGGAAGCTTAATACAACCCGTATTACAGAAGTTGACGGGACAAAAAGCTCAGAGCTTACGCTGGCATCTATAGAAGGGCGTAAACAGGCGAGAAAGGTATACAGCTTTCTTAAAAAGCACGTACCCGGTTTTGAGAATGCAAAGATGATGGAAACCGGAGCAGCTATCGGTATCAGGGAGACAAGGCATATTGAGGGTAAATATGTAATTCAGAAGGAAGACATCTTAAATTCCAGAACCTTTGAGGATGATATTTTATTGTGTGCAAATGCAATAGATATACATGCTGATGACGGATCGGGCGGTGAGTATGTTGTTGTTGATAAATGGTACGGGATACCATACCGCTCACTTGTTCCCAATAATTGTGACAACCTGCTTGTTGCGGGAAGGTCAATATCATCTGCGTCTGAAGCGGTTTCAGCATTTAGAGTAATGCCGCCATGCTTTGGCATAGGTCAGGCGGCGGGTACTGCTGCGGCTATCTGTATTAAGGATGCTGTAAGTCCGGAGGCTGTATCCGTTAATAAACTGCAAAAAACACTGATTAGTCAGGGTGTTTTTTTAGACAAACAATAATATATAACAGGAGGAAAAAAGAAAATGAGAAGAGCTATTTCAGCAACACTCGCATTGGTAATGCTATTTACGATGGTACTGGCAGGCTGTGGCAATACAGTTGACAATGCTAACAACTCATCAGCACAAACATCCTCATCTACAGCAGGGACAGAAGTAAAAAATGAAAAGGCGGTTTTTTGGACTTGGCTGTCTACGCAGCAGCCTGCAATTGATAAATATAATTCAATGCAGGACGAAGTGAAAATAGAGCTTGTCCAGATGTCTCACACAGATATCGCACAAAAGCTTTTAATTGCATTAGCATCCGGAACAGGTGCTCCTGATATGTTCCAGCAGCCGCAAAGAACATTTTCAAACATATCCAAGACAGGTAAGCTGATGGATATGACTCCTTACATCCAGGACTCGATTAATAAATTTTCACCGGCTGTGACCGGCTTGCTCACTTATGAGGGAAAAATATACGGAATGGCGCCCGATGTATCTCCGGGAGTTATATGGTACAGAAAAGATGTGTTTGAGCAGAACGGCATAGGAGAAATAAAAACCTGGAATGAGTTTTTAGCAGCCGGAGAAAAGCTGAAAGAAAAGGGGCTGTATATAATGCCTGTATTTAACCCGGCAGGAACATGGGGAGCAAATGAAATAGCCATGTTTATGCAGTCACGCGGAGGCAATTTCTTCACCGAGGACGGAAAGGTAATCAAGAATAATACTGAGCTTGAATTTACGCTTAACTGGTTTAATGATGCTCTTAAAAATGGAATTGCAGAAGGCCTTACTTTCTTTACTCCTGAGTTCTGGGGAGAATTCAAGGCAAGCAAAATCGTTGCATGGCCAATGAATATTGCGGAAGGAGCAAATATCAAGAAAAATGCTCCTGAGCTTTCAGGCAAATGGGATGTAATGCCTTTCCCGAAGTGGGATGATAAGACAGAAACATTGACAGGATACTGGGGCGGTACTGCAATAGCTATTCCTGAAATGTCTCCTGTAAAGGAAAAGGTTGTTAAGTACGCACAATGGTTATGTACCACAAATGAAGGACAACAAGCCATGTATACATCATGGGGTTCGGTTCCAAGTAATAATGAAGCTCTTAAGGACTCATTTTTCTCAAAGGGTGATGAATATTTTTCAGGCTCGAATCCGCTTGAAAAAATCAACGACGTAAAGCCTTTCTACTATTATGATTTCTCCAAGGTTGAGGCAATAGTTGGCGAGCAGGTTGACCTGATGTTTTCCGGTAAACAGGACGCAGCTGCTACTGCCAGAAACATAGAAAATTCTATAGCCAGTGCAACAGGAAGGTAGACATTATATATATCTGAATTTCAGATAAATAACTTATAAATTAGGCTTGTGCCTATAATAACCACAAGGGGTGCAAGCCTAAATTGCTTAGAAAGGTGGGACAAGTTACGGTTGCGATAAAGACAATGCTAAATAGTAAAAAAGTAGTGCCCTATATATTCCTTTTCCCATTTATAGCCTTCTTTCTTATTTTCAGGCTATGGCCTATAGTTTGGTCGTTCTTAATCAGTTTTACAAGCTATTTCGGGGGAGATATAACATTTATCGGAATTGATAATTATATTGAACTATTTAAAGACAGAGTCTTCTGGAAATCAGTCGGTAATACATTTTATTTTGTTATAATCTACAATGTTATAATGATCTTTGTGGCTATAGTTATGGCTGTTATTGTGAGTTCACCGAAGATCAGAGGAAGAAGGATATACAGATCAATATACTTTATGCCGATGGCTATGATGCTGCCTGTAGTAGCAATAGTATTTGATTTGATTTTTGCAAAAAATATCGGATTAATAAGTTCAGTTTTTAATGTATTTGGAGCTGAATTAGATGTAAGATGGTTTGGCGATATGAAACTGGCAATGTGGGGCGTAATTATCATGCGTGTATGGAGAGGTGTAGGCTATTATTGCGCATATTTTCTTGCCGGTCTTGCAGGTATTTCGGATGATGTTTATGAAGCTGCAGATATTGATGGGTCAGGTGCTATTACTACCTTCTTTAAAATAACACTTCCATTACTCAAGCCAATGCTTATGTTTGTGGTTATAATGTCCACCATATTGTCCTTCCAGATTTTTGATGAGCCATGGATATTGACACAAGGCGGACCAGCTAATTCAACGCTTACTCTTCAAATGTATCTGTACCAGACCAGTTTCTTGGATGGGAATTTGAGCAAGGGTTCGGCAGTTGCATATATAATGACTCTTTTCATGATGTTCTTCTCAATTATGTATGTAAAGCAATTAAGTGAAAAAGAGTAATTGAATTATATAGATTAAATTAAGCAAACAGAATGTTCTTAGGAAGGTGTGATCTTAAAGTGTCAAAAACCAGAAAGGACCGCATAGTTAAAATATTTATACACACAATGCTGACATTGTTTGCGGTTGTTACGCTTATACCGTTTTACTGGATGATTGTGAATTCATTTAAGAGCAGCGGTGATTTTTATAGTATAGAAAAATCTCTGATTCCACTGAACCCGACATTTCAAAACTATGTTGAGTTATTTGCAGATACATTTTTTACAAGATGGATGGGGAATAGTTTCGTTGTAAGTATATTATCGGTGTTATTGGGCTTGCTTATATGTTCGGCGGCAGGCTATGCGTTCGGAGTGTATAATTTCAGGTTTAAGAAAGTAATTTTTTGGACAGTCTTGAGTACGGTAGCTATACCGGAAATAGTAACTATAATTCCAGTTTTCGATATAATGGTAAAAGCGAATTTGATAGATAAATATGCATCGCTGATATTGCCATATGCAGTAAGTATGTTTGGAATATTTTTGATGAAGCAATATGTTGAAACGTCACTTCCAAAAGAGCTGGTTGAGTGTGCACGTATTGATGGCGTGAGCGAGTACGGGATTTTCTTTAAAATTGCTCTGCCGCTTGTTAAGCCAGGTCTTGGAGTTCTAGGTATCTTTCTCTGGATCAATTCATGGAGCAGCTATTTCTGGCCTCTTATTATGATTAGATCACAGGAAATGATGACCTTGCCGTTAGGACTTGCCACTTTATATGCAGATCCGTTTGATTTGAAATACGGGGTATTGATGGCAGCGAATACTATATCAACTATTCCTATAATAATAATATTCTTATTCGCACAGGAGCAATTTGTAGCAGGACTTACAGTTGGTGCTGTAAAGGGATAATAAATAAAGTGGAAAATGAGGATTGATATCATGCCGGAAATAAAATATACGAAAAGCTTACCTATTATAAAGAACTATGATGTAATTGTGGCAGGAGGCGGACCAGCCGGTATATGTGCAGCTGTTTCCGCAGCCCGTGAGGGAGCGTCGGTTGCATTAATTGAGAGATATGGTGTGCTGGGCGGCAATATTACAGTAGGACATGTAGGGCCGATTTTAGGTGAGGTTGCTCCCGGCGGCATACGTGATGAATTAATGGCGCTTCTGGGAGTTCCGAATAACGATATACTTGGTGTGGTTGGATTGGCACACGATATGGAAAAAGCAAAATGTGTCTTGACAAAATTTGTGAATGAATCCGGCGCAGAGGTTTATCTTCAAGCACCTGTATCAGATGTAATTATGGAGGGCGGCAAGGTACGTGGCCTTGTTATAGCCGGTAAAGAGGGGATGTATGCACTGACTGCCGAAGTGATTGTCGATGCAACCGGGGATGGCGATGTGGCTTTTTTCTCCGGAGCTCAATTTGAGAAGGGAAGAGAAGATAGTGGACTTATGCAGCCCACGACACTGGAGTTTACGATTTCGGGTGTGGATGAAAGCCGGGCAATTACCTGTATTGGTGAGGTTGATGATGTAAGGCTCGGAGATGAAAGGTTTCTGGACTACACAGCCAGGTGTGTCAGTGAAGGCTTGCTGCCTGAGGTTATGTCCTCAGTGCGCCTGCATCGTACGGTAACACCCGGAGAAAGATGTGTCAATACAACACAGGCTAATGGAATAGATGCCACAAAGGTTAATGATATCACGAAAGCAGAGGTTATTTTAAGAAATCAGATGTACAGGCTGGTGGATTTCCTGCAGAAGCATGTACCCGGCTATGAACAATGCTATATCACTTCAAGTGCAGAAACACTTGGGGTACGTGAAACACGCAGATTTATCGGAGAATACATGCTTAATGATAAGGATTTGTCGGCAGGCAGAAAGTTCAGTGATGCAATTGTTCATAATGCCAATTTTATTGTAGATATACACAATCCCGAAGGCGGAGGGCAGGCAGAAGGAGTGCCGGAAGAGGTGCAGCCTTATGATATCCCTTACAGATGCTTTATCCCTGTCAAAACAGAAAATTTAATTCTGGCTGGAAGGTGTATTTCAGGAACGCATAGAGCTCATGCCTCATACCGGGTTATGACAATATGCATGGCAATGGGACAGGGAGCAGGTATTTCAGCGGCCTTGGCAGTAAAAGGCAAGGTTTCTCCGAGGGATTTATCTCCGGAATTGGTTCGTAAAAGGCTCATTGAGCTTGGAGTAAAAATGGAGGATTAGTCAATTCAATATCTAGGAGTAAAACTATGGACTTTTTGGAAAAGGGACGAAATATACCGGTATGCGGTAAATGGGATGTTGTTGTATGCGGAGGAGGCCCTTCAGGGTTTATTGCCGCAATTGCAGCCGCCAGAAGCGGGTGCAGCACACTGCTTATAGAACGTTATGGATTTCTGGGAGGTATGGCGACAGCAGGGCTTGTAGCACCTATCAGTGAATTCAATAAAGAAAAACAGAGGGTGATAGATGGGATACCTTATGAATTTATATCACGCCTTCATGCTATTGGAGGGGCTGTAACTTCATACGAAAATGGCAATATACCCTTTGATGATGAAAAATATAAGCTGATAGCACAGCGGATGGTACTTGAAGCCGGTGCTCAGATACTATTCCATACAATAGTTGCCGATTGCATCACAGAGGATAGTCAGGGGAAAAAAGTAACTCACATAATTGTGGAAAATAAAAGCGGCAGACAGGCCGTTATGTGTGACACCGTTGTTGATTGTACAGGCGATGCGGATGTATGCCGAAGGGCAGGCTTTGAAACAAAAAAAGCCGATGAATTGCAGCCGATGTCTCTTTGGTTTCATCTTGGCAATGTGGATTCTGAAAAGCTGGATGAAAGAATAATGGATATTGAAAACGGAAGATTTGCGGATGAACGTATTGCAAAAAAGCTGAGAGAGCTGGCAGAAACCCAAGAGGTGCCTTTGTTCGGCGGACCGTGGTTTGAATGGTATTTTGTTGACAGACAGGTAAGCATTAATATGCTCAGATGTGCAGGAGACGGCAGTAATGCCTTTGAGCAGTCTCGTGTCGAATGCCGTATGAGGGAAGACCTGTTTAAAATGGTAGAGGTGCTCAAAAATAATTTTGATGAATTTAAAGATTGCTATATTGTGAAATCCGGATGTCAGACAGGTGTCAGAGAGACTTACAGGATTACAGGCAACTACGAAATGACAATAAAGGATATTTTAGAGCCTGTGGATTTCAGTGACACTGTATGCAAGGGTGCACATGTAATAGATATTCATAGCAGCAAGGATACAAATCAAGAGCTTGTAGCCTTCAAAAAGGCATATAATATTCCTTTGCGTGCTCTGATACCGAAAGACAGTATAAATATGATTGTTGCAGGCAGATGCGCTTCTGCCGACAGGCATGCCTTTGCCACAATGAGAGTTCAGGCATGCTGCATGGGAATGGGACAGGCGGCAGGTACGGCTGCCGCACTAGCTGTGAAAACAGCTGCGGCTATATGTAATATTGATGTCGGCAAGCTGCGAAATCTCCTGCGGGAACAGAACGCGATTATAGATTAGGCATAGCGACCGAGGAAGGTGATTTATTATGAAAGCATTTTTTATTGAAAAACCCCATGTTGGTATCGTCCGGGAGACAGAAATACCTGTTCCCGCTGATGATGAAATACTTCTCGAGGTAAAGGCGGCAGGGGTATGCGGTACAGATGTGCATATATACAAGGGCGAATATTTCGGGAGTTATCCAAGAATTCCGGGTCATGAATTCTCAGGTATTATAGCCGGTATTGGAAAAGGAGTTACAAAGTTCAAGGTTGGGCAGCGGGTAGCGGCAGATCCGAACATATTCTGTGAAGCTTGTGACGCCTGCAAGGAAAACCGCCAGAATTTTTGTGTTGATATGCATGCGGTCGGGGTTACAAGGCATGGCGCATTTGCCCAGTATTTAACTGTTCCTGAGCGCTGCGTATTTGATATTTCAGATATTTCCTTTACCGAGGCGTCAATGGTGGAACCTCTAGCTTGCGTAGTTTACGGACAGGAAAAGGCAGGAATACCCTTGGGCTCCTCCGTGCTTATATTCGGTGCAGGACCGATAGGTCTTATGCATGCTCAGCTGGCTGGATTAAATGGAGCTGCATGTGTGACTGTCGTTGATTTGTTTGAGGATAAGCTAGCATTAGCAAAAAAGCTGGGAGCAGATTATACTTATACCTCTGCTGAATTTGAAAAGCTGGGACTCGTAAATTCCTTTGAAGTTGTTATTGATTGTACAGGGGTGCCAAAGGTTATAGAGAACGAAATAAAGTATGTAAAGGACTCGGGTACAATACTTTTCTTTGGCGTATGCCCGGATAATAGTGCCTTGACAATAAATCCTTATGAGGTGTTTAAACGGGAGCTGAAGCTTTGCGGAAGCTTTGCACTGAAAAAGACCTTTGGTAAAGCAATCGCAATTGCAAGAAGCGGGAAAATTAATTTGACAGACCTTGTAGATAAAAAGCTTTTATTGGAGGAGGCTCCAAAACTTTTTGAGGAAATAATGTCAGGGAATTCAGGGCTCAAGACCATTTTTTACCCAAATGGAACAGAGAAATAAAACATTGAGCAGAACAAGGCTTCCTGTGAAGGAGCCTGCTTCCGCTGATGTTTATGGAATGTTAGAAAATCCCGTTGACGGTTTGGGTTTTTCTCAATACTTATAAAATTATTGCAAAAGAAAGGTTTGAATTATGCTTGATGTTGTAGCTCTCGGAGAGCTTCTTATAGATTTTACACAGATATCTTCTGATAATGCAGGTACCAGATGCTTTCAGCAGAATCCGGGGGGAGCCCCTGCCAATGTATTAGCTGTTATATCTAAATATGGAGGAAAGTGCGCCTTTATAGGAAAGGTGGGAGCTGATATGTTCGGGGAGTTTTTAAGAGATCAGCTTCAGGCGATATCTATAGATTGCCGAAACTTGGTTATGGATTCCGAACATAATACTACATTGGCTTTTGTAGCTCTGGATGATAAGGGAGACAGAAGTTTTAACTTTTATAGGAATCATGGCGCTGATATATGTCTTTTGCCTTCGGAAATTAATTTTGAGATTATTGAGCACTGTAAGATATTTCATTTCGGAACCTTGTCGATGACCCATGAGCCTTCCCTTTCGGCAACTAAGTGTGCTGTTGAATATGCAAAGGCCTGCGGAAAAATAATTTCCTTTGACCCCAATTACAGAGCTCTCTTATGGAGAGATGCCGATAGCGCAATAGAAGCAATGAAATACGGACTTTCATATGCGGATATTGCAAAGCTGTCAATTGAAGAAGCACAGATGGTTACCGGAGAAAAAGAACCTGAAAAATGCATAAAGGCTCTGCTGGAATATGACTTATCCTTTGCGGCAGTTACGATGGGAGCGCAGGGCTGCTTATATTCAACCCAAAAATTTATCGGCTCATATCCTGAGTTTCCTGCAAAGGTTATAGATACCACAGGTGCGGGAGACACCTTCTGGGGAACCTTTCTGATTAAGTTTTTAGAAAATAACGGAAATATTCAAGAGCTATCTGCACAGAAAATATCGGAGATTGTGCTTATGGCAAATATTGCAGCTGCCATGAGTACTGAAAAAAAAGGTTCGATACCATCTATACCTGATTTGGATAAGGTTATTGCTGCCTTTATAAAAAATAAAAATGGACAGAATTGATAAAGAGGCTGCTGCAATTAAAAATCAGCGCATTTAAAAGATACTCCTGCTCTGGTTCCAATTGCGGCAGCCTATGTTTAAAGATACATACCAATATTAAAATATAGTGACTGCTGCAGCCTGTAATATAAGAATACAAATTTATTGCATACTATCACAGCTTTTTCAATTTCCTTGACATAGGATAGTATCTGGGTGTGCTGGCTCTTTTCCCTAATTGCTGAATCCATACGTCCAGATCTGTGTTTTCAAGATAATCCTTTACGATGATATCATTATTCTCTGACTCAGAGCTCATTACAATAATCTGCTTTATGTCTTTCAGGTAAGCTTTATTTTTAAAATCTATTATAATACGATTGCAGGTTTCAGGTATTGGCTTTTCAACAAACCGGAAATTATTTGCTATACTTTTGAAAAGCTCATAAACTTTGTCCTCCGGTAAGTTAAAAATATCAGGATGCTTCAATAATAACAATCTGGTATTTTCCATTACGCCCGCAAGCTTGCTTTCATCAACTATTTTCCCTTCAACCCAGTGAAATTGATGCAGTACTTCCAGCTTACTGTTCAAAACAAACCTCAGTCCCATTTTCCAAAGCCTGTAGCATAGCTCAATGTCTTCCAGACCCCATGCTTTTAAGGCTTCATCAAAGCCGTTAATTTTATCAAGCATGCTTTTTGGCGCAACCAAATTGCAAGTCTGGCCATACATAAAGGGATACAGTATAGCTGCTGCATTATATGATAATTCCTCCAGAATATCACATCTGAATTCATGAAATTCAGTATGTTCAGGGTCAAAGGTATATTTTTCAAAGACGCTTCCATCCTTAACGGTTTCAAAAGGGATATCTTCGGGGAGCATTAACCTGAGTCCTGCCATAAAAATATTTTTGTTTTTTGAACAGAATCTGTCTACTTCCAAAAGATAGTCCTTTTTGACAATTATATCTGCATCAATAAATATTATAAATTCTCCCTCCGCTGCTTTTATACCGCAATTTCTTGCTTTTGAGCGGCAGGAGCTGTCATCCCTTTTTAGATAAATATATTTTAATTCATAGCTGGTATTAATCCCTTTTATATAAGACTCCGTATCATCGCTTGACCCGTCGTCTGCAACTATTACCTCAAATTCATTTCTTTTAAAGCCTTCCAATAAGTTTAAAGCAACTAAAGAATTTCTCAGCTGAAATTTATTATTATATGTAGGAATTACAAAACTATATTTTTTCGTTTGAAACCCTCCTGACTAAAAATAACTTTATTTTGTATTAAAAAATAATTCCAGTTGATGAAGTATTTTAAGCAAAATGTTATACTCCGTATCTTTATATTCTTTTATTCTTTTGATATCATCCTCTACTTTAGCTTTTTGCTTGGGGTTCAGCTGATTGACATTAGGATTGTATATATTGGAATTTCCAAATGCTTTAAGATTTTTCAAAATCTTTATTCTGATAATATCAAAGAGCTTGACAATTGACATATATTCCTCGTGCAGTGCAACAATTTCTCCTGTAAGCTTGTATGTGGAGATGACATATCCTATTCTGTCATAAATGCATTTTTTGTGCTCAGCCAGTAAATGAATTGCCCTGTAGTCTGAGGTTATACTGCCCTGAAGAAGATCCTCCAAGCTTTTTATAAAAACATCATATACCCGGAAGCCGTATTCAACCTGACTATCATGATAGTCAAAGGAATAGAGCTTTTTACTGTCACCTGTAGAAAATAAATAATTTTTTAATTCCCTTATAAAATTTTCAAGGCTAAAAGGATATTCAGCTTCAAAATTTTTGGGCCGCATTAGCTGGATTGCCGACCATTCACTCCAGGGAGCAGAATTTTTATAATGAATTTTACCATTGTCATATGCCTCACTGAATTGGGAATAATCAAAGGTTATTTCCTGAAAGATATTCTGATTAAAGCCTATTGCCTTGAGCTGCTGTGTTTGATTGTCATATCCGTATATCAAGGATGGATGGATAAAATGAATTTTATTGCAGGCCCATTTATTGGGCAGATAATATTCATCTACATTTATTACGAGATAATATCCCATATTAATGTTTTCTATAATGTAGTCAATAATATTATTTACATGCTTGAGCAGAGGGAAGCCTAAACAAATCATATCCAATATTTCACTGGCGCAATCACGCGGCTCCAAATAATTAAGCTCAATATATCCTCTTTCATTTGTATAGGAGAAAATCTGTATAAAGTTTGAGTAATACCAGGGCTTATATTTATCGAATGCAAGAACTATGCAAAGAGGCAGACTTCTATGCAGATAAATAGTAATTTCTTTTTGCAGCACAACTTCTAAATCCTTTGATTCAGGATGCTTTTCTAAACTGGTTTCGTTCATATTAATAATCATTCCTTTCACTGTTCTAAAGGCACGAAAAGAGATGAAACTATCAGTGTAGAACCTATGCTTTTAAAGGTACACCGCCTTTTCTAAAATTGCCTCAGCCTGTACTTACACCGGTAAAAAAGAACTATGTTTGTGTGCAGGCCATGCTTTCAAGCTTTTTTGCTCCAGATTGTAATATTGCTCAATACTAAATCAAGACTGAATCAAGGTGAATATTTCGACAAGATTAGCCTGAAAAATATATAAATTGATAATAAGGGTGCTTAATAGAGCAATTTAAGTAGGAATATGTCATATGTATTATACAATATTTAATAAAATTCGTACATACTACTTTGTAAAAATTTTAAATAAATTACATATTGTAATGATGAAATGCCAATATTAAAAAACATTTCTATGTTTATAGTAAAGAACCTCAAATTTCCCAGCAGGTCTTATAAACAAATACCCGTAATTGCAAAAAGGCAATTACGGGTTAGAGACCTTGCGGTGATGGATACTCTATGAAAATAGTTATGCTTTCTTTAATAATTAAAAACAAGGGTTGTTTTGGACTAAAGCAGCATTTTGCTGTCTTTCCGTTCTCTTTCAACTAAAATATTAGTCAGAATTTGCTCTGCTGCCATATCCTTTGACATTAGCTGCAACGGGATTTCCTTATCCTCCGTTATAATGGTTACAACATTTGTATCTGTGCTGAAACCGGCGCCGGGCTCTTTGAGATTGTTTGCAACAATCATATCAATATTTTTGCTGAACAGCTTTTCCTTAGAATTCTGAATAAGATTACTGGTTTCCATTGAAAATCCGCATATATACTGCTTCTCCCCTCTGAGCTCTCCTATTTTTTTAAGGATATCCGAGGTTTTCTTTAATTCTATATTCATATCTGCCGTAGATTTTTTTATTTTTTCGCTGCTTGCTTTAACAGGACAGTAATCGGCAACAGCTGCTGCCTTTATAACGATATCCTGATCCTTCAGCCTTGAAATAACTGCATTATACATATCCTCCGCACTGACAACATCCACAACATTAATAAGAGGAGGAGGGGTTAAGCAGGTTCTGCCCGATATCAAGGTAACCTCAGCACCTCTCAGCATAGCGATTTTTGCCAGGGCATAGCCCATCTTACCTGAGGAATGATTTGTTATATACCGGACAGGATCAATTGACTCCTGAGTAGGCCCTGCTGTTATCAGAAGCCTTAATCCAAGCATATCCTTTTTATATGCTAGCTCTGACATGATATAATCTAAGAGAAGGCTCTCATCCGCCATTTTTCCGGTGCCGATATCGCCGCAGGCCAGCATGCCGGTAACAGGAGGAATAATAGTAAATCCATAATCCATCAGCTTTTGAATATTATTCTGTACAATCATGTTTTGATACATATTGGTATTCATTGCCGGTGCGATGATTTTTTTACAGGTACATGCCAATGCAGTAGTAGTAAGCATGTCATCAGCTAAACCGTTTGCCAGCTTTGCAATTACATTTGCAGTTGCAGGGGCAATAAGCATTAAATCCGCTTTTTTTGCCAAGGACACATGCTCAACATTATATTGAAAGCTTCTGTCAAAGGTATCTACAAGACATTTATTATTAGTCAGGGTTTCAAAAGTAACAGGATTAATAAAATTAGTTGAATTTTCAGTCATTATTACATGAACATCACAGTGCTGTTTTTTTAAAAGGCTGGCGGCATTTGCCATCTTGTATGCGGCAATACTTCCTGTGACACCCAGAATAACTGTTTTACCGTTTAACATTCTTCATCATTCCTTTTTTTTATAAGTTTATTAAAAAATTTGGAATCAGCTGAATTATAGCAGACTTTATGAAAACAGTAAAGAATAATGACAAATTTTATCAAAAAATCTATTGATTAGTAGCTTGGTTTTTAATAAACTTAATTTAATAACGCTTTCAGGAGGTTTCTTTACAAAGCGGTAATTAGTTGACGGGGATGTAAAATAAATGATAGCAGAATATAACAAGGAGCGCACATATGGATATAATTTTAGCTATTGATATAGGAAATACCACAGTAGTTATCGGATGTATGATAAACGGCAAGGTGATTTTTTCGGGTAGAGTTGACTCTAACGGCAATTATTCCTGCGATGATTATGCTGCTTACATTAAAAATATTTTAGCTAAAGCGAATATTGATACAAATGATATTAAGGGCAGTATAATTTCATCTGTTGTACCTAAGCTTACAAATGCACTCAAAAAGGCGGTTGTAATAGTTACTAATACCATTCCCCTGATTGCAGGAGCCGGATTAAAGACAAATCTCAATATTATGGTGCAAAACCCCGAGCAGCTTGGAAGCGACCGTATAGTTGATGCTGTAGCGGCGGTACATTATTACAGCAAGCCTGTAATAATTTTTGATATGGGGACGGCAACAACGGTATCTGTTGTGGATGACGGCTGGAATTTTCGCGGCGGCTTGATTATGCTTGGAGTGAAAAGTGCATTGGAGGCTCTGTCAAACAGAGCTTCACAGCTTCCGGCTGTCAATCTTGAAGAGTGCGGAAATATTATAGGCAAAAATACAATAGAATGCATGCAAAGCGGAAGTATTTACGGACATGCGGCAATGGTTGACGGAATAATCCGCAAGCTGAAAAAGCAAGTGGGTAAGCATCCTACAGTTATTGCAACAGGCGGATTGGCGAGGTTAATTGTTCCCCATTGCGAGGAGAAGATTTTTTATGATGAAAATCTTTTATTAAAGGGCTTGTATCTGCTGTATGAAAAGAATTGCTGATTATTATAGGGAAGCCTTAAGGGTTTTATGTGAAGCTCAGGCAGGTACTTCAGGGGCAATTGGTTTCATAGGCTTTACATCAATTAAATAAGGTGTTATATTACATAAATAGCAGTAAGTTTTTATAAAACTATAGCCTGCTTTATTTTATTTTTGGTATGGCGGCTCGTATCCTGATAGGAATGAGACCTCAAGAGCATCACTTCCTCTGAAATAAGGATGAAGGGCTTTAAGAAGCCTAAACTAATCAGGGAGGTGGTATTATGAAAATTGGATTTATAGGCGCAGGAAAGGTTGGATTTTCTCTTGGCAAGTATTTCTGTGAGCAGGGTTTGAAGGTCACAGGGTATTTCAGCAGAAATCCTCAGTCTGCATTACAGGCAGCAGAATTTACAGGCACGATGTACTTTAAGGACATTGAAAGCATTGTAGAGGCAAGTGATACTCTTTTTCTTACTGTTCCGGACGGAGCAATTAAGGAGCTATGGGATTACATTGAAAAGTTGTCTATTAAAAATAAAATAATTTGCCACTGCAGTGGCTCGATTTCATCATCGGTTTTTTCAAATATTGATGACCATAATGCGTATGGTTATTCTATCCACCCGCTCTTAGGGATAAGTGACAAGCTGAAAGCCTACGAGGAGCTTTCGCATGCTTTTTTTACAATTGAAGGCTCACAATGTCATTTAAATGAAATGCAAATGCTCTTAAAAAGTTTGGGCAATTCTGTACAGATAATTTCACCGGAAAATAAAGCAGTCTATCACAGTGCGGCGGTATTTGCCAGCAATTTAATGGTTGCATTGGCGCAGACAAGCATTGATTTACTTGGAAGCTGCGGCTTTAATGAGCAGGCTGCAAGACTTGCATTAAATGCGTTGATGCTCGGCAATATGAAAAACATTGTAAAGCAGGGGCCTATAGAGGCACTGACCGGGCCTGTTGAACGGTGCGACACAGAAACCGTTATGAAGCATTTGTCATGTTTAAGCGGAGATGATAGAAAGCTGTATATTTTGCTTTCCAGAAAATTAATTGATATTGCAAAAAGAAAAAAACCGGATTGCAGCTTTGCACAATTGGAAACGATGATGGGAGAGTGTTAAAAGATGAGTAATACAGTTCTTACCTTTAAAGATTATAAGATGAATAACAAAAAGATAGCCGTTCTTACGGCATATGACTGTTCTACGGCAAGGCTTATGGATGAAGCGGGGGTTAATGCTATATTAGTAGGTGATTCGCTGGGCATGGTAGTACTGGGGTATGAGAATACTCTGCAGGTTACTATGGACGATATGATACATCATACAAGAGCAGTTGCCAGAGGAGCGAAAAACACATTGATTATAGGGGATATGCCGTTCATGTCATACCAGACCTCTGTTTATGATGCTGTATGCAATGCAGGCCGCCTTGTTAAGGAAGGACATGCGAATGCAGTCAAGCTTGAAGGAGGAAGTGTAGTGTGTCCTCAGATAAAAGCGATTGTTGATGCCTCAATACCGGTTATGGCACATATAGGCCTGACTCCTCAATCTGTTAATGCCTTCGGAGGCTTTCGGGTACAGGGGAAAAGTGAGGAAGCGGCGCTTAAGCTCATAGATTCGGCGAAGGAAATAGAACAGGCGGGAGCTTTTGCAATTACGCTTGAATGTATTCCTGCAAAGCTGGCTGCTCTTATTTCTCAGAGCATTTCCATTCCAACAATAGGCATCGGAGCAGGAAATGGCTGTGATGGACAAGTGCTGGTTTATCAGGATATGCTGGGTATGTTTTCAGGTTTAACTCCAAAGTTTGTAAAAAGCTATGCGGATATTGGCACACAGATGAAAAATGCTTTCAGGCAATATATAGAAGAAGTACAGAATGGGAAATTTCCTGCATCTGAGCATTGCTTTGATATTGAGGCTGCTATTATTGAAAAGTTATATGGGGGAGAGGCTAAATGAATATTGTAAACACAGTAGATGAAGTCCGCCAAAGGGTAAAAGCATGGAAAAAGGAAGGCTTGAGTATTGGTCTTGTACCGACGATGGGTTATCTGCATGAAGGACATCAAAGCTTAATTCGGCGTGCGGCTGAGGAAAATGACCGCGTAGTGGTCAGCATATTTGTAAATCCCATGCAGTTTGGCCCAACAGAGGATTTAGAAAGCTATCCGCGTGATTTGGAACGTGATGCCGCTCTATGTGAGAAAACAGGTGCTCATTTAATTTTTCAGCCGGAAGCTGATGAAATGTACATGCCCGATTTTTGCAGCTTTGTTGATATGAGCATTCTTACAGAAGGCTTATGCGGTAAGAGCCGTCCTGTCCACTTTAGGGGAGTATGCACCGTAGTAAATAAATTATTTAATATTGCCGGTGCCGACCGTGCCTATTTCGGGCAGAAGGATGCCCAACAGCTTGCGGTAATAAGGCGCATGGTGCGTGATTTGAATATGGACATTGAAATTGTGGGCTGTCCGATAATAAGGGAAGAGGATGGACTGGCGAAAAGCTCACGCAATACGTATTTAGATGCTGAGGAGCGTAAGGCGGCATTAATACTGAACCGCTCTCTTTCAATCGGAAAAAAATTGCTTGAAAACGGGGAGAGAGATGTAAAAAAAGTTATCGCCGGCATTACAGAAGCTATAAACACTGAACCCCTTGCAAAAATAGATTATGTGGACGTGGTTGATGCCATTTCCCTGCAAAAGGTCGGCAGAATGGAGAAGACGGTTTTGATTGCCGTTGCTGTATATATAGGAAAAACCAGATTGATTGATAATTTTAGCTTTGAGATATAATTTGCGAAATTTTACAAAGAATATGGTAAGGGAAAAGGAGGAACAGTATGATTATATCTATGCTTAAAGGTAAAATTCACCGGGCTACGGTCGTACAGGCTGAGCTTTCCTATGTTGGAAGTATTACCGTTGACCAGGATTTGCTTGAGGCGGCGGGAATCTGTGAATATGAAAAGGTTCATATTGTAGATATAGATAACGGAAACCGCTTTGAAACCTATACAATTGCAGGTGAACGCGGCTCAGGAATGATTTGCCTGAATGGAGCGGCGGCCCGCTGTGTACATGTGGGTGACAAGGTTATTATAATGTCATATTGTATGCTGGATGCACGGGAGGCAAAGGAACACAAGCCCTCTGTTGTTTTTGTGGATGAAAAAAATAAAATCAGTAAGGTGACCTGTTATGAGAGGCATGGAGAGCTTGGGATGTAGCTTATTAAGCCTGTAAAGGGTTTAAGCTTTAAATATTCATAATGAGGTACTCAATTATGTACACACGAAAAGAGCAATTAATGATAAAGGCCCTAAATCAAGCAAAGCTTGCATATAAAAAAGGAGAAACTCCGGTGGGAGCAATTATTGTGAGGGATGGGCAGATAATTTCCAGAGGCCATAATCTCAAGGAAACAAAAAAGGATGTGACCTCTCATGCAGAAATAGAGGCTATCAGAAGGGCTGCCAGAAAGCTGGGTACGTGGAGGCTTGACGGATGTGAAATGTATGTGACACTGGAGCCTTGCCCTATGTGCGCCGGAGCAATAATTCAATCCAGAATAAGCACACTCTACATTGGAGCAATGGATAATAGAGCCGGAGCAGCAGGATCAGCAATAGACCTGTTTCGGATTGGGCAATTTAACCATAGAGTTGATGTTGTAATCGGATTGCTTTTCGAGGAGTGCGGAGAGCTGCTGAAAGATTTTTTTAGGAATGCCAGAAGGGATGCTGATAAAGGTTATAAGTAACTGACCTTAGCTGATACTTGCAGGAAGCCATAACATCAGATGACAGATGGCTTTGACAGTAAAAAGATTTTGTTTATTTATTTGCAAATTGGGTAAATTTAATATATAGATTGAGCTGTATTTTCAGATGACATATGCGGTTTGTTGGAAACCGCTCGATTTGGAATAAAGGAGGGAGACACAGTGCTTGTGCCTATTCTTCTGCTGCTTCTATTAGACAAGAGGGGTATGTTATACTTATGATAAGCAAAAAGATATTAAACAAAGAACAGGCAATGTATGCCGTTAAAAACAAGGAATTTGAAAAAAGCGTTATATCTTCAAAAAGCAAGGTAATAGTAATTCTTACTCAGGATTGGTGTCCTCAGTGGATATATATGAAGAGCTGGGTATCGGGCCTTGAAATTGAGGAGGATATTGAAATATATGAGCTTGAATACAACAAGGTTGATTATTGTTCTGAATTTATGGCGTTTAAAGAGAGCTGCTGGAAAAATTATAATGTGCCTTATTTAAGATTCTACAAAGAAGGGGAGCTGGCAAGAGAGACTAACTATATAAGTAAAGAGAGCCTCATCGAAATAATTGATGCTTTATAGGCAATAATACGGGCTGGAGTAAATGTAGCGCAAAAAACATGAAAAACAAATTGCAAATAGGGTAGAAATCGTTTGCGGAGTATTATTGACGGTATATTATTTAAATGCTATAATAGCTTTAACTTACGGCAAATTCAATTTTCGCTGGAGGTTGTTTCATATCAATTGAAGATTGCAGGATTAGTATAAGAGTTATATATGATATAAGGCTACAAGTTACAATTGAAATTAATAACATATAAATAGATTAACAGGTAAAAGAATTTGCTTGTCATATAGGAAGTCGATGAAGGAATCAAGATGTATGCTTATCGTTTCAGAGAGCCGGCGGGTGGTGAGAGTCGGTATGAGAGGTACATGGATAACTCATTCCGGAGATCTGATGTCAAAAGATACTTGGGTGTTAAGTAGATATCAGCGATGGCTACGTTACAGCTTTGAACACAGATGCGCGTCTGATGTTCACTGAGAATACAGTTTTTAATTGTATTGAATCAGGGTGGTACCACGATGGAGTAGTTCCCTCGTCCCTGCATATAGCAGAGCCGAGGGTTTTTTATTACCCAAATATCATTGTCAAATAAACTACGGCTGGATTTAAAAAATGGGTAAGCTAAGAGCGGATGGATTAATAAGGCCTAAAAGAGATAAGTATATAGCAGCGGCAGTAAACATTGGAAAAGGAGGCGATTTACATGAAATTGACAGGTGCACAGGTTTTGGTTAAGTCTTTGGAATTGGAAGGTATAAGTACAATATTCGGGTATCCGGGTGCAGCAATCAGTCCATTTTATGATGCCTTACTGGATTCAAAACTTAAGCATATCCTTACAAGAAATGAACAGGGAGCTGCTCATGGGGCAAGCGGATATTCACGTGTTACAGGCAAAACCGGAGTATGTGTGTCAACCTCCGGACCCGGAGCTACAAACATGATTACCGGAATAGCGACAGCATATTCTGATTCTATCCCGCTTGTTGCCATTACAGGACAGGTGCAGCTGGATTTAATCGGAAGAGATGTTTTTCAGGAGGCAGATATAACAGGGGCAACGGAACCGTTTTGCAAGCACAATTATCTTGTTAAGGACATAAATCAGCTGCCCAGAATTATAAAAGAGGCATTTCATATTGCAGCATCAGGAAGACCGGGGCCGGTAGTAATTGATGTCCCCATTGATATTCAGACACAGACTGTTGAGTTTAAATATCCGCAAGAAGTAGAAATCAGAGGATATAAGCCAAACTACAAGGGGCACCCTCAGCAAATCAAGAAAATTGCCGAAGCTGTATCAAAGGCGAAGTCACCATTGATATGTGCAGGGGGAGGGGTTATCTCCGCCAAGGCTTCCGAGGTATTGACCAAGCTTGCAGAAAGATGTGGAATTCCGGTGGTTACGACACTTATGGGGATTGGTGCGATTCCCGGCAGCCATTCTCTTAATTTGGGGATGTTAGGCTCTCATGGCGTATATTCTGCAAATTATGCGGTAAATAATACAGACCTGCTTATTTTGATTGGTGCGAGAGTAGGAGACAGGGCACTGGGTACAGCGGGGAAAATCGCTCAGAAAGCAAAGATAATTCATATAGACATAGACCCTGCTGAAATTGGCAAAAATGTCAGCACAACTATTCCTGTAGTCGGAGATGTAAGGCTCGTGCTTGAGGCTCTGCTGGAGATTGTAAAAGCAGGTGAAACTGAACAGTGGGTAAGCATGGTCAAGGAAATAAAGGAAAAAAGGAAGAAGCCTGTTGACAGTCAGACAAATAATGTTAATCCAAGACTAATAATAGATAGGCTTTCTCAAAAATTAGACGTTGATGCCATAATGGCCACAGAAGTCGGACAGAACCAGATATGGGCAGCTAATAACTTTAGGGCTGGAAAGCCTGGGACTTTTATCACATCAGGAGGACTGGGGACTATGGGCTATGGGTTGCCTGCAGCTATCGGCGCAAAGCTTGGAAAGCCTGAAAGTACTGTTGTTGTGGTAGGCGGAGACGGAAGCTTTCAAATGTCAATGCCTGAGTTGGGAACAATAAAGCAGGAGGAAATCGGGATTAAAATAATCATTTTGAATAATTCGAGATTGGGTATGGTGCGGGAGCTTCAAAAAAACAGGCATAACGGGAGATACTCACAGGTGTTTCTGGACTGCAACCCGGACTTTGTCAAGCTTGCGGAAGCATATGGCTTTAATGCCGAAAGAATCACAAATAATACACAGATTGATTCCGCATTGGATAGATTTTTGGCAGATGACAGGACATATATACTTGAGTGTGTTGTTGATTCGGAGGAAGCTACTGTATAGGCGGCCAGTCTATAACGGCATTTGGTTGGAAAATTATCTGATTTTTAAGATAAATTAATTAAAAGTCCGTAAGGATGTAATAATAAGGCTAATTAAATTTAATTAGGAGGGTGAGAGGAGGAATTGAAATGACAAAGCATACTCTTTCGGTATTAGTTGAAAACCGCTCGGGAGTATTGTCGCGGGTAGCTGGTTTGTTCAGCAGAAGGGGGTTTAATATTGACAGCCTTGCAGTAGGAGTAACGGAAGACCCTGAGGTGTCAAGAATGACAATAGTTGTGGACGGTGACGACTACATTGTTGAGCAGGTTAACAAACAGCTGAATAAGCTTATAGACGTTATCAAGATACGGACGTTGGAATCATCTGATTCTGTAAGCCGCGAACTTGCCCTGATAAAGGTAAATGCCACACCGGCAAGCAGGACAGAAATAATGCAGATAGTTGAGATATTCAGAGCAAAGATAGTCGATGTTTCCAAAAATACTCTTACTGTTGAAGCCTCAGGTGCAAATGAAAAGGTTACAGCACTTGAAGATATGCTGAAGCAGTTTGGCATAAAAGAAATAGTCAGAACGGGTACTATAGCTATTGAGAGAGGGAATAGGTTCATTAAGGCAGGGAATAGTGAAGAATAGCATTAGTATGTAAAATATAAAATTAAAAAATATAATTAAACGGAGGAATAAGAAAATGGCAAAAATGTATTATGACAGTGATTGCAACTTAAATTTATTAGAGGGTAAAACAGTAGCAGTTATAGGATACGGAAGTCAAGGGCATGCTCATGCACAGAACTTGAAGGACAGCGGCGTAAACGTAGTTGTGGGTTTGACACCGAATTCAGCAAGACGGAAACAGGTAGAGGCTGACGGTTTAAAGGTATACGATACTGCAACCGCGGCAAAAATGGCGGATATAATCATGATATTGACACCTGATCAGACTCAGAAGGCTATGTATGACGAGTGTATTGCTCCAAATCTGGAAGCCGGTAATATTCTCATGTTTGCTCACGGCTTCAATATTATTTACAATCTGATAGTTCCGCCGGCAGATGTAGATGTAATTATGGCGGCGCCAAAGGGGCCCGGACACACTGTAAGAAGTCAGTACAAGGAGGGAAGAGGAGTTCCGGCATTGATAGCTATTCATCAGGATGCATCAGGAAAGGCAAAGGATTTTGCTTTGGCATACGCATCCGGAATTGGAGCAGGAAGAGCGGGTATACTTGAAACTACATTCAGAGAAGAAACAGAGACTGACTTATTCGGAGAGCAGGCTGTACTTTGCGGCGGTGTTACGGAATTGATGAAAGCAGGTTTTGAAACTCTTGTAAATGCGGGATATCAGCCTGAGATTGCATACTTTGAATGTGTACATGAGATGAAGCTCATAGTGGACCTTATAAATCAGGGCGGCTTTGCCGAAATGAGATACTCAATCAGTGATACGGCTGAATATGGTGATTATGTGACAGGAAAGAGAATAATTACAGATGAAACCAGAAAAGAAATGAAGAAGGTTCTCAAGGAAATTCAGGACGGCAAATTTGCTTCAAACTGGATTGTCGAGAATGCAGCCGGAGGCAGGTCAAACTTCCTTGCAATGAGAAGGAATGAATCCGAGCATCAGGTTGAAGCGGTTGGTGCAGAGCTCAGAAAAATGATGAGCTGGCTCAAGAAATAGTTATTGCTGAAGATTAAGGATTATAACCCTATTGATATTGAAAATGAGGGAATCCATTGCTTGGATCCCTAGAAGGAGGTATTAGCATGGCAGAAAGAATAAAAATATTCGATACGACACTGAGAGACGGAGAGCAAACACCGGGAGTGAATCTGAACCTACAAGAGAAAATGGAGATTGCAAAGCAGCTTGTAAGATTAGGTGTAGATGTTATTGAAGGAGGCTTTGCAATAGCTTCCCCTGGTGATTTCGAGTCTGTAATGACACTCTCAAAAAATCTTAAGGGGGTATCAATAGCAAGCCTTTGCCGTGCCGCGGAAAAAGATATTGATAGGGCATGGGAAGCTGTGAAATATGCTGAAAGTCCAAGAATTCATATTTTTATTGCCACATCAGATATACATCTGAAGTATAAGCTGAAAATGACTGAGGACGAGGTTTTAGAAAGAGCAGTTGCAATGGTTAAGCGTGCAAAGGGCTATTGCTCTGATGTTGAATTTTCTGCTGAGGATGCAAGCAGGACAAGAGAAGAATTTCTTATGAAGATTGTTGAAGCAGTTATTTCAGCCGGTGCCACAGTTGTAAATATCCCTGATACAGTCGGTTATACAACACCTGTAGAATTTGGCAGATTAATTAAAAACATAAAAAATTCAGTTCCCAACATTGATAAAGCAGAGATTAGCGTTCACTGCCATAATGATTTGGGCATGGCTGTTGCCAATTCACTGGCAGCTGTTGAAAATGGTGCGACTCAGATTGAGTGTACTATTAACGGTCTGGGAGAAAGAGCGGGAAATGCTGCTGTTGAAGAAATAATCATGGGTATCAATACAAGAAAAGACTATTATAATATTACTCACAAAATAGATACAACTCAAATATATAGAACAAGTAAGTTGGTTTCTAGCCTCACAGGTGTGAGCGTCCAGCCCAATAAGGCCATTGTCGGCGCAAACGCCTTTGCACATGAGTCAGGAATTCATCAGCATGGAGTTCTTTCTGAGAAAACTACTTATGAGATAATGACACCGGAATCTGTAGGTGTCGGCAAAAATAGAATGGTACTGGGCAAGCTGTCCGGGCATCATGCCTTTGAGGAAAGATTAAAGGAAATGGGATATTCTTTATCTCCTGAGGAGGTAAAGACTGCCTTTGGGAAATTCAAGGATCTGGCAGATAAGAAAAAGGTTGTTACTGATAAGGATATTGAGGCATTAGTTGATGAAAATATAGCTGTGCCGGAAATATTCGTAATTGACAGCTTCCAGATTAACAGCGGAAACAAGATGATTTCCACATCAACAGTAAGTATAAAAAGAGAAGATGAAATAATTACAGAGGCTGCGACGGGAGATGGCCCTGTCGATGCCGCATTTAAAGCAATTGAGCGCGCTACCGGTATTTATGCTGAGCTGATCCATTACAGTATAAAGGCTGTAACAGAAGGTAAGGATGCACTCGGTGAGGTTACTGTGAAGATATCAAATAATGAAGGTGTATACTTAGGTAAAGGTGTGAGCACTGATATTATTGAAGCAAGTGTGAAAGCATATCTTAATGCTATAAACAGGTCAATAAGTGAGATTGGCAGCAAAAGTGAAATTGATAAGGCCATAATTAGCTGATAGGAGCCGCTTAAAAAGCAGCTCCTATTAGGGGGTTGCTTTTTTATTGGCATAACAATTCAATTTGTAAATAGGCCTGCATAAAATCAGGGAGTAATTAAAAGTACACCTGCTATGTAAGTATTCAGCTCAAAGACATCTTTATTGCGAAAGGAGCAGTGCCATGGAAAATAATAAGGTTATAATGTATGACTCAACATTAAGGGATGGTGCTCAGGCATTAGGAATTTCATTTACTGTCGAGGATAAGCTCAAAATAGTTAAAAAGCTTGACCGGCTGGGAGTAAATTATATAGAGGCAGGAAATCCAAGCTCAAATCCAAAGGATTTGGAATTTTTTGATAAGGTACTGAAACTTAAGCTTACAAATTCCAAAATAATTGCATTTGGTGCAACCAGACGGGCAAATATAAAAGCCGAAGAGGATGCAAATATCCAGTCCTTACTCAATGCAGGTACTGTTGCTGTCGCATTGTTTGGGAAGTCATGGGATTTTCAGGTCACCGATATACTGAAAACTACTCTGGATGAAAATTTAAATATGATTTATGATACAATAAAGTATTTTAAAAATAAGGGAAAGACCGTTGTATATGATGCAGAGCATTTTTTTGACGGGTATAATGCCAGTCCTAAGTATGCGATGGCCACACTGCAAGCTGCGTTTGATGCCGGTGCGGATTCCATATGCCTGTGTGACACAAAGGGTGCGAGCCTCCCCTCACACATAGCTAAGGTTACAAGAATTGTTCGTGAGAATATCAGATGTGCGATAGGTATTCACTGCCATAATGATAACGGTATGGCTGTTGCAGGGTCAATAGCAGCAGTTGAGGCAGGGGCTGTTCAGGTACAGGGAACGATTAACGGCTTTGGCGAAAGATGCGGCAATGCCAATTTATGCACGATAATACCAAATCTTCAGCTGAGAATGGGGTACGGCTGCATTCCTGACGAAAGCATGGAGATGCTGACTCCGATAGCGCGTTATGTCAGTGAAGTGGCAAATATCATCCATGATGAAAGAGCTCCGTTTGTGGGAAACTGTGCGTTTGCCCATAAGGCAGGTATGCATGCGGATGCAGTTAACAAGAACACCTCCGCCTATGAAATGATTAATCCTGCTGTTGTCGGCAATCAGAGAAACATTCTCATGTCCGAGGTGGCAGGAAGAAGTGCGGTAATGAATATGATTAATATGGTGGACAGTACCATAACGAAAGACTCCCCTGAAACCAAAAAAATAATTGAACGTTTAAAGGAGCTGGAGTATGAGGGCTACCAGTACGAGGGAGCTGAGAGCTCATTTGAGCTTGTAATCCGCAAAATACTCAATAAGTATAATCCTTTTTTTGAATTGGTGGAATTCAAGGTTATTGTAGATGAACCTTCTGTTAACAGTGTTAATTCCTCCGCAATGATAAAAATCAGAGTGGGTGATCAAACTGAAATTACTGCAGCTGAAGGCGATGGACCGGTGAACGCATTGGATAGTGCTTTGAGAAAAGCACTGGAAAGATTTTATCCTCAGATAGCTGAGATAAAATTGACGGACTATAAGGTCAGGGTTCTAGATTCCAATCATGCTACCGCTTCAAAGGTCAGGGTTTTAATTGAAACCACTGACGGTGAGGATGTATGGACGACAGTAGGAGTTTCTACTGACATTATTGAGGCCAGCTGGAGGGCTCTTGTGGATTCGGTGGAGCATAAGCTTATAAAGGAATAGCTGTTTATTTCCGCCGGTGTCCGTAGCTAAGGTCAATATGGATTCAAGCCTTCGAGACGATATTTATATCGTCTTTTTAGGTGGATTAAGCATTCAAGCCGGCTTTTTTACGCAGAAGCAGGGCCTGAAATTGTCTGCTTTCACATGGAAAACTAACGGATGACTATTATATACCCTATTATTAAATAAAATATTATTGTAAATAAAAATTTATAGGGGGTGCATTTTTTTATTATTCTTGTATAATAGTATTAATGAAAAGACTATATTACTACAAGGGGAATATAAATTGAAGCTTCATGGAAGATTGGTAAGGCAAGGGAAATTAATTAAAGAAGCATGGGCAGAATCACAGGACGCTTCCGGGGAATTCAGGGAGCAGTTGGAGGAATGCCTCATTTTGCTTTGCAAAGAGCTTGATATAGAGGTTCCTTTATGGCTGAAAAAGAATTCAAAGGAATTTGGAATATATAGAAAAACAAGCTTTGACAGCAACCATTTTGGTGAGGCTGTCAGCTTTGACAGATTTGAAATAGCATTATATTGATTTTTAAAATGCACAATTAATTTCAAACTAAGAATGGTTCAGGGTGCATAATTAAGGCTGTATACTAAGATAGCCTTTGCTATTCATGTAATTTAGGCAAATCTACAGTAAAGGTTGTACCATTACCTAATTCACTTTCAACCGTAATTTTTCCTTTGCAGAGCTCTATAATCCGTTTGACAATTGAAAGCCCTATTCCGTTGCCCTGCGTTGCATGAGATTTATCGCCCTGATAAAATTTGTCATAAATGTGCTTTAATGTATCACCATCCATCCCTTTTCCGTTATCGCTTATTTTAAATTCGATATTATTGTTCTGTTCACGGCAGCTGATAATAATATGGCCATTTTCATCAGAATACTTTATTGCATTTTCAATAAGATTTATCCATAAATGAGAAAGCATTTCAGCATTGCTGTATATCCTTACGGGTTCCAACTCAATATTGATTTCAAGCTTCTTATTATCCCATTGCTTTTCAAAAAGAATGATACAGTTTCTGATTTGCTCATCCAGCTCATATTCGGTTTGATTGGTTATAAATGTTTGGTTTTCAAATTTTGTCAGAAGAAGAACGTTTGCAGACATATTTGCCAGACGTTCGGACTCACTTACGATAATATCAGTGTATTCCTTCCTTTTTTCGGCTGAAAGCTTTTCGTTCTGAAGCTGCTTTGCGAAGCCCCGTATGGAAACGATAGGCGTTTTAAATTCATGGGAAAATTCATTAATAAAGCTATTTCGGAACAGCTCAATGCTGCCCAGCTCTTCTGCCATATGGTTAAAGTTTTTAAGCAATTCATATATTTCATAATTACTGCTTACTTCATCTACACGAACACTGAAATCTCCGGTTGAGACTGTCTTGGTTGCCTTGATAAGCTGGTTCAAAGGCTTGAGTATTTTCTTGCTGGTTACCGCAGATATTGAGGTACCAATAATGCAGCTGACAACTAATGTAACCATAGGTGAAAAAGCAGGTGTAAGGGCATATATTGAAAACAGGCCAAGCAAATATAAAAATAAAAAGCTTGCAACTGTCAGAAGTGCTGAAGCTATCATAATAATAAATACTATTAATACCATTGAAAGATTCAGAGATTTAAATCTGTTCATGCTTTAATCACCGCCTTGTATCCCAAACCTCTCACAGTTGCAATTTCGAAATCCTCGTTTCCTTTGAATCTGTCACGCAGACGGTTGATGTGAACATCTACGGACCGTTCATCCGTATCTGAAGCCATATCCCATAATTCATCCATCAGGCTGCGTCTTGTGAAAATTTTATTATGGTAGGACAGTAATTTGAATAACAGCATAAATTCCTTATTTGGAAGCTCTTGAATATTACCGTTCTGAGTTACGGTAAGAGAATCATAATCCAAAACGGTATTCCCTACTGTTAATTTATGCTCATTTACAATTTTAGAGCGCCTAAGAAGTGCTGCAATTCTTAAAAGCATTTCTTCTTCGTCAACAGGTTTGACCATGTAGTCATCCGTACCGACAATAAAGCCCCTTCTTTTATCCGCAGGAGCTTCTTTTGCAGTAACCATCAATATCGGAAGGTTATAGCCGCATTTTCTCAGGGTTTCTGTGAACTCGTAGCCATCCATCCTCGGCATCATTAGATCTACAATAACCAAGTCGATGTGATGGTGTTCCATTTTTTCAAGGGCATCAATGCCATCTTCGGCAAGAAGAACCTCATATCCGTTTTGAAGTAATATTGCTTCCATTAATTTTCTTGTGTTGCGATCATCCTCTATTACCATAATATAGACCATAAATGCCTCCTTGGGGAATATAAGCTTGCATATGATAAAATAAGCATATTGTTACTCTTGCAATTAATTTATATAACAATTCATTTATGTTATGATAATATTATTAATTTTATATAAACTGATTTTAAACAAAATCGGCAGAGAGTTCAAGGAGCCTTTTCCGATTATGGAGGAAAGAGGATATTTATTTATAAAATATAAAATAATATTTATAGAGCGCAAGAAGTTAATATTCAGTTTAAATATATAATATATAATTAACTCAATCTTTTCAATGCAAAGTGGGATTGGCTTAGCCGGCAACCTGAGGGCTTTTGACTGGCAAGTATATCGTCCCGGTATTTTATTGTGAAAGGACTTTAAGCCGTAACGCTTATAACACAAACTATGATGAGGAGTGAAATTGAAATGGGGAATTTTAAATATAAATTATCGCGTTTTATGTATGGCAGATATGGTCAGGATCAGTTGTATTATGCATTTATCATAATGGGCTTCATATTAATTATTTTCAATATGTTTATAAAATCGGTTGTTATCAGTGTTGCGCTATGGTTAATCCTGATTTTGGCAACATTGAGAGCGTTTTCTAAAAACCTTTACAGAAGGCGTATTGAAAATGAAAGGTTTATGAAGATATGGTCTCCGGTTAAAGCAAAAGGCCTGTTGACTTTACGCAGAATCAGTGAGATAAAAACCCATCGCTTCCGTAAATGTCCAAGCTGCAAAAAGGTTCTGAGACTGCCCAGAAGGAGGGGGAAGCATACTGTTAATTGTCCCTGCTGTCATAATGATTTCAAAATGCATATCTGGTTGTAAAATTTAAAAATTCAACATTTATATTTAAGGCAGAATTTGTAAAGCAGTGATATAAAGCACAGGACCGGAGTTGCCTGTCTTTATATCACTGCTTTGCGCATCTTATAAAGCTTTGAGCTTGGTTAAACGCAGCTGTAAAAAAGCGTAGCCATAAGGCGTGTCTGGCAAGTTTTTCCTTTATTATTGCGCTTTCTGAAGAAATCAATACTTAGCATATGGTTATAAAAACATTTGCATGCTTTAACATACAAATGTTTTGACAAAGCAAATATAAATTGATATACTTTATAATATAATATTATAAAGTAACGTGAGGGTGGTGAGCGATTGTCTTTTCTTATTGGTATTGACTTAGGAACTTCCGGAGTTAAGACGGTATTGTTTGACGAGGGCGGCAAGCCTGTTGCAAGCTCAACTGTAGAGTATCCTCTGTATCAGCCGAACTTGGGTTGGGCAGAGCAGAATCCGGAAGATTGGTGGAAGGGTACATGCGAGAGCATAAATAATGTCATGTTAAAAAGTGGCGCTGACAAACGGGAAGTAAAGGGTATAGGCTTGTCAGGTCAGATGCATGGAGCCGTTTTGCTGGATAAAGAGGATAAGGTGTTAAGAAACGCAATTATTTGGTGTGACCAGAGAAGTGCGGCTGAATGTGAACAGATTACTCAGCTTATCGGAAAAGAAAGATTGATTGAAATTACAGCAAATCCTGCACTTACAGGGTTTACCGCATCAAAAATAATGTGGGTGAAGAACAATGAGCCGCAGATTTTTGAAAAGGTAGCAAAGATACTTTTGCCCAAGGACTATATAAGATTGAGGCTTACCGGGGAGTATGCAACAGAGGTTTCTGATGCGAGCGGTATGCAGCTTATGAACATTGCCGAAAGAAAGTGGAGCAGTGAAGTTTTAAGCAAGCTTGGGATTTCAGAGTCTATGTTGGGCAAGATGTATGAGTCACAAGAGGTAACCGGAAAGGTTACAGCTTCTGCAGCGGCAGTTACGGGCTTAAACGAGGGAACTATTGTCGTGGGCGGAGCCGGTGATCAGGCTGCGGGTGCGGTAGGCAACGGAATTGTTAAACCGGGAGTTGTTTCGTCAACGATTGGGACCTCGGGAGTTGTTTTTGCATACACAGACAAACTTACAATAGACCCGTTAGGAAGGGTGCACACTTTTTGCCATGCAGTTCCGAACACATATCATATTATGGGTGTAACGCAGGGTGCAGGGCTTTCATTAAAATGGTTCAGAGATACTTTCTGTATGGAAGAAATGATGACTTCAGAGTTATCAAACATTGATGTTTACAAGCTGCTGGATGCAGAAGCGGAAAATATACCGCCATGCAGTGAAGGACTTATATACTTGCCGTATTTGATGGGAGAGAGAACTCCTCATCTGGATCCGAATGCCAGAGGAGTATTTTTCGGATTGACTGCCAAGCATACAAAGCCTCATTTTGTCCGCTCGATTATGGAGGGTGTAACCTTTAGCCTTAGAGACTGCTTGGAAATCATCAAGGGAATGGGTGTTGGAATTTCAGAGGTAAGAGCTTCCGGAGGAGGCGGGAAAAGCGGTATATGGAGACAGATGCAGGCTGATGTTTTTGGAACCGGAATAAACAGGATTTTTTCTGATGAGGGTCCTGCACTGGGAGTGGCAATTCTGGCAGGTGTTGGTGCCGGCGTATATGACAGCGTACCGCAGGCATGCAGTGAAGTAATAAAAGTTAAAGACACCTTGCCTCCGATTCAGGATAGGATAAAGAAATATGATGATTTTTATAAATTATATGTTCAGCTGTACAAGTCACTTAAAGGTGATTTTAAACAGCTCGGCTCTATAATTTAAGTTATAAATATTTTAAGCAGCTCTGCAGGCAGGGGGATATATGCCGGCTGCAAGTCATATGCATATACCTGAAATACACTCATAAACGTAATTTGCAGTGCGGCAATATATCTGTCCTTAAAGAATATTTTGGTGTATGATTAAACAGAGTTTGAATATTCACTGGGGAGAATAGGTGCATGAAGACTGGTACGACGGGAAACAATAAGTTTTTAAAAGAGTTGAATGAAACATATATACTTGAATTAATCAGAAGCAATAAACAAATATCAAAAGCCGACCTTGCGCAGCTGACGGGATTATCGCCGACTGCATGCGGGATTATAGTAACAAACCTGCTTGAAAAAGGCTATATCAGCGAAGCAGGTATTGGAATATCTACCGGAGGAAGAAGACCTGTCCTATATGAACTGATTCCGGAAAGCTATTATTCTATCGGTGTAGATATTGATGTGGATTTTGTCAGATTTATATTAATGGATATCACCGGGCAAGTGGTTTACAGGGACAAATTTCTCAGCAAGGCAAACTATTCGGCAGCTGTCTATATTGAACTGGTTGAAGAAAAAATAAAGCAAATTATACATAGATATAAGATCGAAGAGGGCAGGCTGTTAGGTGTCGGGGTTTCTATCCCCGGAATCATTGATAATTTAACACATGAAGTTGTTTTTGCCCCCAATCTGGGATGGGAAAGGATAGACTTGGAGAATATGATGTCCGGTACGGGGAGCTTTCCTATTTATGTTGACAATGAGGCTATCTGTTCTGCGATATGTGAAAACTGGATTGGCTGCTGTGTTAACCAAAGGGATTTTGTATGTATAAACATGAAGTCCGGTATTGGCTCAAGTATATTTGCAGGTGGTAATTTATACAGAGGATGCAGCGGAAGTGCAGGAGAAATAGGACATATAATGGTAGACCCAAATGGTCCGAAATGCGGATGCGGGAATTATGGCTGCCTTGAAACGCTGGCTTCTTCAAGAGCAATGGTGGAAAAGGCTCAAAAGCAAATAAAGCAAGGTTTGATAGCTGATTTGACGGATATTGATTCAATTACCGTTGACGATATTATCAGCTCGGCAAAAGCAGGAAATGAAGCTACGAGAGTAATTTTGATTGAGGCTTCGGGGTACTTGGGATTGGCTGTGGCGAATTTAATCAATACCATTAACCCTTCGAAAATAGTATTGGGCAAGGAGCTGGATAAGTTTCCTGAGGATGTTTTGGAGCACTTAAAAAATATAGCGTTTGCCAAAGCTCTTAAATATCCTGTGTCGCGGGTTGAAATAGTTACATCAGAGCTGGGTGAGGATACATCTGCCCTTGGAGCAGCAATCATACCTCTGAAAAAGCTGTTTGGCTATCAGATTTAGAACAATATAAATATCTTGACAGATTTAAAATAAAAAATTTATGGAGGGTTTATTATGTCAGAAATATTTAAGGGAATCAGCAAAATTAAGTTTGAAGGAAGCAAATCAGATAATCCTTTGGCATTCAAGTACTATGACGAAAATGCGGTTATAGGCGGAAAGACAATGAAAGAGCATTTGAGATTTGCAGTTGCATATTGGCATACCTTTGCGGCACCGGGTGCAGATATGTTCGGAGCAGGATCATATGAGAGACCTTGGAATACAATTTCAGATGCCATGGAAATGGCTAAATACAAGGTTGAAGCAAATTTTGAATTTGTTGAAAAGTTAGGAGCACCATTTTTCTGCTTCCATGACAGGGATATCGCACCGGAAGGGGCTAATCTGGCAGAAACCAATAAAAATCTTGATGTTATTACGGCTATTATTAAAGACAGAATGAAATCGAGTGACATAAAGCTTCTCTGGGGGACAACGAATGCTTTTGGTAACCCAAGATTTATGCATGGTGCATCAACATCACCAAATGCAGATGTATTTGCATATGCCGCAGCTCAGGTCAAAAAGGCAATGGAAATAACTTATGAATTAGGCGGAGAAAACTATGTGTTCTGGGGCGGCAGAGAAGGATATGAAACTCTTTTGAACACAGATATGAAGCTTGAATTGGATAACCTTGCAAGATTTTTAAGGATGGCAGTAGATTATGCAAAGGAGATTGGCTTCAAAGGACAATTCCTGATTGAACCGAAGCCAAAGGAACCTACAAAGCATCAGTATGACTTTGATGCAGCAACAGTTATCGGTTTCCTGAAAACTTACGGCTTGGACCCGTACTTTAAGCTGAACATAGAAGCAAATCATGCGACTCTGGCAGGACACACCTTCCAGCATGAGCTTGCTTCCTGCAGAATAAACAATATGCTTGGCAGTATAGATGCAAATCAGGGTGACGTAATGTTGGGCTGGGATACAGATCAATTCCCTACAAATATTTACGATTCAACTCTTGCAATGCTTGAAGTATTAAAAGCAGGCGGATTAAATAAGGGTGGATTAAACTTCGATTCAAAAGTAAGAAGAGGTTCCTTTGACCCAACAGACCTGTTCTACGGACATATCGCCGGAATGGATACATTTGCAAAGGGACTTATTGTTGCCGATAAGATAATAGAAGACGGTAAATTAGAGAAGTTTGTCGCTGACAGATATTCAAGCTATACTGCAGGAATCGGCAAGGATATTGTTGAGGGCAAGGTTGGCTTAAAGGAATTGGAAAAGTATGCATTGAATATCACAGTGCAGAACAAGTCCGGACGTCAAGAAATGTTAGAAGCATTATTAAATCAATATATCTATGAAACAAAATAATGCAGGCTATCATAAATCAATTACAGTTGGAGTCTTCGCACAATAAAATATCGTGATGATATGTATTGCTTTTGATAATACTGCTTTCAAGTAATTTTGTGAAGGCTTCAACGCTTAAAAAGGGCATGCTTGAAATTACAGAAGGAAATTTTGCAAAATTCTTCTGTGATTGCCGGTATGCCTTTTTCTTGTACTGTGAGGAGCCTTATGGGAAGTTCAGCCGGCGGTAAGCCATAGAAATTGAGTTCTATAATACTGGGGCGGCCGGAACATTATAAATGCTTTCTTTGTTTGCATAATGGTGTCACATAATGTTTATCTGACATATTATAAATTAGAAAAGTAAAAAGGAGTGACTTGTCATTATGTCAAATGAATTTATGGGAGGATTTCCTCCTCCACCGCCACCGCCATTGCCACCTCCGACAAAGAAAACATTGCAGGTTCCTGTTATAATAGGTTGGGGTGAAAAACAAAAATTAGTAGTTAAAGAGATAACCGTAGGTAAGGGATGCGGACCAAGAACAGATATAGGCCCGGCCCCGGAGCAAGGAATAGGTCCGGAACAGCCATGCTTGCCTGCAGCTATTTTCAGAATCGTAGATGTAGATAAGGAAGTAGTTATAACAAAAACGAAATTAGTTCCAAGGATAGAATCAGATATCCCTACATGCAGCCCTGTTAAGGAATATTGGAGTAAAATAATAATAAATGGGTATGTCGATAAAAATGTTATATACAAAACAATTACATGCCATACCAAGGATGACGTAATGGGGGGACTAAACCAGATTACCACACGTGTATACTTCTCAACCTTTATTGAAGTTAAATCCAAGGAACCTGTTAAAGAGACTGATAAAGCAGAAATTGTAAGTGCGATTGTTGAAGGAGAAGACGAGGAGCTGTTAGATCCAAATCCTGTTGATAAGTGCGCACCTGAATGGGCGGTAACATATAATAAGCTTCTTGAAAAAATGCTGATTCGCATAACTGCAAAGGTTGTTAGAATTGAGCATGTAACAGTTAAACCTGAATGTGGTCCGCAGCCTTGCCTGGAATAATACTAATTTGCATTTAAAATGTGGAATCACATCTTAAAACATCCGCATCTGCGGTAATGGGCAAAGTCTGCAAATGCTGTTCAATACTATAAGCTGTTGCTTCTGCAGTGCACCGCATAAAGCGGTGATTTAAAGTATAGGCTTCTATATTTTAAATGCGAAATAGTATAATATGATTTTTGAATAAATCAGCATTTATTGGCACTAAAGAGCTACTGAGGTAGCTCTTTAGTCCTTATCCATTTTTCTCAGCGCTTCGAAATCCATATACATCAATTCTTCGACTTTAGTACTGTCGCTGTCTTCAAATTGCCATACTTTTGAAGTAATATTATACTTATTATTTTTTTCGGAATTTATGCTTAAATCTTCTCTTAGTGAGCCGGAATCATCAATTAGGCTGTTATCATCCTCGATTGCAGCTTCTTCTGGAGGTTCGGCGTTGATACTGTCTGCAGAGCTCTTGGCATCCGAAGGGCTATATTCATTACTGTGATCGGCATTAACAGACATTATAATTTTTTCCAAATTTATTTTTCCTGTATTATTGGCAGAATTAGTGACTGTAATTTCACTGATATTATTTGAATTCTTTTTTACGATATCGACTTTGTCGGGTTCAGCAGGCATGGCTTCGTCAGGTATGGCTTTGTCAGGACTTTTGGTAGTATTATTTGAATCGCTTCCAATACCGGATACTCTTATTTCTCCTGAAATATCAATGTTCCAGGAGGAACGGAGACGGCTCTTGCTTATGTAATTAAACTTGCATGCTGACTGCAATATGAGGTCAGCCTTTATTTCTTCTTTTTCAGGTGTGTCAAAAAGGACAATTTCACAAAAGTTTTTTCGTAAGGTAAATGCTTTGTAACTTGATTCTCTGCCTGCATTAGGTTGTCTATAAAAAACTAATACCTTATACTCTCCAAAGACTGCGACTTCCTTATCTGAGATTATTTTGGAGAATACGCTGTCAGTACTTGCATAGCAGTTCATTATAATTGAGTTATAGGGCTTCTGTGATTGAATCGTGCTTGAAAATGCTATAGTGGTTTCATATGCCAGAGCCATATGTTTACATCTCCTAACAAATTATTTTTGTATAACGGTTATTTTTCGTTATTTATCCTTATGAGTTTCATTTTAGAAATATTACACAATTAAATGACGTACTTGGTTTATTTTTTAAGCAGGCAGCATGATATAAGATTTTTAGCCAATAGGTCTTGTCTTTATACAAATTATCAGCACCTTGACATTAGATTGCTATATACGTAAAATTAGCAGTAGGCAATGGTTAGGGTTCTGGGGATTGCCCTGCGTGATAAGGAGTCAATATAAATGAAGTACAAAACTAATTCTGAAATAAGGTGGCACAAGCTAGATAACACAGCTAATGTTTTTCCTGTAATATCAAATAAAACCTATAGCAGTGTTTTTAGGGTCTCTGTTCGCCTTAAAAATGAAATTAACGGAGAGCTTTTGCAGGAGGCTTTAGTCAATACGCTTCCTCTATTCAGATCCTTTGGTGTTAAGTTAAAGCGTGGTGTTTTTTGGCACTATTTTGAAACAAATAAAAAACAGCCAAAAGTTGAAAGGGAACAGGAATATCCATGTGCATTTATAGACCCAAACAGTAATAATCAATTTCTTTTCAAGGTCACTTACTTTGCAAAACGCATTAACCTTGAGGTGTTTCATGTTATAACAGACGGAACGGGAGCCTTGAAGTTTCTAAAGGCATTAACATATAATTACATAAAGCTTGCATACAAGGAGATACTGTCAGAGATTTTATTAAAAATGCCGGTTGTTGATGTTGTATCTGATGTTGAGGACAGCTATCATAAAAATTATAGGAAGCATTCTTATCCCAGATATAAAACAAAAAGGGCATATAAGCTCAAGGGGGACATGCTTCCTGTATTTACAATGGGTGTTATTCACGGAATTGTCAATATGGATTTATTGCTGGCACTTTGCAAGAAGAAGAATGTAAGTCTCACACAATATATAGCGGCACTTCTTATTTGGTGTATTTACAAGGAGTATATGAATGAACAGGCAAACAAAAAGCCTGTACAGGTTAATGTTCCGGTAAACTTACGGCACTTCTTCAGTTCGACAACCGAGATGAATTTTTTTTCGTATATTAATGTCGGGATTACAAGCACAAAGAGTGAGTATACCTTTGATGAAATGCTGGACTCGGTTTCAGGACAATTTGAGAAGCAGCTTACAAAAGAAAATTTATCTCAGACGATTTCAAGCAATGTATCAACAGAAAAAAATATTTTTGTGAGATTTTCACCCTTGGTTTTAAAGCAACTTGGTGTAAAAATAGCATATGTCAGTTCAACAAAGGCCAATACAGTTGTGCTGTCAAATCTGGGGAAGATTGAAGTTTGTGATGGCTTCAAGGAATATATTGATGGCTTTGAAGCTTTGATCGGTGTTTCAAAATCAGAGCCGATTAAGTGTACTATTTGTTCTTTTGATAACAGGATTATTTTTTCATTTACTTCAATCCTAAGGTATCCCTACTTGCAAAGGGCCTTTTTCAGGCATCTTAGTGATGAAGGGCTGGAGGTCAGACTGGAAAGCAACGGTGTTTATTATGAAAACATGTAAGAGATGCAGGCTTAGTATCGGAGATGAAACGGACATATGTCCTCTATGCAGAACAGTTCTTACCGATATGGGCGGTGAAAATCCTGATACGACGTATCCTGAAATAGAAGTAAATTCACATAAATATAATATTATAAAAAGATTATTTCTGTTTGTTTCAATATTATCAGCTGTTGTATCAACTATTACAAATTATATGACATACAATGGTGTAATGTGGTCGGCAATTACTATTTCGGCAATCATATATTTCTGGGTGATAATTTTTTACTCTATAAAACGTAATAGAAATATCACATCACATATATTGGTGCAGGTAATATGTGTGCCGATACTTGCCGTAGTAATGGACAATTCCGTTGGATACATTGGCTGGTCTGTAAACAATGTAATACCTGAAATTATGATATTAGCCAATGTAGCAGTTTTGGTTCTGGTATTTGTAAATCGTATGTATTGGCATACTTATGTGTTAAATCAAATTGTAATTGCAATATGCGGACTGATTCCGGGCATTCTTTTGCTGTGCGGTGTAATTACAGCTTGGATTCCAGCCGTGATAGCAACGGCAACATCATTTTTAGTACTGGTGGTAATGATTGTTTTTGGAGATAAAACTATTAAAAGCGAGCTGAAAAGAAGGTTCCATTTTTAGTGTGCTTATCATTTCGGCTAGGCTTTTTGCAAGGAGAAAAATTTATGAAAATTGTTGTTTTAGATGGATATACGTTAAATCCCGGAGATTTGTCATGGGACAGAATGAGACAGCTTGGAGAATTGGCCGTTTATGACAGAACGCCTCCGGAGAAGACAGTTGAAAGAATTGGTAATGCTGATATTGTATTAACCAATAAAGTTGTATTAACAAAAGAAATATTAGTGAAAACACCTTCAGTTAAATACATAGGTGTTATTGCAACGGGTTACAATGTTGTTGACATTATAGCGGCCCAAGAGCTTGGAATTATAGTCGCAAATGTTCCTGCTTATAGTACGGCTTCTGTTGCACAGCTGGTATTCGCATTTATTCTTGAGCTTTGCCATCATGTAGGCGAGCACAATAGGCTGGTTCATGAAGGTGAATGGACGAACAGCAAAGACTTTTCCTTCTGGAACTATCCTTTGATAGAGCTAAAGGGGAAAACATTGGGTATTGTTGGTTTTGGAGCTATTGGGCAAACAACAGCAAGCATTGCAGCTGCATTTGGTATGAATATTATATTTTTCAACAGAACTAAGCATCCGGAGCTTGAAACAAACAGAATAAAGTTTGCCGAGCTTGACGAGATATTGAGCAGGTCTGATTTCATAAGCTTAAGCTGCCCTTTGACAGAAGAGACAAAAGGATTAATAAATAATGAAACAATAGCTAAAATGAAAAAGGGTGCATATCTTATTAATACCTCCAGAGGTTCTGTGTTAGTTGAGCAAGATGTTGCAGATGCATTAAACAGCGGAAGGCTGGCCGGAGTCTGCGTGGATGTGGTGTCAGCTGAGCCTGTGCAGGAGGATAATCCATTGCTGAAGGCAAAGAACTGCATTATGACACCGCACTTTGCATGGGCAGCAAAAGAAGCCAGACTAAGATTAATGGACACTTTGATTGAAAATATTCAGGCATTTAAGGATAAGAAGCCTATAAATGTTGTAAATAAATCAACCTTTACTGTTTAAAAGCTTTTCCGTATAAAAAGGCTATTGGTTCTCAAATTTAGCAATTGTCTGCTGCCGAAATAATTGCTTTAATTGGTACTGTGCTTCCTGCTTTTGCCTGCCAATTCTAAGCAGTCATTTTCTACCGGGCTTCCATAGCCGGTACCAGATAAATAAGCGGAATAGTTGAAGCAAATACTATAATTGAATAAAAACAGGCTAACTGAGAATATTAAAGGATAGCCGTTAAATTACTTCTTTATCAGTGCCAACTAATTTTTTTGAAATTAGTTGTTGACAAAATAATAACAGCGTGTTATTATAATTAAGCTGATTGCGGCAAGCAAAACAGCTACACCTTGAGAAGCAGACGTAAGAACGCTTTAAAGGATTGGACTTTGAAAAGTAAACAGTGACAAGTCTTTCAAATGAAAGACCATGTAAAGGAACTCGAAAAATTCCAAAATCTATAAAGTAGACTAAAATCCACGAGTAGATTTTAAAAATTGAGTAACTTGCGAACTTTACAACCTGGTTTTTGGAAACAAGAACTAGAAATAAAAGTCAGCAATTTTAATGAGCTAATAA
>NZ_QKMR01000022.1 GCF_003208175.1 Ruminiclostridium sufflavum DSM 19573 | reverse complement strand
TCGCGCACCCGCATAGCGGGTGGTTTATTGTTTCGCATGGCTCATTTCTCTGCCGAGAAACTTGCCTTATGCTCAACAGGCTAAAGCCCATAAATCCAAACTATCGGCCGATGGAATCGGTTTTTTAGCCGATAGTAATTGACTTTTATCACAGCAATTTTTGCAAGTCAAACAGCAATAAGAGCATATCGGATTATTAAAAATGTTAGTATAATTTTATCAGTAAAAACTAATTCTGACTATTACTGGTATCTGGAGGTATTAAGTTGCTGGATAATTATTTTATGCTTAAGGGCAGAGCCTCCGAGGCGTTATATAACCAAATTGCAAAGGGTGCTCCTATTTATGATTTTCATTGCCATCTTTCTGCAAGGGATATTTATGAGGATAAGGAATTTAAGGACATAGCCTCCTTGTGGCTGGGATATGACCACTATAAATGGAGGGCTATGAGATATGCGGGTATTCCCGAGAAATGCATCACAGGCAACAGTGATGGATTGACCAAATTCAAAATGTGGGCAAAAACCTGTGAAAGGCTTGCAGGAAGTCCGCTTTATCACTGGGCGAATATGGAGCTTAAAAGCTGTTTTGGAATTAATGAATTCTTAAAGGAGAGCAACGCTGAGGAGATATTTTATTTGTGCAGCAGTATAATAAAGTCCTCTAAGCTGTCCCCTGTTAAGATGATAGAAAAATTCAATGTCAGGTTAATATGTACTACAGATGATCCGGCAGACAGTCTTGCTTATCACAAAAGGCTGAATACAGAAGGCAAGTATGGCTTTATGGTATTTCCGACCTTCAGACCGGACAGAGCCCTTAATATATTAAAGGAAGATTTTACGGGTTACATAGAAAAGCTGTCAGAAAGCAGCGGAGTAAAGATTGAAAGCTATGAGGACATAATAAATGCTTTAAAAAGCAGAATACAATACTTCAGGCAAATAGGCTGCGTTCTTGCAGATCATTCTCTTGAAAGCATGTCATACTTTGCTGCAGATACTCCGGAGGTTGAACGGATATTCTCAAAGAGGCTTGGCGGTGAAATATTAACAAATGAAGAAGCAGAAAAATATAAAGGCTGTACTTTGAAAATTTTGGCATCAGAGTACAGAAAGGCAGGCTTGGCAATGCAGCTTCATATAGGAGCCTTGAGAAATGTTAATGAGACTATGCACATGAAGGCAGGAGCTGATGCCGGCTTTGATATAATGAATGATTTTTGCATAGCGGAGCCCTTGGTAAGGCTGCTTGACGATATGGACAGGTCGGAGGGCTTGCCCAAAACAATACTTTATTCACTTAATTCTAAGGATAATCTTGTGCTTTCTTCCTTGTGCCATTGCTATACCGAGGATGGAATCCCCGGAAAGGTTCAGTTTGGAGCAGCATGGTGGTTTAATGACCATAAGGAGGGAATTAGAGAGCATTTGAGTTCAATTGCAAATCAAGGGATGCTTGCATACTTTGTGGGAATGCTTACTGATTCAAGAAGTTTCCTTTCATACGTAAGGCATGATTACTTTAGAAGAATCCTGTGCAGCTTTATCGGAGAACTTGTGGACAACGGAGAATTTGACAAGGATGAAGAAATATTGAAGGAATTGGTGGAAGGCATTTGCTTCAGAAACATTCAAAATTATCTGGGTCTTTGACCGGCTCAGCGATAATATCATATATATGGATGTAACAGAGAGATTACAGACTTAATATAAATCGGAGGGGATTAAAATGCATGAAATATTAAGTAAAATATCATTAATTGGCATAGTACCTGTTGTGAAAATTAATGATACAGAAAAAGCAGTACCCCTTGCAAAGGCATTGAGTGACGGCGGAATTCCCGCAGCGGAAATAACCTTTAGAACAGAGCAGGCAGAAGAAGCAATTGTACGCATTACAAAAGAAATGCCTGATGTACTTGTGGGGGCGGGAACTGTATTGACTACAGAACAGGCAGACAGGGCGATTAAGGCAGGAGCCGGATTTGTTGTAAGTCCCGGGTTAAATCCACAGGTAGTGGCTCACTGTATGCAAAAAGGAATTCCTGTTATTCCGGGGTGCTCCAATCCAAGTGATATTGAGCAGGCAATGGCGCTTGGACTTGATGTGGTAAAGTTTTTTCCGGCAGAGGCGGCAGGAGGAGTTAAAATGCTGAAAGCTTTATCGGGGCCGTATGGAAATATGAAGTTTATGCCTACCGGCGGAATAACTGCGGACAATGTAAATGACTATCTTTCCTTTTCCAAGGTTATAGCATGCGGCGGGAGCTGGATGGTGCCTGAAAATTTAATCAAGCAGGGTAATTTTGAGAAAATTACTATTCTGGCAAGAGAGGCAATGGAGAGTATTCTTGGCTTCAAGCTTTCGCATGTGGGTATTAATTGTGAAAAGGATGAACAGGCAGGCAAGGTTGCCGCAAGCTTCTCGAGCTTGTTAAATCTGGATTTGTACAATGGAGGTGTGTCAATTTTTGCAGGGAATGCCGCAGGGAACATTATTGAAGTTATGAAAACACCATATAAGGGCAGGCATGGACATATCGCCATAAAAACAAATTATATTGAAAGAGCAGTCAATTATATCACAGGCAAGGGCTACAAATTTGATCAATCAACGGCAAAGTATGATTTAAATAATAAATTGCAGACTATTTATCTTGAAAGTGAAGTGGGTGGTTTTGCAATACATCTGGTACAGTAAGGAGATGGCAAAAGATATGAAAACGGTTGTGACCTTTGGAGAATTAATGTTAAGGCTTGCCCCAAACGGATATTTAAGATTTGTTCAGGCTGATTCCCTTGAGGCGACTTATGGCGGAGGAGAGGCTAATGTGGCAGTTTCACTTTCAAACTTCGGCCTTGATGCGAGGTTTGTCACAAAGCTTCCGACCAATGAAATAGGTCAGGCAGCAGTAAATTCATTAAGAAAATATGGGGTGGATACCTCTAATGTAGTAAGGGGAGGAGCAAGGCTGGGGGTATATTACCTTGAAAAGGGTGCGTCTCAAAGACCTTCGAAAGTAATATATGACAGAGCATATTCTTCTATTGCATTAGCTGAGCCCAAGGACTTTGACTGGGATAAGATTTTTAAAGATGCGGAGTGGTTTCATTTTACAGGAATAACTCCGGCGCTTGGCGGGGGTGTTGCGGATATTTGCTTGGAAGCCTGCAAGAAAGCCATGGAAAAAGGGATAAAGGTCAGCTTCGACCTGAATTACAGAAAAAACCTGTGGTCAACTGAAAAGGCGCAGGAGGTTATAACAAAGCTGACACCGTATATAGATGTATGCATTGCAAATGAAGAGGACGCTGAACAGGTATTTGGGATAAAGGCGGGTAATACTGATGTTGCAGGAGGAAAAATAAACCATGAAGGCTATAAGGAGGTTGCAGAGAAGCTGGTAAGGCAGTATGGCTTCAAGATGACAGCCACTACCTTGAGAGAAAGTATTTCAGCCAGTGACAACAATTGGTCTGCGATGCTGTATGACGGGAAGGAATTCTATTTTTCAAAGAAGTACAATGTTCATATCGTGGACAGGGTAGGAGGCGGAGATTCCTTTGGAGCAGGCTTGATATATTCTCAGCTGAACAGCTATACACCTCAGGCCTCTATAGAATTTGCAGCTGCGGCAAGCTGCTTGAAGCATACCATAGAAGGCGATTTTAACCTGATGTCGGTAGCTGAGGTCAAAGCTCTTGCAGCAGGAGATTCCTCCGGGAGAGTACAGAGATAATTCAAAAAGAAAATAAACCGGTTTTTCATTGATAGGCTTGAATACTCTATAAATTTTAACCGGAAAGGTTGAGCAAATAATATAAAAAGGATATAAAAAAATGGCGAAATACTCTTTGTGCAGTACATACTTTAAAACCTTACCCGAAGGATGGGTAAATAACGGATTTATTATAAACAACGGATTACAGAGCCCTGTATGCGGAGGAATAAATACAACTGCATACTGGGACATATATTCAACCCTGGATGCTCATATTATACGGGCTCGAATAAAGATTGCGGATATACAGTCTTCATTCGCTTTATTTAAAAAATACCACCTTCAGGGCGGGATAGGTATAATTGACTGCGGAAAGAGGCAGCTCAGCCTATACAAGCCGTGGCTCGGAGAGGAATTGCCCGAAATTGTTGCAAGCTCTCCGATTACCATTGAAATTTCAGAGAACAGGGAATATGTTATAAGCTATGAAAAAGAAAACGGAAGCTTTCACAGATTGAAAATAACAGATACAGTGACAGGTCAGAGCAATGAAATAACCTACCTGAACAGCAGTCATCCTTTCGGAGACTATGCGGGGAAGCAATGGGGAGCTCCGGGAATAATGTTTTTGAAAGGGAATATTCTTGTCAAAAGGTTTGAATTTATTTCTGAGGCGCCTCAGGACAGCAGAGTTATGATATTTGGAGACAGTATTACAGAAGGTCATGGAATGGACAATAACAGAGCCACATACCATGAAAGATGCAGTGCTAAGGTACGTGATAAAATAAACGGCAGCTGTGTAATTTGCGGAAGAGGAAGCGGAGACAGTGCAGATTTATTGGATAGATTAAATTTTGAATTGGAAAGGTTCAAGCCAAGATATGTAGTCGTAATTATCGGAACAAATGATACAGATATAGAGATATGGCAGACTAATATCGAAAAAATAATTGCAAAAATCAGAAGTAAAGGTGCAAATCCAGTCATATGCGTACCTCCTGTGGGAGGAGAGCTTGTCCCTCAAATAGCTGAATATTTGCAGAATAAGGATTATGCCGTTGTAAGAATGGATTATGCGACAAGCCTTGACCATGATGGTGTAACTCAGGACAAGGCATTGTTTTTAGACGAGCTTCATCCAAATACTTTTGGAAATCTGAGAATGTATAAGCAGCTTCTTATTGATGCACCGGAAATTTTTGAATAGATTAAAATTTTATGCGAGGATATAAAATATCATGAGATTAAACAGAAATGATATAGGAAACTTAGAGCTGTGGCAGCATACCGGCATTGAGATGCCCAAATTCGATTTTGAAAAGATGGTGGCGGCAACAAGAGAGAACCCTACATGGGTGCATTTTGGAGCAGGTAATATTTTCAGGGGCTTTATCGCTGCTTTGCAGCAAAAGCTGCTGGACTCGGGCGAGGCAGATACCGGAATAATTGCCGTGGAAGCCTATGATTTTGAAATCATAGACAGAATATACAAACCCTTTGATAATTTAAGCCTTCTGGTGCATATGAATGCAGATGGAAGCCTTTATAATAAAGTGATTGCAAGTATATCGGAAGGACTGGCGGGAGATACCTCAAGAGAGCAGGACTGGGAACGGCTGAAGGAAGTATTCTGTAAGCCGTCCTTGCAAATGGCAAGCTTTACTGTCACAGAAAAAGGGTATTCTTTGACCGGAATGTCAGGTGACTGTCTTCCGGATGTCAAAAATGATATTGAAAATGGCCCTAAAGAGCCTAAAAATCTTATAGCCAAGGTTTGCTCGCTTTTGCTAGAAAGATTTTTTTGCGGGGGGCTTCCCATTGCAATGGTAAGTATGGACAACTGCTCCCATAATGGAGAGATTCTTCAAAAATCCATGCTTTCAATAGCTAAAGGCTGGATTGAGAAAGGCTTTGCAGATAAAAAATTTATGGCTTATCTTAGCAATCCGTCAAAGGTCTCTTTTCCCTGCACCATGATTGACAAAATTACGCCGAGACCTTCGGAAGCTGTTTGTAATGCTGTTTCCAAGCTTGGCATAGAGGATATCAAAATAGTGCGGACAAGTAAAAATACATTTATATCACAATTTGTTAATGCGGAAAAACCGCAGTATCTTGTTATTGAAGATCATTTTCCGAATGGACGTATGAAGCTTGAAGAGGCAGGTGTAATTTTCACAGATAGGGAAACTGTCGAGAGGGTTGAAAGAATGAAGGTTACAACCTGTCTGAATCCATTGCACACCGCTTTGGCGGTATTCGGGAATCTGCTTGGATATAAGCTTATAGCAGATGAAATGAAAAATCCATATCTTAAAAGGCTTGTGGAGAGAATAGGATATGATGAGGGGATGCCGGTAGTTGTCAATCCGGGAATACTGCAGCCGGCTGCCTTCATTAAGGAGGTTATCGAGGAAAGGCTTCCAAATCCTTATATACCGGATACACCACAGAGAATTGCATGTGATACATCACAAAAGATTCCGGTTCGCTTCGGAGAAACTATAAAGACCTATTGCAGTAATCCCAGATTGGATGTAAGGGGTCTGACATATATTCCTTTGACAATTGCGGCATGGTGCAGGTATCTGATGGGTGTGGATGATTGCGGAAATATAATGGAACTAAGTCCTGATCCGATGCTGGAGGAGCTCAGAGAATATGTAAAAGGGATAGAACTTGGAAGTATTCAGCCTGAGGGGTATATGCTGAAACCAATATTGTCAAATGAAAGAATTTTTGGCTCCAATCTTTATGAAATAGGACTGGGAGATAAAATCGAGGGAATGTTTAAGGAAATGATCGAGGGGAAATATGCGGTTAAGGCAGTCTTGGAAAAGTATATACACTGTTAATATTGCGGCAGAGGAGATGATGCTTGTTGAAAATGACATTCAGGTGGTTTGGCGAAAAGGATGATAGTGTGACACTGGAGCAAATCAGGCAGATACCGGGTAAGCCAGGAATAGTAGGAGCATTGTACGATGTTCCCGTTGGTGAGGCATGGCCTTTGGATAAGGTGAAAAACTTAAAGGATACAGTTGAAAAAGCGGGCTTGGAGCTGGAAGTAATAGAAAGCGTAAATATCCATGAAGATATTAAGCTGGGACTGCCGGCCAGAGATAAATATATTGAAAGCTACAGGGAGTCGATACGCAATTTGGGGGAAATTGGGATCAAGGTAATATGCTATAATTTTATGCCTGTATTTGACTGGCTCAGGACTGACCTTGCAATGAAGCTGGAGGATGGCTCTGAGGCTATGGCATACGATAACAGCATAGTTCAGAAGCTGGAACCGGTAAAAATGGTGGAGGATATGGCCGCCAATTCAAACGGGTTTGCACTTCCGGGCTGGGAGCCATACAGGCTGAAGGAATTAAAGGACACGCTGGAAAAATATAAAAGTGTAGATGAAGATAAGTTGTTTGAAAATTTAAAGTATTTTCTCGAAAATATAATTCCGGTATGTGAGGAAGCTGATATTAAAATGGCAATTCATCCTGATGATCCGCCATGGCCACTTTTCGGACTGCCTAGGATAGTCACCTGCAAGGAAAATCTGGACAGGCTTGTTAAGCTTGTTGACAGTCCGTATAACGGGTTAACTCTATGCAGCGGTTCATTGGGTTCGAATCCACAAAATAATATACCTGAGCTTATCAGGCATTTTGGAGCAATGGGCAGGCTTCACTTCGGGCATGTGAGGAACCTGAGGTTTGAAGCTGAAGGGAAATTCCACGAAGCATCACATCTTTCCTCTGACGGGGCTTTTGATATGTTTGAAATTATGAAGGCATACCACGATATAGGCTTTGAAGGATATATCCGTCCTGATCACGGAAGAATGATATGGGGAGAAAAGGCAAGACCCGGTTATGGGTTATATGACAGGGCATTGGGAATTGCATACTTAAATGGATTGTGGGAAGCAATCAATAAGAAATAATAAAATAGTCGGAGGATTATAAATGAGCAGAATAGGTGCCAATAGTAGTAAATATGATGCATTGGGGTATAATTGCTGGCTTGGATACCATAAGCTTGATAATTCCCGGTTAATAAAAGAATATGTTAAATGGTGCAAAAATATTATAAGGTCTGAAGATTCTGATGTCATAAATACTGCGCTTGATGAGCTTAAAAACGGCATACATGGATTGCTTGACATTAATCCGATAATTTCAGTTGAGCCGGTAATGAAAGCTTATCTGTCAATAGGAACCTTTTCTGAGAATGACACGCTGGATGCTTTGCTAGAAACAGAGGAGAAAGAAGAAACAGGTGAGGAAGGTTTTATTATAAAATTGGCGGAGACTGATGAAGAAAGTATCCTGATTATTGCCGGAAAGACAGAAAAGGGATTGCTTTACGGAGTTTTTAGCTTTATCAGGGCAATACAGACACAAAATAATTTGGAAAATATATTTGGAATTGAAAAGCCTGCTAATCAGCTGAGAATCCTTAATCACTGGGACAATCTTGACGGAAGCATTGAAAGAGGATATGCGGGGAAATCAATTTTTTTCAACAATAATAAGGTAATAAGAAAATCGGACAGAATAAGAGACTACGCAAGGCTTCTGGCTTCAATGGGAATAAACGGTACAGTTATAAATAATGTAAATGTGCTTAAATTTGAAACAAGGCTAATAACAAGTGCCTATTTGCCCGATGTTGCAAGGCTTGCTGATTTGTTCAGGGAATACGGTATCAGGCTGTATCTGAGCATTAATTTTGCCAGCCCCATGGAACTGGGGGGCCTTCCCACAGCTGACCCGTTGGATGAAGGTGTGAGAGAATGGTGGAAGAAAAAGATTGAAGAGATATACAGCTATATTCCTGATTTTGGAGGATTTCTTGTAAAGGCGGATTCTGAAAACAGACCGGGTCCGTTTACGTACAACCGTAACCATGCGGATGGGGCAAATATGCTGGCGAAGGCATTAAAAGGCCACAGTGGTATTGTAATTTGGAGATGTTTCGTATACAATTGTATGCAAGACTGGAGAGATTATAGTGTAGACAGGGCTAAAGCAGCTTATGACAATTTTATGCCCTTGGATGGTAAGTTTGACGAGAATGTGCTGCTCCAGATTAAGAACGGTCCTATGGATTTTCAGGTTAGGGAGCCGGTATCAACATTATTTGGAGGTCTCAGGGAAACAAATCAGGTAATGGAATTCCAGATAACTCAGGAATATACCGGTCAGCAGAAGCATTTGTGCTGGCTTGTGCCAATGTGGAAGGAGATACTTGACTTTGATACTTATGCTAAAGGAAAAAATACATTTGTTAAAAGGATTGTAAACGGTTCCGTTTTTGAAAATAAGTATAGTGGAATTGCAGGTGTTGCAAATATTGGAGACGAGGCGAACTGGACAGGCTTTCAATTGGCGCAGGCTAATTTGTACGGCTTTGGCCGCCTTGCATGGAATCCTGACCTGACTTCGGAACAGATAACGGAGGAATGGGTCAGAAGAACCTATTCAAATAATTCTGAGGTCGTTAATATTATTTCGGAGATGCTGCTGAGCTCATGGAAGATATATGAGAGCTATACATCACCTCTTGGAATTGGCTGGATGGTCAATCCAAATCATCATTTCGGACCGAATGTAGACGGATATGAATATGATAAATGGGGAACCTATCACAGAGCCGACCTGAGAGGGATAGGCGTTGACAGGACATCAGCTTCCGGAACCGGCTACGCAGGACAATACAATAAGGAAGTTGAGGAAGGGTATCAGGATGCCGGGACTTGTCCGGAAGAATTACTATTATTTTTTCACCATATTCCGTATAATTATAAATTGAAATCGGGTGAAACTTTGATACAATATATTTATAATTCCCATTTTAAAGGAGTTGAGCAAGCCATTGATTTGAAAAATAAGTGGCTCAGTCTTAAGGGAATGGTCGGGGAAGAGCTGTTTAACCATGTTAAAGGCAGATTGGAAGGACAAATTGAGTATTCAAAGGAATGGAGAGATGTGATTAATACATATTTTTTCAGAAAGACAGGAATAGATGATGAGCAGGGCAGAAAAATTTATTGATTTCCGGTTATATAGTCAATGCAGAAGCTAATTCTGGTTTGATTATCATAATATACTTTTTCTATAATTTTCAAAAACACAAATCAATCAAGGCAAAATGGGCGCATCCAAACCTTGAGGGGTTTGTGTTTTTGGCTTTGCTAAAATTTTTTTTTAAATTCTTCGAATAATTTGATTATATCCGGTGTTTTCTCGAAAAACTCATTTAATAATTTTATATTTGCCAGTGTATTTGAACTGATATTATGTTCAATCAGCTCGGTTTCCACCAGCAAGTCCTCGTTGATGCCTATTGTTTCTAAGAATCTTTGAATTATATTATGCCTGTTAAGCAGGAATTCCCCCAATTCTTTTCCTTTTTCAGTCAAAAAAATAATTCCGTATTTTTCATATTTTACGAATCCCAGCAGGGATAGCTTCTGAACCATTTTTGTGGCTGAAGACGGCTTAACGTTAAGCATTTCTGACAGCAGGTTGATTCTCATATATTTTTCCGTAAGATTTTTTCTGTAAATCATTTCAAGGTAATCTTCCATAGCAGAAGTCAGCAATCTGTTATTCTGATCCAAAAGCTGATATCCCCGAACGGTATGAAAGTCTTTGTTCCTATCCATTTGCTTTAGCCTCCTTTTAGTTGCTGCAAATATTTTTTCTGTTATTTAATTTATATGCTTGATTCTGGGATTCTATTTTTACCAATGTTATTACAGGAAATATATTTTAGAAGGGGAAAGGTTTAAGACAGAGTTCAGCCGGGGAGGGGAAGCAGTTAATGAGCGGCTATGCTTTATTTATAGTATGAATATTGAATAATAAAATACTGGTTGTGATAGCAGCTGTCACAGGTATTATAAGTACAATGCCGATTCCGCTGCATATTATTTGAAAAACCTCGGGACAGAACAGCTTTGAGTTTATAAGGTCTGCAAAGGAGTATTCCGCCATATTGAGCCAGATTAGCAGAGGCATAAATCCGCTTAAATATGCAAAAAGCAGAGTGTTTGTCATTGCTCCTAATATATCTCTTCCTATGTTCAGGCCTGACCTGAATAAGTCCCTTTTGCTTATGGTAAATGTGTTGACGAAAACCTCATTCATAGCTGAGGATATTGAAATGGCAACATCTATAATACCGCCTAAAAGACCAATCAGTATCTCGCAAGTAACTAATTTTGAAAAATTAACATGTACGTAATATGAAAGATATGCTGCACTGCCGGGATTCTCATTGCTGAATCCCTGCAATTTTGCACCTGTACCTGTTTTATAGGCAAATAAAATACAAATAATTACTACAATTAATACAGATATGAATGCGGCAGCACTTTTTCTATTGAAGCCATTGATAAAAAATAATGTTATCGAGCTTATTATTATACATTCTAGAATGGTTGCTTTTATAGGGTCGATGCCAAAAGCCACAGCCTTCAGCATTATAAAGAAGCTGCAGAAGTTCATCAGCAGTATAAAAAAAGATTTTACACCCCTGTTTTCTCCTATCATTGCCATTAAACACAATAAGACTACCAGTAATACAAATATTATACTCATGCTTTGGCTCCTGTCCTGTTACCGCAAATTAAAAATACAGAGATATAAATAGTTATGGGGATGCTTATTACTATTCCTATGCTTCCTGTGAGGGCACGTATTATTTCAAGGGACAGATTGAAGTTTATAACAGTTGAAACAGAATATCCGTTTTTCAACCAGATAATTATCATAGGTATGCTTCCGCTGATATATGCAAAAATAAGAGTATTTGCCATTGAACCCATTATATCTTTCCCTATTTCCTTACCGGATTTTATAAGTGATTTTTTGTCTATGTCAGGACTTTTATCCGACAGTTCTTTAACGGCGGCAGAAATAGTAATTGCAATGTCCATTATTCCGCCCAAGGTACCTATGATAACTTCAACAGCGAAAAGCTGTCTGGAGTCATAAGGCAGGAAATCCATTTCCTCGTAATGCATGCCGGCTCCATTCGTGGCATAGATTACAATCAGGGTAACAGCCAGTGAAAAAAATGTTCCTGCAAGGGTTCCTAAAATTGCCGCATAGCTTTTTTGGTTCCTCCCGTTTACAAGTAAAATTGAAAATACGATAAATATCAAACATGATAAGGTTATAATTAGAAAGACATTAACTCTGAAGATATAGAGCTTTATAAGACAAAAGGCTATAAATATATTAATTGCCACACTTGCCAAGGCTCTGAGGCCTTTTTTGCCTCCTACCAATATAATGAGAAAAAGAAATACAGCAAGTATGTAGGCCATATATTTATCGCGCTTCAAATCCAGTATACTTGCGGATATAATAGCTTTTTGGGAATTTTCATGATAGGTGATAAAAACCTTGTCCTTTATATCATATTTTGTGTCAAAAACTTGTGATTCAGAGATGTTGTTTGTCATATATATAACTTCGTCCTTATGGTTTCCGTTTAATATAACGGCACTTATATGCTGCGTGCAGATCTCTTCAGTGTTGCCATAAATATCCTGTGCCTGTTTATCATTGGTTTGGGTTACTGATATAATTTCAGCGATAGTTTTTGAGTATAGGCTATCGTTGGCTGCTATAAAATAAAGGCAGCAGATGGAAAATACAAATAATATAAAAACAGCAATAAATTTACCCTTATTATTTTTTAAGTGCTTATATAAGCCTGACAGCTGTATTTTTATCATTTTAATTTATCACCAGTCTTTTGTTTTTTATACCGAAAGTGTATGTAAATAAATTATAAGTTGGACTTAATGTTACGGTATTCTCCGGGGTTAATGCTTACATATTTTTTGAAAAATCTGTTAAAGCTTTGTTTGTTGTTATATCCCAAGCCGAGAGCAATATCATTGATGCTCATGCTGGTTTGACGCAGCAGACGCTGAGCCTCTTCAATCCTCATATTATTTATATAGTTTACAATATTTTCTCCGGTTGCATCATTAAATATTTTCCTTACATGGGAATAGCTTAACCCAACGTGATCTGCAAGCGTATTGATGGCAATATCCTGCTTGTAGTTATCATGAATGTATTCCATGATTTTTACAATATGAGATTTGTCGTCAAACTTTATTTTTTCACGGTATTCAATAATCTGAAGAAATATATTAGCCAGAAATAGACCTGTTTCATCGAGAGTTTCATTTTCTGCCAGCTTGCTGTAAATATTGAAGTCGCTTCCGAATATTTTGCTTACACTGATATTCAGATTTAGGAGGTATTTTATGGTGCTTCCCAGCAGCTGGTTTAAAATAAGCATGATATTATCATATGTCAGGTCCTTATTGTTTTTTACTTCATCAATGAAGTCATTTACAGAGACTAACAGAGCCTCCTTTGAACCTACATCAACATTGTTAAGTATCTGCTTTTCCAGCGTAAAGGGGTAAAAGTATTTGCTGCTGTGGTTAGTGTACTCCTGCTCATAAATAATAATTTTTTCATATCCTGAAATAAACTTATGCTTTAATAAGGTTTGTGCTTCATGATAGGAGTTCCTGATTTTTTGGATATCATCATACATATTACCCAGACAGACAGTTATGGTTGTTTCTATTACTTTTGCGGCTTCTTTTTGAATTGTGTGGAAATATTCGCATAAGGATGAATATTCACTGGAAATATTATCGTCAGAATTAACAATCAGAACTATTTTATTCCCATCCATGACAATGCCGTGACAGGCAAAGGGAACAGCCAAGACCTCCTCAGATAAATTTAAAATGGCGGTTTTTAAATAGTATTGATTCTCGTAAGAAAAGTTTTCTATAAAATCCTTGTATTTATCTATAGTTATTATGCAGCAAATAAAATTTATATAGGGGAAAACTTTTGCATTATCAGCGTATTCGTTTTCGGATTCCGGAATGCCTCTCAGCAAGCTCAATATGTAATTCTCCCGTAAATTTTTCCTGCTCTTCTCAATGGTCCTGAACAGCTTGTCTTCTTCCTTTATCATTGCATCAAAGGTTCTTGACAAAATAGTAACCTCATTTTCATTGCCGCAATCAATGTTTTTAATGCTTTTAATTTGCTGTGCCAGTTTTTTCACCGGATTATAAATTTTACGTGATATCAAATACGATAAACAGATGCCCAATATCAGTAAAGCCATTGATATATAAATAATTGTTGCTTTCATTGAGTTGACTTTATTATAAAGAGAATCAAGTGAAAAGACACCAACATAAATCCACCCGCTGTTGCCTGTCTTGAGATAGGTTACAAGGCATTTTGTATTATCAACCTTCTGAATAAAATATCCTTCGTTTTTTGAACTTCCTAATATTTTGGAGACATACGGTTTGTCCGATATATTAGCTGATATCAGAGCTTTATCCACATGGGATATTACTTCGCCGTTTGTATTGATTATGCTGATATTATCATTGGAATTAGAAGTATTGCTGTTTATATGCTCACACAAGGAGTTCTCATATACATTAATTGCTATGGAGCCTCTGAGCTTTGTGGTATAAGGCGTCAGCGGGAAGATATATGACATGACATATGTTTTCCTGTCTCCGTTAGTGTCTGATGGACGTGGATTAATCCATGAGATTGGCTCCTGTAAATTCTTGTACCTTAAATATTGGTTAAGCCAGCCCTTATCCTGGAAATCCTCTTTCAGGTATACGCCGTTACTGGTGATTATATAGTTGGAATTATCCAGATATATGTATATTGACGAATAAAGGCTGTTGGTTTCAACAATGTTTGACAGTGTTTCGAGAAGCTGAATAAGCATTAGGTTGTCATCGCTGCTTTTCAGCACAGAATGTATATTGTCAATGCCGTACAGGCTGTTTAATTTTTGATTCATAGATAAATTCAAAATATCATTGCTTATGGTTTGGGATATCAGATCTGTAATGCTTTGTGCAACCTTTAATTCTCCTGTACCGGACTTGCTTATTTCTGCTTCGGAATATTTCATTATAGTGTAATTTGAAATAGATGTTATACAAATTAAAGGTATTATTATTAATAGTGAAAATACAATAAATTGCGTTACAATCAGTGAACGATTTTTCATTTAAAACCCCGCCTTTATTATCTCTTAAATTATAGTATACATGAAATAATAAAGTCAATTACACTATCAGCTTCAGTACGAGGCTAAAGCCTTTTTGAAACCCGGTATTCTGTCGCGCGATGGTTTAAAACAGTAATTGACCCTTGTAAAATATTTAATATTGATTATAGGTATCACAATTAATTATTACATACCTATATAACCATTTTAACAGCTTTTTGGAAAATAATACAATGAAATAATGAGTAAAAATGAGATTTGCTAGAAAATGTCATTCTTGAAGAAAGATTTTACGGTGATAGAATGTAGGCATAAACACGGATATAGAGCTCATATATACTGCCGGAATTATTCACGCACAAAGAATTGCAAGCAGAGGAGGTAAAAATTATATGGATAGAGCTGATGTTGCTGTAGCTAAGAACAAAGCCTATATTCCCAAACCTAAAAAAAAGGGATTTATGTTTTATTTTAAAAGAGATAAATTTTTATATCTTCTTTTACTGTTACCTGTAACATATTTTGTTTTATTTAAATATGCACCGATGTACGGAGTAGTAATTGCCTTTAAAGAATACAATATATTCGAAGGAGTATTTGCCAGTCCGTGGATTGGATTTGATGCCTTTAAGGAGGTTTTCAGAAGTGATGATTTTTGGAGGGCTTTGAGAAACACCTTTTTACTTAACGGACTTGACTTAGTATTAGGATTTCCGGCACCTATTATTCTTGCCATTATTATTAATGAGTTAAGATCAAAATGGTTTAAAAGGGTTTCGCAGACAATGCTGTACCTTCCTCATTTCCTGTCATGGGTAATTATTGGAGGTATGGTGCTTCAAATCTTTGCACCTAACTTCGGTTTAATTGATAATGTGATGAAAGCTTTAGGAATGCAGTCAATTCCGTTTTTAACAGAGAATTGGTATTGGGTGGCTACATATACCGGAGTCGGAATATGGCAGAGTGCAGGATGGGGAATGATAATATATCTTGCGGCTATTGCCGGAATAAATTCAGAGCTGTATGAGGCCGCGGAGGTTGACGGAGCAGGCAGACTGAGAAAAATATGGAATATAACTTTGCCTTGTATAAGAGGCACTATCATAATCCTGTTTATATTAAACATAGGGAGAATTTCCATGATAAGCTTCGACCGACCGTTTATTTTAGGCAATGCCTCAGTAAAGGATTTCTCTGATGTTATCAGTACATATGTATACAGAGTCGGCTTGCAGTCTTCGAGATATAATTTGGCTACGGCTGTGGGACTGTTTCAGTCACTTGTAGGCTTGGTATTCCTTACAGTTACTAATTATATTACAAATAAATGCGGTGAAGAGGGCATTTGGTAAAAGAAAGGAGGGCATTTTATGGGATACAAGATCAGCAACAGAATTTTTGATTTCTTTGTGATTATAATAACTGTTATAGCAGCTCTTTTATGCTTGCTGCCGCTGGTAAATGTTTTTGCTACATCCTTGAGCTCAAATTCTGCAATTTTGGCATCAAAGGTTTATTTACTGCCGGTTGAAACCACCTTTGAGTCGTATAAAGCAATATTTAAAGATGCGTCTATGATAAGGTCCCTTATATTCACAGTGTTTCTAACAATTGTATATACCTTGGTGGGTATGATATTGACAATATGTGCGGCGTATCCTCTGACAAAGAAAAGGCTGAAGGGAAGAAATATAATTTTATTAATGATTATCTTTACGATGTATTTCAGCGGAGGACTTATACCGGATTACATACTTATAAAAAATCTGAATCTTTTGGATAAAATGTGGAGCTTGGTTTTACCGGGGGCAATAAGTGCATATAACCTGATAGTTTTGAAATCATTTTTTACATCATTGCCTGAGAGTCTTGAGGAATCCGCCATACTTGACGGATGTAATGATATTGGAGTGCTTTTCAGGATTGTACTGCCGCTTTCAAAGCCGGTACTTGCGACATTAAGCCTTTTCTATGCCGTGGGTAAATGGAACAGCTTTATGGATGCATTATTTTATATAAACGATACAAAGCTGTATCCTTTGCAATTGAAGCTGTATCAGATTATTGTAAACAGTCAGGGGATTGATGCTTCCATAGGTGAAGGAAATATGTCCCAGAATGTACTTCCGGAGAGTCTGGAAGCAGCCTGTGTTATATTTGCGACAGTGCCTATTCTGCTTGTATATCCGTGGCTTCAAAAGTATTTTGTTACAGGAATTATGGTAGGTTCTGTAAAAGGGTAATACGTGTTATAATATCCTTGGCATAATTGACAAGGACTTATATAAAATAGAATTTATGGAGGAGATTTCAATGAAAAATGCAAGACTTAGAATTGCCAGTTGTGCACTTTTACTTTCTGTCGGGCTGACAACATTGGCCGGATGCGGCGGTTCATCAGACCAAACAAACGCAAGCGGAAGTTCAGCGGCTGGAACGGGAAAGACAGCTGATCCTGTGGAACTGACAGTTGAAATTTTTGACAGGGCGACACCCGGCTATCAAGCAGACAATAACTTTCAAACAAAATGGATTCAGGAAAAATTCGGAACACCTAACAACATTACTATGAAATTTGTTCCTATCCTCAGAACTCAGGAAGTTGAGAAGCTGAATGTACTAATGGCTGCAAATCAGGCTCCTGATATCTGCTTTACTTACAATGACGGTGTAATATACAACTATGTAAAGAGCGGCGGTCTTACAGATTTAGGAAAGATATTGGATGAAAATGCTCCTAACCTGAAAGCATATCTTGGCGATACTTTGCTCAGCTATGGTAAGTTTGACGGCGTTCAATTAGCAGTTCCCGCGAAGAGAGTTATCGAAGGCTGTTTCGCAGCATACATACGTAAGGATTGGCTGGACAAAGTAGGACTTTCCATACCAAAGACCACAGAAGAGTGGTACACAGCTATGAAGGCTTTCAAAGAAAAGGATCCGGGCGGATTGGGTGACAAAAACATACCTTTTGCTATCTGGGCTGACCCTAACAATATTAACTGGACATCTTCCATGTTATTGGAATCCTTTAAGACTCAGATTACCGAAGAGCAAAGAATGACATTGCCAAACTGGGTAGTTCCGGGCTTTAGAGAAGGTATGAGATATATGAATAAGTTGTATTCCGAAGGCATCATAAATCCGCAGTTTACTTTGGACAAAGATGGTAAGCAGCTGGAAAAGGATGCTTCACAGGGTAGGGTAGGCTTCATTATAAATTCATATGATTTCCCATTAAGAACTACACCGGGCTTATTAACAGAGCTTCAGAAGAATGTTCCCGGTTCCGATTTTGTAGAGTGTGACCCATTCACAAACTATGAGGGAAAACATCCAAAAATGAAATATAATCCAAACGGATTGTATATAATAGTTCCAAAATCAAGCAAGCATGCAGTTGAAGCTGTTAAATACCTTGAATGGATGTCAGATCCCGAGGTACTCAAGTTCTTGCAAAACGGCGTTAAGGGTGACCAGTACACTGATGAAAAGGATGGCATTCCGTTAAACTTCTTAACAAATGACCAGTTAACTGATGATAAGAAAGCTAATTATGTTGACTTATCAATTATCGTAAACGGCAAGGAGTTTGGTGATCAGGATAAGAACATAAAATCAGCTTCTTACGGATATCCCGGCTTTGAAGACCGTTTCCAGAGAGCTTACGAGATTTCCTTGGTAGATGCAAACTATATTCCGCATTATGACACAGTTATAGAATCTCAGGCTAAATACTCTAAAACATTGGCTGACAAGGATGTTGAAATATTTGTTAAAGCTATTACTTGTAAAGCGGCAGATTTTGATAAGACCTACGACTCGCTCGTAGCAGATTATATGAAATCAGGCGGACAGGAAATAGTTGATGAGAAGGCCAAGGTATTAAATTCAAAGAAATAAGCTGAATTAAAATAGAGTAACTCCCAATACACTTAATATGAAGGCTCCCTAAGATGCAAATGTATTCGATACATTAGTGTTTTAGGGAGCTTTCGTTTATTGACGAGGCCGGAATGATAAGCTTTTAAGCAGCCTGTTAGCAGCCCTTTAATTTCCCTTTTTCATTGCATCAGTGCTTCCTGAAGCTTTGAAATATCTGTGACAGGCGGCATACATGAAAAGTTACGGCAAATATATGCAGTTGTCTCTTTTTCCTTATCACGGTATTGTGAGTAGTGTGGGACAAAGCTTATCAGTTCCTTATTTATTTTAGATACAGATACTGTAAAAGGGTGAAATATGCTGTTATAAGCCTTCAGCATTTGCTTGCTGTCTGAGCCTACAATTACAACCTCTGAAGACATTTCCGATATTGAGTACATATAGCCGCAAAGCATATAGCTATATCCTGCCGGAACGGCTTCAATATCCGAACTCCAATATTCAATTATAGATTTTGCTTCTCTTTCAAGCTCAGAAAGCCCTGTGATTTTTGCCAAACGCAGTAAATTCATTACTGCTGCGGAGTTGCCGGAAGGAACAGCTCCGTCATAGCATTCCTTTGGACGGGTTATGAGCTCCTCGGAATCATGCCCGTATAAGAATAAGCCTGAAGTCTTGTCATCCTTAAAAAGGCTCAGCATTGCATTGTTAAATTCCAGTGCTTTTTGCAGATAAAGAGGATTATAGGTTGCTTCGTAAAGCTCCGTAAGTCCCCATACAAGAAAGGCGTAGTCTTCCAGATATGCAGGCAGTGCGGCTTCACTGTCTCTGTAGCGTGCCAGCAGCCTTCCGTCACTTCTTACAAGCTTATGAAATATGAAGCAGACACATTTTTCAGCAGCTAAAATATACTTTTCTTCACCCAGAGTCCTGCCGCAGAATGCCATTGCCGCTATCATAAGACCGTTCCAGGCTGTAAGTATTTTGTCGTCCTTATATGGATGAATTCGTTTTTCCCTGAAGTCAAAAAGCTTTTTACGGCAAGCCTCGCAAAAGGCTTTCTTATCCTCTGACAGAGCTCCTGCTTCAATCAGATTCGGAATATTCAGACCTTCAAAATTACCCTTTGGGGTGATATCATAGATAGTGCAGAATTCTTCAGCGTCCTTGTCGCCGAGAACATTTTTGATTTCATCCCGGGACCAAATGTAAAACTTGCCTTCTATTCCTTCTGAATCTGCATCTTCGGCTGAATAAAAGCCGCCCTCCTCCGAGGTCATATCACGTAAAATATACTCAAGAATTTCATGAGCAGTTTCGGAATAGCTGTAATTATTTGTGGCAAGGTATGCTTCGGCATATGCAACAGCCAATAAGGAGTTGTCATACAGCATTTTTTCAAAATGAGGGATTAGCCATTTCCTATCGGTTGAATATCTGCTGAAGCCGAAGCCTATATGATCAAAAATTCCTCCATTTTTCATGGAATCCAGAGTTTTCTTAACCATTTCAAGAGCTGAGGAATCTTTTTTTGAGTACCAGTAACGCAGCAGAAAAAGAAGGTTATGAGGTGCAGGAAATTTAGGGGCATTGCTGAAGCCTCCATATTTGCTGTCAAAGCTGTTTTTCAGCTGTGAAAAGGCATGATGGATTACGTCAGCGGTAAGGCTTGAGGCTCCGGGTCTTTTATCTGCCTTTTGAACAGCTATAATTTCTTTTGATGCATCCAGAAGTGTATTTCGGTTATTATGCCAAATATCATTAACTGTTTTCAACAGGCTCATCAAGCCTGTAATATTTGCACTGTCATGCTTTGGGAAATAAGTTCCGGCGTAAAAGGGATGCCTGTCAGGAGTGAGAAACACCGTAAGCGGCCATCCGCCATGACCTGTTAACAGCTGGCATACGGACATATAAATATTATCGATATCGGGGCGCTCCTCCCGGTCCACCTTAATACATATGAAATTCTTATTCAGCAGCAGAGCCACCTCTTCATCCTCGAAGGATTCACGCTCCATTACATGGCACCAGTGGCAGGTAGAATATCCTGTGCTAAGAAATACCGGTTTGTCCTCACCGGCAGCTCTTGCAAAGGCTTCAGAACCCCAAGGATACCAATCAACAGGATTATACGCATGTTGCAATAGGTAAGGAGACTTTTCATTAATCAATTTATTGGGCATTTTAGTTGTCATGGGCATCACCACCTTTTTTATCAAAATAATATCACGACTAGTATTTTCATTTTTTAATAAGCCTATTCTTGGATATTGTATCGATTTCCAGAGTTACACTTCATTTATTATTTAAGATTATTTTACTATAGCTTTCATTATTCAAAACCTTCATTTATGTATTTCTTTTCAAACATTTATGTCATAATGGTTAGAAAATTTCAAAAAGTGTTAGAAGGTTTTAAGTAGATAATAGCATATAGTTTTCTGAAAAAGTATAGATATATAGTATTAACCCATGCTATAATTATTTTTGGAGGGATGTACATATGGATAAACTGGATTTAATACTTGAAAAGCTGGAAAAGATTGATATTCTAGAATCTAAAATTGATAAAATACAAAGTGATATTACCGCATTAAAATCAAATAACAAACTAATAAATAGTAAACTTGATAGTTTAACAGAAATAACCTATACTATTATGGAAAATGAAACAGAACATAAAATGAGAATCGAAAAATTAGAAAATAAAGCGGTTTAAAATTGAAATATAGGGCTATCAGACTGGCAGCTTTATTTTTTGCTTTTGTTACATAAGTATTACTATAATATTACGTGAATATATCACATCTTAACACATATCGAACGTTAGTTCTGTATTTTGCTTAGACAGAAACTATTGCTATTACTGCATTAAGAGGGTGCTAAAATAGCTTCATTGTTGGGGAATGCCTTTAAATCCTTGATATTAAAGTATTTTTGCGATAAACTATACGAAACAGCATTCTTATTCAATTTATAAATTTTCCCAGGTTATGCAAAAAAGCAGGGACAGATGCGATAAAAGCAGGCGCCTGTCCCTGACAAAATATTAGATATTCAGTATCGATTTTTACTGTCCATACAAACCTTGAAACCTTACCTGTACTTTGGCAGGCAGTCTTTAATTAGCTAATCCTATTTCAGATTTTTCTGTTCCAAATAAAAGGCTATTTACGTTTTCAATTTGAATTACTTTGTCAAAGCAGGTGCTTAGTTTGTATTCACCGGTAGTATTGTCAAAACCTTCGCCGCCTCCACCTGATATAGATACAACTTTTCCGTCATTATATCTGACTCCTTTAAAAGATAGCGGTTTCAGAAACTCTAATTTATCTAAGTCAACTTTTTCAGCCTTTTCCATGGCTTTGACATCTCCTCCGTCAAAGTAAATTGTCATTGACAAAGGTGTGATTTCAACCCTTTTTACCAATATATCATAGCCGGATAAGTTATATTTTTTGTTTACATCAAAATATTTTGTTGAGTCCTTGTATGACATTTTCCAGGACAGTGTCCAATCACCCTCAAGGATAGTATACATATCAAGCTTTCCTGCGTCAGCCTGCAGGTTTTTAAAGTGAAGAGTGAAGTCCTTTTCGTTGAAGTCTATGCTTTTTTTAATCCAGATTTCATAATATCTTTTATTTGTTATTTCAGGCTCTTGAATAACATCCATAAACCCGTGGGAGGTGCTGTAAGAATACTCTTCTTGACCGGAAACATCAAAACGCCAGTTTTCAAATAAATTTGTATCGGTTAATTTTATATCTTTTGGTGCGGTAACCTCCAGTAAAGCATAAAAGTAGTCTTTGTCCTGCAGGGTTTGTACAAGATCTATTGTAAGCCCGTTATCTGTTGATGAGGATTTGGCCTGTTGTGTCACCCCTTTTTCAATTAAGCTATTTTGCTGAATATTATCAGCACCGAATATTTCTGCTAATTTCTGATTCCAATTAAAATATCCTGCGGCAAAGGCTGTTATACTTCCGAGAGTCAGTACAGCTGCCAACAGAACCGCAGCGAAGCCTTTTCTTGATAACCGTCTGTTTTTTTCAACGGAGATTTCTGCCAGCGTTTTTTCCACCATATTATGAAAACTTTCTGGAACAGCTGGGAATTCTTGCGACCAATTATTTTTATGCATAGTTAATTATCCTCCTCTAACCATTTTTTTAAAGTAGTTCTTGCTCTTGAAAGCCTGCTTTTTGCCGTACCCTCTGGTATTTTTGAGATACTTGCTGTTTCCGCGATACTGAAGCCTTCAATATAATATAGAATTACTACAGTCCTTAAATCCTCATCAAGCTTCATAATACTCGAATACAAATCTGAATAATTATCAGGCTCAGCTGCTGCTTCAGAATTTATGTATTCTTTATAGCCTGCATCTTTCTTATGTAAACGGCTGACTTTATAGCATTCATTAATTAAAATTCTTACCAGCCATGTCTTAAAAAAAGCTTCTTTCTTTAAAGAGGCTAATTTATGATAGGCTTTCAGAATAGCTTCCTGTACTGCGTCCTCGCAATCCTTTTCATTTTGCAGAATAGCTTTGGATATGCGGAATAGTGTTGCCTCCGCCTTCCTTACTTCTTCTGCAAAGGTATCCTTATCCATTTGTGTTTTTCTCCCTTCCGACTGCTTCAGCTGAATTGTGTCATTCACTAATTAGATTCAAATATATTCAGTTTGGTTCTCAATAAAATAAATATTTATGATAAGGGTATTATAAATTAAATTTGAGAGTGTGAGCTTGAAAAGCTTACAAAATTTTTTAAGCAAATTATGAGAGCTTTAAAGCCGATAGAAATGGTTGATAAGATCAATTGCGGTTGAAACCTCTGCGTGATAAAATATCGGAGGGATAATACTTTCAAGCAGGCTTGCTGAGGCTAGCCTCAAGCTTAGACTACCCCGCGCCGGTGGAGCCGGATAGTCAGCCGATAGAAATTGGCTTATTATTACAATGGATGGGACTGCAATTGCAGATATGTCAAAGGTGATAGCTTATCTGCTGTCTTCTTCATCTGAATATTCCTTATATTGCATGGTAAAGTATGCGATTTTATGAGAAACCTTCTCAAGATGCCAATTCATTTCTTTAATGCGCTCTTCGACATCCTGTTTATGGGCAATCAGCATTTCACATCTTTCTTTCAGTGTTTCAGGCCCTTGAATGCTCAAATTGACAAAATCCCGTATTTGCTTTATGGACATACCTGTGTTTTTGAGGCAGCAGATCAAGCCAAGCCACTCCATATCCTCCTCAGAATACTGCCGTATTCCGCTTTCACTTCTTTTTATATTCAGCAAAAGGCCTTCCTTTTCATAGTATCTCAGAACATTAGGACTCAGATTCGCTTTTTGCGCTGCCAGTTTAATTGTATACCACATAGGAGAACCTCCGGAAAAAAGTTTAATGAAATAAATAATATGCTATTGACTTAAAGTTAACGCTAAGGTTTATGATAATCATATGGCATTATCCGATGAATGTCAATAAGACTACAAGGAGGTATAATAATGAAATTATTAACTGATTGTTACAAGCTGTCCAATGGTGTGGAAATACCCTGTATAGGCTTTGGCACATGGCAGACGCCGGATGGCGATACTGCCGTTTCCTCGGTTCTCAGTGCCCTTAAAGCGGGGTTCCGCCATATTGACACGGCGCAGGGATACGGCAATGAGGAAAGCGTGGGCATCGCTGTAAAGAAAAGCGGTATTGACAGGGAAAAGATTTTCATTACCTCAAAGCTGGACAATAAGGAGCACGGTTATGATAGAACTCTAAAGGCCTTTGAGAAAACGATGAAAAAGCTGGATATGGATTATATAGACCTTTTTCTAATCCACTGGCCGAATCCCATAGCGTTCCGAAATCACTGGCAGGAATCAAATGCCGGAACTTGGAGGGCTTTTGAGGAGCTGTACAGAGAGGGGCGTATCCGCAGCATCGGCATTAGCAATTTCCTGCCGCATCATATCGAAGAATTAATTAAAACTGCTGTGATTGCTCCAATGGTAAATCAAATCCGGCTGTGTCCCGGGGATACGCAGGACGAGGTGGTTGATTACTGCCGCTCCCGTGATATTCTTCTGGAAGCGTACAGCCCATTGGGTGTCGGCAGAATCTTTGAGGTGGCCGAAATGAAGGCGCTTGCGGAGAAGTACGAAAAATCCATCGCTCAGATTTGCATCCGCTGGAGCCTGCAAAGAGGATATCTTCCGTTGCCGAAGTCAGTAACGCCGGAACGTATCAAGGAAAACACAGAGGTGTTTGATTTTGAACTGGAATTGGCGGATATGCAGTTAATAGCTGATTTGAAAGGCTGTGTCGGTTTTTCTGCCGATCCGGATACCATTACATGGTGAAAATTTCTTGCTTGCCCTGTACTGCTGCTATGAATAGGCAGGCCATAAGCTGGAACATATCTATGATAGAATATCGGGATGGTATTCTATCATTTTTTAAGCTATAGTAGTTGAGAGCCAAGTCCTCCCATAAAATTGCTCCGTCATCAAGCTCCAATAAACTTATAATATTTTTCGTCAGCTTTATATTCTTTCAGTTCAGGGTAAATTTCCGCATTTACACATCTAAAACCTTCAGTGCTATTTTTTAGCCCCATTTTTCCCCTCCAAATAAAAGTACTCAAATACTAACTATATCATTTTATTGTTCAGGAGCAATGAGATGAAGCCATATATAAAATTGGCTTCATAAAGTCAATTACGGTTGAAACCTTCGCGACGATATATCGTCTTTTTAGGCGAACATATGCTTTCAAGCATTTCTTTGAAGGTTTCAACGGTTTGGGTTTCAGGGTTTGCACTTCAGGAGGCTTTAGCCTCAAACCCAAACTATCGGCCTATGGAATCGGTTTTTTAGCCGATGGTAATTTACTTTGGCATAATTCATAAATAAGACACAATCCTTCACAATACGGTCACATTCAAGACAAAGTTTTTACACATAAAATAATTAGTATATTCTTAGTAAAGTTATTTCATAATAGTCTGAAGATAGTAAATAAACAATTACGAAGGTAAAGGAGCATACCTATGAAGAAAATTAAAATTTCAACCAAAATTGTATTTTTATCTATTATCAATTCCTTAATAGTTGCAATAACAAATGTAATTGCGGCTATGTTTAACACCAACAATTTGGATTTCACCGGCTCATCGGCTGTTTCAGCGGCAGGTAATATGCCTGACGCAAATGCTGCAATTCCGGCACCTCAAAATGGAATTTCATTTATGCCGCCCACATCTGTTTTGCTAGGGCTTGTAATCTCAATGCTATTGGGAATCGTCATATCGTACATATTCGGTAAAATAGTTTCAAAACCAATTTTAAAGGTCACTGGGATTACTAAAAGAACTGCGGATTTTGACTTTGCTGATGAGTATGACCTTAATAAGGAATTTAAATCAATGGATGAAAGCAGAGAGATGGCTGAAGCCTTGCTGGATACCAGAACAGCATTGAAAGGCATGGCAGTAAAGGTTCGTAGGATATCTGACAAATTGGATTTACATTCTCAAAGCTTGAGCAAGACAACAGATGATAATGTTCAAAGCATAACGCAGGTGGTTTCAACGATGTCAGAGCTGGCTGAAGGCAATAGCTCGCAGGCCCAGACAATAAACGATATAAACCTTACCTTGGTTGACTCGGCAAAGGTTATCGATAGTATAGCAGGTGAAGCAAGAGTGGCTGCCGAAAACGCTGTGGGATCGCTTAAAACCGTTGAAGAAGGGCAGGAGGCAGTGAATATACAAGCATTAAGAATGAAGGAGAATGTTGAAGTTACATATGAGACAGGTAAATCCATATCGGAATTGAGTGATATGATAGAGCAGGTATCCGGCACCATACAGGTTATTACTTCCATAGCTGAGCAGACTAATCTGCTGGCGCTTAATGCCGCAATAGAGGCTGCCAGAGCCGGTGAGGCCGGAAAAGGCTTCTCTGTGGTATCAGATGAAATAAGAAAGCTCGCGGAAGAGTCATCAAAAGCGGCAAAAATAATTATCGATCTTACCAATAAGACAAAAGAAAAGACTACCTGTGTTGTTTCAAATATTGGGACTGCCAATTTATTAATAGAAGAACAGCAAAAAGCATTAGCAATTACTCAGACTGCTTTTGGAAAAATTCAGAGCTCATATGAAAATATAGTTGGCAATTTGCAGAATACAGCCGCACAAGTCGAGAATTTCAATATAAAAACAAAATCCATTTCTGAGCAGACACATGATATGGCGGCAACAGCAGAGGAGTCTGCGGCAAGCATGGAACAAATTTCTTCTACGGGACAGGAGCAGCTGGCATCTATTGAAATAATTGCCCAATCTGCAAAAGAGCTTTCAATACTGGCAGAGGAACTGAACAAGGAGGTTAAAATTTTTAAGATATAACAAGGCTTTATTGAATATATCCTAAAATACTGATATTATAGCTGTAAAACAGCATAATAATGTTATATAAGCTTGATGGCTTTTTATAAGCGAGGGATAGCCGGCTGATTTCAAGCCGGTTTTGAATACGGCTTGATTTGATGCTTGAAGGAAGAAAGGTGAACAATGAAGATAACAATAGTTTACGGTACGGAACGCAAGGGTGTAACTTATAATATTGCACAGGAGGTTATCAGGAATATTGAAAATTCAGAAACGTCTGAAATTTTTTTGCCGAGAGATTTACCGGAATTTTGTATTTCATGCTTCAGATGTTTTGACGGGGAACAAGGAACCTGCGCCCATAGTCAATATACTGCCCCTATACGTGAGAAGCTCCTTTGGGCAGACTTAATTATACTTACATCACCTGTTTATTCATATCATGTTTCGGGACAAATGAAGGTTTTTTTAGACCATTTTGCAAACATGTGGATTGTTCACCGCCCTCAAAAAGAGATGTTTCATAAGCAAGGTCTGGTTATAGCAACGGCAAGCGGACCTGTTTATTCAAAAACACTTAAGGAAATGAAAGACAGTCTGGATTTCTGGGGAGTTGCTAAAACATACAAGCTGGGTTTTGCCATAATGAATGTTGAATGGAGTAAAGTATCTCCTAAAATAAAGGCTAAAATTTCCGTAAAGGCAGAAGCTGCTGCAAGGGAAATTATTAAGAATAACGGAAAGGTAAAGCCCTGCTTCAGAGTGCGCAAGTGGTTCTTTGTGAGCCGTATTATGCAGAGGAGGTTTAAGCTCAATCCTTCTGATGCAATATATTGGGAGGAACAAGGATGGACCCGGAAGAAAAGACCCTGGCGCAAATAGGGCTTGCCAACGGATAGAAAGGGGATAACAGCTATATGGTAATTAAATTAGCGACAGCCGGAATAACTGTGAAGCTTATAAATTATGAATGCTTATTGCCGTTATAATATTCTTAAAGCCTCTGAAGGATTTGAGCTGCCCCTGTCCTGCTGTAAGGGGGGAGGCATCATTCCTCAGAGGCTTTCTATATCAGTTTTCCAATACATCCAATAAATCATAACCCAGATCCATTACACTTTCTTCATGCTGTTTATTGCTCAGGATAACAGCTACATAATTTTTTGTGTTATCTCTGATTATAAATGAGCTGTAGCCGGGGAGATATCCGCCATGATGTACTATCTGACTTGAGCCTCCGGCGGCATCGGTACTTACTGCACCGGCTTCCGTATTGCCCGGATTATTGCCTGTGGTGCTTGCAGAGCTCTGTTCATCGTTTGTGTCGATAAACCATCCATAGCCATAGCTTTCCGAATGAGGAGTAAACATTTCCTTAATGGATGCTTTTGAAAGCAAAATTTCGGTCTTAAAAGCATTGCTCCATTTGTATAAGTCCTCAACAGTCGAATAAATGCCTCCGGAGGAATATGTAAGGGTAGGCTCTGCCTCTATTGCTTTTTTATAAGCAGCCTCAGTTTCGGCAGTTGTTTCCTCGGAATATTCATTGGTATTTGTTTCAGGCTCCTCATAACCCAAGGCCTTTGTAACGTTGCTGTCCTTGCTGCTTACATCCCCTGAAAAGCTTGAATTATCCATACCTAAAGGTTCAAATATATTTTGTTTTATATAGTCTTCATACTTCATGCCAGATACTTTTTCTATTATGTATCCAAGCAGTGCATAATTTGAATTGCTGAACTCAAAGCTTGTGCCCGCATCAAAATTAAGAGGCTTGCTTTTAAATATGTCAATAAGTTCTGAGGGAGTATATGTATGCTTTCCTTTTTCTATTGAATCGACAAATGAATAATATTCAGGAATACCAGAGGTGTGAGTCAAAAGGTGGCAGATTTTGATTTTGTCTCCGTCGGGGTAATCCTCAATAAACTTGTTTACTGTGTCCTGAAGGTTTAGAAGTTTCTTTTCCTGAAGCATCATGACAGCAGCAGCTGTAAACTGTGATGTTATAGATGCTATTCCGAAAATGGATTGAGGCGTATTATCTATTTTTTTGTCGTAGTCTGCCTTGCCGTAGCCCTTGCTTAATAAAATCTCGTCATCCTTTGCAACGAGAACAGAGCCGGTAAAATCCGGATATACGCTCATAACTTCCTCCAACCGGACAAGGGTTCCGTTATCGGAATCTGTGCTGCTTGCGCAGCCTGTAAACATTAATGAAAAGGTTATAAACAAAGCTAAGATGCTGAATACAAATTTATTACCCATTGCAAAATCCCTCCTAAACGACTTGAAATCAATTAAAGTATACCAATTTTGTCTTAGCATGTCAAAAAAAGTATTTATTTATGGAGCTGGTATGGCGAAGTTAATTGATTGTTTATATTTAGTTAATATTTTATAAATATAATAAGGGTATAGTTAAAAAAAGCTGCTATTGGCTGATAAAATCCGATTTTTTATCCGATAGTAATGGCTTCTTCATTATTTCTACATGCAAATACACTTTATGGTTATGCTATGATATAATTAATGAAGAAGGTCTGCAAAGCTTGGTTTATACTTGGAATACAACAAATAATTGTGGAAGGAAGAGTCGAGCACAATGATTATGAAAAAAGTTGCGCCAATTAAGTCTTTACATGGTTTAGATACTCTGTTATCCAGTGAAGAAATTGAAAGTATCAAGGTAAGCTTTTTTGAAATGCAGCATTTATTTCAGTCTGCAACCAGAGAAATAAGCACTAAGCTGGAAATATTGGATGATGAATTCAAGTTCATACATAGGCGAAATCCTATTCATAATATGCAAAGCCGAATAAAATCAATAGAAAGTATATTTGAAAAGCTTAACAGGAAGGGGCTGGAAATCAGTATAGAGGCAGCCAAGGAGAATTTGACGGATATAGCCGGAATAAGAGTGGTATGCTATTATATTGATGATATCTATAAAATTGCAGAAATGTTAAAAAGTCAGGACGATATCCTGCTGATTCGTGAAACTGATTATATCAAGGCTCCTAAACCTAATGGGTACCGAAGTCTGCACCTTGTTTTAAAGGTACCTGTGTTCTTTTCGGACAGAAAGGAAATTGTACCGGTTGAGATACAGATAAGAACTCTGGCAATGGACTTTTGGGCAAGCCTTGAGCACCAGCTGAGATATAAAACATTAGAAGAGGTGCCTTTATCCGTTTCCAAGGAGCTTCAGGAATGTGCCGAAAAGATTGCATATACAGATTTAAAAATGCAGGAAATTTATAAAACATTAATGAAATATGATTGCGATTCAGATTTAGATTTGGATTTGGTTTAAATCTCAAGAAGTTAAAGGGCATATATTGCAATAGATGTCTCGAGCTTAGGATGTAGCTAAGTTCGGGATATTTTTTTAAACGGAATTTCGAAAGACCAAACGATATAATAGCTTTTGCCTGCAAAAAAAACCGGTTGAATCCAGAATACGGGATTTAACCGGCAAATAAAATTAATCTGATTTACACAGGAAGAAATTGAAAGCTTATTTTATATGTAAAATTTATCAGTTCACCTTTATGCAGGGGCAAGACTATTTATCGCCCTCCTCTTGCGTATCTCGGCTTTGTTGAGGAACTGACTGCATTACACTGACTTTCGAAATGGCTTCTTTTTCGTCATCGGAGTACCAGATGCGAAGGATATTCCCTTCTTTTATATCTGACACACTTAGCTCTTTTCCCTGACTGTCCCTTCTGTCAGATGAAATAGCCATGCCGTCCGGAATTGTAATTGTCTTATTTTCGCCTGTATATTTAAAAGACATTTGAGGCTGCCGGCTGTCATTTTGAGGTGCTTTTCCATTGCCCTGAGAATTGTCTTTATCAGAGGCCGCATTGCTATTTCCCGCAGCTTTTGTGTCACCGGTATTTTTTGAATTTTCGCCGTCACGCTTGGAGGGCTTCTGACCGCCGCCAAAGGATGGCATATCAATAACCTTCAGTGTTATTTCATTCCCTGAGACAGAAGTCACCTCTCCTGATAGATCGGCAGGGTTGCTGCGCATTTCATCATTAAAGCCTTCACCGGCTGTGTTTCGCTTGCTGCCTGAATTATCAGAAGCGTTTGATTGCACTGAATTATTGCCCGGAGCTGTGTTGTCGGAGCCGCATGCCGCAGTTGAAAGCATAAGCAGGCATAAAGCCGCAATACTAATTTTTTTAAACAAAAGTATTCCTCCTTTTGAGCTGTTTTTATAAAAGTCAATTAAGCCTTCAGAAGTGTATACAAAAATAAAAATATGCCTTATCTGACTGTTTTAACTGTTAACAAAACTTTTATAGTATTTTGATAAATATGTTACTCTGCTTATAAGTAGATTGTGTGATTAAAGTATTACCTAATTGTGAATTTTTGCTAGATGAGGAGAAAACTAAGCTATAGGACGGTTACATCGTTTATTCAGCCGATAGTAATTGACTGAAGTCAATTACGGTTCAAGCCTTCACTACGATATTTATATCGTACATCCCGGTATGATATAATTTTAGGCAGGCAGCAAAAGCTGTACGGCTGACCAAGGAATAAGATATAAAGACTTGGTGTACATGAAAGATTACTGCAAAGACCATAATAAGCTATGAAGATTGAATGATAGGGCATCGCATATTAAAGAATCAGGAGACATAATAAAATGAAAAAATATAAAAAGAAATTATTAATATTAAGTATGTTGTTTCTGGCTATTGGGTTAGTATGTACAGCTTGTACGCTTCAAAGCCAAAGGCTGACATCAGAAGCTGATGGGAATGAGGAGGCTTCTCAGCCGGCTTCAGTAAGGCGTGAACCGTTATCACCGGAAGCATCCTTGAAACCATCCCAAGTATCCTCAGAAGCAAACATATCGCAGCCTTCGGTTTCCTCCAAGGCTGTCAAAAAGGAAGAGAAACAGCCTCTTGACGGTCTAACCGTATGTATTGATGCAGGACATGGAAGGAATTCAAATGCAGCCGATAAAAAAGAGCCTGTGGCGCCGGGCTCGGATATAATGAAAGCAGCTTTTGCAAGCGGAACCTCGGGTGTTTCAACCAAAATTTCAGAAGCAAGCTTAAATCTTATTGTTTCAAAAAAACTAAAAAAGGTGTTAACTGATAAGGGCGCAGATATAATTATGATAAGAGAAGATGAAAGGTGTGACTTGACAAATGTTGACAGGGCAAAGCTTTGGAATTCTTCAGGTGCTGACCTTGCAATCAGAATACATGCAAACGGCATAAATGACAGCAAGGTTTCAGGAGTGCTGATGATGGTGCCTGGCAATAAATATATTAAAGACAGGGATATGCTTGATAAAAGTGCTTTAATCGGGCAATGTGTTTTAAGCGGAGTGCTCAAGTACACAAAGGCAAAATCCCGAGGAACAGTTAAAAGCAATGATATCACAGGCTTTAATTGGTCAGAGATACCTGTTGCTCTCCTTGAAATGGGCTTTATGACAAATCCCGAGGAGGATAAGCTGTTAAATACGGAAGAATATCAAAATAAAATTGTATCCGGAATAGCAGAAGGCCTTGAGAAATATAAAAGCAGTATAATAGCTGAAGCTTCAGCCAATGACAATTGATTCTCCGAAACTGCTGCAGGGATTTGAAAGTTGGTCATACAATATGAATTGAGATTAGAAAAAAATACAATCTTACTTGATTTATAGCCAAAGATAAATTACAATCAAAATAATAGCTGTTTTTACAGAGAATAGAATACTTAAATTATAATATAAGAGGTGCCGCAATGGGTTTGTATAGTGAGGCTGTAAATGAGGTTTTAAGTTCATTTGAGATTGATAGGGAAAGTATGCTTAGTATGGCAATGCTGTTTAAGAAGACCATGGAAGAGGGCCTGAGGGGTGAAAAAACGTGCCTTAAAATGATACCGTCATATGTTGGAAAGCCTACCGGAAAAGAAAAAGGTACTTTCATGACAATGGATATGGGCGGAACCAATTTGAGGTGCACGAAGTTTAAAATAGACAATGGCAGCTTTGAGACACTTGCTGAAAAAAAAGAAAAGCTTATAAGCAAGGAGAAAAACTATGACCTTACCAAGTCCAGTGTCAGTGCGAAGCAGCTTTTCGGTTTTATTGCCGAATGTATGGCAAGCATAACGGAGCAAGACGGGCATATGTATCTTGGGAATACATTTTCTTTCCCTTGCAGGCAGGAAGCTATTAATGAAGCATATCTTATAAATTGGACAAAGGAAATTGCCACTGAGGGAGTAGTCGGACAAAACATAAACAAGCTTCTGGCGGAGGCTCTTGAAGAAAGAAATGTAAATATTGAGCCTGTTGCACTGATAAATGATACAGTGGGTACATTATTGGTTGCAATGTACAGCTATCAGGCTGCTGATATAGGCGCTATCATGGGAACCGGGCATAATACCTGCTATCTTGAAAACAATCACCCGCTTAACGGCGGGAAGATGATAGTAAACCTTGAATCGGGCAATTACAATATAGGGCTGCCTGTTACCAAATATGACAGAAAAATAGATGAAAACAGCCAGATTCCGGGTTCACAGCTTTTGGAGAAGATGGTTTCCGGGTACTATATGGGAAGCCTTGTGAAAGAAATATGCCTTGATTTATTTAACAGCAAAGAATTATTTGCCGGAGATGATGTTGATTCAAATGATTTTTTTGCTCAGGGCTTTAATGCGCTTACAGTGGAAAACTTCATACTTTATCCTACAAAAAGTGAAGTTCAGTATAATTGCTCATCGGAGGATGCACAGATAATAAAAGCTGTTTCTGAGGCAGTTTTGAAAAGAGCAGTCAGAATAGTGGCAAGCTCATACTTAGGGGTGCTTTTCCATCAAGAGAATAAAGGGACGGAAGTAAAGAGCAAGCATGTTATTGCAATTGACGGAACCATTTACGAAAAAATGCCAAAGGCACCAAAGCTTATGGAAGATGCCTTTAAGGACGCATTGGGAGAAGATGCTGCAAATATTGATATAAAGCTTGTTAAGGACGGCTCCGGTTTAGGCGCTGCTATAGCGGCGGCTGTGGCTGTAACCCAGAGATAAGGAGTTCTTATTCAGCTGCAGGCTTTTGAAGTCAATAGCTGCCGTTTAAGAATAAATAAAGGAGTATACCTGCATATTCACACTCAAGCAGTATACTCCTTGTTATTTATTGGAATGTTAATGGGGAAAGCTTATACAATGAGGCAAATTATGCCATTGCCTTTTTCATGGAGAATACATATTCATACAAGTGCTTTGCCGCATCGTTACCGTATTTTTCGATTATTTTAACTATTGCGCTGCCGACAATAATTCCGTCGGCATATGTGCTTATTTGGGCAGCCTGCTCAGGTGTTGATATACCAAAGCCTACAGCTGTCGGCACATTAGTTGCAGCTCTGATATCAGACAAGATGGAAGAAAGGTCTGTTTTAATTTCATTTCGAACTCCGGTCACCCCCATTGAAGAAACACAATAAATATAACCCTGTGCACTGCCGGCTATTTTTTCAATTCTTTCCCTTGAGGTTGGCGCGATTAATGAAATCATATCAATGCCGTATTTTTCACTGAAAGGGGTGAGCTCTCCTTTTTCCTCATATGGAATGTCCGGTATTATTACGCCATCCACACCGCTGCTGCCGCATTCTCTGAAAAAGTGATCATAGCCGTATGTGAATACGGGATTCAAATAAGTTAAGAAGACAATTGGAATCTGGGTTTTTAAGCGGATACCTTTAACCATGCCGAAAATCCGGTCAAGAGTTGTATTGACGGATAGAGCCCGGACATTGGCTCTTTGAATAACTTCACCCTCTGCAATAGGGTCTGAGAAGGGAATGCCTATTTCTATCAGGTCAGCTCCCGCTTCTGTCATTGACAATATGAATTCCTCGGTTTTTTCAAGAGTTGGGTCTCCGGCTGTTAAAAAACCTATAAAAGCCTTGCCTTTTGCAAATGCAGCTTCAATTTTACTCATTTATGTTCACCCCCATATATTTTGCTATTGCTGCGACATCTTTATCTCCGCGGCCTGAAAGACATATGACTATGATTTTCTCCGAGGACAGCTCAGGTGCCAGCTTCAGGGCATAAGCAACGGCATGTGAGCTTTCTATAGCAGGAATAATACCTTCGGTTTTGGACAGATATTCAAAGGCGTGAATAGCCTCGGCATCTGTCACAGGCACATATTTTGCACGGTGAGTATCATGCAGGTAAGCATGCTCCGGGCCGATACCCGGATAGTCAAGACCTGCGGATATAGAATATACAGGCGCAATCTGGCCATGCTCATCCTGACAGAAATATGACTTCATACCGTGGAATATTCCCAGCTGTCCTTTCGCAATTGTCGCCGCATGATAGCCGGTATCAATACCGCTTCCTGCCGCTTCACAGCCAATCAGCTCGACAGACGGCTCCTTGATAAAATCATAGAAAAGGCCCATGGCATTGCTTCCGCCTCCAACACATGCAATTGCTGCATCAGGCAGCCTGCCCTCAAGCTCAAGTATTTGTTCTTTTACTTCCTTGCCTATTATGCTCTGGAAATCGCGTACTATCATTGGGAAGGGATGAGGCCCCATAACCGAGCCCATGACATAATGTGTGTCATCAACGCGTGTTGCCCACTCTCGCAGGGTTTCATTTACCGCATCCTTTAATGTTTGGGTTCCGCTGGTTACAGCATGAACCTTTGCACCTAAAAGCTCCATTCTGAAAACATTAAGGGCTTGGCGTCCAGTATCCTCAAGCCCCATAAATATTTCACACTCCAAACCCATTAAGGCAGCTACGGTAGCAGTAGCCACGCCATGCTGCCCAGCACCTGTTTCGGCGATTACCCGCTTTTTGCCCATTTTTTTGGCAAGTAATATCTGCCCCAATACATTGTTAATTTTATGTGAACCGGTGTGATTCAAGTCTTCTCTTTTTAGATAAATTTTAGCACCTCCCAGATCCTCTGTCATATTTTTGGCGTAATACAGAAGGGAAGGTCTGCCGGCGTAGTCCTTCAGCAGTGCGGTCAGTTCATTATTAAAGCCGGGATCGTTTTTGTAGTAATTATAGCTTTTTTCCAACTCAATTATTGCATTCATAAGAATTTCGGGAATATATTGACCGCCGTGCTTGCCGTATCTTCCATCAGTCATTTTTTTCACCCTCCTTATAGGATGTTTATTTTTTATTTATAAAGAATTTCTTATAAGACCTACCAGCTCTAAAATCTTTTCTCTGTCTTTGATGCCGTTTGTTTCCACACCGCTGCTGACATCCAGACAGTATGGCTTTGAGCTTTCAATTGCTGATTTTACATTGACGGCGCTTATACCTCCTGCAAGAAAGAAAGGCTTCGTTATTAAATTTGATAATTCCCAGTCAAAGCTTTTGCCTGTTCCGCCGTATTCCTTATCCGAGTAGGTGTCCAGCAGCAGAAAGTCGCAGGACAGCTGCCCTGCCCATTCCAGTGAGGAAGAATCCTTGACTCTGACAGCCTTTATTACCGGTTTCTGCACTTCCTGCCTGAGCAGATTTATATATTCCTGATTTTCATCACCATGAAGCTGGACATAGTCTATAATACCGGAGCTGCACAGCTGCTTGACAGTGCTTATTTTTTCGTTTACGAAAACTCCTACCGCTTTTATTCTGTTGTCTAATGCCTTTCTGAGAAGCAAGGCATTATTATAATCTACCTGCCTTCGGCTTTTTGCAAAAACAAAGCCGATGTAATCAGGCATAGCCTCATTTGCAAACTCAATATCCTGCATTCTGGTCAGACCGCAAATTTTTATTTTAGTCATAAACATTCATGCCATGCACTCATGGGATTGCCTCCTTTTTAAATCTATAGGTAAAAATTTTCAGCCGGCTTTCAGTTTTTCCAGCTCACAGGTAATATTCCCGCTTTTCATAAGGGTTTCTCCTATAAGCACTGCATTTGTACCGTTTTGGCGAAGAACGGAAATGTCGGACGGCGTTTTAATTCCGCTTTCAGATACAAATGTTTTATTGCCGGGCACAAGCTTCCTGAGTTTTGCGCTGATGCCGATATCAACCTCAAAGGTTTTTAAATCCCGATTGTTAACGCCTATTATTCTGGCATCTGCTTCTAATGCACTATAAAGCTCTGCTTCGTCATGGGCTTCTACGAGGCAGGAAAGTCCAAGACTATCGGCGATTTTAATGTATTCCTTCAGCTGATTTGTATCCAGAAGGGAGCATATCAGGAGAACCGCATCAGCGCCAATAAGCTGCGCCTCATATATCTGATAAGGGTCGATAATAAAGTCCTTTCTGAGAACAGGAACAGATATCTGCTTCTTTATTTCCCTTAAGTATTCGTTGCTTCCCATAAAATAATGAGGCTCTGTAAGAACGGATACCGCATTGGCACCTGCCTTTTCATATTCCTTGGCAATCTGAATATATGGGAAATGCTCTGCAATTATACCCTTTGACGGGGAAGCTTTTTTTACTTCACATATGAATGCAATATCTTTTGTTTTCAGAGCATTTTCGAAAGTAAAAGGTAAAAAGGTTTGGAATTTTTTTGAGTTAGCCTTTAGGTTTTCGAGTGAGTTAATGGCTTTTGCTGTTTCAAGTCTTATTTTTGTATATTCAACTATTTTATTAAGTATCATTCTGATAAGCCTTCCTTTCACCGGTTAATTTTGAGAATTTGACAGCTGAATGAATTTGTTGAGCTTAGCTATGGCGGCACCGCTGTCAATTAGATTTTCAGCTGTTTTTAAACATTCGCGGAGAGTAACCTCATTATGTGCCATATACAAGCACAGTGCAGAGTTTAAAACAACGATGTCCCGTTTGGGTCCTTTTCTGCCGGATAATATGTCTATGGCAATATTGGCATTTTCCTTAGGAGTGCCTCCCACCAAATCTTCCGGGATACATCTTTCCAGACCAAGCTGCTCGGGTGCCATAAAGAAGCTGTTGAGCTTTCCGTTATTAACCTCGCATACTGTTGTAACGTCACAAAGAGTAACTTCATCGAGGCCGTCATGACCATGCACTACCATTGCCCGTTTAATTCCAAGGTTCAGAAGCACTTGTGCAAGAGGTTCAACCAGATTCTCATCATATACTCCCAACAGCTGCATATTTGCTCCGGCGGGATTGGAAAGGGGGCCGAGTATGTTAAAAATAGTTCTTACAGACATTTCCTTGCGGACGGGTGCGGCATACTTCATAGAAGCATGATAGGTTGGTGCAAACATAAAGCATATACCTATTTCATCAAGAATTTTTGAGCTTTGCTCAGCGTTGAGGGATATATTTATTCCAAGAGCCTCCAGAACATCGGCACTTCCGCACTTACTCGAAACAGAGCGGTTGCCGTGCTTTGCGACAGGCACTCCGCCTGCTGATATTATAAATGATGAAACTGTTGAAATGTTAAATGTGAAGGCTTCATCTCCTCCTGTGCCTACAATATCAAGAACGTCTTTATTTGGATTTATTCGAAGGCTTTTTTCTCTCATAACACTTGCACAGCCGGTTATTTCGTTGATTGTTTCACCCTTCATGCGCATGGCAGTAAGGAAGGAGGCAATCTGTGCATTGGTGGCACGGCCTTCCATAATTTCTTGCATTACAGATTTTGTCACGTCAATAGAAAGATTTTTTTTGTTTATCACATCATAAATGGCTTCCTGTATCATTGCTCATTACCTCCTGTTTTAAGAAAATTCTCTAAAATGCATTTGCCGTTTGGAGTTAAAATAGATTCAGGGTGAAATTGAACCCCATACAATTCATAATCTTTATGCTTGACTCCCATAACTTCACCATTGCTGTCCTCTGCGATAACCAGCAGTTCATCCGGCAATGAGGAACGGGACACTGCAAGGGAGTGGTATCTGGCACCGTCAATAATGGGAGGAAGACCTTTGAAAAGAGCGCTTCCGTTAGCTATATGCACAGAAGATACTCTGCCATGCATAAGCACCTTTGCATAAGTGATTGTTCCGCCAAAAACCTCACAAATAGCCTGATGGCCGAGACATACTCCCAGAATGGGAACCTTGCCGCAAAAATAAGAGATTACTTCTTCGCAGATGCCTGCATCCTTTGGACGTCCCGGTCCGGGGGACAGGATGATATAGGATGGCTGCAAAGCCTCAATTTCTGCAAGTGTCATTTGGTCATTCCTTATGACTTTAATATTGCTGTTTATTACACCCACAAGCTGAAAAAGATTGTATGAAAAGCTGTCGTAATTATCAATAAGTAATATCATTATTTTATCCCCCTTACAGATGCTTCTATGGCATTAATAATTGCCTGTGCTTTATGCGCAGTCTCTGCATATTCGGTTTCAGGTACACTGTCTGCAACGATACCTCCGCCGGATTGGACGTATACCTTGTTATTCTTCAGAACAGCCATTCTGATTGCTATGCAGGTATCCATATTTCCCGTAAAATCTATATATCCTATAGCACCGCCGTAAATTCCCCTTTTATGGCCTTCTACCTCGTTAATTATCTGGCAGGCGCGTATTTTAGGAGCACCGGACAGAGTTCCCGCCGGCAGCAGGGCAGATATGGCATCAAGCTGATCCAGCCCTTTACGAAGCTTTCCTGTAACCTTTGATTCAATATGAATTACGTGAGAATACTTTCGGATACTTAAGTAGTCCTTAACTTCTACAGAACCAAATTCACTTATTTTGCCAAGGTCGTTGCGTCCCAAATCTACCAGCATATTATGCTCGGAAAGCTCCTTTTCGTCGCTGAGAAGCTGTTCGATCAGACGGGAATCAGCCTCTTCGGAATTCCCACGTGGCCTTGTTCCGGCTATAGGAAAGGTGGACAGGTTTCCGTCTTCAAGCTTGATAAGTGTTTCGGGAGAAGTTCCGGTGATTTCAACATCATCAAACTTAAGAAAAAACATGTAGGGAGAGGGATTTGTGGTCCTCAGGGTTCTGTAAGTATCGAAGAGACTGCCTTCAAAGTCGGCAGCCCTGCGATTTGATGGAACTGCTTGGAAAATATCTCCCTCATAAATATAATGCTTAACTTTTTTTACTATTTCGCAGTACTCCTCCTTGCTGAAAGCAGGGGTAAAGGGAGATAAAAGTCTGGAAGGAGAGGAGGTGGCAGGTACATAACTATTAATTAAATTAATAATATTTTCAAGCTCAAGGATGCCTTTTTCATAGTTTTCCTCAAGATTATCAGTCCTTATATTTATAATTACAATTATTTTTTGCTTAAAATGGTCAAAAGCTATAACCTTGTCAAATAACATCAGGTCCACATCATAAAATTGGGTGTCGTCCACTGCACTAAGCTTTAAGGTTTCTTCGCTGTATTTGATATAGTCGTATGCAAAATAGCCTGCAAAGCCTCCTGTGAAGGGGGGCAAATATTCAAGCCGGGGACTTTTGTACTGACTGAGGACCGATCTGATCTGGCTGCCGGGGTCATCGGTATTCATATGAGAAACATGGGAGGTGCCTTTGATATCAAGCACGCCATCTTTGCACTTGAGCTCAACAATCGGATTGAAGCCTAAAAATGAATAGCGTCCCCATTTTTCACCGTTTTCAACGCTTTCCAGCAGGTAATATTGTGAACTTATTGCCTTGATGCTTTGCAATACAGCTATAGGGGTTTTTGTATCGGCAAATATTTCGCAGCTTACCGGTATAATTGTATAGCCTTCTGATATTTTTTTTGCTTCACTGAAGCTTGGTTTGTACATGATTACCACTCCTTTAAAAGTATAAGATTTGTTTCCTTTAGCGTGAGGTCATAAAATAAATGCTTTCTTATTCATCGCTTTTATAACTTTTAACTCACGCCGGGCTAAGCAAAAATATGGCCGCACATAGCTCGGAAAAATAAAAAACCCGCCCATTGACTATATATTGTCAAGGACGAGTGCATATATTTCACCCGCGGTGCCACCTTGCTTTGTAAGAAAAAAACTTACACTCTTAAAGAAATACCAACATATTTCCCACATGTAACGTATGTGCTACGTCGCAGAATACTTTGAAAGTAAACCTTCATTTGACTGCGCCCTCAGTGGTCCATTTGATGTACTGCGTTCTGCGAGACTCTCAGCTTTACTCGCTCTCTGTAAGTGCACGTTGCATCGTTATCTCCACTTCAACGGTTTAAAGGGCAGATATTTAATTAAATAAATGGTAACATTATATTCAGCTGTTGTCAATAAAATTTATATACATTTATAACCAGTAATGCAATTTTTATTTTATAGCCTGTAATTTGCTACGAAAAACTAAAAATAGCTCGGAGTATTAAAGAAAAATTTGGTAAGTGCCTACAGATAGCAGTATTAAGCCTGAGAGGAGTGTTGCCCTGTCACCAAGCAGCTGCGCGGCATAACGTCTGCCTATAAAGGCACCGAAGGAAATTGTAAAAAAGCTGAAAACTATTACAGCCGCTGTCAGAATATATATATTTACTCCTGCCATGCCGGCTCCGAAGCCTGTTCCCAAACAATTCAGAGCGAGTGCGATGCCCAGCAAAATAGATTCTTTCAGTGAAATATCCCCGGAGTAGTCCTTATCTGCAATAACCGGATCGCTCATTACTGCTCTTATGCTGCCCATATATATATGGCTGTTTTCAAGAACCCTCTTTTTTTTTATTTCGGTATGCAAATAGCTGAGTATTGTATAAATACCCATGATACTCACAATAGAGCCTCCAATAATATTGCCCAGATAACTGGGAATATAATTGGCAAGCAGACTCCCGCAAAGACTGGAAATAAAAATAGCAAACCCTGAAAATAGTGCTATAGCAAGATTTGATTTTGGTGGGACACTTATTTTTCTGGCGCCGTAAGCCAGACCTATTGCCATGTTGTCGAGATTCGGAGCTAAACATAGTAAAAGCAATGAAAGAAAATGCACCAATGAATCACCTCACTAGGCAGTATATTTACCTGAAAGGTCATTAGTGCATGTCTTTAATCAAAATTTTAAGTGCTTAGCCTGTTATTTATTTTTCTCCTTATCGGATATTTTTGCAGAATTATTATTTTTATTCAGTGTCTCAAGAATTTTTTCTGCGGCTATTCTGTGTGCATTTGCCTCACTGGTAAGCTGTAATGCAAAAAGTCTAAGAGCTGTTTCATAATCCTTATCATCAGTTATCTGGTTCAAGGCAGCCGCAAGCTTATGGGATACGTTGTTGAAGGCTTCATCCTGCATTGTGGTGAATTCTTCAAAAAATATCCGATATTTTTGCTCATTTTCAAAATTCTGAAGAGAACCGGCAATAAGAGAGATAGGCAAAATAGGCTTCAGCATTGACATAATATAAAGTGAAACTAAATGAACCCTGTCATATTTTTTATTTACCGGCCGTTTAAGATAGCCTTCTTTTACGTAGTTATTTACCATGCTGGATGTAATAACCTTGTTTTTATCATCATCATTAAAAGTATTCAGAAGCTTCTCCAGATAGGTAACGACCTGATCCATATATAAATCTATGCCGGGAAAGCTTGACCAGACTTCTGTCTTATAAGAACTCAGAATACCGGAAAAATCATTTAGCTCCTGTTTTGTAGAATTCAAATTATCAGTACTCAATTAATACCTCCTGATTGATACTTTGGACAAGGTGTTATATATAAAATTAAAAAGTACACCTGTAAACAAAGCCGTGAAACCTGCTTTTACATAAATTATAACATAATCAATTCCAATTACAATATAATTAGCTAAACTACTTGACAAATACAGCTACAATATATAATATAGTTATAGAAACTAGATGATGCTATGTTGTAATTGATAGAATAATTACATATTAAATAATAATGAAAAGCAGATATGGCAATAATAAGCTTTAAGAGGCAGGAAAATAAGTGCAGGTTCAGGAGTCAATTATTATTGGCTAAAGAACTGGTGACATGGCTCGGTTTGATTTGTGGAGCAATTGATTTTAAATAGTGTATATAACAATAGATACTGTAAAAAATAGATTATACGGAAGGTGATATAATGCAGTTAGCCGATAAAAACATTACAATATGGGGTGACTCCATATTAAAAGGAGTTATTTTAGACGAGCAAAAAGGAAAGTATAAGGTTATGGAAAATAATTGTATAAATAGCTTTGCCGAGATAACAGGGTGTACTGTAAGAAATAATGCTCATTTCGGAATGACCTCCACACGGGCACTTGACAGGATAACAGCATCCATTGACAGGCAGCAGTTGAGTAAAAATGATATAGTTATTATTGAATTTGGAGGAAATGATTGCGATTTTAATTGGTGTGAGATAGCAAAAAAGCCGGATGCCTTGCATCAGCCAAAAACCACAATAGACAATTTTAAGTGTTCCCTGCAAAATATGATAGATATGTTCAAGAAAAAAGGTATTACGCCTATAATGATGAATCTGCCTCCATTGGAGCCTGAACGTTATTTTAACTGGATTTCCAGAGGACTCAACAAAGAAAATATACTGCATTGGCTTGGTGATGTGGCAAAAATATATCGCTGGCAGGAAGCCTATAACAATGCTGCGGAGTGGATAGCACGCCAGAATAACTGCAGGCTTTTAAATGTAAGAGAGAGCTTTCTAATCAGCAATAACTACAGTTCTCATTTTTGTGCAGATGGAATTCATCCTAATGAAAAAGGACAAAGAAAAATACTTGAGTCATTTTTGGCGTTTTCATTTTAGTGTAATCAAAATGGAGAAGGCATGGCCTACTCCATTTTTTTCAGCCTATCTTCTATATCCTCCGCAGTAATGGCAGACAGGTAATTTGGCTTGTACTGCATGGCTTTTTTCAGATATTCTATACATTTTTCCTTGTCTCCGGTTTTCTCATATACAAGAGCATAATCATAATAGGCTTCGGGGAATTTTGGGTTCAGAGTCATGAGCTCCTTAAATACCCTTTGAGCATTTTCAAAATCATCAAGAAGATAATAGGTTTCACCTAAGTTGTCCAGTATTATTCCGTTGGTGCTGTTGTAGTCATATGCCTCAAGGTTGAAGCTTAACGCTTTCTCAAGATTTCCTTTGAGGTTGTATAGGTATCCCAGACTGCCGTAAATATTTGTGTTTTTAAATTTGGCTATTACTTTTTCAAGCAAGGAAATCGCATCGTCAAGCTGCCCGTTTTTCCATAGCGCAAGAGCATAATTTGACTGGACATTAAATCTGTCTGTATCTGAAAGAGTTGAAGAAGAGAGCTGCTCTGTAAATATTTTTATGGCTTCTTCAAGCTTTCCGTATTTTAAAAGCATATATCCATAGGTTGAAACCACGGATGCTTTAGCCTTGCCTGTTTTGTATGCCTTGCCCAGCAAATCAATTGTTTCCTGAATATTGCCCTTTTGGAATGCAAGGCTGGCCTTTAGTGAAAAAATTTGTGATGAAAACCTACCGAACATCATTGTTCTTCCCTCCCAAATCAATAATGATTAAATTGAATTTCACATAATATTATTCAATTTATAAGTATACTTGTATTCACAGCTTATGTCCATGCCCTGCTTATTTTATTTGATTGAGCCGGAAAAAATTAAATTTAGTTTTAAGAATAGGTTTGAGCACCGGGTAAATCATATAATAATATATATATTTATCAGATTATTTTGCTATAATAGTACTAAAGTCAATTAAGGTCAAAGCCTTCGCGACGATAGTAATTGACTTTCCTACAAATTTCTAAAAAAGAGGAGAGCCTTTCAGATGGAATACGACATTCAAATTAAAACTGCTGTTTTACATATTTTAGACACCTCCATAAGTTTTCCGGTGCTGTCAAATAATGGACTTTATATAGATGGAGATATTTCAGAGTTTTTAGAGAAGCATATTAATAAAATATTGGATGACCCGAATTTGAAGAAGGCGATGTTTACCGGGGACATGAATACTGCGAGAGATTTGTGTCAGGCAGTGGGCACTGATAAAAATAATTTTGCATCGGCAAGCAAGGAAATTGCCAATATGATTTTTGATATAATGCTTAAAAATGTGGATATTATTTCAGGAGATTTAATATGCTGCTTGCTCACTATAAATGATGAAAAATACTATGGCATATTAAAGTTAAATTACAAGACAGGTTTTACGCACCTGGTAAATAAAATGGAAGAGGGAAATACAAATTCTATTATCAGGCATAAGACTTTACTTCCGGCAGAGGGGCAAAAGCTGGATGAAGCAGTCCTCATAAATCTGGAAACCGGCGGGATAAAGCTTATAGAGAAAGCATATGAAATTAACGGCGTTAAGGAATATTATCTGTCAAAGTATTTTTTGGATTGTACAACTGATTTATCTGATAATGAAAAAATGAAAATTATTGACAAGGTTACGAAGAAAATAAATAAAAAATACTATGATGAGGACTTCGATAAGGTTGCAAAGCTTAAAAATGTTGTTTCTCAAAATATTGAGGACAATAATAAGGTAAGTGTTGAAAAGATTGCAGAGGATATGTTTGAAACAAATCTGGAGGTCCGTAAGGAATATATTCAGGAGATACAGAAAGCAGGCCTCACAGAAGAGGCAATTCAGATTCCTCAAAAAATAGCTGAGAGAAAATTTAAAACGCACAAAATAAAAACAGATACGGGAATAGAAATAAATTTTCCGCTCAGTTATTATGATAATAGTGATATGATTGAGTTTACAAATAATCCGGATGGTTCCATATCCATAATCATAAAGAATGTAAGCAAAATTACAAATAAACAGTAGGTTTTTGACAAGGCTTATAAAGTCAATTACGGTTGAACCCAAACTATCGGCCGATGGAATCGGTTTTTTAGCCGATAGTAATTGACTTTAAGCAAGTCCTGCAAAGGAAGGGTTCCTTAACAGGGCTTGCCATAGTCAAAGGATTATTTCAATTCTGCCATTATACCCATGGTGTTTTTATAGGACTGTTTTACAAGCTCTCTGTTCTTATCGGTAATATAAGGTTCGTCAATATTTGCATCAGGTATTGGGATTATTTTGAATACAGGCCTGTTGTTTATGTAGTTTTTTTCAACCCAGGTCGGTATATAATCTGCGTTTTTTAATATTATGCCTCCCTTTGGATCTTTTTCGATTTTAAGGCTGACAATAACACCGTCTTCGGTGTATATTTTATTTGGTCTGTCATTTCTGTCTGTTCGCCTGTAGCCTGAAATGAAATTACCTGTTGAATATATTACGAATTTATTTTTATCATTTACCCTTACTATTTCTGATTTCTGAATAACATGAGGATGGGAACCCAGTATTATATCGGCGCCCCAAGACAACATTTTTCTGGAAAGTGAGGTTTGAGAGGTGCTGGGCTTTCTTTGGTATTCAGTACCCCAATGAATAACAACAATTACGGCATCAGTTCCCTTGGCTTTTACAGCAGCTATATCATTTTTAATGTGGACTTCGTTTAATGGGCATAAATATGTACTTTTTTGTTTTGAACTGAGCTTTGCATCATTACCGTTAAAGCCATAGGTATAAGCAAGAATACTGACTTTTATTCCGTTTATTTCCTTTGTTATATACTTATTCTTTCCGTCAGCAGAGCTGCCTACATTTATCATTTTGTTTCCGCTGATTTTTTTAATAGTTCTGGTTAAGCCGTTTATACCTCTGTCAAGGCAATGATTATTTGCAGTAGATAAAACGTCAAAGCCTGAATTTGACAAAGCAGTCAATATAGCATCAGGGGTGTTGAATTTGGGAAAGCTTGTGTACCCTGACTCAGCTCCTGCGGTTACAGTTTCAAAATTACCTATTGTTAAATCTGAATTTTTCAGGTAAGGAGTTACATACTCCAAAAAGCCGTTAAAATCATAAGTTCCTGTCTTGGGATTATAGGCATTATTCAGGTTTGATTGGTGAGCCATTATATCTCCTACTGCTGATATTGTAACAGATGCAGCCGGAACCTCCCTTGAGGGGGATGCCGTGTCATTGACAGCTGTATTTGCCGCTTGTCCTGATGAGTCGGGTGAATTGCCGCTTGAGTCACAGGCATAGGAGGAATCGGCGGCAGAAGTATTTGAAGAAGGAGTGCCTACATCTTTGCCTGCATAATTTTCAGCAGTATCCGTCCTGTAGGAAGTCGCTAAGTCAGGATTACTGAAAGCATACATTATGGAAACTGCTGCAATCAATAAGCAGCAAATGATGCTTAATACTATCAATGTATGCTTGAAAATACTTTTGTTAGATTTCATTTTAACCTCCACGCCGAGTATCGGCACAAAATTTTATTAAGGAACTCAGTGGAGAACCTCTGCTTCGCAGGGGTGCGCGCATAATTCAAAGCTAAAAAAATTGCTTTTGGAATAGTATTTGATTTTTATCAAAACTTAATCTCAGCACAAAATCCTTTATAATTAAAATAGAAGCAGATTTAAACTAAAGACCACTAATACTATATCATAAATTAGGATATTACTGGTATAAATATACTTAAAAATTAATATTTCTGAAATATTATAATTAGTGATGATAATATTAAGAATATTGTATAGGAATATCAGAATATGGTAGAATTTATATTATAATATATATAATTACTAAAGACGAAGATATATATAAGTATAATTCGACATATACGGCGGTTAAATAAAGTTAATTACTGTTCAAGCCTTTATGCGATAAAATATCGAAAGCAATATGGGTCGCTTTTCGGGTGAATTAAGCTTTTAAGCGGGCTGTTTTCCGCAGTTTGGATTGGGCAAATTCTGCAGGGAAGAGGTATAAATATGGACATATTTACTGGAAATAATGCCGGAAATTTAATATATGCTTTCTTTGCAATAATTATTATAATTTTACTAGCTGTAATCTGGAGGTACAGGAAAAAATTAAATAAAATGGAGCTTGTAAGCCTGGCAGGCATAAATATGTCATCGGGAGCTCAACAAAAGCTTATTCAAAGAATTATGGAGGTTGCAAAGCAGCAGGTGCAGGCAGAAGCTTGTTCACTTTACTTTGTTAATGATGAAACAAAAGAATTATATTTCGGTGTTGCTCTTGGAGAAAAGGGTTCTTTGCTAAAAGAACTGAGGTTTAAAATAGATGACAGCTTTATTGCAGGTTGGGTTGCTACATACAAAAAAACCTTGAATATAAGGGATGTGGATAAGGATAAGCGTTTCAGAAATCGAGAGGTTGCAAAGAATTTCGGTCTTAATGAGAAATCTTTTCTGACGATGCCAATAATATTTGACGGCAAATTGGTTGCAGTTTTGCAGATGATAAATAAACAAAACGGAAGATATTTCAGCAAAGCCGATGAGGAAACCATGGAGATGCTCATTGATAAGCAGATTGCTCCAAATCTTGAAAAAGCAAGGGTTTACAGCTATATGCAGGAGCTGTTTAATGATTCCATACAAACTATCGCAAATGCCATAGATGCGCGGGATGAATATACACAGGGACATTGCACGAGGGTGGCGGAGTATTCTGTAATGATTGGGAAGGAGCTTGGACTGGAATTTGAGGAGCTGGTAAGCCTTCGTTATGCCGCAGTACTGCATGATGTTGGAAAAATAGGGATAAGGGACAGTATATTAAACAGTAAGCAGAAATTAACAAAGGAAGAGTTTGAAGAAATGAAAACGCATGTTATTAAGGGGGCAAAGATTCTGGAACAAATAAGCAAAACCAATCCGGATATAGTTTACGGTGTTAAGTATCATCATGAAAGGTATGACGGAAAGGGCTATTGTGAAAGCCTGAAGGGGGAGGAAATTCCATTGTTTGCAAGAATAATTGCTGTTGCTGATACCTTTGACGCAATGACAAGCAACAGGCCATACAGGAAAGAGTTCCCGGAGGAGGCGGCTGTCGCCGAATTGATAAGAGGTGCCGGTACTCAATATGATAAAAGAGTTGTTGATGCATTTGTAAGGTGTTTTGAAGGTCAGAACTGAATACAGCAAATATACAAGGGGTTAAAATGAATAGACTTTTCGGCTTTTTAAAACGTACGTGGATATTGTTTGCGTTGATAATAATCATAGGCTTTTTATCCTTTTTTGATAGCGCAAGGGCTATAGACAGAGCTTTGCAGGATTATTTGTACACTGTACATTCCCCTGCGCGGAGTCAGGATATATATGTGATTGGCATTGACAATGAGACCCTTGATGAGATCGGACCATGGGGAACATGGTCAAGAGGCATTATGGGGGACTTGATAAATACACTTAATGCAGATCCTGAAAATGCACCTGCTGTCATAGGCATAGACATTATGTACTTCGGAAACAAGGAAGATGACAGGCAGGGAGATCAATATCTGGCACAGGCGGCAAAGGATGCCGGGAATGTTGTTGCCGCCAGCGAGGTTGTTTTTGGAAAGGAAATTAACGATTCGGGTTCCTTTGATTTTTTTGTGGTTGATAAAATAGAGCAGCCTTATGATGAGCTTAAGGATGTCACGAAACAGGGTTTTATTAACACCATTCCTGATCTGTCGGACAATAAGGTACGAAAATCCCTGCATGAAGTATCCTATGAAGGTAAGGATTACTTCAGCTTTGCATATGAGATATATAAGCTGTATGCCGGAAAAAATAACATATCATTAAAAACTGAGCCGAGGCTTGATTACAGGAATCAGTGGAATATTGAATATGCGTCGGGGGATTTCGGAGGGTATTCATTATCCCGGGTGCTGTCAGGAGAGATACCGCCAAGTGAATTTAAGGATGGTATCGTTATCGTCGGCCCATATAGTACAGGGATGCAGGATGGTTATTTTACACCGATTGATAATAATCAATTATTTGGAGCCGATATCCATGCGAATATCGTTCAATGCCTGATAGATAACAGATTTAAGCATGAAGCAGGCAGAGCTGTACAGACTGCCGCTCTGCTTGCTTTGATAATTTTGCTGTATATATGCTTCAGAAGAATAAATATAAAATTGGCAACGCTGGTATTTTTAGCAGCATTGTTTTCGGGAGCCGTTGTACCGCTTTTGTTTTATAAAAATGGAATTATTATCAGTATAATTTACAATTTATTTGCAGTGATTTTACTATATTCTGTTTGCTTGATTTGGAATTATATACTTGAAATATCAAGACGCAAAAGAATAACTGACAGCTTCAAAAAATATGTCGCGCCTCAGGTCGTTGAAACGCTTGTGAAGGATGGTTTAGATGAGCTCAAGCTGGGAGGTGTCAGACGGGATATAGCAGTTCTTTTTGTAGATATCCGAGGGTTTTCAACTATGTCGGAACGGTTAAAACCGGAGCAGGTTGTGGAAGTCCTTAATGATTACTTAAATTTAACCGCCACTGCCATTTTTAAATTCGGAGGCACAGTGGATAAGTTTATCGGAGATGCAACTATGGCGGTATTTAATGCGCCTCTTGACATTGAGCATCCTGTGTTAAGTGCTGTCTGCGCAGCACTGGAGATGATGAAGGGAGCCAAGGCTCTCAGCGAGGAAAGCTTAGCCCAATATGGAACAGCGGTAACCTTCGGTATCGGTATTAATTATGGTACCGCAGTTGTGGGAAATATAGGAGCTTCCTTCAGAATGGAGTATACAGCCATTGGAGATACGGTAAATACGGCTCAAAGACTTGAAAGTAATGCTGAGCCGGGACAAATATTGATAAGTGAAAGCGTGTATGAGGCAGTGAAAACCCATGCAAAGGTTACTTCCATAGGAGTAATACCTCTGAAAGGGAAAAGAGAGGCGGTATCTGTATACCAGCTTGACGGGCTGGAAGATGAAGAGGCGGAAAAGGAATTAAAGCTGGTGAATAAGGCTTAAAAATACATATTTAGGCGGTAATCAAATGCAGAATACAGACTTTTTAATGTTGTTAATTTTTGCACACCTTATGGGTGACTATGTATTGCAGACCTCAAATATTGCAAAGAAAAAGGCAAAATCCGCAAGGGGAATTGTTACTCATGGGATTATAGTTTTTTTTGCGAGTGCTGTATTTCTTGGCAATTATGGACTGATTGGGGAGATGGCTGCAATAACAATTTCGATAATCCATTTTGCCATTGATTATGCCAAAATGAAAACTAAAAAGTACTGCAAGCATGAATCAATACATAATATAGCAGATCAGATGCTTCATCTGTTGGTAATAATCATTTGCTACCTATTCTTTAAAGACATGCTTGAAGAGCCTGTAATAAAATTAAAATATATTGGAATGTGTAATTATCTGATAATTATTACTTATGTATCTACAGTTATAACAAAAAATATATTGTGTGATATATGTGAAAAAAGGCCGCAATGTAATTTTTTTCTTAAATATGAACGGATTTTTGATTTTTTCATAGTTCTAATTGCTGTGCTTTCATTTTTTAATGTATTAACGGGAGCAGCAGTATCTGCTATAGCTGCCACCGCCTTTTATCTGGCTGAAACTAAATATTTCAAGTATTCTCCAAGGCAGGCTGTGCTCAAGGCTGTTATATATATAGCTTTTGCCTGTGTATTCAGATTTCTTACGAATTATTAACGGCAGGGTTCATTACTGTTTATTTTGCCTGCTGTATCGGCGAAGTGGAGATTAGTATAATATTTTTCAAAAGGAGGGCAACGAATATGAGGGGACATAAAAGGAGTAGAATTATTTCACTGGCTGTTGCAGGAATTATGGTATGCCAAACGGGAATTGCTTCAGGGACAAAGGAAGCTCAGCAGTGGGCAAGAGAATTTATCAGTGAAGCTAAACAGGAACAAAGGCTGAATGATTACATAAAGCAGGGCTCAATCTTAAATGCTCTTGATAAGCCTATTTCCGAGGAAGATTATTTTAGACTTTTAACATGTTCTGTCAGCGAGGAAACTGCAGATATGCTTTACCGGCAGATGGCCTTTAATAATACTGGCGTAAAAAACAGCATAACACGTGAGGAAGCGGTAACTGCAGCCGGAAAAATATGCAGGCTCAAATCCTACAGTAAGGTTTCCTTTATTGACGGGCAGGATATAGCCTCTGATGCATATACATATATATCGGCATTTCAGGAGCAGGGTATTGTGGTTGGCTATAAAAACAAAAAATTTATGCCCAAAAATGAGATTACAGCTGCTGAAGCTATTGTCATAGTGTGTAAGCTGATTCAAAAAGGCTTTATTTCCTCAAACAGTGTTACTGATTTAGCGGCAGCTAAAAGCGGATATATAGAAGGGGAGGTTTTAAAGACTGACTTTTTCAGACCCGTAGGCTTATGCAGAGACAAAAATAAGGGGATAATCGTTGTGGACTCCTATAATAATTTGATACGAAGAATTTCAGATCAAAAGGTTGAAACAATTGCTGGGAAGCAGACAAGCAGCATTGACCTGTACGGGATACCAATAGGCGGATATATTAACGGAAGGAAGGATGAGGCGCTTTTTAACAAACCCTTGTTTGCAGCTGTGAATGCCAAGGGAGAGGTCCTTGTGTCCGATACTGAGAATAATTCTATCAGACTTATTTCAAATGGAAAGGTTGCAGCATTAAATAATGGGATATTAGCGGGATACAGGGATGGAAAGCTTGAAGCAGCAATGTTTAATAAGCCGTCAGACCTTGTTTTTGATGAAGCATGGAATATTTATGTCGCGGATACTCAAAACAATTGTATAAGATATATTGACATGCAAAAAAGCGAGGTAACCACGTTTGCCGGGATGCAGTCAAAATCCGGGTTAAAGGATGGACCGGCGGAAAATGCGTTGTTTAACAAGCCTGTGGGGTTGGCCTTGGATAAAAATGGAGTCCTGTATGTATCTGACAGCGGCAATCAGAGAATCAGAAAAATTGAAAAGGGGATTGTGTCAACAATAGCGGGAGCAGGAGACAGCTTGCTGGAAGGGACTGACTGCATAGAAGGCGGGTATGCGGATGGAATAAGGACACAGGCAAGATTCAATTTTCCGGGAGGAATTGATGTTAATGATAATGGGATAATTTTTGTTGCGGATACCGGAAATCATAGGATAAGAGCAATAACAAGCACTTCTGTCATTACCTTGGCAGGCAATGGTGAGGCAGCGTACTTTTCAGGCATTTCGAGGGCTTCATCCTTTAATGAGCCGTCGGACGTTCTGGTAAATGGTGATAAGGTTTATGTAAGTGATACCTTTAATTCAAAAATAAGACTGATAAATATTGACACAAGTTGGAAATGGGATTAAACTGTAATTATAAATGCAAATTATGTCAATATATGTACACGTGCTTTGTCGAGCGCTATCGGTTACTATCGTAAAAACAAATTATATATATAGTGTTGCTTTAAGTTCAGAATAGTGCAAAGAGATCTGTTAAAAATTAACTATTCGGTAATATACTTTACGTTAACTTTGTTCATCAAGGGGGCGGATTATGAGAAGTCATTCTATAAAGCTGGTATCCATGATTATGGCGATACTTTTTATTGTAACTTCAATTCAGCTGGTACCTGCATTGGCGGCGGAGGGAAGGACTGCAAAGATTTATGATTATACCGGCACAGTTACCGTAACAAGGGGAAGGACAAGTATAAAAGTATATAAAGGAATGAGGCTTAAAGAGGGAGATACTGTCAAAACGGGCGCAGATTCCATTGCATATATCGAAATTGACAGCGATAAGGTGGTTAAGATGGATTCATCTACCATTATTACTATAAGCAATATAAATGGTACTGACACAAACGGAAACATAAATATCAGCCTTACAAGCGGCAAAATATACAATGATATAAAGAAAAAATTAACTCAGAATTCCACATATAATGTCAGGACGCCAAATGCCGTAATGGGTGTAAGAGGGACTACCTTTGTTGTCGGTATTGCGGCGTCCGAAAACAGAACCAATGAGACAGAATTAACTGTTTTAGGTGGGACTGTGGCTTTTGCAACATCAAAAGATGAGACTTTAAAGGTATATGTTGAAATGAACCATAAGGCAAGTACCGCCGAATATACAGAAGAAAATTTACCTGTTGTGGGGGAATTGGACACTAAGGATTTAAGTCCGTTTGAATTGGCAGAAATAGTAAACAATGCCCAGCTGAAAGAGAATATAAGTGAGGTGTTGAAAAGAGAGGGCACAACTCTCGAAGAGGTTGTTGAAAAATCAGAAAAGCGAGAGAAAGAGCTTAAGGAGAAAGAGGCTTTAAACAGTTATGACTCCGCAGAGGCCAGCAATAATGAGAATGGCAAAGACGATATAAATTCCGGCAGCAGCGGTAACGCTAATGGCAATGCAGGAAATTCGGGGAATACGCCAAGCGGAAGTTCAAATAATACAAATTCTGACGGCAGCGGCAATGCCGGTGGCAATACAGAAAATTCGGAGAATACACAAAATGGGAATGACAGCGGAAATACCAATAATACGAATTCCGGCAGCAGCAGCGGTAACGCTAATGGCAATACAGAGAATTCAGGAAATACGCAAAACGGGAATGACAGCGGAAGTAACAATAATACTAATTCCGGCAGCAATGGTAATGCCAATGACAGTGCAGGCAATTCGGGAAATCCGCCAAGCTGGAATAACAGCGGAAATGGCAGCAGCGGAAATGGAGGAAATCCGCCAAAATGGAACAACAACGGGAAAAACAATGGAAATCAAGGCCTTGACTATGGCGGCTCTATATTGGAACAAATACAAAAGTGGCTGGAAGAGAGCAGATAGTATTTTTCTAAATTATAATACAGGGGACAGTTTTTGTTTATGTATGCAAGTACATTTACAAAATAACTGTCCCTTTTATTTGATTAGTAATTGTGTTAAATTGTAATATGTAATGTATTTTAATTTAAATACATTTTAATTATAAATAAAGATAAGGAGAAGCAAAATTATGGAAACCATAAATAGAGTTATTTTAATAGTGTTGGATAGCGTAGGCGTAGGCGAGCTTCCCGATGCAGGTGAATATGGAGATATTGGAAGCAATACTGTCGGAAACATTGTAAAGGCATGCGGAGCCATTAATATACCCAATATGAGCAGACTCGGAATTGGAAAGATAGAAGGTATCAACTACCTGTCTGTGCCCGAAAAGGTTGAAGGCTGCTATGGAAGAATGGCAGAGGTATCCAAAGGAAAGGATACAATAACAGGACATTGGGAAATAGCAGGATTACATCTTGATTATCCGTTTCCCACATACCCTGACGGTTTTTCTAATGATATACTGGATAGATTTGAGAAGCTGACAGGACGGGGAGTGCTTGCCAATTGTGCTGCGTCGGGAACAGAGATAATAAAGGAATTTGGCGAGGAGCATGTGAAAACAGGCAAGCTTATAGTTTACACCTCTGCTGACAGTGTTTTTCAGATAGCTGCACATGAAGAGGTTGTTCCTATTGAAGAGCTGTACAGAATATGCCAGATTGCCAGAGATATGCTTCAAGGGGAGAATATGGTTGGACGGGTAATAGCCAGACCATTTATAGGGCAACCCGGTAATTTCACACGTACTGCCAACAGACGGGATTTTGCCGCTGAACCTATAGCTGATACTATTTTAGACAAGGTTAAGCAAAAGGGGTTGGATGTCATAGCTGTAGGAAAAATTGAAGACATATTTTCTAAAAAAGGAATTACTGAAGCAGAGCATACCAAAAATAATATGAATGGCGTGGACGTTACACTGAAATATATGAAAAAACAAAATAAAGGCATTATTTTTACTAATCTGGTGGATTTCGATATGCTTTATGGACACAGAAATAATGCCGAAGGCTATAAGCAGGCTCTTGAGGAGTTTGACAAACGCCTTCCTGAGATTATTTCCTCAATGAGAGAGGACGATTTATTGATTATTACAGCTGACCACGGCTGCGATCCCACTACTGACAGTACAGACCATTCAAGAGAACATGTTCCGGTTTTGCTTTTCGGACACAGCATTAAGCAGGATATAGACTTAGGGACAAGAAAGACCTTTTCCGATATTGCCAGTACTATAGCTGATATATTTGGAATTGAAAATGATTTTGATGGAGAGAGCTTCTATCAAAAAATTATTTTAAGCAAGGTATAGTTCATATTTTATCAGGGGTTCCACATGAGGGCTCTATTTAATTAAAATATTATAAAGGATGAGGTTTAGAAGTATAGAATGTCAAAGCTGATATTGATAACTGGCGGTGCCCGCAGCGGCAAGAGCACATTTGCGGAAGAAAAAGCAAAAGAATGGGGTCGGAAGGTGCTTTATGTGGCAACCTCAAAGCCCATTGATGAAGAAATGAAGCAGAGAATAGCCAAGCATAAGGCACGAAGACCTTCTGAGTGGGATACTCTTGAGGAATATAAGAATTTGGATACGGCAATCTTAAATGTTTTGCAGGATAAGGATACAGTACTTTTGGACTGCATTACTATAATGATTACAAATCTTATGCTGGAAGAGGCCTGTGATTGGGACAGTCTGACAAGAGATAAGGTTGAGGAAATCGAGGATTTGATTCAGCATCAGATTGAAAGAATTATAAGCCTGTCAAAAATGACAGAAGCCTTGTTTATTCTTGTAACTAATGAAACGGGACTTGGCGTTGTGCCTGCAGCTGTTATGGGAAGGGATTTCAGGGATATTTCAGGCAGAGTGAATCAGATGCTTGCAAGAGCGGCTGACGAGGTTTACTTTTGTGTTTCCGGAATACCTATGAAAATAAAATAGTTTTATGAATTGCCGTTTGACTGTGGAAGCCAAACGGCTTTAGCCCGCTTTTGGCAGAAAAACATGAATATTTGCGAGAAAGGCCCAGAATATACAGAGAGGTGGAACAAAGTTTTGAAAGCAGCAATTAAAAGAATTGTACTTATGCTGCAGTTTTTCACAAGAATACCAATTAATTTAAGGCTTGGGGCAAGTGCTGAGGATTACGGAAAGGGATTGGTTTTTGCTCCGTTAGTCGGGTTAGTTATAGGGGCTTTATTAGGGACCGCTTCCTTCGTATTGCTGCATATATTTTCAAGGTCTATGACTGCTGCTGTCATTTTGGTTCTTTATATTGCAATTACGGGGGGACTTCATCTGGATGGCTTGGGAGATACCTTTGACGGACTTTTTTCTAACAGAACCAGGGAACGTATTCTGGAGATAATGAGAGACAGCAGAGTCGGAACAAATGCGGTGCTTGTGATAGTCAGTGTTCTGCTTTTAGATTATGCTGCGCTGTCTCAGGTAAGCGATACATATTTTTTCCGGATAATAATATTAATGCCGATGACAGGAAGAGCAGGGTCGCTTGTAAGTTCTGCGGTTTCTACCTATGCACGTAAGGAGGAAGGTCTGGGAAAGTCATTTATTGACTTTTGCGGCATAAAAGAATTAATTTTTGGCTTACTGATATATGTTATTATTAGCTTATTGACCCTTGACTTCAAAATGTGGATTGCATTAGCGCTGCCTCCTGTAAGTGCTTTCTTGCTTATAAAAGCATTCAGCAGGAAAATTGGCGGAGCAACAGGAGATATGCTCGGTGCGGTTTGTGAACTTAATCAGTGCATATTTCTTATCTTTTCATGTGCATTTTTAGGATAGTGTTTGTTTGGCCGGTTTACACAGATGCCCGCATTATAAATTTAGTGCAATGAAAGTACATAATTTTATAAAAAAAGAGCATAATCCTAATAGTACAGCTATATTTAAATTATTTTAGACGAATTCAAATTTTCCATTTAAAAATAGCAGGTGTTCGGTGTATCGATGGAAAATTGAAGTCAATTGCGGGTCAAGCCTTGTGACGATATTTATATCGTCTTTTCAGGAAAATTAAGCTTTTAAGCAGGTCTTGAACGTAGGTTTGGTAAGCTAATGCAAAAGGAGAATGCTGAATTATGGTTAAACCGATTAAAATCAAAAATATCGAGGACATTGAGAAGGTCAATGCAATTGTGACAAAATATGCTTTTGACATATGGATACATGGAAAAAGTGGAATGGCGGATGCAAAATCTATTTTAGGAATGTTTATTCTTAAGCTGAATGAACCGTTAACGTTGGTAGTTCCTGACGATGTGGATTACGGCAAGCTATTCAAGGAGCTGGAGCCATATCTGGAAATATACTGATATTCGTGAAAATAAATTATAAGATTTGAGACCGGCAGCAATGAGACAATAACAAATACAGACCGGAAGAACTGCATCAGCAGGCATAATTTGTGCCGTATTGCAGTTCTTTTGTTTTTTAAAGCTGTCATAAGCTCTATCGAGGTTGAAACCTTCGCGCCATAAAATAATAGAGGCGATGTAAGCAGAAGAGCTGCAATGCTTATTTAGCCGATAGTAATTGACTTGTATAAAAATACCATATCTATAATAGGAGAGAAAAATAAATTTTAGCATATGTATTGACAATTATTTAACAAGGATGTAAAATATATTTGTGATAGTTGTTAAATAATTAACACAACAGAAAAATGAAAAATAAGCTATTTGTAGACTCATTTTTTGCAAGGCTTATATTTTTAAACGATATTGTTAAAAAAATAACGATATCTGTATAGATGGTTAGCTACATGAATTTTAGAATCCAAAACGGAGGGCGATTACTATGTCAAAGAAAAATTTAGTGGTAAATAATGTAGAGAGTTTGCAAGAAAAACTAACTGAGATAAAGCAGGCGCAAAAAGTATTTGCAGAATATACACAGGAGCAGGTAGATAAAATATTTCTTGCTGCTGCATTGGCTGCCAATAAAAAGAGAATCCCACTTGCTAAAATGGCATATGAAGAAACCGGAATGGGAATTATAGAAGATAAGGTGATAAAAAACCATTATGCATCGGAGTATATATATAATGCTTACAAGGATACTCAAACCTGCGGTGTTCTTGAAAAGGATGAAGCCTTCGGGATAACTAAAATTGCCGAGCCTTTAGGTGTCGTAGCAGCTGTAGTACCTACAACAAACCCGACCTCTACCGCGATTTTTAAGGCATTGCTAGCTTTGAAAACAAGAAACGGTATTATTTTCTCGCCACATCCAAGAGCAAAGAAATCAACCATAGAAGCTGCAAAAATTATCCTTGATGCGGCAGTGGAAGCAGGAGCACCTAAAGGAATTATAGGCTGGATTGATGAGCCTTCAATAGAGCTTTCCGGAATTGTCATGAAGGAAGCAGACATAATTCTTGCAACAGGCGGACCCGGAATGGTAAAAGCAGCTTATTCATCAGGAAAGCCTGCAATTGGAGTAGGCCCCGGTAATACACCTGCTATTATAGATGACAGCGCAGATATAAAAACAGCAGTAAGCTCAATTATTATTTCTAAAACCTTTGATAACGGTATGATTTGTGCATCAGAACAGTCCGTTATTGTGTTAGACAAGGTTTATAACGAGGCAAAGAAAGAATTTATTCATCGCGGAGCATATATGCTGAATAAGGATGAGACTCAGAAGGTAAGAGAGGTCATTCTTATAAACGGTGCTTTAAATGCAAAAATAGTAGGCCAGTCAGCTCATACTATTGCCAAGCTGGCAGGCTTCGATGTCCCGGAGGATACAAAGGTATTAGTCGGAGAAGTTGAATCTGTTGAACTGTCAGAGGCATTTGCTCATGAAAAGCTCTCTCCTGTTCTCGCAATGTACAGGGCAAAAACCTTTGACGAAGCAATTTCAAAGGCTGAGAGACTTGTTGCGGACGGCGGCTTCGGACACACCTCCTCTTTATATGTAAATGTTGTAAGCGGCAAGGAAAAGGTCAATAAATTTACTGCTGCTATGAAAACCTGCAGAATTCTTATTAATACTCCATCTGCACAAGGAGGAATAGGCGATCTTTACAACTTTAAATTGGCGCCGTCACTGACATTGGGATGCGGTTCATGGGGAGGCAATTCTGTTTCGGAAAATGTAGGAGTTAAGCACCTGATAAATATTAAGACTGTTGCAGAGAGGCGTGAAAATATGTTATGGTTCAGAGCACCGGAAAAGGTCTATTTCAAAAAGGGATGCTTGGGCGTTGCATTGAGAGAGCTTAGGGATGTAATGAATAAAAAGAGAGCCTTTATCGTAACGGATTCCTTCCTGTACAGTAACGGTTATACAAAGGCGGTTACAAACCTGTTGGATGAAATGAATATCAGCCATTTCACATTCTTTGATGTGGCTCCCGATCCGACACTGGCTTGTGCAAAGCTTGGAGCACAGGCAATGATGGAATTCAAGCCTGATGTTATTATAGCTGTCGGCGGCGGTTCCGCAATGGATGCAGGGAAAATTATGTGGACCTTGTATGAACATCCTGAGGTTGATTTCCAGGATCTTGCCATGAGATTTATGGATATAAGAAAAAGAGTTTATACATTCCCCAAGATGGGTGAAAAGGCATACTTTGCTGCTGTTCCAACATCAGCAGGCACAGGCTCTGAGGTAACACCGTTTGCGGTTATTACAGATGAAAATACAGGAGTTAAGTATCCTCTTGCTGATTATGCACTTATGCCGAATATGGCAATTGTTGATGTAGACCTGATGATGCATATGCCTAAGAGTCTGACATCGGCTTCAGGAATAGATGCGTTGACACATGCTATTGAAGCTTATGGTTCCATGCTTTCCTCGGATTATACAAATGGCCTTGCATTGCAAGCCGCAAAGAGTATATTTGATTATCTTCCTTCGGCGTATGAAAACGGTGCAAAGGATCCTGCCGCAAGAGAAAAGATGGCTAATGCTTCTACAATAGCCGGTATGGCATTTGCAAATGCGTTTTTGGGTATTTGCCATTCAATGGCACATAAGCTAGGTGCTTTCCATCACCTTCCTCATGGAGTTGCCAATGCACTTCTTATAAATGAGGTTATGAAGTTTAATGTTGCCGAGGCTCCTGCTAAAATGGGTACCTTCTCACAGTACAAGTATCCGGAGGTGCTGAAGAGATATGCAGAAATTGCTTCTTTTGTAGGCATCAACGGTATTAATGATGAGGACAAATTTAATAAATTACTTGTAAAGATTGACGAGCTAAAGGCTAAGATAGGGATTCCAAAGACCATTAAGGATGCGGGCATAGATGAGGAAAAGTTCCTTGCAACACTGGATGAAATGGTTGAGCAGGCCTTTGATGACCAGTGCACCGGTGCAAATCCCAGATATCCTTTAATGAGTGAAATGAAGGAAATGTATATGAAGGTATATTACGGAAAGGAAAATGTTTCTGCCGGTGAGCTGGCAGGTTAGTTAAATTAGCCTCTCTCTAAAATATATTATATGTTCTTTAATCAAGAAATCGCTTATTCACTGAATAGGCGATTTCTTGGGATATAGGAGTTATTTACATGAAGAGCCGGCTTGCCCTAAAGAGCTGGGACAAGCGAATTTTCACAGGTATACCAGTGCGTGCCGCTGCTTATTAACAATAAATTATAAAATTGACTAAAACAACGGGTTGCTTTTAATCTGTTTTTAATTTGCATAGCTTGGCGGTTTCGTATATACTATTTTTTAAATCGTTGTCAGAGGGCGCTGTTAATGTGTAATTTATATACTATTTTTAAAATAATATATAGTTAGCTTTATATAAAGGGGAATATGCCGATGTGGATAAAAATGAAAGCTATCGGAAAAAAATTTAGTTGGGAAAAGGTATTATTTTGGTTTGTGTTTATTACATTGGTTGGGTCAACGGTCTTTTCGCTGGTGAATGTAATATTAGCTCCGTCAGGAGCGGTTACGGCAGTTGCACATGAAAAGCTCAGAAGTGATTATGTATTGATGCTGATTCAATGTATTATGGGAATAGTCATAATGTTTCTGCCATCAATGATAGAACGGAAATTGAAAATATATGTTCCGGGGTTTATGCATATTTTATTTGTGATTTTTTTATATGCTGCAATTTATCTTGGAGAGGTAAGGAGCTTTTATTATAAGGTGCCGCACTGGGATACTGTTTTGCATACTTTCAGCGGCGCGATGATAGGTGCTCTGGGTTTTTCAATTGTAAAGCTTCTGAATGATTCCGAAAAAGTAAAAATAAATCTCTCTCCTGTTTTTGTTGCTGTTTTCGCTTTTTCATTTGCTTTGGCTATAGGAGCTTTATGGGAGATATACGAATTTTCCTTTGACAAGCTTCTGGGGCTGAATATGCAGAAATCTGCTTTTGAAGACGGAACACCTATGGCGGGAAGAATGGCTCTGGCAGACACAATGAAGGACTTGATAGTTGATGCGCTGGGAGCTTTGGCTACAAGTGTTCTGGGTTATATATCTATTAAGTACAAAAAAGGATGGCTTGAGAATTTTGAGGTTCGAAGGCTGTTCAATAAGATGTGAAATATTCAGATAAGAAAAACAGGCTTAGGTCTGTTTTTTTTATTATCCGGATATTAATTAATAAGGCATAAACATGACTGCTTTAGCATAGCTGGGGGTTTTACAGGTGCTTTGCTTTTTGTCTTAATGGTAAAAAAGTGTGAGAAATATTTAACAAACATATGAAAAATGTATGAAAAAATAATAAAATTAACATACGGAAAAACCATATGAAAACCATAAAAATATTCTTTTTTCGACATTTTATATATAAATAGTGTATATTTATTGACATTAATTTATGAAATATATATAATAATCACATAAGAAGTGTGTTAAAAAAATAAAAAATTGCATGTTATTTTTTGGACGTAAAGTTGTTGGTTGATTTACTTGAAACTCACTTGATTAGACTAAAATGTGGTAAAAAACAAGTAAAGGCAGAGGTGAAACATGAAAGTTACAATGATGAATGTGGCACAAAAAGCAAATGTATCTATAACTACAGTGGCCAGAGTTGTCAGAGGAAACGGTTATGTATCGGAAAGTGTGAGAAAAAGTGTGCAGGAAGTGATAGACCAGCTGGGCTACATTGCACAGAAAAATCTATATTCCAGAAAAAATTTTAAGGAAGGTGTAATTGGCCTTGTAGTACCACACAGCTCTTCCAATATGTTTTTTCAGCTGCTGTCAAGAAATGTGAATGAAGCTGCACGAAATAAGGGCTTTCAAGTACTTACGTTGAATTCGGGAGAAGATCTTTCAGAGATACCGTATTTAGTGGATAGTCTTATAAAAAGAAATGTTGATGGCATAATTTTCAGTTCCTTTATACAAGATGATGTTCCGGCTGATATTAAAGAATATATGGATAATTTGGAGAAGCCTGTTGTTATGATAGAAAGGCCGGCAGAATATTTCGGAGTTGATAAGGTTCTTGTAAATAATACTGAAGGAACCTTCAATGGTACAAGTTATTTAATAGGAAAGGGACATACGGAGATTGCATATATAGGCAAGAAACAGGTTTTTAATGTTGAAAAGGAAAGATATTCCGGTTATCTCATGGCCATGGAAAAAAACCGGCTTGAAGCATATGCAAGAGAGCACACATTTTTTGTTGAAGAATATATTTCTGATTATGGATATCAGATTGCACAAAAAATATTTGAAGAGAAGGAATACCCGTCTGCGCTAATGGTTGCGGCTGATATACTTGCAGTCGGAGTTCTGCAGTATATGTATGAAAAGGGTATACGTATTCCTGAGGATGTTTCTATAGTCGGACATGATGACACTATTTCAGAATATTTGTCACCGGCATTGACTTCCATACGCCTTCCCATAGAGGATATGGCTGCGGAAGCCGTAGAAATGCTTATCGGCAAGAAAAACAGCACATATCATAATGCAAGATGCATTTCAATTAGCCCCAGAATAATTGAAAGAAATTCTGTTAAAAATCTTTAAAATAGATATCGCAGATACAAATTTAATATTTTTCTATAATGGAGGTATCAGTATGAAGCTGTCTCGTCAACTGGACAAATATACTCCTCTGATAATGCTGCTTCCGGCATTGTTAGGAATAGCATTTGTCCACATATACCCAAGTCTGGATTCTATAAGAATGTCTTTTTTCGACATTCAATTGCTGAAGCCTGACAGACCTTTCATAGGTCTTGGCAATTATGTAAAGGCACTTAGTGATCCTGCAACAATTAAAATCATAATTAACACACTTTTCTTTACGGTATTTTCTTTGATTTTTGGTGCAATATTGGCAATTATTGTGGCAATTGAGCTTAATAAGGGCTACAGGGGAAAAACCTTTTTCCGTGCAATATTTTTAGCACCATGGGTTACCCCTCCGCTTGTGACCGCAACGGTGTGGAGGCTATTGCTGAGTGAGTCCTTCAGTCCGATAAACAGATTTCTTATGGACATTAACCTTATTGACAAGCCGATAAATTTTTTGGGACAGACCGAGGTTTATTTTGGGTTTATCTCACTGCCTATGATTATGGTGATTATTATCAATATATGGAGTATATTTCCGTTTATGATGGTAATGTTTTTAGCCGGCTTGCAAACTATACCCTCTGAGCTGTATGAAGCGGCAAATGTCGATGGTGCAAGCAAATGGCAGCAATTTACCAAAATTACGCTTCCTTCGCTGCTGCCTGTAGTTGAGACTTCAATTCTTTTGGAAGGTATCTGGCAGTTTAATAATTTCAATATCAGCTATCTGGTAACAAAAGGCGGTCCCTTGAATCTTACGGAGGTTCTGGCGGTGCGGGTATACAGTGAGGCCTTTACTAACTTCAAATATGGATATGCCGCAGCCTTTAGTGTAATAATGCTTGTTATTGTATTAATACCGTCACTTTACTATATAAAGCGCTCTATAAGAGCAGATTATAGCGCTTAACGAGAGGAGTGTGTGAATAAAAAATGTCATCTAAAAAAATCAAGCCCGCATTGAAGCATTATGCCGTAATGGCAGTTACCTCTGTTTTTGTCTTGCTTCCGTTTTATTGGATGGTTATCACATCAATAAAGCCAAGCAATGAGGTTATGCTGTCACCGCCGACATATTTTCCTAAAGTACTTAATATTCAGAATTATATTGACGTATGGTCAACACTTCCTTTGCTTAAATATATGTCAAATTCGTTGTTTGTCTCTGTAATGACAACGATAATATGTGTAGCGCTGGCCACCCTATGCGGATACAGTATAAGCAGGTTTTCAAACCGAAGGCTCCAGAAATCGTCGGTTGTGCTTATGCTTTTGTCGCAGCTGATACCGGGAGTACTGCCTTTTATATCCTTTTATTTTATTATGTTCAATTTAAATCTGACAAATACCTATGCAGGACTGATAATTGCATATTCAATGTGGGGGATACCGTTTTGCACCTTGATGATAAAAAGCTATTTTACATCGGCGATACCTGTGTCGTTGGAAGAAAGTGCTACTATTGACGGCTGTACAAGATTCGGGATATTTTTCAGAATTGCACTTCCTATTTCCTTACCGGGAATAGTTGCCACAGCTATATTTTCATTTATACTGGCATGGAATGAGTTCATGTGGGCAAGCGTAATATTATCAAATAATGACTTGAAACCGGCATCAATAGGAATATATGACTATATCGGCCAATTCGGAGGAAATTCAAATATGGCTCTTACAATGACTACATCAGTATTGATAACCCTGCCTGCAATAATACTGTTTGCATTTTTGCAGAAGTACTTAATAAGTGGATTAACCGCCGGTGCGGTTAAGGGATAAAATAATATAAGTTTGAGGAGGAAGAAAAAATGAAAAAAGTAGTCAGACTAATTGGAGTAATACTTGCAGTTACAATGATGGTGGCTGTTTTCACCGCATGTGGCTCGGGACAGCAATCATCCGACAGCACTCAGGCACAGAATACTTCTTCAGCCGGAAGCACTAACTCAAATGAGCCAAGAGAGATTTCTTTCTGGATACAGAAATACGGCTCTGATCCTGCAGCACAGGAGACACTGCTCAAGGAAATGACAGCAGACTTCGAATCCAAAACAGGCATTAAGGTAAAATACTCAATTGTTGACTGGGGACAGGCATTAAACAAGCTTACTCTGGCATGCACAGGCGGTGAGGCACCGGATGTTGCAGATATTTTCTTTACTGCATCTCTGATACAGATGGGCGGAGATAAATATGGCCCGATGGAAATTGATGATGTGGCTAAAGAAATGGGAGAAGATTCATGGTTCCAGGCAGGTAAGGATGAAGCTTATCAAAATGGACACTGGTATGGTATTCCGTGGCGTTTTGACACAAGAGTACTTCTTTATAATACCGAATATTTCAAAGAAGCAGGAATTACTTCTGCTCCAAAGACATGGGATGAATTGGTAAGTGTAGGCAAAAAGCTTACAAAGACAGATGCAAAGGGTAATATTACAAGAGCAGGACTGGCATGGTTCAATATGATGGCCAGATTTGACCAGACATGGTTTTCACTCCTTGGCGGGGCAGGCGGCAGCCTTATGGATGCGGAATTTAAGAGCCCGACATTTAACACACAGGCAGGTATAGATTCTTTGACCTTCTTGAGAGATGTAAATGAAAAATACAAAATTGCAGTGCCTAATATGGTTGACCCTTCATATGACCCTGTTGCAGAATTTATGGCAGGAAAGGTGGCAATGGTATTCGGTGTTACCGCAGAAACAAAAAATAACATAGAGCAGCAGGCACCACAGCTCAAGGACAAGTTTGCATCAGCAGTTATGCCGAGCAAGAGCGGTGAAGGAGCATCTTCAATAGCATTTTCAGCTCCTATAGCTGTTTTCAAGACAACAAAGGATGCGGATGCATCAAAGCAATGGGTTAAATACTTCTGTAATACTGAAAATCAGCTTAAAGCATCAAAAACTCTGTCGCTTCTAAACTCAAGCAAGGCTGTTATGAGTGACAGCTATTTCTCACAGGATGCATGGCTCAGCGCATTTGTCAATCAGTCTGACAGAGCGGTTGCCGGAGATATGCCTATTGCACAGTGGAGCCAGATTGATGCATGGCCTAACGGACCATTGCCTACATTGTGTACTGAGGTCATAGCTGGCAAGGATATACAGCAATCGATTGACAAGTCAATTAAGGAATTTGAAAATCTTATGAAATAGGTTTATTGAAGAAAGATAACTATTAATGTTCTGTGTAAGCCTCCTATCGACTATAGCAGGGAGGCTTACAGGAACAGAATAATTTTGATTTTGTGTGAATATAAGACGTTGATATAAAACTGGAAGGCTAAAAAATTGATATCGTTACAGAAATGGGGAATTATATATGAAAATTATGGTTTATAGCGGGCCAAGACAGCTAACAGTACAAAGTGCACCGGAGCTTGAAATGAAAGAGAATGAAGTCAGGATTAAGACTATTTGCTCCGGACTGAGTCATGGAACTGAAATGAGTGTATACAGAGGGTTGGCACCATTTTTCAGAAGAAAGTATGATCCGGACACAAGATTGTTTGAAGATGCCGATAATACCGAAATATGGCAGTATCCTATAAGAAGCTGTGATCCCGGAGTATGGTACATGGGGTATGCAAATGTAGGAGAGGTAATAGAGGTTGGCTCAGGTGTTAAAAATGTAAAGGCAGGAGATATAGTTTGCTCCTCTGCACCTCACCAGTCTGAAGTGGTTAAGGCGGAAACAGATGTGATAGTATTACCGGCAGGTGTTAAGCCTGAATATGGAGTGTTCTTTACAAATCTGGTGACAACCTTTAACGGAATTCTGGACAGTCATATAAAGCTTGGAGATACTGTTGTAGTAATGGGACTTGGAGTGCTGGGACAGCTTGTGGCACAAATGGCAAAAATGAGCGGCGCATTTAAGGTATATGGTATAGATATGTTTGAAACCAGACTGAATGCAGCTCTTGAAAATTGCTGTGACAAGGTTTTTAACCCTAAGGAGCATTCTGATATAGCTAAAGAAATCCGTAAGCTGACCAGCAATAAGGGTGCTGATGTAGTAATAGAGGTTACAGGGAATTCCGCGGCACTGAATGAAGCCGTCAGAATTGCCGCACCTGAAACCAGCGTTGTTGCACTCAGCTGGTATCAGGGAATGATAAAAGGATTGGACTTGTCCGAGGAATTTCATCATAACAGGATTGGAATCAAGCAATCTCAGACAAACAATATAGACCCTGCAATAAAAAACCTTTGGGACGATAAGAGAAGAACCGAGTCCTGCCTTAAAATTCTTGAAAGTCTGAAGCTGGATAATCTGATTACACATAAAATACCCTATGATGAAGTGGCATCAGCTTATGAAATAGTGGACAAGCATCCTGAGAAGGCAATTCAGGTTCTGATAACATATTAAATACACAAAGAGAGCATGCTTGGCGGTTTGGCATCCTGAGCAGAGCGGGAAAAATATAAAGTGAGGTGCTTTAAAAATGAAGATTTCGGTTTGTGTTGATGCGCTATATTTTGGAAAGGACATATACAGCGGATTAGAGGAAATAAAGAGCTGCGGTTATAATAAGTTTGAAATTTGGTGCTGGTGGGATAAGGATATTGACAGATTGGCAGAGCTGAAGGACAGACTTGGAATGGAGCTTACGGCATGCTGTACAAAATTTATCAGCCTTGTTGATCCCGGTCAGAGAGAGGAATATATACAAGGGCTAAGAGAATCAATAGCGGCAGCAAAGAAACTCGGCTGTAAAATGCTTATTACTCAAGTCGGGAACGATACCGGGAAAAGCCGTGAGGAGCAGCATAAAGCATTAGTTGAAGGCTTGAAGGCATGTGTGCCTATACTTGAAGAGAGTGATATGACACTTATTATGGAGCCGCTTAATACAAGAGTAGATCATCAGGGCTACTATTTATGGAGTTCAGATGAAGGCTTCCAGATTATTGACGAAGTTGACAGCCCTAATGTAAAGCTTCTTTATGATATATATCATCAGCAAATAATGGAGGGTGATTTACTGAGGAGGATAATACCGAATATATCTAAAATAGGTCACTTCCATGCAGCAGGCAACCCGGGAAGAAATGAGCTTTATTATGGAGAGCTGGACTATAGAAGAATATTTGAAGAGATAGACGAGACAAGCTTCAGCGGGTATGCAGGGTATGAGTATTTTCCAAAGGAGCCTGTAACCGAGGGCTTAATGAGAACTAAGGCTGAAATTGAACGGTAGGCCGGGGAGCTGATATTATGAAAGTCAAAACAGCTATATTGGTTGAGCCGTATAAAATCGAGATACAGCAGAGAGAAGTAAGCCTTGGATACGGGGAATTGCTTGTAAAGGTTCAGGTCTGCGGGCTATGCAATTGGGAGCTGAATCATTTCAGAGGTATTCTCGGAAATTGCCCTCAGACATTGGGTCATGAATGGGCAGGTATCGTAGTTGAAACCGGCAGGGGGACAAACGGCTTCTGTATAGGAGATATAGTGACTGTACTGCCGGAAAGGCTCGAAGGCTTTGCGGAATATGCGGCAATAAATTATAAGAATTGCTATAAGGTTGATCCTGATATTGATATAAGATATGCCCTGGGTGAACCCCTCAAATGCATAGTAACTGTTCTTTCAGCTGCAAATATCCGGGTCGGTGATACCGGTATTATTATGGGCTGCGGGCCGATGGGACTTTGGTGTCTGCAGGGAATGAGAAGCAGATTCTTGAAATGTCTTGCAGCGATTGATATAGATGACAGTAAACTTGCACTGGCAAAAAAATTCGGAGCAACACATGTAATAAATCCCTTAAAAGAGGATGCTGTTAAAAGGATTTCAGAAATTACAAGCGGACATATGGCAGATTTTGTTATTGAGGGAACAGGGAGTACAGAAGTATTAAACAATGCATTGGAACTTTTAAGGCCTTCAGGAAGAGGCAGGCTGATTCTTATGAGCTCACATGAGGAACGGTCGGAAAGCTTTGATTTCAGAAAATTAATAAAAGTGTCAGGTGAGTTAATAGCTGCACATCCGGGCTATTCCTTAAATCAGGCGGAGGACGAAAGACGTGCTGTTGAAATGCTGAATTCCGGAGTATTTGACCTGTCTGAAATTGTTACCCATCAGTACAAGCTGGATGATATTCAAAAAGCCTTTAATACACTCAACAATAAACCAAGGGATTATATTAAAGGCGTAGTTGTTATGTAAACAAATTTGCTTAAAATGGAGGCGAAGAAAATGAGAATAGGAATAATAGGCTGCGGGGCTATTACACGCTTCCGTCATGCACCTGAATGTGAAAGTAATCCTAATATAGAGATATCCGGATTTTTTGACTTGTTTGAGGACAGAGCTGCGGAATTGGCAGGCAGATACGGAGGAAAAGTATATAAAAATTATGAGGATATGCTTAAGGATGATGATGTTGACGGAGTTATAGTATGCACATCAAATGCCACTCATGCCGAGGTAACTGTAAAATCTCTCAAGGCGGGTAAGCATGTGCTGTGTGAGAAGCCGCTGGCTACCACTGTCGAGGATGGTATTGCAATGGACAAGGCGGCTGCGGAGGCCGGCAAGCTGTTAATGATAGCGCAGAACCAGAGAATGGACCTAGCACATAAAAAAGCAAAAGAGATTATCAGCTCGGGAGAATTGGGCAAGGTTATTTTTTTTAAAACAGAATTTTCTCATAGCGGTCCCGAAAATTGGGGAATAGATAAAACAAAAAACACATGGTTTTTTAATAAAAATGCGGCTATTTTAGGAGCAATGGGAGACTTGGGAGTTCATAAGATTGACCTCATGAGATGGATGCTTGAGGATGAGTTTGTTAAAATTTCAGCAATTGTGGGAGCACTTGATAAGAAAACTTCCGACGGTGAACCTATAAGTGTGGATGACAATGCAATATGTCTGATGGAAACAAGCCGCGGAATTGTGGGCACGGTTACTGCCTCATGGTCTAATTACGGAGCGGTTGACAATTCAAATGTAATTTATTGTGAGAACGGAGTAATCAAGATTGGAGCAACGCCTGAATATGGAGTTGAAGTAACTAAGAAAAACGGGGAAAAAATATTATACAAGCTGCCTGAGCAAACACGTTCAGGGATAGTCGATGCATTTTCGGATGCTGTGGAAAATGGAATGAAATCACCAATATCAGCGGGTGATGCGGTTAAAACGTTAAAGGTCATATTTGCGGCATTGGAAGCGTCAAAATCAGGAAGCAGGATAACAATACAATATTAACAATGTTAATACTATTAACAATGCTAATACTATTAACATGGTTTGTTTGAAAAGGAATGGTTGCTGAATTATGAATGAAAAAATAAACGCTTTAATATCTGAAATGACATTGGAAGAAAAAGCAAATATTTTATCAGGGAAGGATTTTTGGCATACTGAGCCGGTAAAGAGGCTTGGAATACCTGAAATCATGGTGGCTGACGGACCTGCAGGCCTTCGCAAGCAGGAGGAGGTCAAGGGAGCTCTCACTACTGTGCCATGCACCTGCTTTCCGTCAGAATCCTTGCTTGCCTGCTCATGGGATACAGACCTGATGGAGAGTTTTGGCAAGGCTATGGGGGAGGAAGCGGGCTTTGAAGGCGTAAATATAGTTTTGGGACCGGGCTGCAATATTAAAAGATCTCCCGTATGCGGCAGGAATTTTGAATATCTGTCGGAGGATCCTTATCTGTCCGGAGTTATGGCAGGTCATATAATTAAAGGAGTACAAGCGGAGGGTGTGGGTACCTCTTTGAAGCATTATATTGCCAATAATCAGGAGCATAGAAGGCTCTCTGTCAATGCGGTCATTGATGAACGTGCCCTCAGGGAAATATATCTGAAAAGCTTTGAGTATGCGGTAAAAATCGGGAAGCCATGGACTGTGATGTGTTCCTACAATAGGGTTAACAGCGGATATGTTTGTGAAAGCAGGAGGCTTCTTACAGATATTCTGAGAAATGAATGGGGCTTTGACGGAATTGTTGTTTCCGACTGGGGTGCGGTAAATGACAGGGTAGAATGCCTGAAGGCCGGACTGGATCTTGAAATGCCTTCTTCCGGAATGGTTAATACTCAAAAGATTATAAATGCCGTAAATGAAGCAGAGCTTGATATTGAAACAGTTGATAAATCGGTAGGAAGATTGCTGGAATTGATTTTTAAGGCTGTTGAAAATAAAGCTGAAAAGATATCCGCGGATATCAAGGATATAAACCATAAAAGGGCGCGGAAAATAGCCGGAGAATGTATAGTATTGCTGAAAAATGAGCAGAATATGCTTCCATTATCAAAAAGCGAGGACATAGCCTTTATCGGGATGTTTGCAAAGCAGTCAAGGTTTGAAGGAGGAGGAAGCTCACATGTAATTCCTACCCGGTTGGAATCGGCTTATGATGAGATGTGTAAGCTTTTAAACCGTGAAATTCCTTTTGCCCCGGGCTATAGCTTGAATAGTGATATTCCTGATGAGGAATTAATAAAGGAGGCCATAAAAATAGCTTCCGGTGCACAGAAGACAGTAATATTTGCCGGACTTCCGGAAAACTATGAATCAGAAGGGTATGACAGGAAGCATATGGATATGCCGGCTTCTCATATATGCTTGATAAACGAAATTTGCAAGGTTAACCGGAATGTAATTGTGGTCTTGTCTAATGGTGCTCCGGTTGCCATGCCGTGGATAGACAATGCCGGAGCCGTAATGGAAGGCTATTTATGGGGACAGGCAGGGGCAGGTGCTGTTTGTGAGCTTTTACTGGGGATATCAAATCCGTGCGGAAAGCTTGCGGAATCTTTTCCTGTTGCTTTGGAGCACAATCCGTCATATCTGAATTTCCCCGGTGAGGATGACGAGGTATATTACAGGGAATCAGTCTTTACAGGCTACAGATATTATGGAAGGAAAAAAATAAACCCCTTATTCTGCTTTGGGCACGGCTTGTCATATACAAGCTTTGAGTACAGCGCTTTAAGGCTGGAGGCAAAGGTCTTTGATGCCGGTGAGGATATCCTTCTTAATTTTAAGGTAAAGAATTCCGGAGACAGGCAAGGAAAAGAAATATATCAGATATATATAAGAAACGCCGAAGGAGAACTCAATAAACAGGCAAGCGAGCTGAAGCAGTTTGGAAAGCTGGAATTGGCAGCCGGTGAGGAAAAGGAAGTAACCGTAAAGATTGAAGGCTCCGCGTTTTCACATTTCTGTACAAGGGAACAGGCATTTATAGTTGAAGAGGGAGAATTTGAGATACTGATTGGTGCTTCTTCAGAAGATATAAGACTGACTGCCGGGGTCAAAATAAATTCCGCAGACAAGGTAAAAAAGGTTTATCATAAAAATTCCACCATTGGGGATATAAAAGAAAATCCTGCCGGAAAAATACTGTTCAAGGAACTGGAGGAACAATATCCCGAAGCCTTTGAAATGATATTTAACGGCATGGAGGATGACGGAAGCGATTTCAGGGATAAAATGATTCATTATACAGTTCTTAGATCTCTGGTGTATTTCAGCAAGGGTCTTATAAGCGAGCAAAAGATTGAAGAGCTCATAAATATCTTAAATAATAATTAATTCAGCGTTTTCACATAAAAAGGTTTACAGCGCTTAAGCTTATTAATGGTTTGTTGATGAAATAATTGCTTGAATTATTTATATCCTTACTAAAGTCAATTACGGTTCAAGCCTTCGCAACGATAGAATATCGTTTTTCTGGCGATAGTAATTGACTTTTGCGGCAATAAGCTTAAAAGCTGCAATTTTTAACTGGGAGAGCTGAGTAATTAAATAAATTAGCGATTGGAGGATTAACAATGAGAAAAGCATTTATCAGTCCATGCAAGTATGTTCAGGGAGAGGATGAGCTTTTAAATCTGGGGTACTTTGTAAGCTCCTTCGGGAAATCGGCACTGCTGATTGCACACAAGGACGATATCTCCAGAATAAAAGAAAAGCTGGATATTACAAAAGAGAAATTTGGAATTGATTTTGTTGAAAGCGATTTCGGAGGCGAATGCTCACGCCGTGAGGTTGGCCGTTTGAAGGAGCTTGCAAAGGAAAAATCCTGCGCTTGTACGATTGGATTGGGAGGAGGAAAGGCAATTGATACGGCAAAGTGTGTAGCAGAAGGCGAAGCGCTGATAATTGTGCCTACAATCGCCGCCACAGATGCACCTACAAGCCATTCCGCCGTTTTGTATACAGAAGAGGGAAAATTTGATGATTATGCTTATTTCAAGCAAAGTCCCAGTGTGGTACTGGTGGACACTTCTGTAATTGCAAAAGCACCTGTCAGATTTTTGGTATCAGGCATGGGGGATGCACTTTCAACCTATTTTGAAGCAAGGGCGACAGCAAGCTCCTTTTCAAATGTCAATGCAGGCTTGCCCTGCGGATACAGGGAAAAAGCCTGCAAGGAAGCAAAGGGGACTAATACTGCAATGGCATTGGCTGCTTTATGCTATCAGACTTTAATGAAAGACGGGTTAAAGGCAAAGCTGTCATGCGAAAACAGGTGCGTTACACAGGCACTGGAAAATATAGTCGAGGCTAATATACTGCTTTCAGGTCTTGGCTTTGAAAGCGGCGGCTTGGCGGCGGCACATGCGATTCATGACGGACTTACCATACTGGAAGGCACACACAGGTATTATCATGGTGAGAAGGTGGCATTTGGGACATTGGCACAATTGGTACTCGAAAATGCACCGGAGAATGAAATAGAAGAAGTACTGACCTTTTGTTCAAAAGTAGGGCTTCCGGTATGTCTGGCTGATATAGGTGTTTCACAGATATCCGATGAAGAGCTGATGCTTGTTGCCGAAAAGGCTTGTATTCCTGAAGAATCAATACATTCAATGCCGTTTTTTGTTTCAGCAGAGGCTGTAGCCGCGGCTATAAAAACTGCAGATAGAATTGGAAGTGACTTCAAAAGCAGTAAAGGAGCTTAGCTATGAAAAAGATTATAAACTCACCGGACACAGTTGTACAGGAAATGTGCAAGGGGATTGTACTTGCACATCCCGAGCTTGAATTTTTAGGCAAATATAAAATTATTAAAAAAAGAGAAATCAATGACAGCAAGGTTACATTAATCAGCGGAGGCGGCAGTGGACACGAACCTTCACATGCAGGATTTGTGGGAAAGGGAATGCTGGATGCGGCAGTTTGTGGAGATGTTTTTGCATCACCGTCGCAAATTCAGGTATATCAGGCAATTAAGGCTACAGCAGGCAAAAAGGGAACCTTGCTGATAATTAAAAACTATAGCGGAGATATGATGAATTTTAAAAATGCCGCTTTTTTAGCAGGTGAAGATGGTATAAAGGTTGACTATATAAGGGTTGATGACGATATCGCTGTTGAGGACAGCCTATATACGGTTGGAAGACGAGGCGTTGCAGGAACAGTGCTGGTGCATAAAATTGCCGGAGCTGCCGCTGAATCGGGCTTGGAGCTTGAGGATGTCAAACGGATAGCACAAAAGGCTGCTTCAAATGTGCGCAGTATAGGCTTTGCACTTACTTCATGCACAGTGCCTGCAAAAGGAACACCGACATTTGAATTGGGAGCTGACGAAATAGAATACGGTGTTGGTATACATGGCGAACCCGGTATAAAAAGAGAAAAAATTACTTCTGCCGATGCTTTGGCTGAAAAGATGGTCAAGGCCCTTTTAAAAGATTTAAGGCTTAAAGAAAGCGGTGCTTCTCCGAGGCTTGCATTGCTGATTAATGGTTTTGGAGGCTCGCCTTTGCAAGAACTCTATCTTTTAAATAATTCTGTAAATAAAATACTTGCAGAAGAGGGAATTACACCTGTGAAAATCTTTGTGGGTAATTATATGACCAGCATTGATATGGCCGGAGCCTCCGTTTCAATTATGAAATTGGATGATGAGCTGGAAGAGCTGCTTTTCAAGAAGAGTGAGGCTCCTGCATTTATAGTTTCAGGAACGGCACAGCCTTCAAACAGCGGTGATGAATTGATGAAACAGGAAGAAAAGACACAATCGGAAAGAGGCACAATTTTTGATACGTCATCGGACAGCATTGCTGATAATAAGCTTACCTTGGATAATCTTACATTCATAATAAAAAAGATGGGTGAGATTGTCATAAAAAATGAGGTGCCCTTCTGCGAATTAGATTCATATGCCGGAGACGGTGATTTTGGCATGAGTATTTCAAAAGGCTTTAAGCAGTTAAGAAACGAATGGAAGGAAATACTGGAGAATAAATGCGAAGATATGGGAAGCTTTCTGGAGGCATGCTCAATGGTCATAATGGAGTACTGCGGAGGTGCTTCAGGTCCTATATGGGGCTCTGCCTTCAGGGCTGCCGGCAGGAGTATCGGCAAAAAGAAAGAGGCATCGATTGATGATCTGGCAGAGATGCTTCAGGCAGCAGTTTCCGGAATACAAGCAACAGGAGAAAGAACCTTTGGCAGGGGTGCGGGTATTGGAGACAAAACATTAATGGATGCATTGATACCATGTGCGGAAGCAATGTCAAAATGTGCCGGGAATAAGGAAACTATTAAGGAGGCCTTTATGAAGGGCGCACAGGCTGCTGTTGAAGGAGCTGAGAAAACAAAAGGCATTGTAGCAAGGATGGGACGTGCAGGAACAGTAGGGGAAAGAAGCCTGGGATATCCTGATGCGGGAGCTCACGCATTGGGAGTCATTTTCAGTGAAATAAATGAAAATATTAAGTTTCAGGACTTTTAAGGGAAGTAGAATATATCTAAGAAATTCAAAGCTAAAAGCGTTTAGAAGCACATACTCAGAGGAGTATGAAGCCTAAACGCTTTTTTTGCTTTTTGCTGCAGGCTTACGCAACCGATTGCGTAAATCTGTATTGAAAAATGGAAAATCTGCCATTATACTTATATCATATTAAACCTATATGTTTAATATGATAAGAAAAGAATATTATATCTGCAAAAAACAAAATTATTATATGAGAGAGGGTTTTTCATGAAAAGATTATTTGCACTTATGCTAGCCCTTACGCTTATGCTCGGCATTCTGGCAGGTTGCTCTTCAAACAGCGGCAGTACTGCCAATTCTGACACAGGCATAAACAATGACAAAGCCGCAAACCGTCTGGCTAAGGTCGAAATTCTGAATATTTCCTATGATCCTACCCGTGAACTCTATGTTGAGTTCAATGAAGCCTTTGCAGAATACTGGAAGAATAAAACCGGACAGGAAGTAATTATCACTCAGTCACATGCAGGGTCAGGTAAACAGGCAAACGCAGTTATTGAAGGCAACGAAGCAGACGTGGTTACTCTTGCACTTGAGGGCGACATTGATGAAATACATAAGGCGGGATTAATTAACGATGGCTGGGTTGACCGGTTGTCTCTGAAAAGTTCCCCGTACACCTCCACAATAGTTTTTCTTGTCCGCAAGGGCAATCCAAGGAATATTAAGGATTGGGACGATATCGTTAAGCCGGGTGTGGAAGTGATTACCCCTTCTCCAAAAACATCCGGCGGTGCAAAATGGAATTTCCTTGCGGCATGGGCCTTTGCACTCAGGCTTTATAATGGTGATGAGACGAAAACAACCCAGTTTGTAAAGGATTTGTATGCTAATGTAACTGTTTTGGATTCCGGCGCACGCGGTGCGACAACAACCTTTGTTGAAAATAAGCAGGGTGATGTTCTCCTCGCATGGGAAAACGAGGCCTTCCTTTCTCAAAAGGAGCATCCGGACGAATTCGAAATTGTAACTCCGTCAATAAGCATTCTGGCACAGCCCTCTGTTGCGGTAGTTGACGAAAATGTTGATAAGCATGGCACGCGTGAGGTTTCTGAAGCCTACCTTGAATATCTCTATACTGATGAAGCTCAGCGCATTGAGGGAGCTTGGTTCTATCGCCCGTCAAACCAAGACCTCCTGAAGGAGTTTTCGGGCACGTTTAATCTGAATGTCAAGCTGGTCAACATCGATGATGATTTTGGAGGATGGAATGCTGCCAATAGCAAGTTCTTTGAGGATGGTGCCATCTTTGATCAGATTTACAAAAAGTAAAATTCAGACGGCTTAGAGGGCGATCTTATTGCCCTCTTTTTATTTATGGGCTTTAGCCTGTTGAGCATAAGGCAAGTTTCTCGGCAGAGAAATGAGCCATGCGAAACAATAAACCACCCGCTATGCGGGTGCGCGACAGAAGTTATACAAAAAAATCACCTTTTCGTTAAAATAGAGTTGTTCAAGCTACTAAATTAACGAGAGGAAAGGTGATTTTAATGGCAAATAAGGAACACAGCTTAGCTCACACAAAATGGATGTGTAAATATCATATAGTGTTCACTCCAAAGTATAGACGAAAGGCGATATATAATCAATACAAACAGAGTATCAGAGAAATTTTGATACAATTATGTAGCTACAAAGGAGTAGAGATACTTGAAGGGCATC
>NZ_QKMR01000021.1 GCF_003208175.1 Ruminiclostridium sufflavum DSM 19573 | reverse complement strand
CTTCAAGTATCTCTACTCCTTTGTAGCTACATAATTGTATCAAAATTTCTCTGATACTCTGTTTGTATTGATTATATATCGCCTTTCGTCTATACTTTGGAGTGAACACTATATGATATTTACACATCCATTTTGTGTGAGCTAAGCTGTGTTCCTTATTTGCCATTAAAATCACCTTTCCTCTCGTTAATTTAGTAGCTTGAACAACTCTATTTTAACGAAAAGGTGATTTTTTTGTATAACTTCTGTCGCGCACCCGCATAGCGGGTGGTTTATTGTTTCGCATGGCTCATTTCTCTGCCGAGAAACTTGCCTTATGCTCAACAGGCTAAAGCCCATAAAACAAAAAAACTACAGGCTGTTACCACCTATAGTTTTTAATATTTTTCTGATTTACCCCCAGTGTAAAGCTGTACATTCCCACCGGCAGCTTTTAAGCTTTCAGTTATTAATCAAATTTAATCTTCAAAATCAAATTCTTCTTCCATTCTCTCTTTAAACTCTTCAAAAACTTCATTAAGCTCTTCTTCGTCATCAATTGTTATAAAAGCATCTTCGCCGTCTTCATTATGATCTACCTTCAGGATAACAACCTCATCAACCTCGTCATCCTCCTGCTCTTCCAGCGGAAGCAAAATAACATATTCGTTTCCATTCAATTCAACTGTGTCCAGATGTTCAAACTCAACCTCTTCTCCATCCTCTCCAATTAAAACGACAATATCATCTCTTTCATCTTCACTCATATATATTTCCTCCTGAAATATCCTATTTTTATGTTTTCAGAATCATGTGTAAATTAGTATTAATTAATACATCATGAATTATTCAAATACCGTTTTATAATAACACACTTGCACGTTATTTCCAACATTTTATTTATTATTTGCCTGCCTGTCCAGATATCCTTGCAGAATAAAAACTGCCGACATTGTATCAACAATATTTTTTTTATTTGAGGCTTTAACACCGAGCTCATTCATTGCTCTATGAGCAGATACTGTTGTAAGCCTTTCATCCCATTTAACAATATTGAATTCTCCGAAACCTCCAAGCTTTTCAATGAACTCTTCCGTTCTTTCGGCCCTTGGCCCTTTAGTGCCGTTCATATTTAAAGGATATCCAATGACAATATCCTTCACCTCATATGCGGTGATTATTTCCATTATTCTGGACAATGCCTTTTTTAAGCCGTCTTTGCATTTTACAGTTTCAACGCCCTGTGCAGTCCAGCCCATAGGGTCACTGACAGCAATACCGATCCTCGAATCTCCGTAATCAATACCCAAAACCCGCATTTATTCCCTCCATATTATACCCGTATCAAAAATTCAGCCATAATTGGCTGATGCTGTCTAAGGCCTCTGCTGCTTATCAATTTGGCTGTAAATTAACAGGCATCCCCTTTTAATGAGAATGCCTGTATTATTATAAATAATTATTCCGAAACATTATTGTTGCTTTCAAGATAAAATTTCAAAACTTCCTCTAACAATTCGTCTCTCTCTAATCTTCTTATAATACTTCGTGCATTTTTATAATTGGTAATGTAAGTAGGATCTCCCGACAATATATATCCAACCATTTGGTTAATAGGGTTATACCCCTTTTCCTTCAGTGCTCTATATACAGTAATCAGAATTTCTTTTGCTTGATTATCTTTTTCCTTGTCTACATTAAACATCATTGTTTCATTAATTCCCATTATATCACCTTCCTACCGCAACTGTCCTTAAATTGTCCCTTTTAACACTATATAATTTACATTCTAATACATGGATAATCCTACATATCTATACTAATACATCCTGCAACCTTTTGCAACCTCTTTACAAACTAATATTTCCTTCAAATAAAGCTCCTTCTATTTTCTCCAGTTTTGTATTTTTTAAAACACCCTTCAATTCAACGCCGCCTTTTGCCTTTACTCTTATATAGTTTTTGGTAAGCCCCTCCATAAATTCCTTTTTGCCGTGCAGCTGCTGCTCATACAATACCTCCATCTCCCTGCCGGTATAGCTTTCAAGATACTCCCTTTCAAGAGTATCAGATAATTGGAGCATCAACTGGCTTCTTCTCTCTTTTTCCCCGGGACTTACCTGATCGGCAAATTCAGCAGCGGGAGTCCCCTTTCTCGGGGAGTATTTAAAAACATGTATTTTTGAAAAGCCCATCTCATGTGCAAAATTCAGAGAAGCTTCGAAGTCCTTTTCTGTCTCACCCGGAAAGCCTACCATTATATCTGTTGTCACAGCCGCATCCTTAATGTGCTTTTTAAGCAGCCCGACACTTTTTCTGTATTCCTCCGTTGTATATTTTCTGTTCATAGCTTTGAGAGTTTTGTCACAGCCGCTTTGTAAAGACAAATGATAATGAGGACACAGCTTTGACATACGGTTTGCGGCATTAACAAATTCCTCCGTAATAGTAGTAGGCTCCAGCGAGCCTATTCTTATTCTTTTAATTCCTTTAATTATATTTAAGCTTTGCATAATATCAATTAAACCTGTATTTTTAATATCCTTTCCATATGAGGCAAGATGAATACCTGTCAGAACAATTTCTGAAAAACCGTTTTCGGAAAGCTCCCTTACCTCTTCAAGTATGTCCTCCGGTTTTCTGCTCCTGATCGGGCCTCTGGCATAAGGAATGATACAATAAGAACAGAACTGACCGCAGCCCTCCTGAATTTTCAGGTAAGCTCTGGTTCTTTCCTTATATGAGCTTACTTTCAGTTCTTCAAAATCCCTTGCCGACATAATATTATCAACCGCATTTATTTTGCATTCACCTTTTTCAATTCTGCTGATAAGCTCTAATATACGGCTTCTGTCCTTAGTGCCTATTACTAAATTCACATCAGGTATTTTCAAGACCTCGTCTGAGGAGGTCTGGGCATAGCATCCCATAACCACAACAACAGCATCGGGATTATTCTTTTTTGCCTTTCTTATCATTTGCCTGGACTTTCTGTCACTAAGGCTTGTAACCGTACATGTATTAATCAAATAAACATCTGACCGTTCTTCAAAGGATAAAATATCATAACCGTTTTGTTGAAACATGGACGATACTGCTTCCGATTCATACTGGTTAACCTTGCAGCCAAGAGTAAATACCGCTGCTCTTTTTCTTCGGCCGTAAGCAGAATAAAACTCTTCACTGTCCAAGGTTAAATCTGCTTTCTCATTACTTAAACCAACCATTTCTGTTTGTGTCCCTCCGTAATCCCTGCAATAAACTCACCTTAGTATAACATTTTGCTGCAGAGGAATTCAACAATCCGCCCTGAGAAGAATATTGCAGAGTCTCATATTTTATCTGTGAAAGGCTTCAGCCGTATTGTACTTCAGTGCTCACCAAAATATCATCCCACTAAAATCTTAGCTTCCGGATATACCATATCGGAGTTTCTTCTTGACTGCTTCATTGTCAAAGCAACAGCAAAGGATAGGGAACCGACCCTGCCGAAAAACATAGCCAAAATAAGCAATGCCTTGCTTGCACTATTAAACAGGGGCACGACACCTATCGACAGTCCGGCTGTACCAAAAGCAGAGGTTATCTCAAACAAAATATCAATAAAATGAAAGGGCTGAATTGAGACAATAACAGTAGTAATAACCATAATGAAAATAATGCTGAGCCCGGTTATCGACAATGCTTTATTAACTGTCTGCTGATTTATCCTGTTTTTGAACAAAACAATATTATCGGAACCGCGTATCTGGGAAAAAACAGCCATAACCAGCACCCCTAAAGTAGTCACCTTAATGCCGCCCGCTGTGGAGCCGGGTGCAGCTCCTACAAACATGAGAAAGACAGAAAACACCTTTGACATCTCCTTCATGTCACCGAAGTTTATTGAATAAAAGCCCGCCGTTCTGATTGACGCAGAATGGAAAAAGGAAGTGTTGATTTTCTCAAGCACACTCATAGAGCCCATAGTTTTAGGATTATTGTATTCATTGACAAAGAAGAATAAAGCCCCCAATACAAGAAGCAGAGCCGAAATAAAAAGAACCAGCTTTGTGTAAAATGTAAGCTGTTTTTTTATTCTGTATTCATACAAGTCTCTCCATACAGAGAAACCAAGTCCCCCGATAATAATTAATACCGAAACCGTATTCATTACAACCAGATTATCGTTAAATGGTATCATGCATAAATACGAGCCATCTACAGCAGCACTTGTAACATCAAAGCCTGCATTGCAGAAAGCAGATATCGAGGTGAATATCCCCATATACAGGCCTATTGCCCCGAATTCCGGTACAAAGCTGGCAGAAAGGATGACTGCTCCGATAAATTCGAAAATAAAAGTCACCTTTACAATCTTTTTTATTATTTCCAGAACATCGGGATAGCTGAAAAAGTTTATCGACTCCTTGGCAAGTATCATTCCGCGTATTCCTACCTTCTTCCTGAGCAATATCGAAAAAAAGGTAGCCAAGGTAATAATCCCCAAGGCTCCTATCTGGATAAGCAGCAAAATAATAATCTGCCCCGCAATTGACCAGTGTCCGTAAGTATCATATACCACCAAACCTGTTATGCAGGATGCCGAGGCGGAAGTAAACAGCGAATTGACAAACGGAGTCCATTCTCCGGATCTGGACGAAAAGGGCATGGACAAAAGAATCGCACCCAAAAGTATTAAAATCGCAAAGCTAATCACTATCGCCCTTGCCGGAGCAATACTGAAAAAATTATATCTTTTATTTTTTAATTTCTTATAAGTTAAATCCAAATCTCTCCACCTACTTAAATATAATAATTCAAGCATAAAATAATTCAACGCAATTTATTTTCTTCAATTCAGCTATAATTATTTATGTTTAAACCTTATTCTATACCAAACAGCATGACTATGTCCATCACAATTTGGTAACAAGACCTTTGGATTTTCCGTTGTTGAAACAGTTCATGCAAAAGCACCCATTACAAAAAAGCAGACCTCCTCCCGCATGTAATAATCGCGAAAGAACATCTGCTTCATGTATATGACCGATGGCAGCGGCTCAATATTATAGTACTGTACTGAGTATAACGGCTATTCTCCTATTGTTTGGATGAATACGCGTCTCAGCTGAGGACCGTCGAACTCTGCAAGATATATATCCTGAGCTCCGCCGCAGACAATTTTCCCGTCAATAAGCGGGAAAATACAGTTATTCCCTACCATGGCACTTTTAATATGTCCTGTTGAATTATTGCCCGTTGCGCCATAGCTGGGCAGGAAATGCGCGTGGGCATAGGGTGCCTCCTGCGGCACCAGCCTGTCCAGGGTTTCTGATATATCCGTTTCAACACATGGCAGAGCCTCGTTTACAATTATACCTGTCGTTGTATGAGCTGTGATAACCGCTACAAGACCGTTTTTGATACAGGAGCTCTCCGCCGCTTTATGCACCTCTTTTGTAATATTAATATATTCTTCCGCCTTATGCGTAAGAATCCTTAGCGTTTCAAGTTTTACCACTACAGCGCACCTCCAAATAAAAACCTCTCTGCATTTTCCGAATATAACGCACGCCTCGCATAATCGCGCATTTCCACCTTGTCAAGCGCCTGTTTCAGCTTAAAAGCGCGGAAGCGCGGCGTGTTCGAAGCGAACATAACCTGCTTGCATAAGCTTCTTTCATACCATAACGGGCCCATATCAACCGTAAACAAGCGCTTCATAGACTCCTCCGGCGAATCCAGATATAAAACCGATGTGTCGGTATAAACATTCGGATACTTAAGCATAAGCATGACCATTTCTCTTACCCATGGCCAGCCGAAATGTGCAAGACAGCAGCGAAGGTCCGGATGGCGAATAAAAACCTCCTCAAATGCAAGAGGATGGCTGTATTTTGCAGGTGTATCAGGCTCCCATGAGGTTCCCGAATGAAAAATAACAGGCTTGTCATATTCCTCACAAAGCCTGTACAAGGGCTCCATCATTTTATCATCAGGATAAAATCTCTGCTTTGACGGGTTGAGCTTGAGGCCGTGCAGTCCCAAAGTATCAAACGCATGCTTCAGCACATCGGCTGCATCCCTTCTGTGAGGATCAACACTCGCAAACCCGAAGAATTTATCCGGATGAGCCGAAACAAGCTTTGCAAGCTGTTCATTTGTAACAACAAAGCCCCCGCAGGAAGTGCTTACGTCAAGTGCAAGCAAAGCGGCCTTCTCAACTCCGCCGAAAGCCATCTCCGCAAAAATCTCGTCAAAACTCATAGGCCCCTGCTTGAAAACACCGAAGGTATTGCCCCGGAACTCCAACTCCTCCGCATCCTCGCAGATTAAGTCATAAAAAATAGGATGAACATGCATATCAATCAACATTTTATATTTTCCTTTCAGCCTAATATGGTTCAAATCTTGTAATGACCTCCGAACTCAGCCTCGCTCCCATTTCCATACATGCGGGAAGGTCCCTTCCCGTCATTATTCCATAAGTAAAGCCGGCTATATAGCTGTCTCCCGCACCCACAGTATTTACAACATTAGCGGGGAATATGCCAAATCGGTATACCTTTTCCCCGTCATAGCTTATACTTCCTTTTTCACCTCGTGTTGCAGTAACAATTTTCGGCCCGTAAGAGTGAATCTTCTTAATCCATGCGATAAGCGGCTCCTCCTCCGTATTATCGCAGGAGAAAAATACATAGTCAACATACGGGAACAGCCTTTCACAGTTATATTCGGGGTCTTGTGAAAATATTGAAAAATCCATAACAATTTTTACACCTGCCCGGTGAAATTCCTCAAGATGTTCCAGCACTCTTCCGAATAAATCGGTATGCATATAATCATTGCTCTTAACAAACTCTATTTCCTCCGCCGTAAGCTGATAGCTTTCCATGACACCTTCAATTTCCTCAAGGTGCACGCGGTCTGTCCCGTTTTTCAGATCCATCATCATTTTGCAGGTATCACCCGGCTCGGTGCGCAGGTGCGCAACATTTATCTTTTCCTTTTCCAGCTCCTGTTTCATACGTTCACCATACGAATCAGTCCCGACCACACTTACAATGGATACGTCAATTCCCATTCTTGAAAGATGTATTCCCCAATCCACGCCATTTCCTGTCGGGTAAAAACAGCCAAGCTTTTCATATACATCGGCGCAGCAAAAGCCTACGCCTGCAGCTTTAATCTCCATACAGCTTCTCCTGTCATTCATATATTTTAGGATATCCCCACGCACCTTCATATCCGCAGACTAAAGATGCAAACTCCGCCGCATTATAAAGACATCTTGAAATTCCCTCTTCACAGACAGCTCCCTTTTCCTTCCGTTCATTGATATAACCGACAAGAAATGCCGTCAAAAGCGAATCACCGGCTCCCATAGTTTCGACCATTCTGGTAACCGGAAGGGCAGGCTGAGTATAGAAGCGGCTGCCGTCATAGCCTATGCAGCCGTCTGCTCCGCGGCTGGCACATACAAATTCCGGTCCCAGAGCATGTACCGCTTTCAGACGTTCCAAAACCTCATGTTCCTTCATATCACTGCAGGACATAAACGCAAAATCAACAAGAGGAGCCACAGACTTATAATATTCATCAGTAGAATCATCAGAAAAGTCAAAGCTTATAGAAACACCTGCATTTCTTATTTTATAAAGCTCACGTTCCGTAAAGCAGTAATTTCCGCTGTGCAGCAGGTCAAATTGCCTGATATACTCAAGATCGAAGCGGTCAAGCACATATCGTGCCTCACCGCGTATACCGCCTTCATTTGAGCCCAGAAAAATACGATCATTATTTATTACCGTTACACGTGCGCAGCCATTTTCACCTATCATCTGACGGCACTTTACTGTCTCGATTCTTTCATTGCCCAAGCACTCTATAACATGCTCCGCTTCTGCATCGTTTCCGAAAATACCCATATAGGCACTGCGGACTGCACCGAATTTTTTTGCATACACCGCAAAGTTTACCGCATTCCCGCCCGGATACATAGTTTTTATGTGCTCGTATTTGTCAACAACATTATCTCCAAAGCCAATCACACTGACATTGTAAGCCATTACGACCGTCCTCCTTAATATTTCTCAATATCCATATAGCGCCTGGTTTCAACAGGGTGATTGAATAATTTGCCCCGGGCTGCTCTGAGCTCACAGTTAATAGCATAAAACAGTGAGGAATCCAGATACTCCCGAACAGAAGAATCAATACTGTCCATTCCATATTCCAAAGCATCGATTACTATAAGCCTGTCGGTATGCCCGCGCAGGAATGCAAGCGCACGTTCATCCATTTCTCTTGTTTTTCCGCTGCTCATTTGTATAACATACAGCAGTCCGTTTTCCGTAACCTCAAAGGGTCCGTGAAAATATTCACCGCTGTGTATATGGCAGCAATTTTGCCACTGCATTTCCATCATTGAACAGATTACAAATCCGTATGTCTGGCTGAAAGCCGAGCCGCTGCCCAGAACATAGAAAAACGGATTTTCCTTGCAGCTGTTTGCAAAAACATTGGATAATTCTTCATTAACCTTCAATCTGGCTTTCCCAATTACCCCGTCTATCTGGTCAATAGCCTTTATAAGCGCCTCGTGCTTTGCAAAGCCCTCCTGTGCTTCAATAAGCTCCGCAGCAAGCAGCAGAGAAATCCCTACGGGAACATATTCGGTTTTAACATCATCCCCCCATGGATATACCCATGATACAAATTCCGGCGCTGTGCATTTTGAATCCTTGTTATGTGTTATTGTAATCACATATGCCCCTGCTTCCTTGGCGGCATGAGCAGCCTCCACACTCTCTGGAGTATTTCCGGAATGGCTGCATACTATAACCAGACTGTCGTTTCCAAGTCTTTTAGGCAATGACAGCACAAACTCCCTGCTGGTATAAATATATGAGCTTATGTCGGAGGCCTCTGCATTCAACATATAATTTGCCGGATAAAGATCTATCATCGATCCTCCGCAGCCTATAAAGAAAACCGTCCTTATTCTGCCCTTTTCTTTTATTACCTTTGATATTATTTTATTTGCATTCATTAAATCATCCCTTCTTATGTCAATAATCGATATAGTGTTCAAAGTTGCGCATATTTCTGAGATCATGCATTGCGGGGTCTGAATAATACCTTCCGTCCGTAATTTCCTGTCCGAGATAATATTCATAGCCGTATTTGTTAAGAATCTCAATAAATCTGCCAAGATGGTGCTTACCGTCACCCCATATAAGATGTCCGTATGGATTGCCATCAATAAAGTGCATATGCCTTATATTGTCGCCGAACACCTTAAACCAGTCTTCAAGTGTTTCGTTTGCGACACCCATTGCGCAGGTATCAACCATTACCTTGAGATTTGGATGGTTTACCTCATTAAACATACGCCTTGCACTCTCAAGATTTATTACAAGCTGGCTTTCCTCGGGACGGATGGCTTCCATTACAAGTGTAACGCCATATTCCCGTCCCGTATCGGCAAGCCTGCTCAGCATATCACGGCTGCGCTTCCACGCCTCCTCACGTTCCTCGTTCCAATAGCCCCAGCCGGAGTTTACCTCCATCATGCCGCACCCAAGCTCAGAGGCAAGCCTGATTCCATTTGCAAAGTAATTATAGCTTTTCTCCCTCAATTCCGGTTCCTTCGCCGCAAACTGATATGGATACGTACAGTTTTCAGGCGTTAAAACGCAGACCTTCAGATCGCGCTCTCTGATTTTCAGGCCTATCTCTTTTGCATTGTAATAGGTAAGATGGTCAAGCCATACATGCGGGCATGCACACCAAAGCTCAATGGTCTTGAAGCCGCAGCGTTTCTGTGAATCAAGAAAATAATCAAGCGAATAATTAATATAATGAATATTCATTCCCGCTACCTGCTCCCGTCTGATATCTGCCATCAAACCGCCCCCTTTCCATCCGTAAAATATGCTTCAAATGCCTTGAAATTAAGCTTATCTGCTTCGGCAGGCTTATCAAAATAACGTCCGTCTGTAATTTCCTGCGTAAGATATCCCTGATATCCATAGCGGTTAAGTGTCTCTATAAATCTGTCCAGCGAAAACAATCCGTCACCCCATATAAGATGTCCATAAGGTCTGCCGTCTACAAAATGCATGTGTACAATATCACTTCCCAGTTCCTCAAACCATTGCACAAGTGTTTCATTTGCAACTCCCATAGCAATAGTATCAAGTCCGGCCTTTACATTCGGGCTTCCTACATCCTTCAAAAGGCGCTTCAGCTCAGGCAAGGTGATTATAACTCTGGATTCCTCCGGCCTGACTGTTTCAATTGCGATTGTCACACCATTGTCTCCGGCGGTCCTTGCAAGCTCTCTGAGATTATTCACCGCACGCTCGTAAACCGCTTCATATTCTTCATCCCATGTGCCTCCAATGCAGTTTGTGAGCATAATTTCAGCACCGAGCCTTGCAGTGCATTCAATGCCAAGCTTGAAATAATCCATGCTGCGTTCTCTGAAACCAGGGAAACCTGCACCGCACATAAGATATTGGTAGGTCGCGCACTCCGGGCAGAAGGAACCGATTTTCATTCCCCGGTCCTCTACCTTCTTTTTCAGCTCAGCAGGCTCCTGACAGCTCTTATAATCCATCAGATAATGCGGGGAGGCGGCCCAAATCTCTACCGTCTTAAAGCCTGCATCACGCTGAGCATCCAGCATATATTCAAGCGGGTAATAGATATAATGGATTCCCATCGCAGCAACCTGTTCTCTCCTTAAGAATGCCATATCCTTCTCTCCTTTTCTAAGGTTTTTCATATACAACCCGGCCGTTTGAAATTGTAAGGCAAACCTTTACCTGCCCGGCCTTTTCAACAGGTATGCTGAAAATGTCCTCATCAAGTACTGCAATATCTGCAAGCTTACCTTTTTCAAGTGTTCCCAGCACCTTTTCATTACCCAGACTGTACTGGCCGTTCCTTGTCCACGCAGTAAGCATTTCAGGAACGGTTATCATATTTCTTTCATTGAAGCTTTTTCCATCCTTGAAATATCCTCCGCAGCCGCAATAAATACTTTGCGGCACATCCGGAAACAGCAGAGGCAAATCGGTTCCGCAGGTGAGACAAATTCCGCTGTCAATCATCTGCCTCCGGTTCCAGTAATACTTCCCGCGTTCCATCCCCAGCTGTGAATCTATCATGGAAATCAGCTCAGCCTTATTGTCCAGTGATTGAATCTGAGCGTATATTTCAGCAATCCCGCCCATGCTTCCAAATCTCTCCAAGTCCTCCGGTCTTGTAAACTCAAGGTCTGTAACGGCATGACGGTTTACCAGCCTTCCATTTTCCTGAGCACAACGGCTGTATAAATCAACCGTATGACGGAAGGCACCGTCACCCTGACAATGAAGTGAAAACCGGAAGCCGTTTTTATCAGCTTCAAGGGTTTCCCTGCCAATTAGTCCCCATTCGACAGGAGTCATGCATTTTGTATCGGGGTTTGATTTATACGGTTCATTCAATTCACCTAAAAATCGTGCAATGCCGCGGTCAGTCATGCGGTTGTACCCGCTGAATTTCAAAAAATCCCCGGTAAAGCGTTTTTTCATTGCCCTTCCATGCTCCAGATCAATACCGCGTCCAACCGGCTGGGACATAAAAGATACCCGTACAGTCATTTCCCCGTTTTTTTCAAGGCGCTCCATTGTATCGGCAAAGCCGTAATAATCGTCAAATGTCATTTCCTTTATCGAGGTGATTCCCCGCTCATTGAGCATCCTCATATAAGAAACATATTTTCTCTCGGTTTCAGGCTCATTTAAATAAAACGGCATCATACGCCAGAGCATTTCAGCATAACATTTCTCAGGTGCGAAACCGAATTTCTCCCTTGCTTTCCGGTTCATCCAGCAATTATCCTGTCCCGAAGAAAAAATCACTACAGGCTTATCCGGAAACTCCCTGTCAAGCAAGCCTTCGTCACTGATGCTGAAGGTTTCGGGCCGCCAGCCATGTCCAAAAACATACCCTCTGTCAGGATAGGAGGCACTATAGCTTTTTATGGCTTCAACACCGTCCTTGTCCGACTTTATCTGTGAAAAATCAACACCTATAGAAAGAAGCAGATATCCGCTGAAGAAGGTATGACAATCTACAAAACCGGGCGTTACTGTTTTACTCCCAAGATCAATAATTCGGTCCGCCTTTTCAATCCACCGGGAGACCTGCTCCCGGCTTCCGACCTCTGCAATCCTGTTTCCCTCTATTGCCACAAAGCCGTCAACAGGCCTTGCTGTCTCTGCGGAAAAAATATTTTTTGATAAAAGAACCAAGCATTTTTCGTCCTTAATATTCCCCACCTCCGTTTCTTTTTCCATAAAAATTGCAGGCACTTACGGAGCCTCTTGTCACCATATGCAAAGCATATGGCATGCATCCCTTTAACTTTCCTTATACAGCTATATATCCTGAAATGGCTGTAAAAACAATACCCAGCACAAAAATTAGAAGCACAAATTTCCAGCAGGTTTTCCACCACTGCGGGAAGGAAATTTTACATACGGCAAGACCTGCAACAGTCATACCGGCAGTAGGGCTTATTGTATTTACTATCTGGTTTGAAAACTGAAGAGCTGTTACAGAGGCTTCAGGATTAACGCCCATAAGCTCGGTAAGCGGTCCCAAGACAGGAATCGTAAGGGATGCAAGGCCCGATGAGGAAGGAATCAGGAAGGTCAGACCCCCGAGTACAAAGTACATCATTGTAGTGTAAAGCCATGTTGATACTCCGGAGAGCATTGTTGCGAGTGAATTCAATATTGTGTCAATAATCAGTCCGCCTTCTGCAATAACGAGTATCCCACGTGCAATACCAATTATTACTGCTGCATACGTAAAGTCCTTCATACCCGTTACAAATTCTTCGGCCATTTCCTGTTCGGACAATCCGCCGGCAATTGCAGAGAATAAGCCTATAGCAAGAAAAACACCACTTATTTCATCCATATACCAGCCTTTTTTCAAAAGACCCCAGATTATCGTTCCCATTCCTGCCGCAAAAATAAGCAGAACAATTTTATGCCTTGTGGTAAACGGAACATCAGCCATCTGTTCAGCCGACTCAATAGAAAATTCCTGCCTTTTCAGAATATCATCATTATAAGTAATGGAGCTTAAAGGATTTTTCTTGACCTTGAGTGCATACCTCATAATCCATGCTATACCCAGTGCCATAAATATGACAAACCATAAAAAGCGCAGGCCAAGCTGAGGATTGCCTTGTATACCGGCAATGCCCTGTGCAATCAATACGTTGAAGGGGTTTACGGTAGAAGCACAATATCCGAGCTGCGCACCCATGAAGCAAAGCATAAAGGCTGTCATAGAATCATAGCCTATGCTCATTATAATAGGCAGAAAAATAGCATAAAACGGCAAGGCTTCCTCAGACATTCCGAAAGTAGTTCCTCCAAGGCCAAACAGCAGCATTATTATGGGGAACATCAGAATATCCTTGCCCTTAAGCCTTTTGATAACACGGCTCATCCCGGCATTTATTGCATTTGTTTTGTTTAACAGCGCAAACGAACCTCCTATAAGCAATACAAATGCAACAACATCACTTGCTGCCTGAACTCCTTTTGTCGGAGCCATAAGGATATCAAACAATCCCTGCCTCAGGTCACCATCTTCGGTAACCTTGTCCACCGGCTCATACGAACCTGCCACAGCAACCATACGTGTACCCGCTGCTGTTTCCTGTTCCACACGTTCAAATTGTCCGCTTGGAATAATCCATGTCAATATTGCAAAGAAAACAATTAACATGAACGCAATGGTGTAGACATGTGGCAGCTTGATCTTCTTTTTACTTTTCATCGCAAAAGCTTCTTCTGGCATTAACAGTCCCTCCTCAAATTTGTGGAAATTATGACATCATATATCGTCATATTGTTTTTTCATTCTAGCAAACAGAAAACATTTTGTCAACTAGAAAAAAATTTTATCCTTTTCCCAAATATATTATCTATTATGTGCCATAAAAATTTTTTATATAGATAAGCAACCAAAAAGGCTGCCGGTATAGGTCTTATATCAAACCTGATACCGGCAGCCTGCAAGCCGAAACATTCCGGATATGAATAGTCAATTACTATGGATTGAGAAACCGATGTGTCTTTGGATTATTTATTTCAGAGATTGAATACATAGCGGTTCCCTGCTATATACTGGCGTCCTATAAATAAGGGCTCTTCATTTTCATCGATAAAATAGCAATTCTGGTAAAACAGAGGCTCTCCTGTCAGCACATCCAGCAGTTCAGCCTTTTCACCCTTTGCCCGCACAACTTCAAGCAGGGTTTTGCTTGTATTGCACACATTAATTCCGTACTTTTCCCTCAACAATGCAAATAAAGAACCATTTTCAAGAGGCTCCTCCATTAAAAACTTAAATTTCGTATACGGATAGTAATTGTTCTCAATCTGAATAGGCGTGCCATCAGCCGATAAAACACGCTGTATATACAAAATAGGCGTATCCTCCGGAACCCCGAAAAATTTTCTTTCGTCCGCATGCACAATGCAAACAGATCTTTTGATTACTCTTGCTCCGGGTATCATCCCTACCGCCCGGCAAGCCTCTGAAAAGCTGAGCACATCGCTTGTTTTCTCAAGCTTCCTGTGCATTTTTTTCTTGTCTACAAAAGTTCCCTTTCCCTGCTTTTTAATAAGATACCCCTCTGTGCACAATTCATCAATAGCCCTTCGCACAGTAATTCTACTGACAGAATATTCCTTTCCGAGCTTCTCCTCGGACGGAATTTTTTCATTGTAGGCATACTCCCCATCTTCAATTTTACTCTTAATTTCCGCCATCATCTGCTGGTACAAAGGCGTTAATGAGTCTTCATTTAACATAATATAATCTTCTCCATTTTTTCAATACTATAAAATTACTATAAGTATAATATACCATTTTTTAAATAACAATAAATATAAATATATCTACAAAATTTTCATTGCAAAATACCTTCGCACATGCTACAATTTTTATATAACGTTATATTACGTATTATATATTATAGGAGTTGATTGAATTTGTCCTGGTTTAGCGATATGTTCGGCACAGAAAAACCTATTATAGGATTACTTCACCTGTTTTCTCTTCCGGGAGACCCCTTTTACAGCACGTCTGACTCAATTGAGAAGGTAATAGAGCAGGCGAAATCCGATCTCACTGCACTTCAGGAGGGCGGTGTAGATGGTGTCCTGATTACAAATGAATTCAGTATGCCATATGAAAAGGAGGTTTCCAAGGTTGCACTCGCATCTATGGCGATGGTGATAGGAGCTATAAGAAATTTGATTTACGTGCCTTTCGGAGTTGAAGCAATTTATGACGGAGATGCAACTATAGAGCTTTGCGCCGCCACAGGTGCTCTTTTTACCCGCTGTCTGTTTACAGGCGCATGGGCTGGCGATCATGGACTTGTGAACCGCAACATTGCAAAAACATTGCGTCTGAAAAGCGCACTGCGTTTAGATAACCTTAAGCTCTTTTATTTCGTTACGAGCGAAGGTGAGGTTTACTTAAACGACCGCTCCTACACCGATATCGCACAGACAATGCTTTTTAACTGTCATCCTGATGCACTGGTTGTAGGCGGGACAGCACCCGGCCTGAATCCTGAAGGAAGCTTGCTGGAGGATATAAAAAAAGTCGCAGGAAATACTCCTGTGGTATGCGGAACCGGCTGTAATGCAAGCAATGTCAAAGGTGTGCTTGCCGTTTGCGACGGGGCTTTTGTCGGAACAACACTGAAAACAAACGGAAAATTTGAAAATTCTGTTGACAGGCAGCGCGTTTCGGAATTTATGTCCTGTGCAAGACTATGATTTTACAAAAGGGAGAGTAGTATAATGAAACAATATTTTATGGGTATTGACATTGGCACCTATGAATCAAAGGGAGTCATAATAGGAAGCGATTGCAGGGTGGTATCGTTTTCCTTTGAAAAGCATGAGCTCATCAATCCCAAACCGGGCTATTTTGAGCATGACGCGGAAAAAACCTGGTGGGGAGATTTTTGCACGCTTTCAAAGCGGCTCATAAATGAAAGCGGCATTGACCCAAAGCTTATCCGCTGCGTCGGGCTTTCGGCTTTGGGCTGTGACTGCCTGCCGGTTGATGAAAATTTAAAGCCTCTTACAAATGCCATCCTTTACGGTATTGACTGCCGCTCGGCAAATGAGATTGATTATTTAAACAAGCTTTACGGAAACCGGGTCAAGGAGATTTTCGGGCATGAAATCTGTTCCTCGGATATTGCTCCTAAAATTCTATGGATAAAAAATAATCTTCCTGAAATTTATAAAAGGGCAGCAAAATTTCTTACCGGCTCCTCTTACCTTTGTGCCAAGCTGACAGGAAAATATACAATTGACAAATATCTTGCCGAGGACTTTGCACCTCTCTATAATCTCGGCGATAACTCAATAAGCAATGAATTCTGCTCAATGTTCTGCCGACCTGATCAGCTTGCGGACATTAAGCAAGCAACAGATATCGCAGGTACAGTGACGGCAGAGGCTGCCCGTCAGACAGGCCTCAGCTTTGGCACAGATGTACTTGTCGGTACCGGAGACAGCGGTGCCGAGGCAGTATCAACGGGGGTATTTTGCCCGGGTGATGTGATGATACAGATGGGATCCTCCTGTTATTTTATTTGTCTATGCGACCGCTTAATCACAGAGCCCAGAATGTGGCCCGGAACATTTATAATTCCCGAGGTCTTTGCTGTCTGTGCCGGCACCAATACAGCAGGTACCTTGACACGCTGGTTCCGTGACGAGCTATACCATGAGCTTATTGAATCCGAACAAAGCAATGGTAAAAATGCATATGCCGAAATGGCTGGAGATATCGAAAAAATTCCGGCGGGCAGTGAAGGCCTTATATGTCTTCCCTATTTTGCCGGCGAGCGCACACCACTGAATGACCCGTTTGCAAAGGGCATGTTTTTCGGACTCACACTTTCCCATACCCGGGCACATCTCTATAAGGCTGCTCTTGAAGGAATAGGCTATACTATTGCCCAGCATTTTGACATTTTCGAAGAAAACTCACTTCCGGTTAAAAAAATTATGGCAGTGGGCGGAGGTACCAAGAACAAGGTATGGCTGCAGGCTGTTGCAGACATTTTAGGACGTACGGTTTACACCTCTAAAATCACCTTTGGCGCGGCTTACGGCGATGCAATAATGGCAGCGCTTTCTGGCGGTGCATACAGCAGCTGGGAGGAGCTTTCCAAAATGATAGAGCCTGATCTCGTGATTGAACCCAATATGGCGGCACATATAATTTACAGCCGTCAAAAACAGATTTTCAGCGAGCTTTATAATCGAAACAAAGACCTGATGCATGAGTTTAAATGATATGGATAACAGACATTATTTGTTTTTTGATATTGACGGCACTCTTGCACAAAATGATAACCCTCCCTCAAAGGCTGTCATTGATGCCTTACGGCAGGCGGGCAGAAACAAGCATATGCTTTTTATATGTACTGCGAGAACTAAATGTGACATATACTCCTCTATTCTTGACATAGGCTTTGACGGAATTATAAGCGGTGCAGGCTCACGCATCGAGCTTGGCAGCAATGTGCTTTTTAATGCAGTGCTGGAGACAGCTTTGTTGACCGGTATAGTCAGGCAGATGCTTGAGCAGAATATTACAGGAATACTTGAGGGCGTAAACAAAATATATACAGTTCCGGGTGAAAGAAAAATACCATGGGAATTAACCGAAATTACAGCTCCGAACCAAATTTCGTCAGATATGCAAATACAGAAATTCACATTACATCCTGCATTATATCAGAATTACGGGATAATATCCGAGCCTCTTTCGAAAAGGTTTGATATCATCCCCAATGAAAGCGGGACATTTGTTGAGTTTATATCAAAGAAACACACGAAAGAAACTGCTCTTCGGCATGTAATGTCTTATCTTGGAGCTGACATAAAAAAAAGTGTTGCTTTCGGTGACGGTATCAATGATTTGGGAATGCTGAGGGCAAGCGGAACAGGCATTGCAATGGGAAATGCCCATACACTGGCTGTGGAATCCGCTGACGCCGTCACTGATACAATAGACCATGATGGTGTCGCTTCAGCGCTTTTAAAACTTCATCTAATATAAAGGAGAGACTGAAATGGGAAATTGTTTTATATGTAAAAAAGAAACCGATAATCTCGCTTCAGTATATGTAGGAAATTATGAAGCAAGCAGTATTGGCAATATCTCTAAAATAAATTATGAAAAGGCCAGTCAACCACTTTGCACAGATTGCATCAGCAAGCATACCGCCCACGATTTCTCCGGCGTATGGTTTTTTATCGGTATGCAGCTTCTTTGGTTCAAGGTGGCAGGTGACGGGATTTTTTCAGTTCTGGGTGCTTTCTGCGCCATAGTTGCAGCTGTGTCTCTTTTTCGTCTTGCGGTGCTTCTTATAAGGAGATACTATCAGCGCTGCAAACCCGGCCGGAAAATTCCTAAAATTTTTTACCGCAGGGAGGACATCTCCGAACAGGCAAGTGTGATGTTAAAAGCAAAGGTTAAAGATTATTACACCAGCAGGGGCATGCGTATATTGACAGAAACAGAATATAAACGCTCTCACAAAACCTGAGAACAGAATATCTCCCCCCTTGTTTAGCTGTTCCGGACTTAAACAAGGCTATTATTTAATGTACAGAACTGATGCACCATATTATTGAATGAAAACATGGTTAAAAGTTTGTTTAATATGCACAATATTGCAGCAATCCCTTACATTTCAAGGCTTTCACGACACTTTCACCTAAAATGGCACATGCTCCGCTGCTTTTCCAATTGACTATCCCAGAAAAAGCAGTTAATATTAAAGTATAAATTTAGTAATACTGTTTTTTATATATTAAGGAGGATGGATATGAAAACATTTGACATTTCTTTAAAATCTATCAATGACGTAAAGGATTTCGTTAATATTGTGAACAAATATGACTTTGATGTTGATTTGTCATCAGGACGTTATATCGTTGACGCTAAGTCAATTATGGGTATTTTCAGTCTTGATTTGAGCAAGCCTATTAAGCTGGAAACTCAGGTTGAAGATTGCGGAAACTTCTGCGAAGAAATTAAGCGTTTTATAATATAACTGCGCTTGACAGAAAAGCGAGAGGCTAACACCGCTCGCTTTTTGTTTTGCCTACATCGGAATAACTCTTCCTCGTAAACCTTTATTTATATTTTATCGCTTTTCTTCTTTTTTCTTTTTCTCTTGCCTGAAATCTGTTCTAATACCTTCTTATCAACAGCCTTTCTCTTCCTTGCAGGTTTTTTATAAGCTTTACTGCTATCTGCCTTTGCCTTGCCCCTGACCTGCTGCCCTCTTACGGTTTTCGTCTTGTTAATTTCAGGATACTGTGCAAAATCTTCAGGCTCCTCCTTTTCATCGGACTCCTCCAATAAAAATTCGATTTTTCTGGCAGATACATCCGCCTTTGCCAGTAAGACCTTTACAATATCACCTACTCTGTAGACTTTGTGGGTACGCTCTCCAATAAGGCAGAAATGGCGGTCATCGTAGTTGTAATAATCGTCTTCCATACTGCTCATCCGGACAAGACCCTCAATTGTGTTTTCCAATTCTATAAACATTCCGAAATTGGTTACATTAGAGATAATTCCCTCAAATATTTCGCCCTCATGGGACTTCATATACTCAACCTTCTTCAGGTCCTCTGTTTCCCTTTCTGCCTCTTCAGCCATCCTCTCTCTCTCTGAACACTGTTTTGCTATTTCAGATAAAATACCATTAAGCTGTTCTGTCTTTTGCTCGCTCATACCTCCTTTTAAATACAGCTTCATTATCCTGTGAATGATCAAATCAGGATATCTTCTGATAGGAGAAGTAAAATGACAGTAAAATTTAGCCGCCAAGCCAAAATGTCCTACACTTTCATCACTGTATTTTGCCTTCTGCAATGACCTGAGCATAACAGAGCTTATAATTCTTTCATGCTTTGTCCCTTTCACCTTCTCAAGCAAATCCTGCAAGGCTCTTGGATGAATTTTATTTATGCCCTTAATGCTATACCCAAGATTATAAACAAATTCATTAAGTGCGGCTATTTTTTCCTCATCAGGGTTCTCATGAATTCTATAGACAAAAGGCGTATTCGTCCAGTAAAAATGTTCCGCAACCGTTTCATTGCATATCAGCATAAACTCCTCTATAATCTGATTTGCAATTGTTATTTCGTACTTCTTGATTTCAACCGGTTTACCCTTGTCGTTAAGAATAATCTTTGCCTCCGGGAAATCAAAATCTATTGCGCCCCTTTTAAATCTGTTCTTTCTCAGAATAAGTGCAAGCTCGTGCATAAGGGCGAAATCAGGAACTAACTGCTTATACCTTTTAATAAGCTCCTCATCCTTATCCGCCAATATTTTGTATACATTTGTATATGTCATTCGTTCATCAATATTTATTACGCTTTCAAATATATCATGGCTAACAATCCTTCCAGCCGTATCAATCTCCATCATAACTGTAAAGCTGAGTCTGTCAACCTGCGGATTTAAGCTGCATATTCCGTTTGAAAGCTTTCTCGGCAGCATGGGTATTACCCTGTCAACTAAATAAACGCTGGTTCCTCTTCTCAAAGCCTCTATATCAAGAGGAGAATTTTCAGTTACATAGTTGGTAACATCCGCAATATGAACTCCCAGCCTATAATTGCCGTTATCAAGCATTTCAACGGATACCGCGTCATCAAGGTCCTTTGCATCTTCTCCGTCAATTGTCACCATCCTCAGGCTTCTCAAATCCCGTCTTCCCTTAATCATATCCTCCGATACAGTATCCGGTATCTTCTCAATCTGCTTTACAACCTCCTCGGAGAAATCTTCCTCCAAATTATAGGTTTTAATAATTGAAAGTATGTCTGTTCCCAAATCATCCTTATCGCCTAATATTTCTATTACTTTCCCTTCTGCGTTTCTTCTTTGCTCAGGGTACTTGACAATTTCAACAACCACCTTCTGACCCTTTTTGGCTCCGTTGAAGCCGCTTTTGGATACAAAGATATCTCCCGATATTCTTTTATTGTCAGGAACCACAAATCCAAAGCTCATGCTCTTTTCAAAGGTTCCTACCAGCGTAACATTTGCCCTTTTAAGTATCCTGACGATCTCCCCTTCCATTCTTCTGTCAGAGGAGCTCTTTTTATTCACTCTGGCTACCGCCCTGTCATTGTGCATAGCCCCGCCAAGGCTGTCAGCAGGAATAAATATATCCTCCAGCATATCATCATCAGGAATGAGAAAAGCATACCCCCGCTCATGCCCTTGAATTCTTCCCGTAACCAGATTTAATCTCGAAGGGATGCCATATCTGTCTCCGCGTGTTTTATATATTCTTCCTTCGCTTTCCAGCTCTTCAATTACCTGATTGAAAGTTTCATAATCACCGGAGGGCACCCCCAATATCAATCTTAATTCCTTCAATAAAAGAGGCTTGTATGCCTCCTCTGTCATAAATCCTACTATTTTCTCTTTTCTAGCCTCTAAATCCACCATTCTTTTATCTGCCTTTCAGTTTAGTAATAGCATCAAAGATTTTTTCAACTAATCCGTTTTTTAATTGCCGCTTATCTAATATTATTCCATTATAACTATTATTACAATTATTTCTATTAATAATTCGCTTAATTATCCTGTATATCTGTAAATATCCCATCAACAAATCTTGCCCATATGTCCGCATACTTTCCCACGGACCATTCAGCCATGACAACAGAATCCCCCTCCGACAACGGTATCTTCATAAGCTGCTTATTAATGATATTCCTCTTCTGGACAGGATAAATATTCAGACTGTCGCGTGAAACAAGGATTGCGATATCCTTATTGGGTGACATGTAAGCATCTGTTGTCCAAGGCAGCTTGGACTTTATATTATTCCAGGGAATGTCCATCTCATCATAATGTATCAGTGTTGACGGCACCACTAAATTCAAATCGAAATCCTCATATTTCTTACCGTCATAATCCTCCTTGAAGTACAATCTGCTCTTCAAAATCCAGTGTCCGTTACGCCTTTTCAGGGTATAATTCTTTTCATCCGGCTCACCTATAATATTTTTCAGCTTGCCGCTGTCAAGGGAGGAAATATAAGCCTGCCGGGATTGAGTGAATTCATTTGAAACATTAAAGGAACTGTCCAGAATAACATCCGAAATCGAAACCGAATTCCCCCCGCCTATATTGTCCATAGGCATAACACTAAGCTTTGAATTGTACTCAACACCTATATAGTCATTACCGACAAACAAAATTTTTGCCCCCGGTTTATCTGAAAGTATATTATCCTTGCTTCCGCTTCTGGGTATAGCCTGTAAATGTGAATTTACAAAGGCTTCGGCATATATGCTCTGATTCATATTCTGAATAACTCCTGCCTCCCAGAAACCGTAGGCTCTGGGCACCATAAGCTGCTCTCTGTAGCTGACCGCTTTTATTTCTCTGTTTTTGGAATATATCCATATGGTACAGCATGTATTATCCGCAGACCTTATACCCATCAGCACTCCGGATCTCAGCAACGGATCCTCCTCAAATTCCTCATTGCTGTTATTTGCCTCCGCTTTTCCCACACTGCTTTTTTTTATTTTTTCGTCCGCAAGATCAGATATTTTCTTCATAACCAAAAATCCATTTTCCAGATATACATAGGCTGTCATATCGTCAGTAACAATAAGCTGGTTAAAAAACTTATTTGCAGTTGATATAGTGACAACATTAACCTTTTCCTTTTTAATTCCCAAGCTCTTGCAATTAGTCTGATACGTACTTTTAAGAAAGCTGTCGGCGGATGTTCTGATTATTTTGTAATCAGGATTTGTACATACGTCTATTCCTATTACACCAATTTCATTGTCAAATACCGCCTCTTTGCCGATATACTTATTTTTATTGCTTTCTTCATCTTCATCAAGAGCACCTTGACCCTTTAAAATTGATATATACTTATCAATTCTCCATGTACCCTGAATAGCAACATTCCCGTTATCAGGCGGTTTTATGGTTTCCTCTATGTTAAATTCCAAGCTTGAACACCCCGATAATAATACGGATAAAAAAATCACGCCTGTCAGCAGCAAATACAGCTTTTTAAATTTTTGTTTCATATTCACCTCTGTCATACGGAAGTCTGACTTCCACTACTGTTCCTTCATTTAATTCACTTTTTATACTTAGGCTTCCGTTGTGCATCCTGATAATCTCATCGCATATTGCAAGTCCAAGCCCTGTCTGGGATTTGCTGTTTTTTCCCTTAAAGAATTTTTCCCTGACCATAGGCAGCTCCTCATCACTTATTCCGCACCCATTGTCTTCAACCTGAAAAACCAGACTGTTTTTCTCCTCAAAAACCCTAAGCAGAACTTTTCCTCCCGGCTGAGTAAACTGCAGCGAATTTCCTATCAGATTTATGAGAACCTGTTTTATTTTATCTCTGTCCAAAAATATTGCAGGTAAATTGTCATAAACCGCACTAAAGCTTATTTTCTCCTTTGCTGCTCTTTTACTCATCTGCTTTTTGACATAATCAACGATAGCTGAAATATCAGTTCTTTCCTTTTTCAACTCATCCTTGCCCGAAATAAAACGGGAAAAATCCAGCAAATCCTCAACCATCTTTGCAAGTCTGCCGCATTCCTTCGTAATTATATTCATTCCATCATTAAGAATTTCTTTATCATTAAAGCCGTCATCAATTATAGTATCCGCCCACCCCTTTATTGAGGTCAGCGGGGTTCTCAGCTCATGGGATACCATAGATATAAAATCATTTTTGACGTTATCCCTGTTCAGTATTTCCTTGGCCATATAGTTTAATGTGTCTGCAAGCTTTCCTATTTCATCATTTCTGTCCTTGTGAACCCGTACTTTTAAATCTCCTGATGCCATTAATTCAGCCGCTCCCATTACACTTTTCAATGGCTGGACAATACTGTGAGCCAGTAAAATGCTCATTATGACAGCAATAAGAATTACAAAAACACCTATGCAAATAAATATCAAGGAAATATACATAATAATTGAATCAATTTCATCCAAGGAGGTTACAAACCGTAAAACCCCAACCGCTCCCGTATCTGATTTCAATTGATAGGATACCGCCATAATGCGCTCTCCACTGCTCTCCCTTATGCCTTTCCAAACCCCTTTTTTGTTTTTTAACGCATCTTTAAAGTCATCGCTTTTCAGCAAGTCTTTATGAATAATTCCCTCAGAATCAAGTATTACCTCTCCTGAGAATTTGACAATTTGAACCTCCGCTTTTGTCTGCTTCCAGAATATTTCGGCATTGTCGACTATATTAATGTCCAGCGGCACATTTGAATAGTATTGAGTATAAAAATCAGCCGTTGTCCTGATTTGATTTGTCAAAATGCTTTCCACATTATTATAAAAGTAAAACCTCGTGAAATACATCAGCATTGCTTCAAATACCAATACACTGATAAGTATGACAATTATAAAGTTTGAAATCAATCTGGTTCTAATGCTTTTTGGAGGAGCATTTTCCTTATTCCGTTTTGTGAAGATCATTTAATTTTCCTTTCTCCATCTGTAACCGGTGCCCCAAACTGTCTCAATATACATTGTCTGCGAGTTTTTGTCCTCAATTTTGCTCCTGAGCCTCCTGATATTCACATCCACTATCTTTGTGTCTCCTGCAAAATCATATCCCCATACCTTATCCAAAAGCTCGTCTCTTGTAAAAGCCTTATTTTGATTTTGAAGGAATAATTTCAACAAGAGAAATTCCTTCGGTGTCAGCAAAATTTCCCTGCCATGCTTGTAAACTCTTTGTGAATAATAATCAAGCTGGAAAACCTCACTGTCTATGGTGTCATTTCTTTCTCCCGAATCCTTCTGTCCAAGCCTCCTGAGCAATGAATTTGTGCGCAGGATTAATTCCATTGTATTAAAAGGCTTGAGAACATAGTCATCCGCACCGTTTTCCAAGCCTTTAATCTTATCAATATCCTGTCCCTTCGCAGTAAGCATTATTATTCCCATATGAGAAAACTCTTTTCTCAAGATCTCGCAAACCTGAAAGCCATCAATGCCCGGAAGCATAATATCCAATAGTACAATTTCCGGATTTTCAATTCTGGCTTTGGCAATCCCCTCTTCTCCTGTCGCTGCTTCAATGACAATAAAATTATGCTTTTTATAATTTATTTTTAAAAAACCTCTTATACTGTCCTCATCTTCTATTATCAGAATCTTATTATCCATAAATTTATCCTTTTGCTTTATGTATTTTTAATATACATTATATCTCCTGCATATAATATATTATACCTTTGTATTTATGTTTTACCAAGTAATCCGATAAAGTATGCTTCAGTATTTTATGTATAAGCCGGCTTAATATTTGTGCTGTTATTTATAAGCATTTGAGTAAACCTTTCCATTTTCCAGTTCCTTCCCTCTTGCTTTAAAAAGCTCATCTATCGTTACCAGCTGATATCCTTTGGAATCCAGCTCCTTTATTATAACCTCAGCCGCCATCGCTGTGGTTTTATATATATCGTGCATCAAAATAATATCCCCGTCTTTTACATTTTTTAATGCCTCATTAACTATTTTGGTTTTATCCTTGGTTTTCCAGTCCAACGTATCAATCGACCATAATATAAGAGGCTCCTTGGAATAATTTCTGACATTATCATTGACACTGCCATATGTAGGTCTGATCAAGCCTGGCCTTATATTGGCTATATCCTGTATTATATCCGAAGTCCTTGTCAATTCCTCCGTTATTTCCGTACTGCTCAGCTTTGTCAGCTGCTTATGGTCATATGTATGATTTCCTATTTGATTGCCCTCTTCGACAATACGCTTAATTACTTCCTTATTCTTTTCTGCTCTGCTGCCCAATACAAAAAATGTAGCCGCACCGTTATACTTTTTCAAGGAATCCAATATATTATCAGTATTCTCATAATGAGGTCCATCGTCAAAAGTCAGTGCCACCATGGGCTTATTCGGGTCTATTTGCCTCTTTGCTTCAGAATCCGGATCCCCAGCCGAACTTTCTGCTGCTCCCAAATTGCCTTCATTATCTTTAGTTTCATTAGCCGCCGTATTTTCCTTTTTGGTGCTCGCCCCAGCCGTCTCTTTCTGAGCCGGACCTGATTTATAAATAACTTCCGGATTTGCTTCCGAGTTAATATACCCTTTATTCAATTTATAACTTTCCACACCCTTTACATAAAATATTGAAATAAACCCCATAATCATTAAAACTGCCGTAATCAGAACTAAGTATTTTTTCATGAATGTTCACCTATTGCCTCTCTTTTTGCGTTACCATCTTTTTCAATTGCAGATTTTTGCAAGCGTGTATGCCGCAATCAATTTTATGATAATTGTACAATTTTCGATAAAATAAGAGGTTACAAAAAAGCAAAAAAAAAGTTACAACATAGTAACTTTTTAGTCTTTGATAAATTTTATAAAAAACCATTTACAGCTGCTAATCAAATTTCAGTTCTTTGCCGGGCATAAATATATTCCTTTGATATTTCCTGCACAGCTCTTATTGCTGTTTCAATGAACTTTTCAGCAGTAAGGCCAAGCTCCTGCATATATGTGATATTACAGCTCCAAGCTCCGGACCGGGTCCCCTCGCACACCATTTTATAAACAGCCTCCGCTGAAACATCAGATATTTTTCTGTTCGGAAGTCTGTATGCACATTCTATAATATAATCAGTAAAAAAATCAGTTAAATACAAAACCTTATCCATTTTCCTGTTTCGCGGCAGCTCCTGTAAATCGTTATGTGCCTGCACAGAATATATAATAGTTCTGTCCAAGTTCAAATTTTCAAGAATGTCAGCCGCAACAGCACCATGTAATACAGGGTTGTCAATTGTTCTCTCATAATCAATATCATGCAATAAACCTGCCATTGCCCAAATATCAATGTCATCATTAAAATATAATGCAAATTGCTTCATTATTGCCTCGGAAACTATCGAATGCTGAAGCATATACCCGTCGGATAGCCTGATTTTCAATTCTTCGAGAGCTTCATCCCTGGTCATAATGTTTCCTCCCTTGAACTGTCCGCCTATATCAAATTCAAATCCAATCCCATTAAAAGCCGGCTTAAAGGCTTTCACTCAATTGGCTGGTAATACAATAACCTGCAACAAAAAGCCCAAGTGCACGTTGAGTACTCCTGGGCTCACATTTCTAAAAACTTGCCAAGTAATCTTAATACTCCATTAAAATGAAGAGAGCGACTGAAGTTGCCAAAAATGCAATTGCAGCAACAGCGGTGTACTTTGAAAGTAATGCGTCAACTGTTCGGCCCTTATTTTTTCCAAAGAAAGTCTCAGCTCCGCCTGCGATAGAACCAGATAAACCGGCTTGCTTTCCGGACTGAAGTAAAACAATTACTATAAGCGAAAGAGCAAGAAGAATGTGTACTATATTAACAATCCACTTTGCAGTTACCAAAATAAAAACACCTCCTAAAATAGACAAAGTCAACTACTATCGTTTCCGATTATACCGCCTCAATTACATGGGACGATATAGCTTGGATTTTGAGGCTAACCTCCTGAAGTATAAAGCCCAAGCTGCGTTGTAAGCCAGCTTGAAAGAAATGCTCACCTAAAAAGACGATACTCCATCGTCGCGAAGACTTTCAATCGTAATTGACTTTGGTAAAATTGTAGCATATAAATACACAAAAAACAAGCCTATCGACCTGTTTTTTATGCATTTTATATAAAATTTACTTTTCGGGAAATATATATTTAATATTAGCATTAAGATTATCAATGCTTAAGATTAAACCATGCTTTAATTCCCGGGAATTCGGCAACTTCACCTAACTCTTCTTCTATTCTGAGCAATTGGTTATACTTGGCTACCCTGTCTGTTCTTGAAGGAGCACCAGTCTTAATCTGTCCTGAATTTGTAGCTACTGCAATATCCGCAATAGTTGCATCCTCGGTTTCACCCGACCTATGTGAGGTAACGGCAGTATATCCTGCTCTGTTTGCCATCTGAATGGCATCTAAGGTCTCTGTTAAGGTTCCTATTTGGTTGACCTTTATGAGAATAGAGTTTGCAACTCCCATTTTAATTCCTTTTTCAAGTCTTCTGGTATTTGTTACAAACAAATCATCACCTACAAGCTGAATATCTTTGCCAAGCCTTTCGGTCAGCAGCTTCCAGCCTTCCCAATCCTCTTCTGCCACTCCGTCCTCAAGTGATATAATAGGATATCTCTCCGCTAAGTCAGCCCAATATTCAACCATTTCCTCTTTTGTTTTTTTGATACCGGTCTTCCAGAAGAAATAAGAACCATCCTCCTGATACATTTCGGTTGCGGCAGCATCAATCGCTATCCTGAAATCATCACCCGGCTTGTAGCCTGCCTTTGTTATAGCTTCTATAATAACTTTTATTGCCTGTTCATCAGTTTCTAAATTAGGTGCAAAACCGCCCTCATCTCCGACAGCGGTACTTAATCCTTTACTTTGCAGTACCTTTTTCAGATTATGAAATACCTCGGCGCACATTCTAAGCGCCTCTTTAAAGCTGTCCGCACCTACAGGCATAATCATAAATTCTTGTATATTAACGCTATTGTCGGCATGCTTGCCTCCGTTGATTATATTCATCATCGGAACCGGCAGTGTCTTGGAATTTGTACCGCCGATATATTGATAAAGCCCAAGACCCAGTGCCTCAGCTGCCGCCTTTGCAACTGCGAGGGAAACTCCGAGTATTGCATTTGCACCCAGTCTTTCCTTATTCGGAGTTCCGTCCAGCTCTATCATAAGCCTGTCTATGGCAACCTGATCAAATAAATTCATTCCTTCTACCTCAGGCGCAATAACATTATTTACATTCCCAACCGCAGTTTCAACACCCTTTCCCATATATCTGTCGTTATTTTCATCTCTTAATTCAATTGCTTCAAAAGCACCTGTTGATGCGCCCGACGGTACTGATGCTCGTCCAACGTAACCGCCCTCTGCTATAACTTCAACCTCAACAGTCGGATTTCCTCTGGAATCAAGTATTTCTCTTGCAAAAACACTTTCAATCGGAATATATTGTTTCATCTGCTTCTCCCTTCAAGGTATTTTTCGTTTTCAGAATATCATTACAATATGGTCTTTGTAAATAGCTTCTGATTTTATTTGTATTGTCAAGCCCAAACTGCATAAAGCAGTCCGCTTAAAAGCTCAGTTCACCTAAAAAACAATGTATGCCGTTTTTCAGGCAATAGTAATTAACTATTATAATATTATAACATTTATATTTTGCCAATATATATTTATAAATATCACTATTTTTATAACGCAGCGATAATCGGCCATTATTAATGCTATTATATTATATGCAATTTAGTCAATTACATACAGGTACTGCAAAAACCGTATAAAAGCATGCTCTCAGATATTATCCCGAGAGCTTTTAACAAGTATCTCTTCCTATATAATCCTCATAGTATTATTTCTGAAATTCCGCAGTTCTTTTTCATATTCATCTATCAGCTGCTGTCTTCTATCTTCAAATGTCCTATGATCCTGAATAAAATCGGTGTCCTCAGGAATAAAATTCAGCTCGGCATATTTAAACTCAATATTCTTTTGGGGTTGTATAAGTATTAATTTCCCCCTAATGCTGTTCATATTTGCTCATCCCTTCTATAAAGCTTTTTTTTCTGTCTTTGCTTTTTTTCAAAATATCAAATTTTTTAGCTAATACCTTAAATAGCTCTTCTTGATAATAGCTTACGGTAAGCACATGTATATATGCCATAAATGGCTTAACGAATTCTCTTATTTCCTCTTTCGTCCGTCCAATAAGCATGTTTTCCTTTATTTCTATTTGCAGCAGCGATACTATGCCTTCGTTTTCGCATACCACAGGTATTGCTATGTATTGTACAATTTCATCCTCATTTGATCTCTTTCCGTATACAAAATGTTTTTTTATTTCTTCGGCGTTTTTTAATATGAAAATATTATTTTGGTTTTCATTAAATATTTTCACATGAAAATAATTCTGGTCATAGTCAAGATAAAAATGTTTATCAAATATACTCGGTGTTATTTGATTGGCATTTCCATAGCTAATCATCTTTATATATTCTACCCCTGTTTTTTTCTCTTTAAACCGCTGCATTAAAGAAACCTGATGGGAATCCTTTTCTGTAGACACCTTAATAGCATCATAAATATTGTGGCACACCAGAGCCGCCACGTCCTGATAGCTGAAATTCACGAAATCAGATTTCACAGGAATGGAGCTGGATTTTGCAGAAATACATTTTGTAATTTCATACAGCTTTTTACCGATTGTATCATTTATTACTGTTTCCCTGTTCACAATTTCCTTTACACATTTAATAATCTTTTCCTGGTATTTCTGGTAATTATCAATCAGTATTGTTGCCCAATTGTACAGCACGATAAATACACATGTTATTAGTATATGCCACTTATCCTGATAAAATTCCTCCTGATTTAATTTATAGGTTTCGAAATCCGCCAATTTCATTTGAATAGTCAATACCGTAGTAAAGGTAAAGTTTACGAAGGTTCTTATATATGAAGATTTCAAAATCCTATAAATATACACAATAAGATTTCCAAGCTTTTTATATTTTCTGGATATCCGCTTAATATGTAATATAAATCTTGAAGGTTTTTTCATTATATGCCTATCCTCCCGTATCGCGCCTTTATACCAGTTAATTCTATAAATGTATTTTTAATCCTTTTTTAAGGAAATAAACAGCCACCCTGCTCAAGCTCTGAACAAGATGGCTGTTTTACTTATAGCCTGTGTTTGAGGAATATAAAAACACCTACGATTTATTTTTTTAGCAGTGAGCTTCCTGTCATTTCCGCAGGTTTTTCCACACCCATTATATCCAGCATGGTAGGAGCCAAGTCTGCAAGCTTTCCTTCCTTTAACCCGGAATTGCCCAAGCCTATTCCAATCAGCGGGACTACATTCGTAGTGTGAGCTGTAAAGGCTCCTCCATTTTCATAATCTATCATCTGCTCTGCATTTCCATGGTCAGCGGTTATAAAAGCTACTCCTCCCTGAGCCGATACAGCCTCGATTACCTTGCCTACGCATTCATCAACTGCTTCCACGGCTGTCTTTGCCGCTTCAAAAACTCCGGTATGTCCAACCATATCGCAGTTTGCAAAGTTTAATATAATTACATCATATTCCTTTGAATTTATTCTCTTTACAGCCTCTTCAGCAACCTCATAAGCACTCATTTCAGGCTTGAGGTCATAAGTAGCAACCTTCGGCGAAGGGATCAAGGCTCTGTCCTCACCTTCATACTGAGCTTCAACTCCACCATTAAAGAAGAAGGTTACATGAGCATACTTCTCTGTTTCAGCAATTCTCAACTGCCTGTAACCAAGCTTGCTGATATATTCTCCAAAAGTATTTTCCAAGGTCTGAGGCTTAAAGGCAACCGATACATTCGGCATTGACTTATCATACTGGGTCATGCAAACAAAATGTAAAGGGAAGAAGCCCTTTGCTCTCTCAAAACCTTTAAATTCAGGATCCACAAATGTTCTTGTTATTTCTCTTGCTCTATCAGGCCTGAAATTAAAGAATATAATTGAATCGTTTGCACTTATTGCAGCGACAGGCTTTCCGTTTTCAAGAACAGCAGTAGGCTTAACAAACTCGTCATACTCTTCACGGGCAAAAGATGCCTCTACTGCTTCTACTGCTGAATTTGCAGCAAGGCCCTTTCCAAGCACCATCACATCATAAGCAAGCTGCACCCTTTCCCAGCGGTTATCTCTATCCATAGCATAATACCGGCCCATTACCGATGCAATCTTTCCAACCCCAATTTCAGCAAGCTTTGCCTCTAATTCTTCGGTATACATCTTAGAGCTATCAGGCGGAACATCTCTGCCATCAAAAAAGCAATGGACAAATACATCCTTCAAGCCATGTCTCTTTGCCATTTCAACCAAGGCATACAAATGTGTATTATGGCTGTGTACTCCCCCGCCAGATAAAAGTCCGATTAAATGAAGCTTTGAATTATTTTTCTTACAGTTTTCAACTGCTTTTAAGAATTCCTCTTTTGCAAAAAAATCTCCATCTATAATAGACTTGGTTATTCTGGTCAACTCCTGATAAACTATTCTTCCCGCACCTATATTTGTATGCCCCACCTCGGAATTTCCCATCTGTCCGTCCGGAAGCCCCACGTCCATACCGCTTGTATGAACAATTGTATTAGGGTACTTTGCCATATAGCTATCAAGATTTGGTTTATTTGCCGCATAAATAGCATTCCCTTCGGTCTTGGGATTATTTCCGAAGCCATCGAGAATCATTAACATTACTAATTTTTTATCCATATTTTTCTCCTTCATAATTGACATCACTTGTCCTATAAGCACACTTTAAAAGCAAATATACAAGTTGACCCCCCAGAGTCTGCCGGAGGGTCAATATATTCAACATATAATTAATTCTTATTTTAGTAAAATCTCACCTTGACAAACAACGCAAGCTGCCATTGCTTATGTTATTATAAAATCTCTGAGAAATTTCGATTTTTAAAATTTCCAAGAGAGTATAAATCTCCCGGAGATTTATACTCTTTATTATGCCTTAGCTATAACTGTGAAATCATCAACCTTAAGGCTTGCTCCGCCAACCAAACCGCCGTCAATATCCGACATAGCAAACAGGTCTGCTGCATTTTTAGCATTTACGCTTCCGCCGTATTGAATTCTTGCAGCATTTGATACTTCCTCCCCGTAAAGCTCCTTTACAGTATTTCTTATAATAGCACAAACCTCATTTGCCTGCTCGTTAGTAGCAGTTTTCCCTGTTCCGATAGCCCAGATTGGTTCATATGCAATTACAGCCTGCTTAACCTGTTCAGCTGTAAGACCAAGTAGTGCAACCTTGATCTGATACCTAACGTGATCCGCAGTAACTCCCTGCTCTCTTTGCGTTAATGTTTCACCGCAGCATATGATGGGAGTCATTCCATGCTTGAATACAGCATGAGCCTTTTTATTAACTGTTTCATTTGTTTCTCCGAAATACTCTCTTCTCTCAGAGTGTCCGATTATTACATAGTCAACGCCCAAATCTGCAAGCATTTGTCCTGAAACCTCACCGGTAAATGCTCCGCTCTCTTCCCAATGCATATTCTGTGCCGCAACCTTTATATTTGAACCCTTTGCCGCTGCCACAACTCCTGGCAGGCACACAAACGGAACACCAACAACTACTTCTGATGCAGTATCTGCAACCTTTGCCTTTAACGCATTTACAAATTCAACCGCCTCTGATGCAGTTTTGTTCATTTTCCAATTACCTGCCGCAATAGTTCTTCTTTTACTCATTTTAATATTACTCCTTTTATATTAATTAGCTTTTTCTACAGTATTCTTCGAAGATATCTGCTCAAAAAGTTTTATACTATTTACTCATAAGAACATCTATACCCGGAAGAACCTTTCCTTCTAAGAATTCTAATGAAGCTCCTCCGCCGGTTGAAATATGAGTGATTTTATCGGCAAATCCCAATTGTTCAACTGCCGCAGCCGAATCTCCGCCTCCGACTATGGAAATTGAGCCTGATTCCGCCAAAGCCTTTGCAACTTCCTTTGTACCTGTTGCAAAATTAGAGAATTCAAAAACTCCCATAGGCCCGTTCCAAATAACAGTTTTTGCATTCTTTATAGTACCTGCATACTTTTCAATAGTTGCAGGGCCGATATCCATACCCATCCATCCGTCAAGCATTTCATTTGATGCAACAATCTTCTTTTCGGAATCGTTATTAAATTCCTTAGCAATTGCATTGTCTACAGGAAGCAGTAAATCCACACCCTTTGCCGCTGCTTTTTCCATCAGGCTCTTTGCCAGCTCTATCTTGTCTTCCTCGCAAATTGAAGTTCCGATATTATAGCCCTTAGCCTTCAGGAAGGTATACGCCATACCTCCGCCTACTATCAAGGTATCCACCTTATCAATTAAGTTTTCAATAACTGCTATTTTATCGGAAACCTTTGCACCGCCTAATATTGCAACAAAAGGCCTGGCCGGATTTGCAAGTGCTTTCCCCATTATTTCGATTTCCTTCTTTATAAGGAATCCGCAAACAGCCGGCAAATAATCAGCCAATCCAGCTGTTGAAGCATGGGCTCTGTGAGCTGTACCGAATGCATCATTCACGAATATTTCAGCCATGCTTGCCAATTCTTTTGCAAAATCAGGGTTATTTTTAGTTTCTTCCTTATGGAATCTTACATTCTCAAGCATAAGAACTTCGCCTGACTGCAAAGCAGCAGCCTTGGCTTTTGCATCCTCTCCAATAACATCCTTTGCCATAATTACATTCTTGCCAAGCAATTCGCCCAATCTGACAGCTGTAGGCTTCATGCTGAATTTGTCCTCAAAACCGTCCTTTGGTCTTCCTAAATGTGAAACAAGGATAGTCTTTGCACCCTTGTCAACCAAATACTTAATAGTAGGAAGTGCTCCGACTATTCTCTTGTCGTCAGTTATTTTTCCATTTGCATCCAATGGTACATTAAAATCAACTCTAACTATTACTTTTTTACCTGCAACGTCAATGTCTTCAATTGTCTTTTTATTCATCAACTTCACACTCCTATATATTTTATTTATTAAATTGATTCTCAAATTAGGAAAAATGTCATTAATATTCGTATATTATCCACATTTCTACCGAATTAACCAAAGTAATTTTACCTCTTTTTATAAGTTATTTCAATAGTTTGTGAGTAAATTAACAAAAAAACAATTGTTTGAATACTTCATATAAAGCTTAAGTACTTTTACCGAAAAGGTTTCCCCACCCTTTTTCGACATATATATTATTTTTCGCCTTTTTTTGTCATAATGAAAGCATTTTTAGCAATAATTTATATATTTTGTCAAATAAACTATTGACTTTTAATGCATTTGTTGTATAATAGAAGTATGATATGAAATGATATGCAATATATACAATTATTTACTCTCATTATTTCTACATTTTTAGTAAAAATTTATTTAACCGTGTAAAGGCTTACACAAACATCAGGAGGAGGAATTAGAAATGGTTAAAAATTTGCAGAAGTATGAAGTAATTGAAGACTCCATGCAAAAAACCTTGCAAAGCTATGCAGATATCAGAAACCAGAAAGTTTATTATGAGATTTCCGGTAACCCAAATGGAGATTGGTTAGTTTTAATTCATGGCATATCCGGATCCACAAGATGCTGGAAAAATCAAATGGAAGATTTTAATGAATATTTCAGAGTACTTAATGTTGATCTGGCAGGTCATGGGAATTCAACCGCCCTTGAGGATTACCAGAAGTATGACGTCAGCGTTATGGCTAATTATTTAAGACTGCTTATGGATGAGCTTGAAATCGAAAAAGCACATATTTGCGGTCTATCTTTGGGTACAATAATACAGCAATACTTTTGCGAATTATTCCCGGAAAGAATTATCTCATGCATTTTTGCCAGTCCAATATGTAAAACAAATTATCTCACAAAATTTGTAAACAGCTTTGCAGACAGAGTTTTCTTAAAGTTTTTCTCGACAAATACCTACCTTAAAATGATGGGACATATGATGCTTCCGGGAAAAGCTCACGAAAAATCGAGAAAATTCTTTCTTAACGAAACCCTTAAGATCAGCAGCTCTGAATTCAGAAAGTGGTGGAAGGTTGTTGTACGGGGAGATCATTATAAATGTCTAGGTAAATATGACATTCCATCACTCATTGTTGTAGGCAACAAGGATTTTTGCTTCTATGATGATTCCCTTGAACTCAAGGAAAAATTTATAAATTCTGAATTTAAGATTATTAAAGGGGCAGGACATGTTTTCATTTTCCAAAAGGCAAAAGAGTTTAATCAAATGGTTATTGATTACATAAATTCATTAGAAGTTGCTACAGCGGAAGAAGGCAAAGAGAAAAAGACTATTGCCGCATAAGGATATATTTTATATATGCTATAAGATAATATTTTAATAAACTCATGATAAACTTTTCAAATTATCTTGTTTCCCATATTTATGAGCAATGACACTTACAAATAAAACCTGTATTAGCACAATTAATTCATATAAATCTATTTTACTAATACAGGTTTTATTAATTTATTAAATAAAATTCAACATCTTATATATTTACAGGTAACATCTCTGCAAGATATGCATTTATTATTTCAGCCGGCTTATGTCCTTCTTTGTCATACCCAAGCATCATATTGCAATGCCAATATCCGGGTACAATTTTAATCTGTGCATTTTTAGCCCCTTTTCCTATAAGCTTGTAATGCATATTAATAGAATTCAAGCGAGGAACAAGCCAATCATCTCCTCCGTGCAATATAAGACAAGGCGGCTCTTTTCCCGTCACATGGGAAATAGGTGAGCAATCCTTTTTATCTGCATCACCAAGCATTGCCATTATAGATGATTCCAAAAGAGGCTGCAAATAATTCTCCTTCAAATTAAAATCATATATGCCGCTTACAGGTATCCAGCACTTAACTTTCTTTATATCAATATCAAATTTCTCATGCCACTTTCTGTCGGTAACAAGAAGCGCAGCTAAATGGGCACCTGCAGAATGCCCTATTAATGCTATCTTGTTCGAATCGCCGCCATAATCTTCAATATTGTCAATAACCCATTTTAAAGCCAGTGCACAGTCCTCTATCTGCAAAGGATGAATAACATTCGGAGCAAGCCTGTAATTAATTGAAACAACTGTATATCCTCTCTTTATCCATTCAAGTGCGTAAAATCTTGTATTGCTCTTATCTTCAGTTGTCCATCCTCCGCCATGTATAAAGAAGATTACAGGTCTTTTCTTGTTATGCAGCTTTTTCAGGTAATGAATATCAAGCCTTTGTAACGGATTATCCGCATACGGTCTTGCAAAATAATCCTTACGGTTTGGGTCCGGCAAAGCATACAGATACGTATATGTAACCGCACACTGCCCATAAAAAGCCCAATCCTTTTCCTGCAAAGTGTTCAAGGGCTCATTTGAATCTACAAATTGAGAATACTCTGTCTCATAACTCATATCAAACACTCTCCAATCTTAAATTTTTAGTATCATCTCATTTATTTCCTTTGCAATGTCATTAAGAGCACGTGCAGAAGTAAATAATTCCTCACTTGAGGCAAATGCTTCCTCTGTTGAAGCAGTGGTAGCCTCTATATTCTGAGTGGTCATAACTGTGGCATTTTCAACCTCAACTATAAAACTATTGACCATCTCGGTATGTAAAAGCTGCTGCTCCGATACATCTTTAATATTCAGAAGTGAATGAATGGTTGTACTTAACGCATCAATTATATTTTGGTAGTACTCTCTCGACATATTGATTATTTCAACGCCTTCCTCAACATTCGATACCAAGTCATCCACCTTGTTTTCATGTTGAAATATATCCCTGAGATTCTTTGTTATATCATCCAGCGACCTTTGGCTCTGATCGGCAAGCTTTCCTATCTCACCTGCAACAACGGCAAAGCCTTTGCCGTATTCTCCCGCTCTTGCAGCTTCAATTGTCGCATTGAGTGACAGCAGATTTGTCTGTTTTGAAATCCCCTGAATACATGCCACTATTTTGTCAATCTTCTGAGCCTTTATATCAAGCTCCTTTGCACTTGCATATGTTGCAGTGGCACTTTCCTTAATTTTCATTATTTTTTCAACAGCGTCATCAATGGAATTACGGCCCTTCCCTGCGACATTTTTAAGCTCTTCCGAGTTGTTTATAACACTGATAGTATCTTCCTTCATATGCTTAGTTCCCTGAACAAGCTGTGATATAAGCTCCGTTGCTTCCTTTACGCTTTCAGAAGTATTTACGGCACCTGTAAGAATATCTGATGTATTGACAGCAGTTATTTCTGCTGCTTCCTGCTGCTGAGATGCAAGCTGTGTAATCAAGCCGCTGGAATCCGAAAGGGTATTGGATACCTCCTTTACCTTAGCTACAACAGTTTGAAGGTCATTAAGCGATTTACTTACATTGAACTCATTCTGGCAGGATCTATAAAGAAGCTTTTTACCCATACATGCACTTATAAATGCAGCGACACCGCCGAATCCTACCATTTGTATTCTTGTAGTTAAATCTCCGATTGACAGGCTTAATTCTTCCGGGCATGTGTTAATATAAAATGTAACAATACTTATCGCCGAACTGAAAGCTATGCCATACAATACAACTTTTTTATCAAGGTAAAAGGCTGCCACAAAGAATATCAATATAATTACTCCCCATGCATCTCTGTATGGAATAAAAATTGATATTGCAATGTCATTTATACATGCAACGGTTACAATAATATATTTGTAGATATTTACATATGTTGCTATATCTCTCCTTTTTAAAATTTGATTGGATATAAACATCAGAGTAACATTAAAGATTATAGGCAAGGAAAAATAGAGTAAATTCATCCATTCGAATATCGGCATTATGCCTACAAGCTTCATAACTGCATAAAAAGCCACTCCCGCAAAACCACCTAATGTACAATAAAACGATATTGAATCACTAAGCTCCTTCTGATAGTGCAACAAATTCTTAGTAAACAGGCTGTTTAAATCTTCTGGCATTAAGCGAGTCACTCCTTTTAGTTTTTTGAATAAATATTTGATTATTGCATCTTAATAGGGAGAAAATTACAGAAATTTATACACCTATTATTAGTCAATATTTCATTATTCTACATTTGTTTACTAATTCCTTCCATAATAATATTTTTTTTAAAACTTTCTATAATTATTTCTTATTTGTAAATAGAAACCCAGTATTTACTACTTAATTATACAGCATTTTTGAAATATCGCTTGAAGCTTTGCACCTCGGCATGATAAACATATTAAAAAAGCCGGAATATATGATCTTATAAAATCATATATTCCGGCTTTTTGCAGTCTAATGCCAAAACATAACTCTTTTAAAACGACAGGCTATGGTGCAAAATCTGATACCCGCATATAACCTTAGTCTTTCAAGCAGCTTATTCAATACTGTCAATCTTCACATCAATTTCTACATCCGCACTGTAATCAACAGCAGCAAAGCCAAAGCCGAAAAGCTTGAAAAATTCTGCTCTGTAGCCTTCCACATCTGCAATATCGGCAATATTGTCATTGCCGGCCTTATCCCATAAGCCTGATACCTCTGACTGAACACTTTCTGCCATTTCCCAATCATCCATGCAAATTCTGCCCTTGCTGTCCAGCTTCATATCACCCGAATAAACCCTGTCCTCAAGCATACGGTACATCTGCTCTATACAGCCCTCATGTGTATTTTTTTCTTTCATTACTTTAAATAAAATACTGACATAAAGTGATATAACAGGTATAGCCGCACTGGCTTGGGTGACAACAGCTTTATTTATTGACACAAAAGCCCTGCACCCCACATCCTTCAGCCTGTCAGTAATCTTAAAGGCGGCAGCCTCAAGGTCATCCTTTGCTCTGCCTATAGTTCCCTCCCTATAAACAGCATGTGTCATCTCCGGTCCCACATATGAATATGCCAATGCTACTGCATTTTCTTCAAGTACATCTGCACTTTTAAGTGCAGCCATCCACATTTCCCAATCTTCTCCGCCCATTACGGCAACAGTCTGTCTGATTTCTTCATCATCAGCAGGTTCAATAGTTATTTCTTCAACCTTTCCGGTATGAAAATCAACTGTCTTTGACGTATATTGAGAGCCTATAGGTTTTAAAACAGAATTAAATACTTCTCCTGTTTCCGGATGAGTTCTTCTTGGTGACGCCAAGCTGTAAATAACCATATCAATCCTGCCAAGATCCTTCTTTATAAGCTCTATGGTCTGCTGCTTAATTTCATTTGAAAAGGCATCGCCATTTATGCTCTTAGCATATAAGCCCTCTTCCTTTGCAATTTTCTCAAAAGCCGCCGAATTATACCAGCCTGCTGAAGCTGTTCTGTTTCCTGAAGCAGGCTTTTCAAAAAATAAACCTATTGTGGCTGCGCCGCAGCCAAAAGCCGCCGCTATTCTGGATGAAAGGCCATAGCCTGTTGACGCTCCTATTACTAATACCTTTTTTGCCCCGTCAATCCTTTTTTGCTTTTTAACATATTCCGCCTGCTGTCTTACATTATATTCACAGCCCACAGGATGTGATGTTGTACAAATAAATCCACGGAACTTTGGTTTTATAATCATATTACCGCTAACCTCCATAATCATTTACATTGTATATGCCTCGTATTCAAGCGGCATACCGCTTGAATAAATTATTCACATTTAAAAATAATTATAGCATATTGTATTATGAATTAAAACTAGATATTATAACTTGGTAATAATTATTTCCGTGACCTGCAACACCTTGCTATTTTGTCAGCTTATCCATTATTCCCATAATCTCTTCGATTTTGTTCTGGGAATCACCCTTGTCAAATGCATCTCTCACGCAACAATTCAAGTGTGCATTAAGCACCTCCCTGTTAACGTTTCTCAAAATAGCCTGAGTCGCCAGAAGCTGATTTGATATGTCAACACAGTACCTATCCTCATCAACCATTTTCAGAATACCGTCCAGCTGGCCTCTGGCTGTTTTTAAAAGACGCATGACCTTCTCTTTATCTGCTTTCATATAACCTCCTGTATTTCAAGTACTATTTCCCAAACAAGCCCTTCTTTTCACTGACAGAAACCACCTCATACCCTGCGTCACTTACTGCACTTCTGAGAGTATCGTTATCTACATTCGTCTTTAGCTCCACTATTGCTATTTTCTTCTTCAAATCAACCTTTGCCGCCACACCGTCAATTGCATTCAGCGCCTTTTCAACTCTTGCCTGGCAATGTCCGCATGTCATTCCTTCAATCTCCATTATTTTTTTCATATCTCCATCTCCTTGTTTAATATTTTCGGTATTGCCCGTATTTATATTTAATTGGTCATACCTGTCGCTGCTATAGGCTCCTTCCTCTATACCCCTGCTTTTAAAAAGCTTCAGCCTTAATGCATTTGTTACAACACAGACTGAGCTCATACTCATTGCTGCCGCACCAAACATTGGATTCAGCTTCCATTCCAGCAACGAGTAAAATACTCCTGCGGCAAGAGGAATCCCTATTGCATTATAAAAAAATGCCCAGAACAGATTTTGCTTTATGTTTCGTATTGTCGCTTTACTTAGACGAATGGCTGTAACTGCATCCTGCAAATCACTCTTTATCAGGACTATATCCGCAGATTCAATGGCAATATCAGTTCCGGCACCGATTGCTATACCTACATCTGCCCTTGCCAAAGCAGGAGCGTCATTTATACCGTCACCAATCATCGCCACCCTCTTGCCGCTATCCTGTATGCTGCGGATTTCTCTCTCCTTATCCTGAGGAAAAACCTCGGCAACTGCCCTATCAATGTCCAACTGCTTTCTTATTGCCTCCGCAGTTTTTTTGTTATCACCTGTAAGCATTACAACATTTATACCCATAGCCTTGAATTGTTTAACAGCCTCAAAGCTTGTTGCCTTAATAACATCAGCTACAGCGATTATGCCTAAAAGCCTTTTATCTCCTGCATCTGCAAAAAACAGCGGTGTTTTACCGTCATCTGCAAAGGTATCTGAAGTACTTTTGAATTCATATACCTCAATATTTCTTTCATTCATAAGTGCTATATTACCCGCAATATACTGTTTTCCGTCAATAACAGCATAAAGGCCCCGTCCTTCAATTGTACTGAATTCTTTTGCAGCCTTCAATTTAATTCCCGAATTACTTGCTTTTTCAAGGATTGCTTCTGCCAAAGGGTGTTCAGAAGGCTTTTCAATAGATGCTGCAATTTCAAGAAGCTCAGTCTCGCTTATATCCCCCGCCGTTACTATATCAGTTACTCTAGGTCTGCCCTCTGTAATTGTTCCTGTTTTATCAAGGACAACCGTATTAATTGTATGCGCGGTTTCCAATGCCTCTGCCGACTTAATCAATATGCCGTTTGAAGCACCCATGCCGGTTCCGACCATAATGGCAACCGGTGTCGCAAGTCCCAATGCACAGGGGCAGGATATCACAAGCACCGCGATTCCTATGGAAAGTGCGAATTCAAAGGATTGCCCTAAAAGCAGCCATGTTATTGTAGCTATAACAGCTATTGATATAACCACCGGAACAAAAATCCCGCTTACCTTATCTGCCAGCTTTGCAATCGGAGCCTTTGATGAGCCGGCTTCCTCAACCAGCTCGATAATCTTTGCAAGAGTTGTGTCCTCTCCTACCTTTTCAGCTTTAAACTTGAAAAATCCGGTTTTGTTTATTGTTGCAGCAATTACTTTATCTCCGCTCTTTTTTTCCACAGGAATACTCTCTCCTGTCAGCGCAGACTGGTCCACTGCCGAAGCACCTTCAATAATAACTCCGTCTACGGGTATACTCTGACCGGGTCTCACTAAAATCAAATCCCCTATAACAACATCATCCACTGATATTTCGGATTCCTTACCGTCACGGACAACCGTTGCTGTCTTAGGTGCCAAATTCATCAGCTTTGTTATGGCTTCAGAGGTTCTTCCCTTTGACTTTGTTTCAAGGTACTTTCCCAAGGTTATTAATGCCAAGATTGTAGCTGCGGATTCAAAGTACAAATCCATCTTATATTGATTAACAATATCCATTTGGTTGTGACCCAGCCCATATCCTATCTTAAAAATTGCAAATATTCCATATGCCACAGCTGCCGATGAACCTATGGCAATCAGTGAATCCATGTTAGGTGAGCCGTGAAATAAGGTTTTAAATCCAACCGTATAATATTTTTTATTTACAAAAACAATCGGCAGCGTAAGCAAAAACTGTATAAACGAGAAGGTTAATGCATTCGCTTCACCGTGCAGTAATTCCGGTAAGGGTAAATTGAACATATGCCCCATTGAAATATATAACAGCGGAATAAGAAACAAAAACGATATGGCAAGCCTCTTTTTCATTTCCTTGATCTCATCTTCGACCGGACTTATTTTTTCAGTCTTTTGTAAAGCTGACTTTCTATTTGTAAATATAAAAGCACTATACCCTGCATCAGTTACCGCCTGAATAATTTTACCATTATCAGTTACAGTGCTGTCATATTCAACCGTCATACTATTTGACAATAGATTAACATTAACGGAAGCGACACCATCTACCTTTTTTACGCTCTTTTCAACGGCAGCTGAACAAGCAGAACAGGTCATTCCTCTTACATTAAATTTTTCGTTCATAGCATCCTCCTCCACACCCCCTGTGGGGTGTACTAATAGAATACACATTTTTATATGCTATGTCAATAGTATTTATTATCTCTTTTTCGATATTATATTATTTATATATAGCCAACGCAATTTATACTATTTCAAGGTTTTCGAAATAAGACGCAAAAAAGCTGCCGCATGGATTTGATTCCTGCCGGCAGCTTTTTTATATAATTTGTTTATTAGCAATAATTATTGAGCGTCAACCTTAGCCATGTGTTCAATAAGATTAACAACCTTGTTTGAATAGCCCCACTCATTGTCGTACCATGATACCAACTTAACGAAGTTAGAATTTAATGCGATACCAGCACCTGCATCAAAGATGGAAGTACGTGCATCATGTATGAAATCTGATGAAACAACTGCATCCTCAGTATATCCGAGTATGCCCTTCAATTCATTTTCAGAAGCCTTCTTTACCGCTGCTTTGATTTCATCGTAAGTAGCGCCCTTTTCAAGACGAACTGTCAAGTCAACAACTGAAACATCAGCTGAAGGAATTCTCATTGACATACCTGTCAATTTTCCGTTCAATTCAGGGATAACCTTTCCAACTGCCTTAGCCGCACCTGTTGATGAAGGAATGATATTTCCGATAATTGATCTTCCGCCTCTCCAGTCTTTCATTGAAGGAGCGTCAACTGTCTTCTGAGTATTGGTTGCAGCATGAACTGTAGTCATAAGACCTTCAACAATACCGAAGTTGTCATTGATAACCTTAGCTAAAGGAGCCAAACAGTTAGTAGTACATGAAGCATTTGATACAACTGTCATATCCTTAGTGTACTTGTCTTGGTTAACTCCCATAACAAACATTTGAGCATCGGCTGAAGGAGCACTGATAACTACCTTCTTTGCTCCGCCCTTTATGTGAGCTGAAGCCTTTTCGGTAGTAGTGAACACACCTGTTGATTCAACAACATAATCAGCACCGCAAGCTCCCCAAGCAATAGCTGTAGGATCCTTTTCTGCAAAAACAGCGATTTCTTTTCCGTTAACAACCAGTTTTCCATCTTTTGTTTCAACAGTTCCTTCAAATCTTCCATGAACTGTGTCATAAGTTAACATATATTTCATGTACTCGAGATCGATGAATGGATCATTGATTCCCTTTACTTCTACGTTAGGGTTGTTTACTGCAGCCCTGAAAACAAGACGACCAATACGTCCAAAACCGTTAATACCCATTTTTACTGCCATTGTTGTTACCTCCTAAAATTTTTATTAATTAGTCAAGCATATAAATGCTTATCAACAAAACAATTGATTTGAATTTCCTAAACCAATGATAATTTTATATTATTTTTTAAACATTATCAATAGTATAAAAGCCGAAATTAATAAATATTTAACAAAGCCTTACAGTAAACTTTTCCAATATTGTAATTGGATTATAAGATAGCTTTGCTTTTCTTAAACCTTCAATTCCAAGATCCTGTTCCCTGTTTACATATTCTATTCCCTTCCAGTGGTTTGCAAGAAACTGCTGGTTTACCAGAGGATAAAGCCCGTTTATCTCCGCATTTGCCTTTTCCGCATGTATTACGACCGTATTGCTGTTCAGCTTTTCGCCCACCGTAAAGGCTTCCGGTTTTCCATCCACCTTTATAAGCGCACCCTTAACCCTCAAAAAATTATAGTTATCCAGCAGGTCAAGATTAGCCTTTCTTTCTGCAATAAGGCTTTCTTCCTCTTTATAGTTCCTTTGTACCGACCATTTTTCCAATATATCTATACAGCTTGATATGTTTTCATCAGAAATCTCTTCATACTTGAAGGTATGAAGCTTTTTAAATTTGTTTATGTGGTTTCTTTTCCCGTCAAGTTTCTTTCCCGACAAGGTTGAAAGCTTCTGTACAGAATATATATAATCAAAATTATTTCTGTCCTCCTCGGCAATAAACCTGATACCCAAATCTTCAAGAACTGAAATCTGCATCTCCGATACCCTGCATATCATAAAATCCTTGTTTCTGTTATAAAAATAATCTCTGATTGCAAAAATTGCGTTCTTTAAGTCCTCAGTATTGCTGTAATCTCCAACCGGGAAAAAACAAAACGGGTTATCCTCAACAGAAGCTATTATGCACAAAAAATCATTTATAAGGCTAAATTTTATTTTGTAATAATCTCTCCAGATATAAAAATTTGTAAAGCTCATTTCAGATGTTTGTAAATCTGTCCTTTTAAAATATTCGTCAAATAGCCCTTTATCATTTATAGATATTTCCGATAGCTTTAAAGTAGTCTGCAATATATATCCCCCCATTTGGCCCCAGCATCAATAAAAGCTACTTAACATTTTCTATTATGGAAATAAGGAATTCTGCCGCCTTTTCCATATCTGTTATTGATATTTGTTCATTCACGCTGTGTACCATTGTCATTCCAATACTTAAATCAACTGATTCAATGCCTTTTGAATTAAATATGTTTGTATCGCTGCCGCCTCCTGTGGAAATAGCTTCAAAATCAAGCCCGCACTTTGCTGCTGCCGCTTCCAGAATTTTTATTATATCTGCCTCTTTCCCGATACTGAAGGACGGGTATTCAAGCTGAGTATTAAATTCAACCTGACCGTTCCATTTTTCAGCCGCCTTCTCAAAGCACTCCTTCATATGAATTGTCTGAGCTTCCAGCTTGGACTGCTGTCTGCTTCTGGCTTCTCCTTCTATCTCAACTCTGTCACAAACAATATTAGTTGCGCTGCCTCCGTTAATAACGCCGATATTTGCAGTGGTTTCTTCATCTATTCTACCCAGCCTCATATTTGAAACAGCATCAGCCGCAATTGAAATGGCACTGATTCCATTTTCGGGCTCTATTCCTGCATGAGCGGTTTTTCCCTTTATAACGGCATGAATTTTATTTTGAGAAGGTGCATTAACCGCGGCACATCCGATTTTGCCGTCACTGTCTAAAATAAAACCGTATTTCGCATATATTTTGCTGAAATCCATATTTTTCGCGCCCATCAGGCCTATTTCCTCAGCTATGGTAAAGGCAATCTGTATATCTCCATGCTGTATATTATTTTCCTTCAGAACCTTTAAAGCTTCAAGTATAACAGCAACCCCTGAAATATCATCGCCGCCTAATATGGTAGTACCGTCACTTCTGATGATATCGCCATCAATAACAGGTTTTTTCCCAATCCCCGGCACAACGGTATCCATATGTGCAGTAATTAAAACGGCAGGAACAGCTTTTGAACCCTTCACATTGCATATAATATTGCCGCATTCACCGCCAATCTTCTCTCCCGCATCATCTTCAGCAGGGCTGTATCCCAATGCTGCAAGCTTCTGTTTCAGCGCGTCACACATTTTTCGTTCTTTTCGCGACAAGCTGTCTATTTTAACCAATTCAATAAATTCGTCAACAAGTCTGGTTCTGTTTACCATTTTGAATCACCGCTCCTTATATAAAAATCAGCTATATTCATGATAAAATATGCAAAATAAGATATTCACATTTTAATATACCCAATTTCACATATTTATCACATACCAATTTCAAAAAACTGCCTCTGTACCTATCTGCCGTAAATTGTACATGGACGAGAAGCCTTTACCAATTAAATTTCACCAGATGCCCCTGCGTTTCCAAATGTGTAAAGTCTTTCTGTCTTAACACCTCATATACTACAACAGCCACCGAATTAGACAGGTTCAGAGAGCGTATTCCCTCTTTCATGGGTATTCTTATGCAGCTGTCTTTATTCTCCTTCAGCAGCTCCTCGGGCAGACCTGCTGTCTCCTTGCCAAACAGGATAAAGCAATCCTCCTCAAAACTGACATCACTATACTTGTTCAGTGCCTTTGTAGTGGAGTAATATAATTTCTTATGGCCATGTGCCTTTATAAATTCATCCAAGCAGTCATAATATTTTATTTCTGCCTCCTCCCAATAGTCCAGCCCTGCTCTTTTTAAATATTTATCTTCTATTGAAAAGCCAAGCGGGCCTACCAAGTGAAGAATTGTACCCGTGGCTGCACAGGTCCTGACAATATTGCCTGTATTCTGCGGAATTTCAGGTTCAACTAAAACTATATTCAATGCCATCCGATATAACTTCCTTTCATTCTCAATCTATTAATAAAATAATTATATTATATCTAATTTAATCCCTTGTGCCAGTTAAATTGTGCTTATACCTCCTTGGATTAAAATAAAAAAGATGGTGCATACCATCTTTTTTATTTTACATAAGCAATGTCGGCTTGCCAACCTTGTTTTTATATTTCTATAGATTATGTAATTTTTCTTACTCTTCAACAGACAAATCAATCTCTAAGGTTTCTGTGTCTGACAAATGTAGAGGAATACATATGGTTTGCATTTTCGATTGAGATATTGATAAATTTTCACCTAATAATAAAGACGGAGGAGTTATTTCTATCCCGATACCCTTATTGTAAAGCAAGGTTGCAGTATTACCCAATATCATATTAGTCAATTCAGACAATGCACTCTTTGAAATCTCGTTTAATTCGTCAACCGGCATGCCGCCCATCATAGCCGACGCTATTCTGAAGGCTGTCTGCCTTGACATTGTAAAAATGGTTTGCCCTCGCATTTTACCGGTTATCCCGACCATAATAACTATTGCCTCACCTTTATATGGGGAAGATCTGAGAAAAACCTTGCCAAGCTTTGCTTCAAGATTTCCAACTTGCTGCAATACAGTTTGACTTGCCTCAATAAAAGGATTAATGTATTCTATATTCATAGCAATCCACCTTATTATATATATTAAAAACACTGAGCCTAAACAACTTATAGCTATAAAATCATATTTAATTATATACAATATCGGAGCATAATTCTATATGTTTTTAAAAATTTATGCATAAAACTTCAATCCTGCGACATATTTTTTGTTTTATAATAAATTTTTATAATATTTACAGATTTGTTTATTTTTTGGCTTTTGGTTTTCCTAAGGCAGCCATAATATATCCAAAAAAAACTGCGGCAGAAAGTCCGGCTGAAGCCGCCTTAAAGCCTCCGGTAAATATACCCAGTATTCCTATTCTGTCAACTTCATTAAAGATACCCTTTGCAAGATTAAACCCGAAACCGGTGAGAGGTATTGTTGCTCCTGCCCCTCCGATATCAATAATTTTTTGATAAACACCAAAGGCTGCAAGAATAACTCCTGATACCACATAAACAACGAGAATCCTCGCAGATGTAAGCTTTGTTTTATCAATCAGTATTTGTCCGATTGCACAAATAATTCCGCCTACCAGAAAAGCACTCAAATAACTCATAATTTTATATTCCATGCCTTGCAAAATTCGCAGGCACGAATTCCATCCCCCTTTACAATAGTTATAATAGTTTAAATAATTGTTCCTGCCGGTTAACTTCTTGCAATTTACGTACTGTTAATCCAAACTCCTGTGAATACTTACTGCATGTGCAATTCCCGGAATAGATTCCTTCTGCTGAAGGCTTACAGGACTCATCAGCGCGCCGGTTGCAATAAACAAAACTCTTTTCAGGTTTCCTTTCATCATTTCCTTATATATATGTCCTGCAAATACTGCCGCGGAACATCCGCAGCCGCTTCCTCCGGCATGGGTATCCTGTTCGTTCAGGTTAAAAATCATAACTCCGCAGTCATTATAATTTGCTTCAATATTTAGTCCGTTCATCCTTAGGATATCAAGACATAATTTTTTGCCTATTTTGCCCAAATCTCCCGTAACAATCAAATCATAGTATTCCGGTACGAGCCCTGTATCGGCAAAATGTGTCAGAATAGTATCTGCAGCCGCAGGAGCCATTGCAGCCCCCATATTGTTTATATCAGTTATCCCTAGGTCATTGATTTTCCCTACAGTTATATTTCTGATATATGGGCCTGTTCCCTGAGAAGCAAGAGCAACGGCTCCCGAGCCCGTTACTGTCCATTGTGCTGTCGGAGTTCTCTGGCTTCCCAGTTCAAGCGGAAACCTGAATTGTCTTTCAGCCGAGCAGAAATGGCTGGAGGTAAGACATACCACATTATCTGCAAAGCCTCCGTCTATAAGCATACTGCCTATGCTCATCGATTCTGCCATTGTTGAGCATGCACCATACAAGCCCAGAAAAGGCACATTTGTTTCCCTAAGGCCATAGCTTGCCGCAATACATTGATTTAGCAGGTCTCCTGCTAAAATAAAATCAATTTTATCATTGCTTAGCTTAGCATTTTGCAACAGCTTTGCAAATGCTTCCCTTACAAGCTTACTTTCCGCTTTTTCCCAACTGCTCTCTCCCCAAAGCTCGTCAGGTATGATGAGGTCAAAACACTGCTTTAATTCACCTCTTCCCTCTTTAGGCCCCACAATAGAAGCTGTGGCTTTTATTGTGGGCGGATTCTTCAGGGCAACAGTTTGTTTTCCAATATGTTTTTCTGCCATACTAACCTCCTACGCCGAGTTTTCGGTACAAAAATTTGAGAATGCCTTCTGGAGAGAATCTCTGCTTTACAGAGATTCTCTATTTATTTTCAGCCGCGCTTCATTGCTCAAATCCACAATGCCCACAGTTTTCTCATATGCAAAGCTAACGATAAATGCACGAATTGTGTACACAAAAAGCTGTTTACAGCTTTTTGATATGTGAAGAGAACAATGTATGCAAGAATTGTAAACTTCACATTTTTAAGGCACATAAGTGATAAAGTAATGAATCACTCCCGCTATCATGGCAGAGCATACGCCAAATACAATTACAGGGCCGGCAATTACAAACATTTTGGCTCCTAAACCCATAACGTAGCCTTCTGTTTTAAATTCTATGGCAGGAGAGACAACGGAATTTGCAAATCCTGTTATCGGTACAATTGAGCCGGCTCCGGCAAATTTTCCGATAACATTGTAAATATTAAGTGCTGTTAACAAGGCACCCAAAAAAATCATAATTATGCTGGTGATGTTTGATACCACCTCAGAATCCAATCCTCTGGCTTTAAGCATATTAATAATAAATTGACCTATATCACAAATAAGACCGCCTACAATAAATGCTTTAATTATATTTATAAATATTTTTGAATTTGGTGAAGCACGCTTAACATGCTCGGCATATTCTTCCTTAGTAAAAACCTGTTTCATAATTATGTCCCTACCCGGTACCAATCTGGCAGTAAACTCAGGCAAGGAGCAAGACACCTCCTTTGGTAAGCTTTAAACAGAGCCTTAATCTGACTCCTGCAAGCAAAATATTAGTAAATAAAAAAAAGATATAAATTAATATATCTTATTCTTAGCAAATAAATTAAAAATTATTATTTAATTATCGAAAGCATAAATTTTCCGGAAATTCAAGTTCTATTTATTTTCTTCAACAGCCTCAAGGACATAAACTGCTTTATTAGGCTCCTTTTCCGTACTCATGTTGAATATAGCCAGCATGGCGATTATCCCGCACAAAATCAGTATAGCCAAAGCAATTAATATAACCTTTTTCCTGTGTAAAGGTGTAATTTTTAACATTTTTATATCCCCGCATTTTATTAAATTACTCTCGGCACTTCCTGCTGTTATTTTCTGACCCGGCCTTCTCTTTACAAGAAGTGCACCTATTGGTGAAGGTTTAAGTTAATTATTGTTTGCTATCATTTTAATTTTAATTTCATTTAAAATCTTTTTTTCAATACGGGATACCTGTACCTGTGAAATTCCCAGCAGCTTTGCAATCTGTACCTGGGTCTTTTCCTTGAAATAGCGTAATATTATTATTTGCCTTTCTCTGGCATCCAGAGTATCTAAAATTTGTCTGATTGCAATTTTGTCTATTAAATCAACCTCATTGCTATTATTGTCCGCATTTATTCTGTCTATGAGCAGTATAGGTGAATTATCTCCATCACCTATAGTACTGTACAACGACTCCGGCGAGCATCCCGCTTCAAGAGCCATGACCAATTCTTCAGGAGAAACACCAATTTTTGAAGAAATTTCATTTATTGTAGGCTCCCGCCCCAGCTCCTTGCACATGATCTCCTTTGTTATGCGGGCCTTAGAAGATATCTCCTTAAGAGACCTGCTAACCTTTATAATCCCATCATCTCTGATAAACCTTTTTATTTCACCGATAATCATAGGGACAGCATATGTAGAAAATTTCACATTAAAGGATGAATCAAACTTATTAATAGCTTTAATTAACCCTATGCTGCCTATCTGAAACAAATCGTCAATCTCATATCCTCTATTCTGAAATCTTTTCACAATGCTCCAGATAAGACCCACATTTTTTTCGACCAAGGTTGCCTGTGCCTGCCTGTTTCCCGCCTTGGCCTCTTCGATAAGCGTTCTGACTTCTTCATCTGTTATATCTTTCATAGCTTTCGAACCTTCCTGTCAAATATTTTGTCTAAACTGACTAAAGTCAATTACGGTTCAAACCTTCGTAGGATAAAATACCGGGACGATATAACCGCTGACGATGCAATCGTTTTTAGCCGATAGCAATTAACTCTAGTAATTTTGCAATTCAAAAACATATTTAAACCATGTTATAATAGATTATCAGCACTTTTTATAATTTTTATACATTTATTCAATTTATTTACATTTATATTTAAATGATTACTATGTAAGTCATCTTTAATTCCTCTTAGTTTTTCAAGTATATGGTGAAATACAGATATGTTAATGAAAAAGCTCTTGATTGCTGAAATCCGCAAAAAGCTTCCCGCAGCTTTTTGATATGCGAAGAGAACGACAAAAATGTAAACTTCGCCTTTTCAAGCTATGCCTTTTTTATCTTTTTGAACATTGTAACAGTTGTCCCTGCATTTATTTCAGAAAAAATTTCCACTCCATCCATAAAGCTTTCCATAACGGTAAAACCCATTCCCGAACGCTCCATATCAGGCTTTGATGTATATAAAGGCTGTCTTGCCAATTCTACATCCTCTATTCCTTTTCCGTTATCGGAAACAATTATTTCGACTCCCTCATCATATAGTCTGCAATGCATTTTCACTATCCCGGATTCATTTTCATAGCCATGTATAATTGCATTGGTTACAGCCTCTGAAACAGCAGTTTTAATGTCAGCCAATTCTTCCACTGTCGGATCAAGCTGAGATGCAAAAGCGGCTGCCACTATCCTGCCGAAAGCCTCATTATTTGATTTACTCATAAATTCAAGCTTCATTTCATTTATTAACTGCATTTTCTTATCCTCTCTCTCTTTTTTTCATTAGGAATCACTACAGATTCAGCAAATTTATAAATTTTATATATGTCCTGCCTTTAATAATACCTCCCGGCGCAAATTACAAAAAACACTGCAATTTCAGAACAGAAACCGGGCCTTCGCAAAACAAAATCCGCAGCATAAGCCCGGCAAAAAAGCCGATAGCAACTGACCCTCGGCCATAAACATATAAAATTGCATTCCTTAACTGCACATACTTGAAATAGCCTTATCCAAATCGTTATAAGCAGGTATGATTTTTAGTATCCCTGACATTTCAAATATTTGCATTATCTTTGGATTCGCATTAATTATAGCCGCTCTTCCATTTAATTTCTGAATGTTTTTATATCGGCCCACAATCACGCCAATACCGGAGCTATCCATAAAATTGACATTGGAAAAATCAAAAACAATATTTTTAACTGTAGCCTTAACAATTTCATTATCAATTCTTTGCCTTAAATACTGTGCAGAATGATGATCCATATCTTCCATAATTTTTATAATAAGAGTTGTACCCTTTTTAAAAAGTTTTAAATCCAAAACGAATTTCCTCCTTTGTGAATTAGACAGCATCACCGGCTTCTTTTTTCAAACCGGCTTCAGCTTAATTTTTGCAAACAGCACAAGGTATTTATTCGTTATTTCCCTTATTTTACCTTTTATTTTATATAATCCCAGACATTAACACAGTTAAATATTGGACTTCTTTGACCTGCATGGACGCTTTCTTAAAATTAAAACTATAGTGTCTTGCTTCTCTCTCTGATTTTGTCTGCAATTTCATCTAATTTTCTAAGGCGATGATTAACTCCTGACTTCCCGAGTTTAGGGCAAAGCATTTCTCCAAGCTCCTTCAAGCTTAATTCTGAATACTCAAGTCTCAAATTAGCAATGTCAATAAGGTTTTCCGGAAGATTACCAATACCCAATGTGGACTGGATTAATTTGATATTTTCCACTTGTCTGACCGCTGCATTTACGGTTTTTTCAAGATTTGCCGTTTCACAGTTCACTATTCTGTTGACACTGTTTCTCATATCCTTCAATATCCTTACATTTTCGAACTCCATCAATGCGCCGTGTGCACCGATAATATTTAAAAAGTCCACAATGTTTTCACCTTCTTTTATGTATGCCACATAGTTTCCTTTTCTGGTAATTATTTTAACATTTATTCCGTAATCCTTTAATATTTCTTTGATGATTTCTGTGCACATTTTATTTCGAGTGGCAATTTCCAAATGGTAGGTTTTTTCAGGGTCACTGACTGAGCCTCCTGATAGAAATGCTGCTCTTAAAAAGCTCTTCTTACAGCAAACATTTTTTAACGTTGTATTCATAGGAAATAGATCATTTTCATTAAATGCACTGATTTCAAAATCATAAAGCAATTTATTTATAATCTGCATTGATGCAAAAATTATGGAGTATGATATATGCTTTTTTAGCTTACTGCTTCTTCTGATTGAAACCTCCGGACTCAATCCGTATACTCTTCTGACTGTAGAATATATTCTTCTTGCAAATGCCGCATTTTCTGTAACAACCTTTACATTTCTAGAGTTCTTTTCATATGAGAAAAGATTACCCGCCAATATGACGCCGAAAATTTCGGATTTTTTACAGCATGCATCATGCAGCTCTACCCTGCAAAGCTCATCCTTTACTAAAGTTGAAAAAGACACCCTTACTCACTCCTCAAAAAGGCTCTACTATAAAACTGTTCCACGAATTTAACCCTTTTTATATATCATTAAAATTTTCAATCTGTACATCCTCAACTGCTGCTCTTAAAATCTCTGACACGCTCCATGCCTGTGCAAAACATCCTCTGGGATAATAAGGAGAATTTCCGTCAAATATTTCGGAAATGCTTCCCAAGCCTGCGTCCTTCAAATGATTAATAAACGGCAGGACAAAATCCAAAGCATTTCTTCTGGCCTCCTCATTTGAACCGTTTACTCTCACATAAGCCTTGATAAATCTTCCCAAGGGCCAAGTCCATACAGTTCCCTGATGATATGCCCCATCCCTGCTCCAGACATCCCCGGAATATGTGCCCTTGTACTGAGGATTGCCTTTAGATAGGGTTCGTAATCCATACGGTGTATATAGCTCCTTCCACACCTTTTCCACAACGCTTCCGGCCTTATCTCCCTCAATTACCGCATATGAAAGGCCTACAGCCATTATTTGGTTCGGTCTTATGCTTGGGTCCTTCCCAAAATCATTAACCACATCATATAAGCAATTGTCCGCACCGTTCCAAAATTCCTTGTCAAAAGAAGCCTTGACCTTCTTCGCTAAATTACTGTATATATCTCTGTCATCAAATTTTTTTGCCAAGCTTGACATAATCATCAGTCCATTGTACCACAAGGCATTTATTTCAACGGCCTTTCCGTGGCGCGGAGTCACCACCCAGTCACCCACCTTCGCATCCATCCAGGTTAATTGAGTACCCGGATTTCCTGCTGTAATCAGTCCGTCGGCAGTCATTCTGATATCAAAGACAGTGCCGTCCCTGAAACCTATAAAGATTTCCTTGAGGCAGCTGTATATTTTCTCTTTTACAAAGGAATAGTCCTGCGTATACTCCAAATAATTATAAACAGCCTCAAAATACCACAGCGCGGCATCAACACTGTTATATGCCGGCTGCTGCCCGTCATCGGGGAACATATTGGGAATAAGCCCATTTTTTACGTATCTGGAAAAGGTGTACAGAATATCCTTCGCATCCTCATACCTGCCCGTAACCAAGGTAAGTCCCTCAAAGGCTATCATTGTGTCTCTTCCCCAATCGGTGAACCATGGATATCCGGCAATCACTGTCTTTGAATCTGTGGACTTTCTGTATACGATAAAGTTATCTGCCGCCAGAACAAGTCTTCTGCACAGCCTGTTTTTATATTTCTTTTTATCCAGCAGCTCCGAAAGGCGCCTTTCCTCTTCACGAATTACATCCCCCGCATTAATTGCACCGCTGCCATAGTTTTCAGTTGTGGCCGCAAATGAAATGGTTTTACACTCAAAGGGCTTTAATTCCATAATAAAATATCCAGGCATGAAATGATCCTCGAAGCTATCAAGTCCTCGCTCCTGCTCAAGTGCATACAGCATATTGTAAAAATAGCAGCTGTCAAAACTTATAAATTTTCCTGTGCTTGTACTTAATTTCAGCATGACGTCAGAAACCTTTGGTGATAAGCCGATTTCATTTTCATTTATTGACATATTGAAATTTAAGTAGCAGCCTTTGCTCTGGTGATGATGGTCTCTGTAGTTAACAAGAGGCGAAAGCTTAAAAGAAGCAGCCCTTGAGCCGTTTCTAATCTCATATTGCACAACAGTGGTATTTTCACCAGTCTTCATTGCTATTTTCTTTTTTATGAATATATCCTCATAGCTGTAAACAAACTGAGGGAAATAATCATAGCTTACTCTCTGAAGATTATTAAAGCCTTGATTGATGTAGCCGTCCGATGATTTGAAAGAACTGAGTGTCACATGTGTTCCGTCCTCTAAAACCAAATCCTCCAAAAGATTTGCCAGAAGCAGATGTCTGCTTGTCGGCGGCTTTAAGGCAGCAATAAGCAAGCCATGGTACCGCCTGCTGTTTGAACAGATCAATGACCCTGAAGCATACCCGCCTATTCCGTTTGTTATAATCCATTCTCTGCTGCTTCCCTGCTCATAGCTATACCAGTAGCTTTTCCCAAACTCCATATACATACACTCCTGTCTGATTTTTCAAGTATCCGCGTCATATGGCTGGAGTACCTATTTAATTTGTGTATTCAGTCTTTCTCTCGCATAGTAATAGTCAAGCATTCTATCCTTATCACGAGCCAGAACAAGCTCTGAAACCAATTCAATCAATTTCTTGGCAAGCTTATTTGAATCATGTCTTATCAGGTTATTGTTAATTGCTTTAAAATCACCTGTTATAAGCTCAATCCCCATTTTTTCAACTATATCGCTGTCAACCTCTACAAGCTCCGCCCCATCCAGAAGATATCTTTCCTTGAGTTCTTCCGGTATAGATGCCGTATTTACAATACAAAAATCTATTATCCCTTTTCTGGTATGTATTTCAATTGCCTTTATGTGGTCACTGAGGGTATAGCCTTGAGTCTCGCAAGGCTGTGTCATAACATTGCACACATAAACAATTATTGCCTTTGTTTTTTGAAGCGCCTCACAAACACCGTCAACTAACAGATTTGGAATAATGCTTGTATACAGGCTTCCCGGCCCCAATACTACTATATCCGCCTCCATTATGGCTTCTATAGCTTCATTCAGCGGTTTTACATTCTGCTGGTTAAAATATACCCTTTCTATGTTTGATGTATCAAAGGAATCTCTGTGTCCTATGTTAAACTCACCAAGTATTGTTTTCCCGCTGTCTGTTTCAGCGCACAATCTGACATCATCAAGAGTAATCGGCAAAACTGTTCCTGTCACTGCCAAGACATCACTCATTTTTTTTACAGCCTCTTCAAAGCTGTCAGAAATACCATCCATAGCTGCAAGAAATAAATTTCCAAAGCTTTGACCCTTCAGCATCCCATCGTGAAATCTGTACTGAAGAAGCTGCTGCATTATCGGCTCAGTATTAGCCAAGGCGAGAATACAATTTCTGATATCACCCGGCGGAAGCATTCCAAGATCCTCTCTCAGCACGCCTGAACCTCCGCCGTCATCTGCTACTGTAACCAATGCAGTAAGATTTGATGAATACTGCTTCAACCCTCTGAGCATAGTGGAAAGGCCTGTTCCTCCCCCAATTGCAACTATTTTAGGACCCTTTACCAGTATTCTTTTTTCATTAAGAAGACTGCTTAGCCCTTCCGGATTAAAGGTATTAATTTTGGTATATTTCAGTGCCGATAATAAGGAACCAACCAGTGCCTTGATTCCAAGCAATACGGAGGCCGCACCCAGCAATGCCAGAACCGTCATACATACCGTGAACTGTATCCCCTTACTGTAATTGTCTACGGCAAATGTCACACTTAAACAGGTCAGTATAAGTCCTGCCGCAATCAGCAGCACCCATCTTTTTATGTCAGCACCCGGAACTCTCCAGCTTGTTGCCTTCATTTACCAACACCTCTGCTATCTTTCTCTATATCCCTGTGTTCAATAACGGCTCTATGCTTCTTTTCCTCCAGCTTCCGGAATATCTCATCAGCTATTGCAACAGATCTGTGCCTGCCGCCTGTACAACCGATTCCAATATCCAGCTGCGATTTCCCTTCCTTGATATAATTGGGAATCAGAAAATCCAGCATTCCATCAAGCTTTTCCAAAAACTCCTTCGTTTCATGCGCATTAAGTACAAATTCCTTTACCATTTCATCCTTACCGGTTTTCAGCTTCATAGGCGCAATGTAGTAAGGATTCGGAATAAATCTGACATCAAATACAAGATCACAGTCGGTAGGAATTCCATATTTGAAGCCAAAGGAAACAATATTGATTATTATCCCTTTAAACGTCTTTCCTTCGAGAAAAATGTTGTTTATCTCCTGTTTAAGCTGTCTGGTGGCAAGAGATGAGGTGTCAATTATATAATTAGCCTTTGCCTTAATTGTCTCAAGAGCCTTGCGTTCCTCTCTTATTCCCTTCAGCAGCCTTCCCTCCTGGGATAAGGGATGCTGCCTTCTGCTTTCCTTATACCTCTTTACAAGGACATCATCCTCAGCTTCCAAAAACAGAATTTCATAAGAAAATCCCGACTTTCTAACCTCTTCGAGAGCAGGGAAAAGATCATGCAGAAGCTCTCCCCCTCTGATATCTATAACCAAGGCTATCTTCTCCATCTTCCCTTCACTTTGAGCACTGATTTCGGCAAACTTCGGAATCAATGCCGGCGGTAAATTATCAACACAGAAAAAACCTATATCCTCCAAATAATTTGTTACAAGACTTTTCCCTGCACCGGACATGCCTGTTACTATTACAAATCTCATTTGTATCCTCCAAATCTTTCGCATGTAATAATCCTTAATTTTCTGAAAGGTTAATCCGTCAATTACCATCGGCTAAAAACCGGTTCAATCGGCCGATAGTTCAGCTGCATATATTATTCTAAAACGTTTGAAGCTTTTATATTCAGGAATCATTTCCTGCTTGAACGCCGTAAGCTTAGTTATTGGCCAAAATCTCCTATAATCCTGAGCTCAGGCTCAAGCCAGATATTGAACTTGTCTTTTACAGCGCCTTGAATAAATCCGATTAATTCAAGCACATCCTTACAGGAAGCCTCTCCTGTATTGATAATAAAACCGCTGTGCTTGTCAGAAATCCTTGCACCGCCGATACTGTATCCCCTGAGCCCGCAATCATCAATGAGCTTCCCTGTAAAGTGCCCCTTTGGCCGCTTAAAGACACTGCCGGCACTTGGCCACTCAAGAGGCTGCTTATCTTTTCTTCTGAAATTAAAGTCCTCCATTAACTCTTTTATTTTATTGCCGTCACCGTAATTTAGCTTCAAGCTTGTTTTTAAAATAATCCCTTTTGTTTTCTGTATGCTGCTTGTTCTATAGCCAAAAGCATGTTCCGCACCCTTTACGGTAATTATATTGCCATTTGCATCAATAAACTCTGTTTTTTCAACTATCATAGCCATTTCACCGGTATAAGCTCCCGCATTCATTGTTACGGCTCCTCCGATTGTTCCGGGGATACCTTCTGCAAATTCCAAGCCTGAAAATGAATTTTGAAGTGCAATTTTTGCAGCCGAAGAAATCAGCATTCCGGCCTCAGCCTCCATAAATTCACCGTTGACGGTATAGCTGTTCATATTATTATATATTTTAATAACCGCTCCTCGAATGCCTTTATCTGATACCAAAAGATTAGTTCCGTTACCCATTACCATATAAGGAATCTTTGAGCTGATAAAGTATCTTACTGTCTCAGCAATTTTAAAGCTGCTGTCAGGTACAACCATAACATCCGCCGGTCCGCCTATCTTAAACGAAGTATGGCTGCTCATAGGCTCATCAATTAAAACTCTTCCCTCTCCTAAAATTGAAATAAGCTTTTTTATATGCTCTCCCTCTTTCACTCCTCTGCACTCCTCCCTTCAAAACCAATTGCTTCAAAATCCCAAAGCTGCATTAACCAGCCGGCAGGAATTGACTAAAGTCAATTCCGGATCAAGCCTTCACAACGAATTAAGCTTTTAAGCCACCTTAGGGGGCTTCAGCCTCAAACCGTCAATATTAGTATATCAGCCTTAATATGTTTTTAGTACTTACGGCCAGCCGGCTTCCCAATTCTTTTCCTCCGCTCAATCAGATAATCCTCCATTTTCCCCAAAGAAGTGGTAATTACCAATTCCTCCGGCATTTCAGCCTCTTCCAGCAGTTTAGCAACAAAATCAAACCTACCTATGCCGAAGCTTATATGCGCATCACTTCCTGTTGTAACTCTAACTCCATATTTCTTGCACATTCTGGCTATTTGAAGGCAATTTTTTTCACTGCCCCTTCTTACAACAACTGACTGATTGTTTATTTCAATAATCTTATTATAATCTCTTGCAGCTTTAACCACCTTTTCTATGTCTATCTGGAACTGGGGATTACCCGGATGCGCGAACACATCTATATACGGATCAGATATAATGTGTATTGCTCCTGCCGTATGTTCTTCTATAGCTGCAGGCTTTATACAAATATCATGATAGCTTGCCAGAACTAAATCCAATTTTTCTAAATAGTAGCCATCCAAATCTACCTTTCCGCTGTAATTCATAATATTCAGTTCGACGCCCTTTAAAACTCTGACACCGTATAGAGAATCAGGAATTATCTCCAGATTGCCAAAGTGATATCGAAATGGAGCACCCGACATAGCCGGACCGTGGTCGGACATATTAATCATTTGTATTCCATTTGCAAATGCTTCTTTTGCATTCTCTTGAATTGTACTGTATGCATGCCCGCTTGAAATAGTATGAGTATGCGTATCTGCTACTATCCTCACTATCTGCCTCCCTTTAGTCCTTTCTTATCCTTCAGATATTTCTCGTTTCTTTAAATTCAGTATTCTTGTTAATATTGCCCAGAACTCTTTCACTCAATGCCTGTGCCGCATTATAACCCATTTTTTTCTGTCTGTTGTTCATTGCCGCCACTTCAACAATGATAGCCAGATTTCTTCCCGGGCTGACAGGAATAGTCAGGCATGGAACGGTCAATCCCAATACCTCTGTATATTCATCCTCAAGCCCCAGCCTGTCGTAAACCTTTTTGTCATTCCAGTGCTCCAGCTTAATAACAAGATTTATATTCTCTGTCATCTTGACAGAACCCACACCATATAAATTTTTTACATCTAATATACCAATTCCTCTGATTTCAATGAAATGCCTTATTATATCAGGAGCTGTACCTACCAGCGACTTATCTGATACCTTCCTTATCTCGACATTATCATCGGCTACAAGACGATGTCCTCTTTTTACCAGCTCAAGAGCAATCTCACTCTTGCCGACACCACTCTCACCAAGTATAAGAATACCTTCCCCGTAAACCTCTACAAGCACACCATGCATACTTGTTCTGGGAGCCAGCTGCACGTTGAGATACCTGATTACACCGCTCATAAATCTGGAGGTAATATCATCTGTCCTGAGTACCGGTATATTGTACTTTTTCCCTACCTCAATCATTTCCGGGAAAACACCGAGTCCTCTTGCAACAACCATACAGGGGAATCCGCATTTAAAGAAGCTATCCAGCCTTCTGTATCTTTCACTCTCTCTCAGCTGCATTAAATATGCCGTTTCACCCTTACCGATAATCTGCATTCTGTCTGTTCCAAAATACTCCATATATCCTGCCAGCTGCAATCCCGGCCTGTTGACATCCGCTGAAGATATTTCTACCTCCTCATAATTTTTGCATCCTGTCAGCTCTTCTAACTGAAACTCCTGCATTATTTCTTTTATGGTTACAGAAAACACCAGAAAGCACCTCAATTCCTTCAATATATACTCTTGTATTATATAATACCTGTAGTAAAAAGGAAACACAGTATTCGATAATTTTAAAGTGCTTTATCCTTCTACGCCAGATAAATCAGCAATTACAAGCTGTATGTCTTATTATTATCAACAAAAAGGAACTATCCTCTTCAGAATAGTTCCTTTTTTATTGGAGCGGGTAGAGGGAATCGAACCCTCGCAATCAGCTTGGAAGGCTGATGTTCTACCATTGAACTACACCCGCACACTCCGGAAAATAAACTTATTAAAATATAATGGAGCGGGTTAAGAGATTCGAACTCTCGACTTTCACCTTGGCAAGGTGACACTCTACCACTGAGTTAAACCCGCATGACCTTCACGCAAATGTTATTATACATATCGCTTAAGGTTTTGTCAACACATTTTTTAATTTTAAATTTTCAATTTCCGTCCTCTAAGCCTTCAAATCACTGAGTTCAGTTAAATTATGCTTTTAATGAAAAGCACCCTTCAAGATATTTTGCATATAATCAGCTTTCGGTAATTGTCAACCTTAATATCAAATCAAGTTGACAATATTGTTCTTCTCCTATATACTTGAAACCGTTAAATAATTATAATAAATCATTGAATTGGAGAAAAACAATGGAAAAAAAGTCTAAGATTTTTAAAATGGCATTTATAGGAATCATGTCCGCAGTAATCTGCCTCTTGGGGCCTCTCTCGTTACCTGTAGGTGTAGTTCCCATTTCACTTACCAATCTGGCAATATATTTTGTCCTTTATGCACTGGGTATGAAAAAGGGAACAGTAAGCTACATAATATATATGTTAACAGGCTTTGCAGGAGTTCCGGTTTTTTCCGGCTTCACCGGCGGTCCGGCCAAGCTTTTGGGCCCTACGGGAGGATATCTGGTGGGCTTTATATTTATGGCCTTGATTGCGGGAGCTTTTATAGATAAATTTATTGCTAAAAGGTATTTATGCATTATAGGTATGGTATTTGGCGCCTCCATATGCTATCTCTTCGGAACAGTATGGCTGTCCTATCAGGCTGATATGTCAATTGGCGCCGCATTTGCCGCAGGTGTATTCCCTTTTATCCCCGGAGACCTTATTAAAATTCTTATTGCCGCATATTTAGGTCCCAAAATCCGCAACCAGTTGATTAAAGCCAAATTATTTTAGGATGGATTATACGGCATAATCCATCCCGAAAAACCCGCAGTCCAATGCCTCTCTCCTTGTCGAAGCAGCATTCAGAAGCCAAATAAATTTTTAAATATGTAATATATTATAGGAATGAAGACGGCTGGCAGAAGATTTCCTATTTTGATTTTTTTTATCTCAAGAAGATTTAAGCCAATAGCAAAAATCAATATACCTCCTATCAAGGACATCTGGGAGACCACAGTATCCGTTAGCCACGGTTTTACGAAGCCTGCCATTATAGTTATGCAGCCTTGGTACACCAATATTGATACCGAGGAAAAGGCCACTCCTATTCCCAAGGTAGCTCCGAAAATGACTGCCGTTACACCGTCAAGTATCGATTTTGCAAACAAAGTAGAGGTACTTCCGGTAAGACCATCTTCCAATGCACCTACTACAGCCATAGCTCCCACGCAAAACAGAAGGCTTGCAGATACAAAGCCCTCAGAAAAAGAGCCTCCCTTTGCGGGAATCTTGCTTTGAATCCAATCTCCTATATTCTCCAGCCGCTTTTCAATTCTTAGAAATTCACCTATTATACCACCTGTAACAAGGCTGAAAATCATCAGCATAATAAACTGCCTGTCCAACTTGTTACCATTAACTACCGTAACCATTTCTTTAATAGTACCTGAAATTCCTATGAACAATACAGAAAGTCCAATTCCCTGCATAACTGTCTGCTTGTATTTTTCAGGAATTCCCTTTTTCAGAAAATATCCTGCCGCACCTCCTGCAATTACTGCTCCTGTATTTACTATCGTACCAAGGCCTGTCAACTTGTCCAACTCCTTATCCCATTTTATTCTTTGCTATTTCAGTTAACTTTTGCTTATTATTGAGCTCCGGACTGTCCAGAACACAATCCAGTAAATAGTTAAGCATATTATTTAACTCTTTGCCCGGCTCCATACCTATAGCCATCAGGTCATGTCCGTTAACAGCCATGTCCTTTTTGCTCAGGCAATGCTTGTCGCCCATTATTTTATTATATATATTTACAATATTTTCTAATTGCAGCAGCCTTTTTTCAAGATACTCTCTATTCTGGCCCATTGCATCAGCTCTTTGAACTTCTGTCAAATCAAGAAATGAAGCTTCACCCACCTTACCTATTAATTTCCTTATTGCTTTTTCATTATCAGATATATCAGTATCATGATAAACAATAAGCCTTACAATTTTCTTTATTGAATCCTTGTCAAATCTAAGCCTGTTCAGGATATTACCTGCGATATCCGCCGAAGCCTTCTGATGTCCGTAGAAATGATCTATTCCATTATCATCCGTTGTCTTCTGTGCAGGCTTTCCTATATCATGAAGAAGCATTGTCCATCTGAGAATACTGGTATTCTTCACATATTTTACAGTATGTAAAATGTGTGAAGCAACATTATATACATGGTAAGGGTTATTCTGCCCTGTCTCATAGCATATCATAAACTCCGGCATTATATATTTTAAAAGCCCTGTGTGATATAAGCAGTCAAAATGCATTGGATTTTGAGAAACCAGAATCTTGTTAAGCTCATCTCTTATCCTCTCATTGCTTATATTCACAATCAAACCGGCGTTTCCCTTAATGGAAGCGTAAGTAGACTTTTCAATGCCAAATCCCAGCTGCGCACTGAAGCGGACGGCCCTAAGCATTCTTAAAGCATCCTCCCTAAAGCGGAGGCTTGCATCTCCGACAGCTCTTATCCTACAATTCTCCAAATCCTTCAGCCCTTCAAAAAAATCAATTATGCCTTTTTCAGGATGGTAGGCTATTGAATTTACCGTAAAGTCCCGCCTTGCCAAATCCTCTCTGAGGCTGGAGGTAAACCTTACGCTGTCAGGTCTTCTGTTGTCAGAGTACTCTCCATCTATGCGATATGTTGTAACCTCTATATGCGCATCTTCAATGCCGACACTCACAGTCCCATGCTTTATACCGGTATCATATGTTCTTTCAAATATATTTTTAATATCCTCCGGAAGAGCATTTGTCGTAATATCCCAATCGTTTGGAATCCTGCCCAGAATGCTGTCTCTGACACAGCCTCCCACTGCAAAGGCATCAAAGCCGTATGAATTCAGCTTCATTATTATATAATTCACATTATCAGGGAAAGTAATTTGTCGTGCGTAATTCATATTATATCCTCTTTTTGTAATAGATTTACAGGCTTGCAAATATGTAATTAATATAAATCCTGATTCTTAACTTCCGCTATGTATTATAAATATTAATTCCGGTGATTTATACCCCGGAGCTTTTTGGAGCCTCTTAATAATCAAGCTGTTTCAAACAGAATACCCATTTGCTCTCCAAAAAATTTCCCTATGTAATTGTAACACAAATCACAGTTTATGATACAACTAATTGTTATGGCAAAATGCCACTATACAGGATACTGCAATTTCTGCCACTGCTCCCAATGCAGCATTATCATTAAAAGGGCATGACGAGCAGATAAGAGTATTCTCCCTTGCTGCAGAACATTCACTGCTCAAGGAACAGGACGGCGGTGTAGACGGCAAAACAAGCAAACTTACATATGTAGAATTCAGTCCCATTAATACTCCCGTAAATCCGCTGCCCGCCGGTCCCCCGCAGTTTACGTATATAGTGACAGTTCTTCCTATAAAATTATTAAAGTTTATCCCTTGTATATTATCCTGCAGGTAGGCATCAAGCTCAATCTTTTCATAATGCTTCGTACCACAATTTTTCTTATGGCGAGATGATTTTTTTTTGCATAATTTCATTTAAATACCTCAGAAGTATGCTCCTAATTCATTATATTAAGTTTAATTAATATTGCTAATATACTGCCCCAATATTATTTTTTTAATTTGTAACAATTAATATCATCATGAATATTATATTATTAGCCAAGTAATTACTAATTTCTAACAAGTATTAAAGTTCATTATGTGTACTTGACTTGGAAATTCTTCGTTGAATTTATTTAATTTTGGGAGGGAGTGTCAAAGTAATGTCAAAAAAAGGTGGATGTTTTGGTGATTGCTTTAGCAACTTATGCGATGGTGATACAATATGGGTAATAATAATTCTTATTATTCTATTCTGCTGCTTCTGCGGAAACCATCGTGACGATTGCTGCTAAAAAATCATATATACCGGTTAACTCTGTTGGCAAACCGACACTGTTTATGATTTATAAAAATAAACTCATGGCCTGTACCGCTCATGAGTTTATTTTTAATATATTTTATCTGTAATTTAAAGTTAAAGATCAACCCTTTTAAGCTCAACCTCTGCCTCTTTCTTATCTTCCTTTCCGGTAACTATAAGAGAAACAATAATACTTCCTGCCAATAAAGCAAATATAGTAATAAGTGAAATTACAATAGGAATTTCTATATCGAAGAATAAAATCCCCAGCTTTACCCCGGTAAACATCAATATTAAAGCAACACCGATTTTAACATATCTGAATTTTTCCTGCAAGGCATTGAGTACAAAGTATAAGCTTCTAAGCCCCAGAATAGCAAAAATATTTGAAGTATACACTATAAACGGATCTGTGGATATGGAAAAAACAGCAGGTATTGAGTCAATAGCAAATAAAATATCAGATGATTCAATAATTATCAAAATTGCAAAAAGCGGTGTGGCATAAAGTTTAGCATTCTGCCTTACAAAAAACTTTTCCTCATGCATTATGTCTGTAACAGGAATAAACTTTTTCATTACCTTCAAGACCTTACTATCCGTATAGTCCTTATTGTCATCATGCCCGAACATCATTTTAAATCCACTGAAAATCAAAATCAATCCAAATATATACAATATCCAATGGATACTGTTTACAACTTTTATTCCCAGCAGAATAAATAAGGCCCTTAGCACTATGGCACCATATATACCATAGTTCAAAGTCCTTCGCTGATATTCCTTCTTTACCCCAAAGCTTGTGAAAATCATCAGAAATACAAATAAATTGTCCACACTGAGACTCAATTCAATAATATAGCCTCCAAGGAACTGTAATGCTTTTCCCGACCCTTCAAAATACAAAATTCCCAGATTGAACAATATGGCCAATCCCATCCACATCAACACAAACTTTACTGCCCTCTTCGCTGACATCATTGCCTGCCTCCTAAAAAATTAATATCAAGCACCACCTATACCAAACAAAAAGACCATGAATGAATATAACTATATCATTCAAGGTCTTGCTTTCCACAATGGAGAATAAAGCCAGGCATTTTATACCGATTGTTGACTTTATCGCTTCTAAGCTACTCCCCTTTACTTAATAAAAGTTTAACAAAAAAATCCCCATTAGTCAATGATGCTGTTATAAAAAATTATGTCTTTTTTACTATTTTAGCTGAATAATATAAGTAAATAAGGAATACTCTTACAGCCTGAAAGCATTTGCGGCAGCATTAAAATAAGGCAGTTCCGGAAACCCGAAACAGCCTTATTAGATAGATAGCTACACTTCTTTATACAATATTGTATAAGCCTACTCTGTAGACAATGTGCGGTAGCAAAAGCACAAAATATTTAAATAATTTCAATATTTGTGAAATTATGCTTTACCAGCTTGTTTATCATAGTATTTGCAGTATAAATAGAATTCAAGCCGTTAATGCTGCTTACATCCTTTGAATCAGCCTTGTCAGCATCATAGCAGACACCTTCCGATATTCTTTTAACTTCTGCCATTAATTTATCAAACGGATTCTCATTAAAAGGTACAATTAAATTAAGACCGATAAGTTCGTTTTGCAGCAGCATTCCCTTCTCTGTTTTTCTGGCCTTTATTTTCAGAGGGGTTCTCTGATATTTTATCAATTTCACAGCAAGGTTTGAGCTTCCCAAGCCGTCAATATCATAGCTTGCTCCGCAGGTTGTACAAATGAACATGTTCTTTGAAAATCTGTTTTTCTTCGTATTGCTTCCGCATAGCCTGCACCTGCTGAATATATCCACAGAGCTGACCTTTACAGGAGCCGGCAGGCCTCTCTGAGGTATTTTGTATTCCAATATTCTGACAAGGTCATTATACCTCTTGCAGCCAAATATCGGCTTGTAATTTATTCCGTCCTCATTCCAGCTTAGCTTATCCCCTTTTTCAACAAGATTTTGCAGTACAACAACTGATTTATTATTAATAGCAATTTCTGCAATCTTATTTGCCAATATACAATTATTGGTTTTCAAATCCTTTGACAGCGAAAGCTCTTCCAATCCGATTGCCCCGCTGTCGATTATTTCTCCGTCCATATCGGCGACAGTATAATTTAAGGCATTCTTAATTCCTCTGCTTATTCCAAGATAAGTAGCCGGTTTTATTTTCTCATCCTCCGGCAAATCAATGCTAAGGCTGATAAAATATTCATTTCCCTTCATTATCAATCGTGAGGTTCTTAATATCTCAGGCTTGTCAACCGCTTGTCTGAGCATACCTTCCTGCCACTTTCCAAATGATAAGGGCACAATAATAAAGGTCTCCTTTTTCAGGCCTTTAACCTCAGGCTGTTTTTTTGAAATATATTGCAGCTCTCTGTTAAATGTATTATTGAAACGTACCTTTGCATTTTTACTATTCATAAGAAAAATTTTAGCAAAATACTTATTATTAGCAGCATCATACAAGAAGCAAAAGCATCTCTTAACATCATATCTGCAAAAATAAATTGGCCTAAATTTAAGCTGCCCGGCGGCATCGTCTGCTTTAAAGCTTGGAAACGGCATATTCGGATTAGTTTTTTTCTGAACAAAATAACTTGCCAGAACCATGCCTATATCAAGCTTAAGAGAATCCTTAAAGGGCTGAATATCAAATTTATTTATATCATCCGAAAGCCCTCTGTCAATCCACTTTGAAAGAGTAAGTGAGCTGTAAGTTCCTCTCGGTGATTGGTAATCACGTTCAATTGAAGCTATATTTTCATATGCATTTTTAAGTAAATAATTAAAGGCATTATTATAATTTATAAATGCAGCATTTATAATATCTCTTTTAACAGTGCTTGGATTATGAAGTTTCAGATGTATAGTTCTCAGTCCCAAAATACATTCCTCCATAAGCGAATTTATATTGCTAGCAGTATTCAATACTTATATGCTTTCCTGATTGCCTGAGCAGCGCCGCTATTTCCTCCACCAGCTTAAATTTCAAGCCCATATTGAGCGGAAACTCCGGATTCTGATGTGCAGGATTCATTGCCTGCCCAACAAAAAAATATATACTCGTGCTCTCTTCCAAAAGGACCTTAGCCAATTTTGATGCTCCATCCTTTTTATTTAATTTCAAAAAGTCACTCATTGTACTTTCCGGTGATGTACAGGTTTTCAGCAATTCCAATGTATTCCTTAGAGTCAGGACACCCTCCGTGGTAAGGTTTATGCCTTCTATTTCAGCTGTCGGCGGCACTGAAGGATTGAAATATTCGATTGATGTCTTTATCTCCCTGTCCAGAACCCTTGAAACTATTTGAGAGGTTGTTCCGCCGCATACAACCTTTTTTCCCTCTCTGCCGATGAATCTGTTTACAATTTCAGCATCCCTCGCGGAATCAATCGGAGGTCCTATCATTAATGACAGCTTATCCGGTTTTTTTGCCTTAAGCGCCACAACAGTGGTATCATCTCCCGGTTCATTGGAATATAGGCTGTCACAGGCTGAAACAAGAAGCTTTGCTACAGCCTTCGAGGACAAATCCTTTTTATACGTCTTCTGAAGATATTCACAAACATTATTCCACTGCCAGCCTAAATTCAGTGTTTTCCCGATTCCCGCGTGAATAACACCGTCACTTATCATAACAAACAAATCCTCCGGAAAGACCGTAAATCTTGACTCATGTATAAGCTTTCCGCTGATAACACGGCTTTCGGTGCTTATGTCCAACGGCTTTCCTTTTCGGAGCCTTATAACAGACGGATTGTCAAACTCCACCAAATACCCCTGACCATCATTGAATATCTGAACTATCGAAAAGGTTGAATATGCTAACTTTCTCTCCTTGCATACAGGCAAGGTGCTTGCGATGGTATTTACCGCTTCATCGATATCGAGGCCGTTTGACATTATTGTACCTATAATCTTTGATGTCAAAGTAGCCAGAATATTTGCCTTCACCCCGCTTCCCAAACCGTCTGCCAATACAACCACAACTGAATCGGAGCTTCTGATGATTTCCACCTTGTCCCCGCATAACTCTTCCTTATATTTATTTATGCTCTCATAGTTTACATCAATATAAAGACTCATTTCATATCACCTATCTCCGACATAATAGAATTTTTCAGTTTAGTCAGCGCTACCTTAGTCTCTGCTGTTGTTTCTCCAAGCAGGCTGGCTATCTCCTGTGCAACTCTCATTTGCTTCTCTATTACCTTTTGGGTTATGTCAATATTCTGAGAACGGCTTTCAAGGGTTCTCTGTCTCTGGGCTTCCTCTTCAGTAATATCGTTAATAATAACAATAACTGTATTATGCTTGCTTACGTTGATTATTGACTGTTTTACAACCATACTGTAGTCATCATAGGTGTATTTCTCATCGTAAATATTTTCTCCGCTTTCCAAAACCTGCTCAAATTTATCGCAGGTAAGTATCTCCACTATATTTCTGCCTTCAAAATACTGGTTGCTTTTGTTAAACATCTTTTGTGCAGTTGTATTTGCTTCTTGGATATTTAAATTTTTATCCAGTGCAAATATAGCATTTGGTGTATTATTAATAATTATATTGGAAATTGATTCCGCTCTTTCCCTCATATAAGGCAAGCACATGTGTACCTGTGCCTTTCCCAGATAAACGGCAAGAGCCTTTTCCCTGCAGGAATGATAGCCGCAGGCTCCGCAATTCAGTTCCTTATCCCTGCTGAATTTGCCGATACTGTTCAATATCCCTTGAATCACATCTTCCGAAGGCATTTCTATTTTCTTAGATTTATCTACAAACCTTTTGGAAAAATCTAATTTTGTTGCTGACATTATACTTTTTACTGAACTGCTGCCTGAATTTAAGGCTGCTCTTTTTGCATACTCCAGCAATCGTTCTCTTGAGGTCAGAAACCCTCCCTTGATGTTTTTAATGCAAGGCCCTGCAATACATCCTCCTGTACAACTGCTCATTTCTATAAAGTAATTGCTTATGTCTCCATCAACCATTGAATCAAGTATCTCCTTGCATCTCTCGATTCCGTCAACACTGATTGTTTTGTAATTTTTTTTATAATTTCTGCCTATTGTCTTTAAAATACCGCCGGGTACCGGATAAATTCTTGCTATGTTATCAAAATTCGATATCTCCTCCTGCACTTCATCCGACTGATAAAAGCCTTCCTCTTCAAACCAATTGTCTAAATCTTCAAAGGTGAGAACAGCATCAATCTGATTCTCATTTTGTAAATCATTGCATTCATCCTTTTTCGATATGCACGGCCCGATAAAAACAACTCTGATTCTGCTTCCATAAGTCTCCCTCATCATTTTTGCATGTGCTATCATAGGGGACACTACCGGTGCCAGCTGGTTCATAAGCTGAGGATAATATTTTTCAATTAAAAATATTATTGACGGGCAGCAGCTGGTGATAATATTCTTCATTTCCTTCTTATGCAGAAGCCTTTCATATTGTCTTGATACTTGATATGCTCCGTTTGCAGTACCTTCAATGTGAGTAAAGCCTAATTTTTTAAGAGCACAATACAGCCAGCGTTCATCATGATCAAATGCTGAAATAAAGGAAGGCGCCAAGCTGACATAAACCTTTTCCTTTTTGCCGATAAACTTCCTTACCTTATCTATATCACTGTTTACACTCTTAGCATTCTGCGGGCAAACCGACAAACAGCGACCGCACATAATACACTCATCATGAATGATTTCCGCCTGGTCATTTTTAAATGCAATAGCATTAACCGGACAGCTGCGTATGCACTTATAACAGTTTTTGCAATTTGCTTCTTTGAATTGAATAATACTCATTAAGTCGCCCCCACAAGCCAAATAGTGTTTGTTTCCCAGTCAATTACTGAAGATTTTTCAGAACCTTTTCCTTAAAAAAGCTTTCTGCATTTACAATGGCTACCTCTCCGTAAAAGTCTTCTCCTATTTTTACGCATACCCCTGTCGTGCAATGGCCCATGCAAAAAGAAGCTTTCAATTCAACCTTGTTGTCCAAATGGTTATCCTTTATGAGCTTCTGAAAACATGTAATAATCTGATAAGATCCTTTAAGATGGCAGGAACTTCCTACACATACATATATATTTAGCATAATTACACCACCAGCCAATTAGTTTGTTAATTATCTAACAATATAATTTTAAACCCTTGTTAATTATTTGTCAAGCATTGATAACTTGTAAAAAAATGAAAACTCTTAATAAGCAAGTCAATTACTATCGGCTAAAGCCTCCTAAAGTTAAAACAAATTCAAACACAAACTGTATTCAAAATCAGCTTAAAAGCTTAATTTGCCTGAAAAGACGATATATCGTCGCGAAAGCGCGAAGGCTTGAACCGTAATTGACTTTAGTCAATTACTATTGTCCTATATTCTGTCTCGCTAAAGCTTCAACAGTAATTGACTTTATGATACCCGATTTTTATCAACAATAATTGCATGAATTAGCTGGCAAATCAAGGTGTTTTCGCCCGAAAAAGGCACAACATCAATTTCAGCGCACTATAAGCCATGTATATTGAAGGTGTGCGACGGCTGAACCCTTGAGATAAGCCCTTGCTAACTCATGCAAGTATTTTGAAGCAAACCGCTGATAAATTTTGACCATTGGCAGACCTTTTATGTGGGAAAGCTAAGTTAATTACTAATTCTGATGATTTTCATGCCTATGAAGAATTTCTCTTTTGCTCTGCAATATTCCCTCGTACAAATTAGTTACCGCAGGATTATCCTCTGATCTCTTTATAGGTGATTCATTATCTGCCTTGTATATTCCCTTTGCCCTCTTCCTTCTGACATCACTATTCTGCGGAATAGGCTGGCCTGCTCCGCCGATGCATCCGCCCGGACATGCCATTACTTCAACAAAGTCAAACCTTTCCTGACCGTTTACAATTTTTTTAATCAGACTTTCAGCATTTTTAAGACCATGCACGACTCCAATTCTGACCTGCCTGCCGTCTATTTCAACGGTAGCCTCCTTTACACCCTCCATTCCTCTTATTCCCGAGTATGAAATGCCCTTAAGAGTCGATGCGGTTCTTTCTTTGTAATAATACCTCAACACCGCTTCGGATACTCCGCCGCTTACACCGAATATGACTCCGGCACCGCTGGTAAATCCAAAAGGCATGTCTAAGGCCTCTTCCTCAAGCTCATTAAATATTATTCCGTTTTCCTGAATCATTATAGCAAGCTCCTGCGTTGTTATTACAATATCAACATCCCTTATGCCGTTTCTTGAATTTTCCGGCCGCGCAGCCTCATGCTTTTTTGCCGTACAAGGCATAATTGCAACCACCACATTCTGCCTGTCATCCTTTTGCTGTCTCTTAAATTGCTCCTTGATAACAGCTCCGAACATCTGCTGCGGTGAACGGCAGCTTGATACATTCTCCATCAGCTCCGGATGCTTTTGTTCCGCATATTTAAACCAGGCAGGACAGCAGGAGCTGAATAAAGGCATTGTGTTCTGCTTCTTCTGTATTCTGTCCATAAGCTCTTCGGCTTCCTCAATTACAGTTAAATCTGCGCCGACGGCTGTGTCAAATATATTATCAAAGCCTAACTTTCTAAGTGCCGCAACAATTTTGCCCATGGATATGGCACCCGGCTCCAATCCAAATTCTTCACCTATTGCCACCCTGACTGCCGGAGCAATCTGAGCAATTACACGCATATTTTTGTTCTGCAGAGCTTCATAGGCCCTGTCTATTTCCTTTTTTATCATCAATGCCCCGGTCGGGCACACTACTCTGCACTGTCCGCAATTTACGCAATCCACCGCATGGAGAGCCTTGTTAAAGGCTGTTGTAACCTGAAGATCCGAACCTCTGTATGCAAAGTCAAGAACTCCAACTCCCTGTATTTCCTGACATGCCCTTACACAGTCTCCGCACAGAATACATTTGTTCGGATTCCTGACAATTGAAGGTCCCAAGTCATCAACAGGCATTACCTTTTTCCCTTGTCCGAATCTTATCTTACGGACTCCTACTTTTAATGCGATTTCCTGAAGCTTACATCTTCCGCTTTTTTCACAGGTGGTGCAATCCCGGTCATGATTTGCCAAAAGCAGCTCAATTATCATTTTTCTATATTTCTTCAATTTTTCAGTATTAGTTTTGATTTCCATACCGTCTTTCGGCGGAGTAGAACAGGAGGTCATTGTACTCCCCCATTTATCCTCAATCATACACATTCTGCAAGCGCCATAAACACTCAGCTCAGAATGATAGCAGAAGGTGGGAAGCTCTATCCCGGCTTTTCTTATTACAGCCAGAATATTTTTTTCATCGCCGAATTCTATCCGTTGCCCGTCAATTATCATGTGTCCCATATTATCAGACCTCCCTAATCGCATTAAATGGACATGCTTCCAGACAGGCACCGCACTTAATGCATTTTGATTTATTTATCACGAATGGCTCTTTAATCTTGCCGGAAATAGCATTAACCGGACATACTCTTGAGCACTTGCTGCAGCCCTTGCACTTCTCACTTTCAATCACAATTGAAGCCAAGGCTTTACAGGTATGAGTACTGCACTTTTTATCCACTACATGCTCAATATATTCATTTCTGAAATATTTCAGAGTACTGACTACCGGACTGGCTGCAGATTTCCCCAAACCGCATAATGCCGTGTTACTGATGGTATCAGAAAGCTCTTCGAGCAAATCCAGATCCTCAAGTGTACCCTTTCCGTTTACTATATTTTCTAATATCTCAAGCATTCTCTTTGTCCCTTCTCTGCAGGGAACACATTTGCCGCATGACTCATTCTGCGTAAAGTTCATGAAGAATCTTGCCACCTCTACCATACAGGTATCCTCATCCATTACAACCAATCCGCCTGAGCCAATCATTGCTCCTACCTTTTTAAGAGAATCAAAATCCAGAGGCAAATCCAGATGCTCTTCTGTCAAGCAGCCGCCTGAAGGCCCGCCTATTTGAACTGCCTTGAATTTTTTACCGTTTTTAATTCCTCCTCCAATGTCAAATATTACTTCTTTGAGCGCTGTTCCCATAGGAACCTCAATAAGTCCCGTATTATTAACATTGCCGGTTATTGCAAAAGCCTTTGTACCCGGACTGTTTTCAGTTCCGAAGCCTTTATACCAGTCGCTGCCGTTTTTTATAATAAGAGGCACATTGGCAAAGGTTTCAACGTTGTTCAGTACCGTAGGCTTTGCCCATAAGCCCTGCTCTACTGTTCTGGGGGGTTTCACCCTCGGCATGCCTCTTTCACCTTCGATTGATGCAGTTAAAGCACTTCCTTCTCCGCATACAAACGCACCCGCACCCTTGTTTATATTTATATCAAAGGAAAATCCCGAATTTAGTATATTCTTGCCGAGTATTCCATGTTTTCTTGCACTTCCTATTGCAATTCTGAGTCTTTCTACTGCAAGAGGATATTCCGCTCTTACGTATATATATCCGGCTGTACTCTTTGTAGCATAACCGGCTATAATCATTCCTTCAATTATTCCGTGAGGATCTCCCTCCATAATGCTTCTGTCCATAAAAGCACCCGGATCTCCCTCATCTCCGTTACAAACCACATATTTCACTTCACTGTTTTGCTTGAGCACCTGTGACCATTTTCTTCCTGCCGGATATCCTCCGCCGCCTCTTCCGCGAAGATTCGAGTCTATAATAGACTGACATACCTCCATTGGCTCCATCTCAAGCAAGGCCTTTCTGAGTGCTTCATAACCGCCCTTTGCAACGTACTCGGTGAAAGATTCTGCATTTATGCTTCCGCAGTTTTTTAAAACCATTCTGGTCTGCTTGTGATAGAAGGGTATGTCCTCCTGAGCCTTGTATATATGATTATCTGCACTGAACATCAGTCTTTCAACAGGCTCATCCCTCATTAATGTTTTTTCAACAATATCTTCGCAGTCCTCAATGCCAACCTTTAAATACAAATAATTTTCAGGTTCAATCCTCACAAGGGGGCCCATTTCACAGAAGCCGTGACAGCCGCTTTTTTTTATTCCGATGCCTTCCTTTTCATGCTCAAGCTCTAAGTCTGCCAACAGGCCTCTTTCTTTTATCAGCTGACCCAGTCTGTCATAAATCTCCAGTGAGCCTCCCGCCACACACCCTGTGCCGGCACAAACCAGAACCTTCTTCCTTTGCCTGTTCAAGGCCTGCTTTGATTTTTCTGAAAAGGCTTGCAGCTCCTCTAAATTATTTATAATCATTATTCTTCACTCCTTAAAGTCTTAATAATTTCAATTGCCGACTCGGGTGTCATTTTTGAATACACCTTGTCATTTATTGTTATAACAGGAGCAAGCCCACACGCACCAAGACAGGATACCGTCTCAACCGTAAACAGCATGTCGTCTGTAGTGTGTTTACTTTCACTTAAAGCCAAATCCTTTCGAAGAGCATTTAATATAGGTATTGATTTCCTGACATGACAGGCAGTTCCATCGCAAACCTTTATAATATATTTTCCCTTTGGAACCAGTGAGAAATTCTCATAAAATGTTGCAACACTGAATATCTTTGAAAGATTAATTTCCAGCCTTTCAGCCACAAAATTCAATTTATCCTCCGGAAGATATTTATACTCATTTTGAATTTCCTGCAATATTGCAATCAGATAGGATTTGTTATTATCATATTTATTCAAAATGCCATCAACAACATCAACTTTTAATTCTTCCATTATTGCTGCCTCCTTAAATATTTATAATTCCAGCCTTGCATTATTCAATCATATAAACGTGGTACATGATGTTCATATGCAAATTGATATTTAATTGCCAACTAACTTTACAGGATAATAGCTTCTCAGAAAGTTTATTGGATAACAGGTCTTGCGACATTGTTATTTTTTTATCAATATTATTCTAACTCCAAGGATTTTGTCTATCAATGTATAAATGGCTATGCAATCAAAGACCGGCACTTGTAGATACGGTTTTATCAATTATTCCCTTAAGCTTCTTCTTAGGTTTTTCAGCTGATCTCCTGCAACAAGGCTGAAAATAAAAAACAGCACACCAAGTCGTTATCTGACTTAATATGCCATTAATCCTCTTTATAATATATACTTTTTAGCAGCTGCCCAAGCCGGCTATAAACCATCACTAACGAATGTGTGCAATGGCTGAAATAACCAGATGCCCTTGATAACTGAAGTCAATTACTATAGGCTAAAAAGATGCTTGCATCGTCCTATACTTCATCGTGCGAAGGCTTTCAGCCGTAACTGGCCTTTGGAATTTTTCAAGAAATATTGATAAGCTTGAGCACCGATAGATTTTTATGTTGAAAAGCTGAGAAATTACTTAGACAAAACCTTTGTAAAGGTCTGAATCATGTGTTCTTCATTAAATGGTTTTACCAGAAAGGATTTTGCTCCTGCCTTAACCGCCTCCATTATAAATTGTTCCTGTCCCATTGCAGAAAGCATAATTATTCTTGCATCAGGATCAAAATCTATAATCTCCTTTACTGCCTCAATACCTGATATACCGGGCATCGTTATATCCATGGTAACAATATCCGGTCTCAGCTCCTTGTATTTTGCTATGCCATCTTTTCCGCAATCAGCGTCTCCGGCCACTTCAAAACCATTTTTCTCCAGTATTGTTCTGATTGTCAATCTCATAACTGCCGCATCATCCACAATAAGTACTCTTTTCATTTATATGCGTCCTCCTGACTCAGCTAAACTTAATACCTCTTAAAGCTGCACAAAAAGCCGTTATTCAAAAACGATAGAATATAACCCTATATTTATCGCCCTATGGCTTGACCGTAATTGTCTTTTGCAACCAATATAATATTGGCTTGTTACTCTTTTCTATATTATACATCATTATACAATATTTTTCACTATAGAAAATATTATATTTCGACGAAATTATATAATTTTATTTAATAGTTTCCTCCCACATATTTATTTCTTTAAGCCTGCTTATAATTGGCAGGTGCTGAGTACACTTTTTTTCACAAAGACCGCATTCAATGCATTCTCTTACATCTTCAACCTTTATTCCCCAATGCCATTTCACATTGTTAAGCACAGCTTTTGTATCACCAAGGATATGATTGTTATATGACAGCATATATTTTGAAACAGATATCCTCTTCGGGCAATGCTCACAGTAACGGCAGCCTGTACAGAGCTTATCCATTGAATTATACAGCCTGCCTTCAATCTCCTTTAGCTTTTCCCACTCCAGCATAACAAGATTGTCTCCAATTTTACAATTTTGGATGACCTCCTCTGTGCTGCCCATTCCACACAAAACAGTTGTTATTTCATCGTGTGACGCATTAAAGTTAATTGCAGCATCAACCACTGTTTTATCATTTTTCCCTCTGATAAAGTCAAAATAATCTGCCTTTTGGGGAATCAAGCCTCCTCCAAGAGGATTCATTGTCGCAACTCCAAGACCTTTTTTATAGGCAGCTGTCAGCCCCTTCTGTCTGAATGGAAAATTTAAAATATTGTAGCCGACAGTCATACCCTCAAAAGCATCTTCATTTACAATTGTCTCTATTTCATCACCATTACAGTGGGTTGAGAAGGTTATGTGCTCAATAAGCCCCTCTTCTTTTGCCTTGAGAGCCGCCTCATATGCTCCTCCCTTAACCATCCTGCTTCTGTAATCATCAATATCCAAAATACACCATATATGAAAGAAATTTATTTTATCCAGATTCATTCTCTTGAGTGAATTTTCCAGCTTCTTGCGCAGCTCGGAGCCATTTTTGTCATTACTCTTTGTTGAAACATAAAACGGATTTTTAATGCTTTTGAAAGCATGCGCCATAATAATTTCACTTTGGTCATCACAATAACCGGGAGCAGTATCAAAATAATTAACGCCAAGTTCACTTGCCTTAACAACTATCCCGGCACACTTGTCATAGTCGTATTTTTCATTCACACTGGGAAATCTCATGCCTCCAAAACCAATTACAGAAATATCCTTGCCCGTTTTGCCATACCTTTTGTAAATCATATGTCCTCCATTTGTATTAATAATTATTGAAAAATGTCAGTAAGATGAACTTTATAAATTGCTGCATTCAAAGCCAAATTTTTTTGGTATTATTCAAAATCCAGCACATTGCTGTTTCGTTTTAACCAGCCTCTGCAATCTTTATAATTAGGGAAGTAAGCTCCAACTGTATCCCAAAATTCCTTTGAATGGTTCATAACCTTCATATGACAAAGCTCATGAATAACCACATAATCAACAATTTCTAAGGGTGCCATTACCAGCTTCCAGTTTAAGCTTATGCTGCCGCCTGTGCTGCAGCTTCCCCATCGTGTTTTTTGCTCTCTGATGGCTATCTTTTTTGGGAATACACCAATAACTGCCGAATAGTGCTCAATTCTTTGTACTGCTATTTGCCTGAATTGCTCTATATACCACAGCCTTAATAAATGTTTCACAGCTTCTAAATTAAAACCGGTCGGAGCATCAATAATTATGCTTTCTCCTTTAATCCCTGTATATGCTTTTTTATAATTACTATATGTAATTTTAAGCTCAAGCTCTTTTCCCAAGTATAAAAATTTTTCACCGTCTTGAAATAATTTCGGGGTTTTTCCATTAGCTAAATGTGCCTCAAGTTCTGCAAGCTTTTTTAATATCCATTGCAGCTTTTTCTGTATAAGCTCATTAATATAGCTTTCAGATACTCCGAAAGGACTTGTCACCTTAATTAATCCATTTTTATCTATAGCTATCCCTATAGTTTTTCTTCTGCTTCTGGCTAAGGTATATCTTAGCTCGATATCTCCCGCTTTGACAGTAAAAAATTTATGCTTGCTCTGCGCAGCCTCTTCCAATTTCAGTCCCATTGTTCCCAAATTTCAGGCTTATACCCTACTGTAGCCTTTTTCCCATTTCTGACAATCGGTGAATTAAACAGCTTTGGATTCTTTAGCAGGACCTCTTCAGCAACCTTTCCAATGCCTAAGTTTCTCATATTCAGTCTTTCATAGTCCTTGCTGCTGACATTTATCAATTCTCTAATGCCCACCGCTGCTCTGACGTTTTCATATTCACCCTTGCTCAGTCCATACTTAAATAAGTCAATATACTGATAGCTAATTTTTCTCTCTTTAAAATACCGCTCAGTCTTTTGTGTATCAAAGCCTTTTGCTCCATAAATCTGAATATTCATTCTTTTATCCTATTCCTTCTTCTATAAATATAACGGTTTCTACAGCTCATAGATAATTAACCAGAATAAGTTTACAAGATATGTTTTTGAATCCGATATGCCCTTTAGCAAGTTAAAAATCCAATAAGCATGAATACATTAATGATGTTTCAGCTCTTAATATTTTAAAAATTTTATTTTGTGTGGCATAAATATTATTTTTATCTTCATTTATAATTTGTATACCATACTCATTTCTATTAAAGTTTTTTGTTTTTCTGGAAATCATCGCATCAAATTTTAAAATACTATTGCCGGAAAAGACATTTAGCTCTATAATACTGTCAACTTCAAACTTACCGGCAGAATAAATTCGCATACCGGAATAACTGATATCTATTATGCACGCATCTTCCCACTTGCCCAAGCCTGCCGGCTTCACATCAGCAATCAAAGATGCAGGATATCTGAAAAACTCTCTTCTTCGGAGTTCTTCTGCTTGTGCATCTGCCCTTTTTGAACAAATAAGGAAGCTGTCCTTCCGAGGATTAATAGCAATAACCCTTCCGCCGTAAATCAGCGGCTCGTCATTATACCCCAGCATTCCCAATATAACAGGATCTCCCTTTAAAATAGCCATATCCCTATGCTGCACACCATCAAGTCTTACTGTAATAAGTTTATTGATGTCTCCGCTTAATGCTTTACATGCTATTGGCTTCAATTTTGTATAATGTTTTAAAACTAAGCTCATTTTGCATCCCATCCTTCAAATACCTGCCTCGAATATAGCTGTGTTTTGATAATGTTGCCGCAAAAAGTCAATTACTATCGGCTGAAAACCCCTACCCATAAGCAGAATGTATCATATCTTAAAATGTAAGCTTGAAAAATGCCTGTACATAATTTCCTTTTCATTTTGCACTAATGCCGCCACCTGACTTTGGGCAGCATACATGGCATTTTTATCCCTATGAACTATTTGCACTCCATACTCATTTCTGCCGAAATTTTTCGTTTTTCTTATAATCATAGCCTCAAAGGTCCAGACATTGTTACTAAAATATAAATTTATATCAACATTGTCTTCTATTTCAAAATCACCGGTAGAAAATATGCACATTCCGGAATAGCTTATATCCTTTATACATGCAGCTTCTCTCTTGCCTCCTATTTTTTTTATATCTGCAAGCAATGAAGTAGGATATCTGTCAAATTCTCTTTTTTCATTATCCTTTGCGAGAAATTCCACATCATTTGAACATATTATATACTGGTCTCCATATTGTGTGGCTGCCGCCACACTGCCTCCATTAATCTGAAAATTTTCCTGATTAAATAATATGCCGATTAATACAGGGTCTCCTTTTAAAAAATGAGCCTCCTTACATTCCAATTCATCAAATCTAACAGTAAATAGCTTATTAATATCTCCGCTCACTACGGTACAATTTATCGGTTTAAGTTTATTATAATGCCTTAACACTAAGTTCATTTTCTGCATACATCCTCCAATAGTTTTACTGTGAATAATGGTACAAATATTTTTTCCTATAAATGTTTCTGCCAAAATTAAATAATGTTTTTTATAATAAAACTTTCTATTTTAAATTTTTAAACGTCCTGTAGCTTATGCTTTCAACCCTCCCGCATAATTAAAATTATATATCACATTTTGCATTCAAAAGCTGTCTATGAATCAAATTTTTTTCATTCTGTACAATGGTTGTTAGCTGAGTCTGAGTAGCAAACATAGAATTTTTATCCCTATGTAAAATCTGAATACCATATTCGTTTCTTCCGAAATTCAGCCTCTTCCGAACAATAGTACCGTCAAATATTGCTACATTACTGCTTAAATATATACTGATGTCAACATTGTCCTCTATTTCAAATTCTCCGGTTGAATAAGCTCCCATGCCTAAATAACTGAAATCCTTTAAATATATAAATTCCCTTTTATTTTCATCCTGACTTTTTATTTCACCGGTTAAAGAAGTAGGATATCTTTCATAGTTTCTTTTGTCTAAATCCTTTGATATGAATTCAAGTTCATTTTTGCATAATATATATGTATCGTTTTGGTGATTAACACCGATTATACTTCCTCCGGCTACAAATAAAGAATCATCCTCATTAAGCATCCCTATCAGTACCGGATCTCCTTTTATGGCTTCAAGCCCCTTGCTATCATTGTCAATAACTTCTACAGTAAATAAATTTTTTGTGTCACCGCTTATTATTTTGCAATTTATAGGTTTCAGCTTATTATAATGTCTCAACACCAAATCAACCTTTTGCATTACGTCCTCCCAAGAAGTAAGTTATCAAATACCAAACATCATAAAACTGTGCTTTTTATTTAAACACTTATAAGAAAATTATACACCTTTACCGAAATTATGCCAATAAAACATAGTAATTTTACTTAGCTTCAAGGAATTATTTTGACAGGAAACCATTGATAAGCTTGAACACCAACAGATTTTTTATGTATGCGGGAAAACCGAGTATTTTCACCATGAAGCAGATAAAAGTATTATTTTAGGATACCTCTTGAACTAGCAACAAATAAACCCGGACTCATTCAAATTTTTTAACAAAATAAAACAGAGTTTCAAGCTTTAGGCTCAAAACTCTGATATAATTCCGGCAGAGACTTACTTTCCCGGGCCGTCACCAGCCAAGTATTATCAGCACTGAGATGCTTAACTTCCGTGTTCGGTATGGGAACGGGTGTGTCCATCTCGTCATTTCCACCGGAAATTTGTATCTCTTCAACAAGCTTCTTCTCTCCTTGAAGAGTTTTTAACATTTCCTTTTCTTTCTTCTGTACCGCTTACATATACTATTACATTCCTGCTCGCTTTGTCAAGTACAATCTTCTTTG
>NZ_QKMR01000020.1:44378-85522 GCF_003208175.1 Ruminiclostridium sufflavum DSM 19573 | reverse complement strand
ATAATTCATTCTGACCGGGGAATTCAATATGCCAGTAATGACTATCAAAATCTGCTAAAAAGATATGGCTTTGTATGCAGTATGAGCAGAAAGGGCAATTGTTATGACAATGCCCCTATGGAATCTTTCTGGGGCAAACTTAAAATGGAATGGCTAAATGATTATAATTTTGAGACCAGAGCTGAGGCTAAAAAGGCTGTTTTTGAATACATAGAACTGTTTTATAACCGTAAAAGGACTCATTCAACAAATGGGTATATTCCACCATTCATGCTGAAGGAAATATCATAGGTATTATAAGAATTAATGAGATAAATAGTGATTCTTGCTGTCCATTTTATTGAGGCAAGGTCATCTCCTATCAATGCTCTACGCTTTTTCTTTTCGGGACTTTCATTCCTTCTTCCCATAAAAAACCTCCAAATTGATGTATTTATTCTAACATCAATTTGGAGGTTTACACAAACTTTGAAACGGTCTCGTCTCTGCATTAAATCATTTTTTCACTCTGAATCCAACTCTCTTATTCTAACTATAGTTCTACTATGTTCAAAATAATAAATACTGTACTTTTTCCCTTTTTTTAAATATTTATAGTCTTGTATACTTTTTGGCACATTATAATTGGTTCCATCAAATTTAACAGTATAGTCATATTTTAATTTTTCTGAACTATAACTCATTGCCTCTATCGTTCCTTTGCTAGCTATTATATTAGGATTAATAAAATCCCTAGTTACATTAAAGTTTAAATAGAATATTCCAATTAAAAAAAACACTGGTAGTCCTCTTGTATAAATTATCTTTACTATATTAGATACAAGTTTGTATTTTTCACTAGGTTTTGATTCTATATCGCACTTTTTACCAATAGTAATACTTTTCCCTTGCCACATAAAAATAATAAGTACAATTAAAACTATGCTAAATATAATATTTCTAACCATCAACTCTTTTAAAATATAAAAATAATAATTTATCATTTTGGTACTTAAATGCCTCCTTTATTCGTAAGCGCTTAATCTTGGGGTGCCTTGTTTGAATCCTTATGACATCAGGATGGCAATTCGGGTGACCATGGCAAATAAGGTGTCAGAGATTCTTGCGTTAATTCTTTCAAGCCCGGCAATTTTGACAGTAGATATACCAAGTACATATATGGGTTGAGTTGATTCGCTTTCGCAGACTCAATCATGCTGTATACAATGGCACTGGCTTTAGCTCCACGGGTCGTATCGGCAAAAAGCCAATTCTTCCTACCTGTGACATAAGGCCTGATGGCATTTTCAGCACGATTGTTGGAAATTTCAATGCGTCCATCCAGCAGAAAATTATTCAGAGTTTCCTTTTGATTCAACGCATAGGTGACCGCTTTTCCCAGATTGGAGTTTTGCAATGGATTTAAGAGTGATACCCATTGCCAAAATTCATCAAGAAGTGGGTTTGCGTGTTTTAGACGTTCTTCGTACCGCTCTTCAGCAGATAATTCCACCCAATTCTTTTCCATGGCAAATAAGCGGTTACAGTAATCATATCCAATAGCCGCCTTGGAACTTTTGCTATCTGCTCCATTAGGAATTGCTTCTTCAAATTTGCGCTGTAAATGAGCCCAGCATCCACAATGTATGACATTAGGTACTGCATTGTAACCACTATAGCCATCTGTTTGGAGATAACCCGAAAAACCTTCCAGAAACCGTCTGGCATGCTGACCGGATCGTGTCGGTTGGTATTCAAACAAAACGGCCGGAGTCGGACTTTGACTGGAAGTGTAGACCCACATTCGTGATTCTGTGGTTGCTTTCCGGCCAGGCTCTTTCAATACCTGCAGGACAGTTTCGTCTGCATGGATCAACGGCTCGGTCACCAGATGTTTCTTAATGGCATTATACACTGGTTCAAGCCATTCATGGCTTGGACGTATAATCCAGTTGGACAGAGTAGCTCTGGAAAGTTTCACTCCTTGGTTGACCCAGTCTTTTTCCTGTCGGTACAAAGGCATTCCATTTGCATATTTTTGGTACATTACATAAGCCACAGTTGAAGCAGAAGCAAGGCTGCGTTTCATAACAGGTTCAGGGACAGGAGATTTGACAATATTAGCTTCGCAAGTCTCCTTCTCACATTCCTTGCATACATAATTAAAGCGAATATATCTCAATATACGTACCTGGGCAGGGATGATCTCTAGTTCGTCCCGGACATATTCCTTGCCGATATACCTCAAGTCAGCATTACATATATCGCAGGTACGTTTGTCTTCATCCAGATCACAAACGACTTCCACCACGGGTATTGTTTCTGCCAGTTCTTCCTTGGTTCGCTTGGGTTTTCTGGCATGTGCTGCCACAATGGTCTGTACGGTAGGTTCTTCCGCCTTGTTGCCGGCCTCAAGCTCTGCCTCGTTGAATAAGGATAGCTGACCGCTATCTTCACCAAAAACATAACGCCGCTTTTCGCTAGATTGGCCATATAAAGCTTTTTGAGATTTAATAAGAAGCTCAGTAAGTTGTTCAATACGAACTTGCTGGTTTTCCACTGTTTTTTCCAAAGAGGAAACATATTCAATTTGATTGGGAGAAAGCCCTGTAATATCAATCTTTTGCATAAGTTAATTATACCATTATCAGTCTGAAATTTCCAGCTAAAACACAGTAAAATCAATACTTTTTATCACTTTTTTATCAAAAGATATCACCCTGTTTTGCTTCCCGAATTGCTTTAGGCTGATCAATCACCAAGCCATCCATAAGCCACCGAAATTCCTGCATTGTAAGACGTCTTGCCTGCTCTGGTGTACGAGGCCATTTGAAGCTTCCGTTCTCCAGACGCTTGTACAGTAGGACAAAACCGTCTCCTTCCCAATAAAGAGCTTTTATCCTATCTCTTCTTTTTCCGCAGAACAAAAACAGACTGGGAGAAAATGGATTCATGCCGAAAGTTCCCTTTATGATTGCGGCGAATCCGTCGATTGACTTTCGCATATCAGAATATCCGCAGACAATGTAAATGTCTTCTGCCTTTGTAAAGTCGCCTAACATATGTTTTTCAATGCAGATAGAACTGCTTCGATGGTTTCCCTGGAAGTTCCATCATGTATATCTACACAAATTGAAGACAGATGGATCGTGACTGCTGCAGATGTTTCTGCTTGCCGGAAAGATATAGGTACAATCTGCTGCTCTGTCTTCTGAGGTACAAGTTGTCTGGCATCGCATGCTAAGGCACGTACTCTTCGTAGCAGTAGTAATATGATTTGATTTTGATGTCGTTCTGGCTGCACCAATCGACAACCGTCATCCCACTGGCTTGACAGGTCTGGATGATTTTAGTCCACTGCTTTATTCTGAAGTCGTTTTTGGTACCTGTAATTTTATCCATATCGGGATAGCCTCCTTGGTGATTTCTAAACTTTTTAGACAAAGTCGAAAAACTCTAAAAAGTCTAAAGACTATGTTAGAAGGATTATCTCATACGGATGGATAAACTACTATGAGCTCCAAGATTGAGCGCTTACTAAATATTAAAGATGCTTTTGAATTAAAAACTAAATATACATTAATTTAAAGACATTTCCATTTCGGATTTGTCTTTTTTTTTGTACGCTAAAAAACAAAAAAGGAGCTGAAAAGCATGTTGCCAAACAATGTAATTCTTAAGAAGGAAAGCCTGCAGATAAATAATATGTACGTAAAAACATTTCTTATCACCGACTTTCCGGAAAATGCAATACCGGGAATGCTGTATATTATCACCCATGGAGATCATACAGGTCCGGAAATTATAATAAACTATTCCCTGCACACAAGACCGGCAGCACTTAAATTTGACTGGAAGATGAAAGCCAAGCTGAGGAGGCTGAAGAGAAATATTGATTCACGGCAAACGGGTGATGTGGCGGATGAAGCAAGAAGCGAGGAAGTAAAATCACTGGATTCGCTGTTGTATCTGCGGAACAAGGCATCGGGCAGGTATGCTGATATCTGGCTGTCCGTGACAATATCCTCGGATAACAGTACCCTATTTAAAAAGAGCACCGAGGAATTCGTTAATAAAATGGAGTTCAAGGACTATAAGGTTCAGGAGTTAAATTCCGAGCAGCATAAGGCTCTTGATCTGGCATGGATAGGCGGAGGGAATAATGCACTCTTTGAACGGTATCGCGGAAGAGTACTGGATATGGATGCAATGTCAGCATTTTATCCTTTTCTGGATGGAAGCATAAGCGACGGGCATGGGGCATATGTCGGACACAGGGTAAAGGATGCAACTGCGGTATACAAAGATTTTACATACGGCTCAGATAATCAAAACACTATAGTTGTCGGAGGCTCAGACGAAGGTAAATCAACCTGGATAAAGGGAATGATAGTTTCGCTTTTACTTGAAGGGCTCAAAGTGTATGTGTTTGATGTTGACGGTGAGTACTTCAACCTGTGCAGGGCTGTTAACGGAACTTGGGTTGATTACACAATGGGAACCGGCAAATATGTTGATCCGACCTTTATTGAAAGACCGGTTCTTGATGAAATAGATAGAGATGCTCTTGATGAGGACAGTATGATCAGAGCCGGAGAATCCGATCAGGCGAGATATAACGAAGCGTTTTCAAATACCAGGGCAACCATAAGCCTGCTGTCGGAGAACTTCACAGTTAAAAAGAAAAATGCGTTCGGCCGGGCAATAACAGAAATGTGGGAAAGAGCAGGCATAATCAAAGCTGATCCTTCAACATGGACAAACAGAAACAGTGAGATAGGCCTGCATCCTTTGTACAGAATTATTAAAAGAAACGGTGAAGCAGGAGATGAGGGGGCTTCTGAATTAAAAGAAGATTTATGGACATATTTTGAAGGACCTGACAGTGACTTGTTTGCCAAGGCTGAGTCAGGCGATTGGATGAAGAACTCAAACCTTATAGTTTTCCATGTGGCAAGCTCAGCGGACAACATTGCTGATCAGCAGATTGGAGCGGTGAAAATAATTTCAACAACACATATGACCTGGCAGCAGATAAAAAGGGACAGGATTCTTAAAAGCAGATTTTCTGCTGAAATATTCGATGAGTGGCAGCGTCTCAGGAAAAATCCGTATGCAAGAGCTCCTGTTTTCAGAAGTGTGACAACAGGCCGTAAATTTAATGATCAGACAATTCTGGGCTTTAATGATCCTTCGGTTCTGTTTACTGAAGACGGAGGGGAAGCATTGTGGGATAACACGAAATACAAGGTATTCTTCAGACTTGAGGAAAAATCTGTTAAAAGGCTTGCTGAGTCTGCGAGTATGCCCGATGAAGTAGTTCAAAAATGGCTCACTCTGGATAAGTACAATTTTATTTTCAGACAGAGAAACGGCGGCAGGGATATTTATGACATTCTGAAAATGGAATTGCCTCAAAGCGAGCTGTCAAGGCTATCAAGTACAAGAGGAATAACTAGAAAATGACAAAGGAGGTAGACAAGCTTGGAGATAATATTTTTAGGTGCAAAAAGTAAACTCAAGAGAAAAATATTACTTTGGTGTATTGGAGCAGGTCTGCCAGTTTTGCTTTTTTTATCCGTTTTATTCATAGCATGCCTTATGCCGCTTTTAATATTTGGCGGCGAGGATATTTATAAATCGCCTGTCACATATGACCAATATTATGGAGCGGAGTCAGGCGGAGCAGCGTTCAAGCTCAGCGGGAAAGGGGAGTACTTCTTTCCGGTTGATACCGAGAAAATTATTATCGATTCCGGCTTTGGAATGAGAATGCACCCAATACTGAAGACTCTTAAAATGCATACAGGAATAGATATAGACTGTGAAACCGGAACAATAATTTATGCAGCCGAGTCGGGAACTGTTTCATTCGCCGGAGAATCGGGAGGCTATGGAAACCTTATCAAAATAACGCATCAAAACGGGTATGTCACCTACTATGCACACCTGTCAAAAATATTGGTGCCGGAAAGCAGCATTGTTGACAGGGGGCAGGTTATAGCCTATGCAGGAAGTACCGGTTTATCAACTGGACCGCATCTTCACTTTGAAGTTCGGAAAAATAATGAGCCGGTGGATCCGAGTACTTATCTGGGGCTTGTAAGAGACATACCTGATGTTCTGCCTGATGATCTCAAATACATTGAAATAAACACAGACAACCTGAAAAAATGGTTGAATGCCAGAAACTCCATACTTGCGGATGAGCCATATACTTCGGGCATTGTTAATGCCGCAAAAGAGTACAACGTAAATCCGATTCTGCTGTTTGCTATAACAGGACAGGAGCAATCCTTTGTCCCCAGAACCGGCAAGAATGCTGTAAAAATAGCAAATAATCCGTTTAATGTATATCACAGCTGGTATGAATACAATACGAATGTCAATGATTCGGCCAAAATAGCAGCCAACACAATAATTAAGCTGAGCAAAGGCAGACCGGAATCTGTTAATCCCCTGGCATGGATCAACCTAAGGGGCGGAGCCGGAGGCTATGCGGAAGATCCTAATTGGTGGGTTGGGGTTTCTATGATATTTCAGAAAATAAAAAGCAGCATATAGTTATATTTCGAGTGAAATTATTTCGTTTGAAGCCTGTTAATAGAATGCTTAATTTCCTGAAGGTCAAGAAGAGGTATAGCTTACAGATATAAGTCATGTAAATAAGGAGGAGGCTGTATGATGCAAAAAAACAACAATTATATTTTTAAAATAGGCTCATCAAAAACAGATAATCCCAGAGAAAAAGAAAGTATAAAAAATAATTCTAAAAAAACAGGCAGGCCGTTAAAGGTTGCCGGCAGATGCAAGACAAAGTACGTGAAGGTGTTTTGTACCGAGGAGGACTACCTGTATTTTCAAAAATACTGTGAGGAGCAGAATATTTCCGGCTCTGAAATGCTATACAGATACCTCAGGAGGATGATAAGAAGCAACAAAAAAATTTGAGAAACAAAGGTACTAAATAAGACCTTTAAAAGTACTTTTTAAGTACCTGAAAACTCATACGGAGGGAATGGTTAAATGGTTAATATGACAGCCTTCATAGCAGTTCTGATAATTATTTTAATTATTGCGGGGAAATATGCAGGCAAAACAGTTATGAATGCTGTAAGGATAGGTACGCTTATCCTTGCACTGATATCTTTAATAAAAAACTGGAATATAACTTCTGAAGCTTTAGTATGTTTTTTCAATAAAGCTATCCCGTTTGTATATAACAAGGTAAGTCAGTTTTTACTATGGGTAATATCAAGTTCCCATGAAATTTCCGATAAGGCCTTAAAAAAATTATTACGATAGGAGCGTGTTTTGAGATGCTGAATATATTGAATATTGATTTCTGGAAAAACTCAATTATAGTGCTGATTTTTATTTTATCCGCTGTGGTCATATTACCGGAGCTGAAGGAGTGGTTTATAAACACTCCCTGGGACAGTAAAGGAAGCCGGCAAAAAAATATGCAGGAGGAAAACAATAACAAAGCGAAGATGACTTTCAAGGAGTACGTCTATAAAGCAGTACGGCATACTGTGACGGGATACCTTGCATTGATTATAATCGGCTGCATCCTGTTTGTGTTAAAAAACTTCTCACATGGGTTTGGCAATGCGGTTAAAAAAGGAATTTATACCATCCCTAATACACGGTATGCATTAAATATAAGTTTTTTAGATTACTATCTGAAATTTTCTATAGAATGGATAATTATTCTGGCAACAGGTCTATTAGCTTTCTTACTGTTTAAAAAGATAACCGGGACTAAAAAGGGTACTCTAAAAGTACCTGAAAAGCATAAGAACGAAGAGCCGGAGAAGAACAAAAAGGCCATCTGCGAAGGCTCATTAAGGCAAGGCTGTCCGCCTGTTTCATTGCTTAAGCAATATCAAGAGCAACGGGCTGATCGGGAAAAAAATGAAAATATAAAGCTTAAGCTTAAACTGCAGCAGTGCTTTGATGAATACAGCCTGAGCTTCCTATCGATAATAAAGGTTGAAGCAGGGCCAACGATAACAAGATTTACTGTCAGGATGGATACAACGGGGAGGCTTAACCAGCTTTTTAAAATAGAACGGGAGATATCCATGTACCTGGGAGTAGAGAGCATTTCAATGTCTTACTCTGCCAGTGGAGTTATAATTGATGTTCCAAATAGGGAAAAGACAAACGTAAGCTTCAGAGAAATAATAGAAGATTTTTCAGAGATAAAAACAGAAAATCCGTTACATATTCCATTAGGAAAGACAGCAATAGGCAATCTTCAAACGCTTGCTATAAATGAATTGCCTCATTTATTAATAAGCGGCTCAACAGGATCAGGAAAATCAGTATGCATAAACGAAATAATAATCAGCATTCTCTATAATGCATCTCCGGAAGAAGTTAAGTTTATATTTGTAGATCCAAAGGTAGTTGAAATGAGCTGCTATAACGGTATTCCGCATTTGTTTGCACCTGTTATAACAGAGCCTGCCAAGGCTGCGGCAATGCTGGAGTGGGTAGTTCAGCAAATGGAGGAAAGGTACAAAAGGCTGGCTGCCGAAGGCGTAAGAAATATCCAATCCTATAACGAAAAGCTAAAAAATAAAGAAAAAATGCCCTCAATAATAATAGTAATTGACGAATTGGCAGACTTGATGCTGGTAGCTAAAAAAGGTAAAAATAAAAATGAGAACTCAGTAGAAGAATCAATTCAAAGGCTTGGACAAAAGGCAAGAGCTGCAGGCATTCATTTAATAGTAGGGACACAGCGTCCGTCTGCAGATGTAATTACCGGAACAATAAAAACTAATATCCCTGCAAGAATAGCATTTCAGGTTGCAGATGGAATAAACTCAAGAATAATCATTGACTGCAACGGAGCAGAGAAATTATTGGGCAGAGGTGACGGGCTTCTGCTCACGCCTGGATCACTTGCAAGATTTCAGTCAGCATTTATATCGGATGAAGAAATAGAGGGGGTTGTTACATGGTGGAAGAACCGTGATAAAGATAATACTGTAAAAGAATATCTTGATTTTAACCGAGCCGTAACGGATATGGAAAAGGAGGCAATACAGGACAATAATTGCTTTGATGCTTCTCATACTGTTAGTGATACTGGCTCAAATTTAAATAAGGCTCAGTTAAGCGGAAGCGAAGACTGCTATAAACAATTAAAGCAATATATTGCCAAAATGGCATTAAGTGATGAGGAGGAGGTGTTTCTTCCCCGTACCAGAAGTATGGAAGAAGAACTGGGAATAAACCATAGATATACAATTGAAAGTCTTAATAGATTAGCTGAGGAGGGCTGGATTATAAAAACGGGAAATGGTGATAGCCCAAGGTTTATGAAGTATCAGTTATTATTGTCACAGGATGATGCGAGATTGGAACTCGGAGATTAGAACATTACCAATTTTGATTGGTTACATTTCATTGGTTACAAGATTTAGAATGCTTATAAATACTAGGGTTTAAATTGAATAACCAATTAAAATAACCAATGAAAAGTAACCAATAAAAATAATGAAAAACATAATCGTTTCTGTTTTCATAGTTAATTGCTATGTGATTTATTGACATATTTTCGAGGGGGGTTATAATATAATATATACTAAATTTAGTAAAAGAGGGTATTTGATACATAATATTACAATTTGACTTTAAAAATTTTCATATTATGAATTTCTAAATTTTCACATAGAAGGAGGGCAGCAGTGAGGAAAGTTAATAATGATTCATTACCTCATTTTATAAATTTAGTAAAATCAAAATACGTAACTAAAATCGGAGGTAAAAATGCCATGAAAAAAATATTGATTTTTAAGAGAATAGTTAGCCTTATAATTATAATTTCTATTATTTTCACTTTTAGTAGTTTCGCTTCAGAAACTTCTACAATTGACATAGGTGAAAGTGTAGGGTCTCAAGTTATTCTGTCTATACCATATAGTAGTGATATTATTGGTATTACAGGAATGGATGGAGAAGGTGGAGAAGAAGATACTGGGCCAGAAAGTTTTTTTATTACTGAGGATAACCATATATTTATTCTTGATTCTAATAATTACCAAATACTTAATTTTTACAATGGGGAAGTTATTGAAACAATTAAGGTAGATACATGCAAGGAGCATATGATTGATATTGCCATCGCTGAAGAAAATATATATATTTTGCTTAACAATGATGTTATTATAAAAGTTGATCATAATGGTACAGTACTTGAAAAAATCGATATTGCATCATATGGATATAAGAATAAAGTTAATTTCTTAAATATTACAGAAGAAATAGCGATTAAGTCAAAGAGCATTAACATTGAAGATGGATGTCTAAAAGTACTTTTTAAAGATGGGAAATCACATAATTTAACTAATAAAAAGGATACTGTTGAAGAAAGAAATATTGGAATATCTAAAGATGGTTTTAACGATATTTCATTAGGTGAGAGTAAGATTAAATTTCCTTCATTTTCTCAGCCGGTGTCTGCTAAAAAAGTAAAATCAACAAAGAATTATGATATTTATTACACATCAGAAATATATGACTCTATTGATGGTGTTATAATGGATCGAAGACTGTACTTTGCTGATTCTCATAAGATTATCAAATATGTTCAGCTTGAACAGGAACCTTTTTCTTTACCTAATAGGTTATATAGAGTCATGGAAGATGGTACTGTATATCAAATGGTTACATCAGATGATAGACTTAGTATTAAAAAACTTGGGTATTCAAATGAGTATTCCTCAAAACCATCATATATTAATAATTTAAAAAGTGAATCAGTTTCTATGAATATAAATAATACTGCAGATAATATGATATCTGTAGCAAGTGCAGCAGATGATGTGGCTAGTCGTGTTCAGTCCTTAGTATACTACAATTGGTCATATAACCCTGCGACGCATGGAAATAAAACATCTAATGGTGTTCCGAGCTCAGTTGTTCAGCCTAGTTATCTAGTTGGCCTTTCACAAATTACATCCCAAGTTGGAATTCCTTACAGCTATGGTGGATCATATGGTATTGATGTAACATACCATACATATCCTAATAATTTAACATTTCCGCAGGCTGTTTCTGCGGGAAGATATACAGGGAATGCCGGCAATGCTGTTACAACACCTATTACGGCTGGTATTGATTGTTCAGGACTAGTTAGTGTGGCTTTTAATTTGGGTAGTAAATATGGTACAGGTAACTTAGTGTCAAGCTCTGGTCCCTTTAAAACAGTAACGGGAGCTCCTCAGTGTATGGATATCTATAACAATTCGGGTGATCATGTTTTTATATTTTATACTAGCAGTACTATCGCTGGAGAACTATACTATAATATATATGAAGCTACTACAACCTATAATTATCGAGGCGGCGGAGGTGCTCATGCTGACAAAACTGTTGGTGCAGGATTTTATGTCGATGATGCAAATCTTTCTGGATATGTTCATGCTAGGCGAAGTGGATGGTAGATAAGTAGTTCAAAAATTGATTTACACTTCTGTAGGATTCGAATAAAAAACTTGGCATCATATAGAACTTAACAGAATGGGAGGGAAAAAATAAAAATATGAAGAGAATAAAATTTTTATTATTGATAGTCAGTTTATTGGTCTCTTTTATCATGGTTTCTTGTTCCAGTCTTGAAGGAAATGATACGCCAGTAAGTACTACTACAAATAACTCTGAATTGCTTTTAGAAAATAATACTCTAAGGAATGAAAATGACAAGTTGACTTCTGAGAATGATTCTTTGAAATCAAGAAATGAATATCTTGAGAAAGCAATGAAAGAATCCAGTATCTCACCGTTGTTAAACAATTACACTGTAGATGTGCTTCTTAATAAAATTTACACTGAAAAAGGTAAGGTTGATATATTTCCTGGAAGATTGCAAGAAATACATGTAAAAGAGGTTGGGGAGGAAACATATTTTATCTTTACTATCGATAGAATGGCGGTTAATACAAAATGGGATGGCCCGGGTTCAGATTCAGGGAACGGTTATTTTATAAATTCTGAAAAAAAATATGAAGAGTACAAGGGTGGACTTAGTACGATTTTCTCATATCAGGGATATGAAAATACCATAAAAAAAAGAGAAGCTATTCTTAATGATTCCAACTATAAAAATGATCGGATTTTTAATTTTTATATGATCAATGATGAGATTGTTTTTGTTGGTCCAGATCCAGGACCTTAATAAAATATCATAATCATATATAACTATATATAACATGAAAAGGCAGTCAAATAGGAAGTATATACATTGGGGTAAAAAAATAAACAGATTAAAAATTTATTCGAATCAGAGGATTACTCAGAAATGGGTAGTCCTTTTTGCGTCTAATCAATATTTGTTTTTTTAAGAATATCAGTCAAGGAGAATTTTAACACTACGGCATTTGTTCCAGCACTTACTTATTTATTACACAATAAAATCTTTTAGACTTATTAAAGTGTTGAATCCCATAAAACGGAAAAAGTCAAAATTGTTGAAACCTTCAGATAAAGCTTAATAGCACATTTTTTGCAGAAGTGCTTGCAGCATTAAAAGTGAAATCCTGTATTAATTGGTAACTGTCATTCTTACTCTAGCTCAACTATTATTGCAAAATTAATACAAGAATAATTAAATATATAATAATTTGTTTGAAATTTTTATTATTTTATGATAAAGTTTACGTTGATAATTTTTAAATATTTTGTAATATATTTGAAAATTATCAACTCTATAGTAGCAAATTTTGTAATTAGTGTTTCTTTATTTTATAGTGTGACAAATGACATGAATTTTAGTATATGCAGCTGCGAAAGATGTATAGGATATAAATAGAATGACAAAAGTCAATTACGATCGGCTAAATAAACGATTGCATCGTCTGGATAATATCGGACGATAGTTTGGGTTTTGAGGCTAACCTCCACATCCTGCTTTAGCATAATAAAGTAATTCTATCATTGTGTAGGTACGCATCTTTTTACAGCTTTATCTTGATTTTTTAGGCTGAAGTCTCCTGAAGTATAAAAAAATCATACAAACCTAAACTGCATTGAAAACCAGCTTAAAAGCAATATTCTCTCTGGAAAGACGATTTACATCATCCGGAGGCTTTGTAATTGATTTTGGTAATACTATTTCATATTTAAAATATAAAAAGTAATATTTTGAAATATGCACGGCTTGATGCGGTGCATTGCATATAAAGTTGTTTTGTGCAGAATGTGGGACAGGGGCATAAATATGAAGGGTATGAGTAATAAAATGAACTATAGTGTTCTAATGTCTGTTTATAAAAAAGATAATGCTGATTGGCTGGCTTTGAGTATTGAAAGCATGTTAAACCAAACACTTAAGCCTAATGAAATAGTTATTATAGAAGATGGACCATTAACAGAGGAATTAAATCAAGTTTTACATAATTTTTATAATGAATTTCCAAGTGTGTTCAAAATTGTTGCACTACCGAAAAATGTTGAACTGGGTCTTGCTCTTCGAAGGGGAATTCTTGAATGTAAAAACGAATTAATTGCCAGAATGGATTCAGATGATATTTCTGTACCGGTCAGGTGTGAAAAACAAATAGAATATATGTGTTCTCACCCGGATATCGGTATGGTAGGATGCATAATTGATGAATTTATTAATGAAACTTCTAATGTAATTGCGCATAGAATCCTTCCGGAAAAGCATAACGAAATTGTTAAATTTTCTAAAAGAAGAGTTCCTATCACACATCCTACAGTTATGTTCAGAAAAAGTGATGTATTAAGATGTGGTAATTATAAAGAACGATATCTTGTAGAGGATTATGATATTTTTGTAAGATTACTTATGAATGGAGTAAAAGCGTATAACATACAAAGCCCATTGGTTTATGTCAGAGTTAGCGATGATTTTTATAAACGTCGGGGAGGAAGAAGATATCTAACGTCTCTTTTGAGCTTTAATGTGGAACTTTATAGAATGGGATGGACATCAAAAATTGATTTCATGGTTCGGTCAATAGCTAACATTGTTGTATGCTTTATGCCTAACATGATACGTGATATTATTTATAAAAAATTACTGAGAAAGCAGGTTGTATAATTTTGAAGATTTCGTTAATAACATTACATAGAGTGCCTAATTATGGATCTGTTCTACAGGCCTTTGCTACTCAGTTGGCAATAGAAAAATTTGGACATAGTGTGGAAGTATTGGATTATTATCCTGAAAGGATGCATTTCATTGGAATGCTAAAAAGGATAAAGAATAAAAAAGACATTCTCAAAAACAATCCTGTTTTGTGTTTTGCAACGCGTTGTATTATGATACCTTCATATATAAAAAGATTTCATGTTTTCTCATGTTTTTTAAAGAAACATATAACCCTTTCAGATAAAACTTATTTTAATAAAGAAAGTATTCGAAATGCTCCTATTGAGGCAGATGTATACTGTACAGGAAGTGACCAGGTTTGGAATGCGGAATGGAACGAAGGAATAGATTACCCGTTCTTTTATGATTTTGGTAAAGCTGAAACCCTGCGGATTGCTTATGCAGCAAGTTTTGGTAGATCACAATTGAAAGATTGGGAGATTGACGAAATGAAAAGGCTTCTACAAAAGTATAAATGTATTTCTGTAAGAGAATCATCAGGAGTTGACATACTTAATACATTAAATTTAACCGGCAGCCTTGTTTTAGACCCTACACTGCTTCTTAATAAAAGTGAATGGAGTAAAATTGCTTCTAACAAGTATAAAAATAAAAAATATGTACTTTTATATAATTTAAACCGAGAGTCTGAGCTGTATAAGATTGCAAAGTCTTATGCCTACATAAATAAAATGCCTCTTTATTCTATTTCCTACAATTTACATGAAATTATAAAGCCGGGCAAACTTGTATTTTGCCCAAAAGTTGAAGAATGGTTATCATTAATAAAAAATGCACAATGCGTGTTTTCAGATTCATTACATGCAACAGCCTTTTCAATTAATTTCAATACTGATTTTTATGCATATTATCCTCATAAATTCAGCACAAGATTAGAAAGCTTAATCAAGCTGACGGGCTTTGAAAATCGGGTTATAAGCAAAAGTAAAGTTATACATAATGAGAAGATTGATTTTACTGTGGCTAATAGAATTATTGAAAAGGAAAGAAGGCTATCATTAGGGTTTTTGAAGGAAGCATTGGAGCAATAGCAGAAAGGATTTTTTATGCCTGCTTTTATAAAAATAGATAAGAAAGAAGATTGTTATGGCTGTAGAGTTTGTGAACAGATTTGCCCACACAATTGTATTTCTGTGTCAGAAGATGCGGAAGGGTTTAAGTATCCGGCTGTAGATGAAAATCTATGTACTGAATGTGGGATATGTATAAAGCATTGCCCTAAAATAAATAATACTATATTTGAAGAGAGTCAATTAAAAGAGCCAGAGGTATTTGCTGCTAAATTAAAAAATGAGCAGGTTCTTCTAAAAAGCTCATCCGGAGGAATGTTTTCTGCAATAGCAGAGCTTGTTATTGAAAAAGGCGGGGTTGTTTTCGGTTGTGCTTTAGATAAGGATTTTATCGCGAAGCATATTTGTGTTGAAAATAAGGTTGATTTGGAAGGTTTGCGGGGTTCAAAATATGTACAAAGTGACTTGAATAGCTCTTATTTAAAAGCCAGAGACTATTTAATGCAAGGAAGATTGGTTTTTTATACAGGTACACCCTGCCAAATCAGTGGGCTGAAAGCTTTTTTAGGCAAGGACTGTGAGAATTTAATAACTGCGGATTTGATTTGTCATGGAACACCAAGTCAAAAGCTTTTTTCAAAATACCTTGACTGGCTGCAAAATAACCTTGGTGAACAGCTACTTACGTATGAGTTCAGAAATAAAGATAAGATGGGATGGGGATTATGTTATAAGGCAGCTACCAGAACAAAAACAAAATATTCACATGGGGACTTTGATCCATATTATAGTGCATTTTTAAAAGCTAAGACCTACAGGTATACTTGTTATTCATGTAAATATGCTACAACAGTTCGTGAAGGCGATTTTACACTTGCAGACTATTGGGGGATTGAACTTTGCCATTCTAAATTTTATTCAAGTAAAGGAGTATCACTACTACTAATTAATTCATTAAAGGGACAAGTCTTTTTTGAAGAATTAAAAGGAAGAATAGATTATATTCCTTCAAAATTAGAGTATGCAAAAATGAAGAATGGAAATTTAGAACATCCAGCTAAAAAGCCATACATAAGGGATTTTATTTATAAAGAGCTTGACAGCATGGATTTTGATACATACCTGGAAAGAAACCTTAAATTGGACAGTAAGTTTAGAGTAGGTATTAAGCTGATTGTTCCTATACCAATTAAAATAGCTTTGAAGAAATTATTATATAAAATAAAGGAAGGTAAATGATAGAAAAATATGAAAGTGCTTTATGTAGTGCCTAACTTAAGAATAGCACATGGTGTTGCAAGCTATGCAATGAACTATTATAGGAATATTGACAAAGAGAAAATACATATTGACTTTTTTTTACTTAAATCAATAGAAACGCCATATTATGATGAAATCAAGAATAGCGGTGGGAAAATATATGTGCTTCCAGATTACAAAAGTAATCTTAAAAAAGCGTTTAAATATATAGACTGTATACTTAAAGAAGAGAAACATGATATTATACATTGCAATGTCGTGAATTCTGGTATTCCATTCTTGTATTATGCAAAAAAGAATAAAATTCCGGTGAGAATTCTCCATAGTCATGGTACAAAATCTGCTGAAAAGAAATGGAAAGAAATAAGAAATAATATACTGTCACCAATTTCAAAGCATTATGCAAACACTTATTTTGCATGTTCAAAAATGGCTGGAGACTATTTGTTTAAAGGCAAAAGCTATACGGTAATTAATAATGCCATTGATATTGAAAGATTTATCTACAATCAGGATATAAGAGATAGCTTGAGAAAAGAATTGAAGGTTGAAGATAAATTTGTTCTGGGAACTGTAGGAAGACTATGTGAACAAAAGAATCCCAAATTCGCAATAAAGGTATTTGCGGAGTTGCTCAAAACCAACCCAAATGCTGTTTACTGGTGGATAGGTACCGGGCCATTGGATAATAAAATAAAAGATTATGTACATAGAATCGGAATTGAAAAATCAGTTTTCTTCTTGGGCAATAGAACAGATGTAAACCAGCTTTATCAAGCTATGGATGTGCTGTTCCTGCCATCACTATATGAAGGACTCCCAGTGGCAGGGATAGAAGGTCAAATATCAGGATTGCCAATGCTTGTATCTGATACTGTTACCCATGAAATGAAAATTACTGATAATGTTAGGTATATTACACTAGATAAAAGCTTAGATGAATGGGTGAATGAGATAATAAACATCAGCAAGCAGACTAATCGAAATTTGGACATCCAGAAATTGATTGAGGCAGGGTATGAAATTAAAGCTTCTACACAGAAGTTGTCAGATAAGTATTGTGATTTGATAAAGTCAATTACTATCGGTCGATAGTTTGAGTTTGAGGCTAAAGCCTTTTGAAGTAAAAACCATTTTTAAACTCAAACTGTGTTTAAAGCCTGCTTAAAAGCCTGATTCACTCTAAAAAAACGATATTCTATCGTTCGAAGACTTTGAACCGTAATTGACTTTGGTAATGCAAAATATTTATAAAGAAGGTGCCAAGTCCATGCCAGTACGTCAATGGAGCTTTGTGTCCAAATGTGGGGCATGGACATAATAATGATAATTTATATAATATTAATGTTAACAGTTTTGTTATGTGGTACTGCTCTAAATGTAAATTATACACAAAAGAGAAAGAGAAATTTTCTGCTGTTGTTTTTTACTATAATAACCGCATTGGCAATGCTCCGTAAATATACTGTTGGCATAGATACAAAGCATTTTTGCAATGGATATAAAGTAATCAGTAATCTAAACTGGAACAGCTTTGATAATATCAACTATGAATGGGGCTTTACTGCGCTGTGTAAGCTTTTAAACTATATATCACCAGAGCCTCAATTGCTTATTATCGTCAGTAGCTTATTAATTTTTCCTCCGGTTGGAATGTTTATTTATAAAAGTTCAGAGGATGTTGTATTAAGTACATATATATTTATATCGTTAAATATTTTTTCTATGAATATGAACGTAATGCGTCAATCCATTGCGGTAGGAATTATATTATTAGGATTGGAATATTTGAAGAAAAACAAGTATTTATTTTTTATAGCATTTGTACTTTTTGCAAGCATTTTTCATCAATCAGCGATAATATGCTTGATAATGATAGTGTATTATAGAATGAATTATAAAAAACGAACTTTACTATATACTTTAATTGCATGTGTTATAGGATTTGTTGGATTTAAGTATATTTTCAAATTTGCTGTGAATCTTTTTGAAAATTATGCGGGCTATATTGACTCTGAGTTTGCAGTTTCAAACTATTTCGGAACTGCTTTCAATCTTTCGATATGTGCTATTATTCTGGTTTTTGGACTGATTTACTATAGAACAGATGGTATATATCTTTTGAAAAAAGAGTTAAATAACCAGATTAGCTACGATTTTCAGGCTTATTCAATTTCAGCTTGTTTATTCTGTTTAGTAGTTGGACTGCAAATGACTATTTTATTAAGAGCAAAACTGTATTTTACTGTATTTTATATTTCATGGCTGCCCAACGCTATATATATGATAGATTTTAAGAGCATAAGAATACTGTACAAGGTCTTATTTGTTAGCTTTACAATGTTATATTTTATAATAATTGCAGTATATAGGCCTGAATGGTATGGTGTAGTTCCATATGAGTTCTCTTGGCAGTAATGCTGAATTAATTTTAAATCACTAAATTTAGCTGTTAGAAGACATGGGTCAATTACGGTTCAAGCCTTCAGCCGATTAAGCTCGAAAAATAAATTTTGTGCCGACATTGTACATTTTCAAGCTGTAAAAAAATGTGTAACTCAACCATTATATAATTATTATAGTATGCTGCAAATATGCGTGGAGGTTAGATTCGAACCGATAGTAATAGACTTTGTTTTACGAGGAGTATGCCATGATTTCAGAAATAAAAAGGAAAATCCGAAAGCACGAGAAGCTATGTAAAGTGGCAAAATGCATTTATAGATTATTATTTAAAGTTAAAAATTATCCTAAGGAATTAAAAAAATCTCATATAGCAATTGAGAGAGTTAGAGCAATTCAAAAGGACGCTTCAAAGAAAAGAATATGGTACATGTGCGTTCCTGACCATTCAAATCTTGGAGACCAAGCTCAAGCGTTTTGTATAAGAAAATGGTTTAATACATACTATTCTGATTTTGAGGTTGTTGAGCTAATGACAACTTCTATAAATGCAAATAGATTTAACTTGTTAGATGAAATAGCTGAGAAGATAAAGTCGGCTGACAAAATTTTCTTTCAAAGCGGATATACTTCAACAGACACTAACCGCGATGAAATAGCTCACAGAATGATAGTGAAACAATTTGAGAATAACCACATAATATTCTTTCCTCAGACTGTACGATACTCATGTGAAAAGGAAATGAGAATTACTTCGGACATTTATAATAAGCATAAAAACATAACCGTTATGGCTAGAGACAAGGTCTCTTATGAAACGGCAAAGGAGATGCTGACAAGTGCTGAAGTATTGCTATATCCTGATATAGTTACATCGTTGATTGGCAAATATTCATTTAATAATAAAAGAAGCGGTATCTTATTTTGTATGAGAAATGACAGTGAGCAATATTACGAGAAAGCTCAGATTGAGGCTTTAAGGAAGCGATTGTGTGCAATTTCCCCCACAGATTTAACTGATACAACAATAAAGATGAGCTATAAAGAATTGTCAACTGAATTCAAAAGAGTGCTGGAAGATACATTTGATAAGTTTTCTCAATATAAATTAGTTATTACCGATAGATATCATGGAACAATATTTACATTAATAGCACAAACGCCGGTAATAGTAGTAAACTCAACCGACCATAAGCTTTCATCAGGTGTGGACTGGTTTAAGGGCGTTTATGATGATTACGTTTATTTTGCAGGAACATTGGAGGAAGCATACGAAATAGCTTGCAAGCTTATAAAAAAAGAATACCATTATCATATTGAAGATTATTTTGACAAAAACTATTATCAGAAGCTTTATTCACTTCTTGAAAAGGGGGGCTGATTAATCTGGTAATATGTGATGAAACAAAATGTACTGGGTGTATGGCCTGCTATTCAGCTTGCAAGACTGGAGCAATTAGCATAACTACTGATTGCAAGGGGTTTTATATTCCAGAGGTTAATAGTGAGCTTTGCCTTAATTGCGACAAATGTAAAATAGTTTGTCCCTCCCTTAATGAGCTAAGCGGTAGTTCTGATTTTCAACAGCAAACTTTTGCATGCTGGCACAAAGACGAAAAGATTAGAATGATAAGCACCTCAGGAGGCGTATTTTCCGGACTCGTCAGATATGTTCTATCAAAGCAGGGAGTTGCATTTGGAGTCAGATTTGATGATGAGTTTAGGGCAGTCTATGAAGAAGCAGACAATTTGAAGAAACTAAAATATTTCAGAGGTTCAAAGTATATTCAAAGTTATGTTGGTGATGTATATAAAACAGTTAAACAAAGACTTGAAAACAATGTAATTGTCTTATTTACGGGAACACCTTGCCAAAATGCAGGATTGAGAAGCTATTTAGGAAAGGCATATGATAATTTGATAACTGTTGATATTATATGTCATAGCGTTCCATCACCTTTAGTGTTTAGTGATTATATTGAATACATAAGAAAAACTATTGATAGCGATATAACCGAAATTAATTTTAGATATAAAAAGCCAAGCTGGACTGTCTACAGTATGAGGATAGATTTTAGGAGTCGTAAGCCTTATATTGCAGATTATTTTACAGATCCATATTTAATCGGCTTTTCAAAGGATTATTTTTCAAGAGACTGCTGCTATGAATGTAAATATACAAAGCTTAATCGTCAAAGCGATATAACTATTGCTGACTTTTGGGGATATGTTTCTGACGATAGGAGGTATAGAAATGATGAAAAGGGGATTTCACTGGTTTTAATTAATTCTGAAAAGGGAAGCAAGGTTTTTTCTGCAATAAGTGCAGCTTATATTGTTAGACAAAAAAGTATTCAGGAGGTAATGAAAAACAAAAGTCTATATACTCCGTATAAAAAGAACCCTTTATCTGATGACTTCTGGAAGGAATATTTAGAGCATCGAGATTTTGAATTGGTTAAAAACAAATATTTTTATAAAAGAAGAGGCAGCTTAAAGCACAGATTAAGTAGGTTTATTGATGACTATAGTTTTTTAATTCCTAAGAGGCTTCGTAAGTTTTATGAGAGATTAAAAGATGAATTAAAAAGAAGGAGTAAAGGTGAATAACAAGTTTAAACAGCTTTTATCAAACACATTTGCTTTTGCAATAGGAAATATTTTAACAAAACTCATATTGTTTTTTTTAATGCCGCTTTACACCAGTGCGATGACAACACAACAGTTTGGTATAGCAGAGCTATTAAACAATTCTGTTGAGTTTGCATTGCCAATTGCTTCATTATGTATTTATGATGCGGTTTTCAGGTATGCAATAGATAAAGATGCAGACCATAAAAAATTATTAACAAATGGTTTGAACATTCTTTTTAAAAGTTTCATTATAGCTGGTGTACTGATATTTGCCTTAAATTGGTTTATTAAATATGAGTATGCTTGGCATTTTGGATTGATGCTTTTTACCGCAGCTCTAAGGCAATTATTTGCTCAGTTTGCCAGAGGTGTCGGGCATGTTAAAAGGTTTGCAGTTAGTGGTATTCTTAATGCGTTGTTTTTAGGAATATTTAATGTGATTTTTCTTGTGGGATTTAATTTGGATATTGATGGTTATTTGATTTCAATAATTCTTTCTAATTTTATTTCAACTGTATTTATAATGTTTGCTTCAAAAATATATAGATATATCTCCTTTGATAGTATTGACAAGGAATTATTAAAATCCATGCTGATATTCAGTCTGCCTCAAATACCCAATATGCTGTCCTGGTGGATAACAAATTTGTCAAGCAGGTATGTTATTGCCGGATTTTGCGGTGCCGGTCTGGCAGGTTTATTTACTGCAGCAAGTAAGCTGCCATCTATGGTAAATTTGCTGACATCTATTTTTCAAAAGGCCTGGCAGTTTTCTTCATCAAGGGAATTAGGAGAGAAGGATAGTAACGAGTTCTTTTCTGATGTTTTTAAAGCATTTTCAGCATTTATTCTCATATCGTGTTCAGGGCTAATACTGCTTGTACCGTTGATATCAAAATTTATTTTGAAAGGAGATTTTTATCAGGCGTGGATATATGTTCCGCTTTTAATGGTATCAGCGGCTCTTAATTCTTATTCAGTTTATTTTGGTACTTTCTATACAGCTGCAAAGAAAAACAAAATGATTATGGTATCTACTATGATAGGCGCAGCAGTAAGTTTGTTTATATGCTTTATAACGATACCTTTTATAGGAATATACGGTGCATTAATTGCAAGTGTTATTAGTTATTTGGTTATTGTAATGATACGGATATTTGACACACAAAAATATGTGACTATAGATTTAAACTGGAAAATAAATATCACAACTTTTGCTTTACTATTATTACAAGCTATTTTGATGACTCTTGATTTGCAATTTTCACAGATTCTTTCATGCGCTTGCTTTATAGCTATTTTGGGTGGAAATATAGCTAATTATTATAAGGATATTTTCACAATTGCTAAAAAGGTAATAAATACTCATAACGAGACACATTTACTTAAGTAGTCAGCTGCTTATTGTCCTGTATTATTTTTCAAAATTGTATTACATTTCAAACTAGTACCGCAATAAATATCCTATTCTATTTAAAATTTTATAAATAGTTACACATGAATTGTAAGTTAAAAATTTAAAAAATATATAAAATTATGGTAAAATATGATAAAGTTATAAAAAATAAAATATTTTACAATTACAAAATTAAGGAGAAGGTTGACATTGAGGTATAGAGTGAAGATATCTCTTGTCGGGTAAAAACTATGGGAGAGAATAGAAGATTTATGAAAAGGTTTTTAAGCTTTACTTTGGTAATTATGCTTATATTTACGATGATTCCAATTGACAAAGCATATGCGGCAGATGTCGGTATGGGTACAGACGGAAATACGGTTGATTTGGGTTTGTGGGATTTTACTGCTGATGGAAATACTTATAGTCTGAATGGCTATAAAGGAAACATTGTAGATGGTAAAATAATTGGCAGTTTACCTGCTACGATAAATGGAAATCCTGTTACGGTAATGTCAAATACCTTTAAGGGTTGTACAGATTTAACCCAAGCACCGGAGCTTCCCAATAGTGTAACAAATATGGAGTATGCTTTCTCTGGCTGTAAAGGTTTGATGCAAGCACCACAGCTTCCGGATGGTGTAACAAATATGAGGTATACCTTCAATAACTGTACAGCATTAACCCAAGCTCCGGTGCTTCCAAGTAGTGTTACAACTATAAATCATACTTTTTCTAGCTGTACAGCTTTGCTCCAGCTACCTGAAATCCCGAATAGTGTGACAGATATGAATGCTGCTTTTTCAAGATGTACTAATTTGACCCAAACCCCAGAGATACCTGATAGTGTAGTAGACATGTCCTATGCTTTTTACATGTGTAAAGGGTTAACAAGTGTATCAGTGATACCAAATGGTATTAAAAATGTGAATTATTCTTTTTATGGTTGTACCAACTTAACAGGAGATATATTTATTCCAAAATCAGTAATCAGAATGTCAAATGTTTTCACAAACACATCAATGCCGATAACAATGATATATTCATCAGATAATACCATAGCAGGCTCGTATAGTGCACCATCAAATGTTACAAAAATAGTAGATTCAGTTTTACCAGAAATATTTGGTGTTACTGAGGCGGATGGAACTATAACAATAAATGCAACTGACAATTATAGCGTAGAGAAGTATGCTATAACTACATCCAGTACTGTTCCAACTATAGGCTGGCAGACATCAAATGAATTTGCAAGCATTTCTGATGGCAGGTATTATGCATGGGCAATGGATAGGGTAGGAAATGTCAGTCAAAGCATAGGCTTTGTTTTCCCTCAGGTAACTGCTGTAGACAAAGATGGAAATGAAGTTGATTTGTTATTGTGGGAATTTACTAATAATGGAGACACTTACAGCTTGGACGGTTACTCAGGAAGTATTATTGACGGTAAAATTATAGAAAATGTACCTTCTTTAATAGATGGAAAGCCTGTTACATCAATGGCTAATACTTTTAAAAATTGTAAAGGATTGATAATAGCACCTGAAATCCCGTATAGTGTAACAGATATGTCTTATACATTTTCCGGCTGTACGGGCTTAACCCAAGTATCAGAAATACCGGACGGAGTAACAAATATGAGATATGCCTTTAATGGCTGTGTAAGTTTGACTCAAGCACCTGTTCTGCCAAATAGTGTAACAAGTATAAACCATACTTTTTCAGGTTGTACAGCTTTATCTCAAGCATCGGAAATTCCGAACAGTGTAACAGACATAAATGCCGCTTTTTCACGATGTACTGACTTGGTACAAGCACCTGAAATCCCGTATAGTGTAATAGATATGTCCTATGCTTTTTATATGTGTACAGGGTTAATAAATGTACCTATAATTCCAAATGGAATTAAAAATATGAATTATTCTTTTTATGGCTGTACAAATTTAACAGGTAATATTTTTATTCCGAAATCAGTGACCAAAATGACTAATATTTTTACAAACACATCGATGCCTATAACTATGATTTATTCGTCAACAATAGCAGGCTCATATGCTGAACCGACTAATGTTACAAAAGTGACAGATTCGGCTTTGCCGATAATATCAGGTGTAACCGTGATGGATGAAGCTGCTGTAAAAATTTATGCCCAGGATGACTATTTTATAGAAAAGTATGCCGTTACTTCCACTAATAGTGTACCAACTTCAGGCTGGCAAGTATCTGATGTTTTTTCAAATTTGCCGAATGGTTCATATTATGCCTGGGCAATGGATGGCGTAGGAAATGTGAGTGAAAGCACAGGTTTTGTTTTCCCTCAGGTTACAGCTATAGACACAGATGGAAATGAAGTTGATTTATTGCTGTGGGAGTATACAGATAATGGTGAATTTTACACACTAGACAGATATGCAGGCAGTATAGCAGACGGAAAAATTATCGGAAGTGTACCTTCCATAATAGATGGAAAGCCTGTTACATCAATGGCAAATACTTTTAAGAATTGTAAAGGATTGGTTCAGGCACTTGAAATCCCGTATAGTGTAACAGATATGTCTTATACATTTTCTGGCTGTACAGGCTTAACACAAGCACCTCTGATACCAAACAGCGTAACCAATATGAGATATACTTTTAACGGATGTACATCGTTAACACAAGTGTCGATGCTTTCGAGCAGCGTAACAAGTATAAATCATGCATTTTCAGGATGTACGGCCTTGACTCAAGCGCCGGAAATTCCAAACAGTGTGACTGATATGAATGCCGCTTTTTCACGATGTACTGATTTGGTACAAGCACCGCAAATCCCGGATAGTGTAATAGATATGTCCTATGCCTTTTATATGTGCACTGGGTTAATCAATGTACCAGTAATACCAAACGGTATTAAAAATATGAATTATTCTTTCTATGGCTGTACAAGCTTAACAGGAGATATTTTTATTCCAAATTCAGTAATCAGAATGTCAAGTGTTTTTACAAATACTGTATTGCCGATCACTATGATATATTTACCCGGTAATAATACAGCAGATTTGTATAGCGCTCCGTCAAATGTTACAAAAGAAATCAGCTCAACATTTATATCTGTAAACAATATAACAGCCAATGAGGATGCCGGAACTGCTGTATTTACAGTATCTCTTTCGAAAGCATGCAGCAGTGATATTACCATCAGTTATACTACTTCAGAAAATACTGCAAAAGCAGAGGATGACTATATAAGTACTTCAGGTGAAGTAACTATTCCTGCAGGCAGTAAATCTACATATATAATTGTTTCGATAGTTGATGACACCGATTATGAACAAAGTGAAAGCTTTTGTATAAATTTGATAGATGCAAGTGGGGGCAGTATTACAGACAGTCAAGGAGAATGTACAATAAATGATAATGACAGTCTGCCGGCTATAAGCTTGAGCACATCCGAAAGCAGTTTGCCGGGAAATGGTGGTACAAGTACAATTACAGCTGTGTTATCAAATAAATCCTATCAGGATGTAACTGTTAATCTCATTTATTCAGGATCAGCAATTTGCGGTACTGATTATGCAGTATCAGGCAGCTCAATAGTTATACCTGCCGGAAGCTTATCCGGTTCGGTTGCTTTAACAGGAATAGATAATATGCTTTATACTGGTGACAGAAATGCAATCATAGGAATATCTTATATAGAAAATGCACTGGAAAATGGTGCTCAACAGGTGACTATAAATATAATTGAAAATGATGCAAATTCATATCTTTCCTATCTTGGAATCAGCAGCGGTGCGCTCACACCGGCATTTGCATCTGCTACATTGGCCTATACCGCTCCAAAGGTTCCATATGGAACAACAAGCGTTGTTGTTTATGCTGCAGCGGCAGATCCTACTTCAGCCATAAAGGTGAACGGTGCTACAATGATAGGCGGACAGAGTACAGTCAGCCTGAAAGCTGGCATCAATACCATAAACGTGCTGGTAACGGCATTAGATGGTGTGACTGCAAAGACTTACACTATTGCGGTTGAAAGAGAGCAGGGAGCTGTTCTGAGCAATCTGGCAATAAGCAGCGGAACGCTTAATCCAACCTTCTCAAGCAGTAATTTAAATTATACTACTCAGAGTGTTGGCTACGATACCACCAGTGTTACAGTTACGCCTACGACAAACATTTCGGGCTGTACAATAGCTGTGAACGGAAATACTGCAATCAGCGGTCAGCCTTCAACGGTAAATCTAAATGTAGGCAGTGATACCATAAATATTGTTGTTACAAACGGAGCAGCTTCACAGACATATACAATAACGGTTGTAAGGGCAAGCAGTCCTTATCTGCAGAGTGTTACAGGTATTCCGAGTATATCCTTTGTAAAAACTACATATACATATACAATAAATAATGTTAGTGCAAGCAAAATAAAACCGGTCATTGTGCCTGAAGATTCAAATGCAGTAATAACATTAACAATGAATGGTACCCCAATTCCATATACTCAACCTATAACCATTACTCTTAACAGTGGAGCAAATATTTTTGTAATTACATGTACATCGGAATCTGGTGGAGACAATAAAAATTATACTTTTAATATAAACAAAATATAGGACATTGTTAATAGACATTACAATGTTACTTATTTTTGATATTATTAGACTTAAGTGGTACTTAATTGGTACACAAAAAATACAAGCCATTTAACCCTTGAATTTAGTGAGTTGCGTGGCTTGTATACTTTTCCATGGTAAGGATGAGGTCATCAGTTCGACTCTGATTGGGAGCTCCACATTACAAGACATTAAAATTTTAAAATGCAACAATATTGCAGCAACCAATAAAAATTGAACTGATAAAACAGTTCTTTTTTAATGCTTATGTGGCTTCAGCCTCAAACCTCAAGATTAAGTGTTTATAAAATAGGAGTTGCTATGTTATAATTAGAACAGATATTTAAAAATATACCTTGATGCAAGAGGATAGTAGGTTCGTCCGGTCATCATTATTACAGTAATAACCTATGTGGAGACTGCAGTATTGATGCCGAAGTCCAACGTGTAATTAAGAGTGTGAAAAGTTCAGCAGATGAGGAGTTGATGATATGCCTAACATGCCTATGATGTTTGTAGGTCACGGTTCGCCCATGAATGCAATAGAAGATAATCCCTATACTAGAAGCTGGAGAGAGATGGTGAAGAAAATACCTAAGCCTACGTCAATCGTATCAATCTCAGCACACTGGTATACGAAGGGTACAAAGATTATGAATGAGGAAAATCCAAAAACCATTTATGATATGTACGGATTTCCTAAAGAGCTATACGAAGTTCTGTATAATGCCCCCGGCAATCCGGAGCTTGCAGAGAATGCAAAAAATTTAATCATTAAACAAAGTGTATTTGATAATTCATGGGGCATTGACCACGGCACATGGTCTGTTTTGGTGCATATGTTCCCGGAGAGGGATATCCCGGTTTTTCAGATTAGTATAGATGCCTCTGCACCGCCGGAGGTTCATTATCAGATAGGCAAGGATTTAAAAGCTTTAAGGCAGCAAGGTGTTCTTTTGTTTGGCACCGGAAATATTGTGCACAACCTGCGGATGATTGATTGGGGAATGAAGGACGGCGGTTTTGATTGGGCGTATAAGTTTGATGATTTTGTGAAAGAGAATATTGAAAATAGAAATCATGAGAAGCTCCTTAGTTATCTGAGCTTGGGAGAGACAGCAAAATTAGCCGTGCCTGTGCCGGATCATTTTAACCCGATTTTATACATCCTTGGTGCCTCCGATGAAGGGGATCAAGTATCTGTGTATAATAACAGTTGTATGATGGGCTCCTTGTCTATGACAAGTTATTTATTTACATAGTTGTCTCATCATGATATGCCGAAGAAAAATATCATTAAAAGGAATTATTAATAAACGTTTAATCCTATTCAAGCTGCAGTTTCCCATTCAGGGAATGAGTGAAGGACGAAGCATCAATCTGATTCCGTTAATTGAAGGGATGGAGGCAAAATTAAGCCTTCATCTCCCCGAATAATATCATTGAAAGTTATTAACAGAAAAATTTCAAACACTCTTTCACCCTCTCTACGCAGACAAAATTATCTGAAAAAATTACAGTATATAGAGGCTATCCATAAAATTTAGTACATAATATCTAATATTTGTCCTGCCACGTTTTATAATGGTATGGCCTTCGGCTTCCAATTTTTCTTTTTGAGCATCGATACCGCCGGGATATTTGGGGTTTAGTTCTCCGTTTGCCTTCAGAGTTCTCCAGTACGGTGTTTTGTCGTCGCGCCGCTGCTCGCTTGCCCACGCTGCAATTGAAACAAAAATACCGGCGGTGATAGGATCTGTAAAGTCTGAATTATTCCCGGCTGCAAAATATTCACGAATCTGCCCTGTTGTAAGAACCTTTCCATACGGGACTGCTTTCATAACGTTATCGTAAGCTTTCGGCGGGGCAAAATACATTTTGGAACCGCCATATTTTTCTATGCTTTTTTGATCCGCAATAATTTGTGTTTTAGGCATATCTTTACTGTTCAGCAGCATTGCATTAAAATCCTTGTGTTTCTCATTTGCCATTTTTACACCTCCTTGGTCTTTTATAAAAGAATATTCCAAATAATTTATTATTGCAATGAGACAATTTATTTTTTGCGAAATATATAGGAGTTATATTTGCCCTTTATCCAAAACAACCTTGTTTCTGGGATGCTTAGCCACTAGAATGGACTTTTGCTTATTTGATGTGACATGGGTGTATATCTGGGTTGTAACTATGGAGCTATGACCTAATATATGTTGGATATACCGTATATCAACATCCTCTTCCAATAATAATGTTGCTAAAGAGTGCCTGTACATATGAGGAGTGATATGAACCTGCAGACCTGCTTTATCTACGTATTTGGTAATCATAAGTCTTACCGATTGTTCTGAAAGGCGGTTACCCAAACGGTTTATAAAGAAAAAATCATTGGCGTTGTTTTTGGAGGGGAAAGCAATCCTATAGTTTCTTAATGCCAGAATGACTTCATCATTGCCTATTTGGACAATTCGTTCTCTGGAGCCTTTTCCATAAATTTTAATAAATCCATCGCAGAGACTTACATCGCTAACATTAAGCGAGCATAGCTCTGAAACTCTGGCGCCTGTGGCAAAAAGCAGTTCAAGAACGGCTATGTCACGTATTACAGCTTTATAATAATAGCCGGCTTTATTTGTGGATTGAGATTCACGATATGCTTCAGAGAGAACGGCTTGAATGGTATTAAGCGAGACTGTTTTAGGCAAAAGAAACGGCTCTTGAAATTTAATTTTCATTTTTGTAAAGGGATTTTTTTCTATGATTTCGTCATATTCGAGATAATTAAAAAAGGCCTTTAAGCAAGCAATTTTTCTTTTTACGGTTTTAGGCTTATAGGTTTTATGAAGGCAGGTGATGTAATTTGAAATATTGGTTTTGTTTAAATCCCCATCGGATCCTTCCATGAAGGATGCAAATTGACTTAGATCAATTTTATAAGCTTTTAGAGATTTGTCATTCAAATTCTTTTGATATTTGCAGTATCCTAGATAGTTAGAAGTTAATTTGTACAAATTTAACATTTTTATTGCTCCTTAAAATTTTACTAATGGCTTAAAGACTTATAGCATATATAGCCAACCAATACAATTGACTAAGGTCAATTACGGCTCCAGCCTTCGCAATGATATCTATAGCAAGGACGATATTTATTTCGCCTTTTTCAGGCGAAGCAAGCTTTTAAGCTGGCTTTGAACGCAGTTTGTTAGAATTTGTCCTTTGGCTTTAGGAGATTTATCCTCAAGCTTTCGGCCGATAGTGATTGACATTATAAATATTATAATTATTGACAAAAAAAGTCGAATGTTTTATTTGAATTTTCTAAGGCAAAAAGAAAAAGAGTATCGTTTTTAGCGATGCTCTTTTTCTTTGAAGTTTTTCGAAATCTACAGGTATATAATAAGGCAGATTTCTTACCATAATAGGAGTATTTATAAAAACATATATATAGGAGGATAAAGTGAAAAATATAGTTTGTTTTTCAAGCTTATCCCGGCTTGCCATAAAATGACCGCTATTAATAATGAACGGTTCCCTTCCAAAGCATGTTTAAATAATTTGTTTAGAATCAAAGTAGTGTTCATTATTTTGTCACACTACTTTGACGCTGACATAATTTGATATGAAACATACTCTCTAACTAAGTTTAGCTTAAAATTATCAGGAAGGAAAGGTGAAATAAGTCACTGTAAAAAAGGTGACTTATTTCACCTTTTCAAGATGTTGAATATATTGTTAACAAAGTGCAATTATGTTATAATAATAAAAAAGTTTGGCAGAGGTTTTAAATTTACAAAGAAAAAGCTCTCCATAATAGTTTTTTGTCAAGTTTTGTACCGCAAAGCAAGGTGAGGGCTTAAATTAAAATATAGCGAATCGACAGGTTAGCGTACCCAACATAAGAAAAATACTTGAAATGGGGTATAATGTGTTTGATATTGGAAGTATAATTGATGGTAAATTCAAGGTTTCAGGGACCATAGGAGAGGGAATATCCAGTTTTGTTCTTAAGGTAACTGACATCCGTTCAAACAAGGAATTTGCTCTGAAAGTATTAAAGCCTCAAATTACTTCCGGCTATATAGAACATATTATACAATTCAAAAGAGAAGCTTCAATAATAAGTGGCTTTAATCATCCCAATATAATAAAGACATATGGAATCGGTGAGTTTAAAGGATTTCCTTATGTGATAATGGAACTGCTTGAAGGAATCAGTTTATCCTCTAAATTAATTGACAATAAGCCTATAGAAATAAGGGAAGCTCTTGAAATAACTCTTTATATTGCAAAGGCACTTGAATATGTGCATAGTAAAGGAATTATCCACAGAGACTTAAAACCGGCAAATATATTTATTAACAAGGATTTTAAAGATATCTCAAAAAGTGTTAAAGTTCTTGATTTTGGTGTATCTGTTTTGATGGATGCATCAGAATTTAAAGCCCCTTTGGCTATAGCCGGCACATGGGGATATATGTCTCCCGAGGCTATTGGCATAATAAATAAAGGATTGGATGAGAGAAGTGACATATATTCCTTTGGAATATTAGTTTATCACATGCTTACAGGGAAAGCACCTATTTATGGAGAGGATGTAAACTCTATTATTCATATGCTTGCAGCTTTCAATCCGCCAAATCCAAGTGAAATAAACCCTAATATAGACAGCACACTTGATAAAATTGTTTTAAAACTTATAGCAAAAGATCCGGATCAGCGGTACTCATCAGTATCAGGCTTAATATATGACTTGAACAGGTACATGAATGGCGGCAGGGATTTTAATATAGGCTGCAAGGATAAACGGAAGAAAATAAGCTCTTATATGGGAATAATAGAACGCGAGTGTGAATTTCAAATACTTTTGGATGCAATTACAAATGCTTCAAATAATAAAGGAAGTATATTGCTGATAGCAGGAGAGTCGGGTGTAGGAAAAAGCAGATTGGTTAAGGAAGTAAGGAGCTATGTTTATAGGAATAATGGATTGCTTTTAAAAGGAATTTGTCTGGACAATGAAAACAAAAATCCGTATCAGCCTTTTAAAGATATTATCGATGACTATTTAAACAAGTTCAATTCCTATGACACTGCAACTCAGCTTAAGGAAACAAGCAGACTAAGGAATGCATTAGGAGAGTTAAGCGGATGTGTCAGCACATTAAACCCGAGGGTTACAAAAATATTAGGAGAGGCTCCTCGGATAACTCCTTTGGAATCAAACAGGGAGCTAAAAAGATTTTTAATGACATTAGCAAATTTTTTTATGAATCTTGTATCCGAGGAAAGGTTTTGTGTAATTTTTCTGGATGACCTTCACTGGGCAGATTCAGGAACATTAAAGCTGGTTGAAGAGATAGGAAGGTATGTATACAGATCAAACCTGTTAATTATAGGTACTTTTAGAGATGATGAAGTGGCAGAAGGCAGCGGTATTAAAAAGATCTATATGAAGAACCTGAAGTCACCGGCGATTCAATTAATCAAGCTTTTTCCTCTTAGCTCAAATGGAACAAGAAAATTGGTTGAAATGGGTATAGGGGAGTGCATCAATGATTTGCCGGGATTTTCAGACTATGTATATACTAAATCAGGAGGCAATCCTCTATATGCGACCACTTTAATCAGAACATTGGCGGATAATTCTATTTTGGTTTTTGAGGAGGACAGATGGATATTAAACTGGGACGCGCTTAATGATTTTGATCTTCCTGAAAATATTGTGGGGATTGTTCTTAACAGATTAGCAAATATTTCTGAAGGACAAAGAAGTATCCTTGAAAAGGCTGCTATTATAGGAAGAAATTTTGATTCCGCTATTCTTGCAACATTTTCAGGTGTTGAGTGGACAAAGCTGCTTGATATTTTAGAGCAGATTAGTGATATTCAAATTATCGAGCATTTAACTGAAAAGGGAAGGTATATCTTCACTCATGACCGTATAAGAGATGCTGTTTTGGAAAAAATGTCAGAACAGGAGGCCTGTGAGCTGCATTATCAGCTTGCAGAAATTTTAGAGCAATACTTTTTAGAAGGCAGGGAGCAATATTTTTTTGATATCGTACATCATTATATTGAGAGTACTGACAGGCGTAAAGCCCCTAAATACATCATTCCGGCAGCATATAAATCAAAAGAGTCATTTGCAACGGAGGATGCGTTAAGATATTTTAAGCTGGCATTAGAGTATATGGAAGGTAATGCACAGTATAGTTCTGCCGATTTTATCCGCATTTATAATGAAATGGTGGAGGCATATATAATTGTTGGCGACAGTGATAAAGCTGTAAGCTTAGCAAAGGAAATACTGCCATATTACGAAAATGCCCTTGACAGAGCGAGGATACTCAGCAAGATAGGAACCGCTTACTTTAAAAAGGGCAGCATTAAAGAGGCACAAGACTATCTTATAGAGGCATTACGGCTGCTGGGAGAAGAAATACCTGATAAAAGCAGAAGCTCGAAGCTTGGACTGCTGAAAGAGTATTTGATTTTTATCTTTTACAATAGGCTTTTTATCAGTTCAATTTACGAGAAAAAGGAAAGAGACTATAGTGCGGAAGCAAAAGAGAAATTACTTATTTTTTATCCCCTGTGCTGGTCATATGCGGTAAGCAGCCCGGATAAAATCAGGTATATATCGGTTAAGGGCATGAGCATAGCAAGAAAGCGTCTGGCCGGAAAAAGAGAAATTTGTGTGCTTTATACAGGCTGTGCTATTCACAGTGCTATGGAGGGCAAATATAAAAGAGCTATGAGCTTTCATGGAGTTGCGCTGCAGGTTAAAAGGGAATTGGGAGATAAGTATGGTATTGCACAGAGCTTGCAGTTTATAGCGTATTCTCATTTGTGGCAGGGGAATTATCAAAGGGCTATGGATTCAGTACAGGAATCTACTGAAACCTTTAAGCAGGTTGGAGATACTTGGGAATACTCTACAAATTTAAGTATTGCTGCTTCTATATATCAGTATACAGGCAATTATGAGGCGGCATGTGAAAAACTGAGCCAGTATATAAAAATATCTGTAAAAATTGATAATTATTATGGCAATTGCTTTGGGAAGGCAAGACTGGCATTGTGCTACATAGAAAGAGGAGATTTTGATAAAGCACTGGTACTGATAAATCAGGCAATTCAACTTGGAGAAAGAGAAAAACTCTGGTTTCCTTATTGTGTGGCAATATATTGCTCAGGTGTAATTCATTTTGAGAAAAAAGAATATTTAAAGGCTTCCCAATGCTTCGAAGAGGCTGTTGAGCTTGATAAGAAGTATAATTTGAATAAAGAAAGTACAGGAAATGCTTATGTGATGCTTGCACAATCATCTTTAGCACTGCTGAAGGAAAATCATGCATTGAGGAAGGACTTGAATCATAATGAATTAAGCAAGGTTTATAAAGCGTGTGTTACCGCAATGAAGGTCACCCGTACTTGGGCAAATGTTTACGGTGCTTCTCTGCGGGCAATGGCGGCATATCATGCTTTCAGAAATAAAAAAAGACTTGCGGAAAATTTTTATAAGGATAGCATTAAGCATTATACTTCAATTAACAGAAAATATGAGCTGGGATGCAGCCTATTTGAATATGCGTGTTTTCTTAATAATATTCAAAAGGAGGAGGAATACCACAGGAATATTAAGAGAGCATATAATATATTTGTTGAAATAGGATCAAAAGAATATATAAAAAAGTGCACTGAATTGATAGAGTGTGATTTGGTCAGAGCCTTCGGCCGTAATGAAGATAAAAATACAGGGCTGCTGATTGCAAGCAACAAATTTGATGTTGTTGTCAGAATAGGAAGGGTTATCAGCTCTATACTGGATATTGACATTCTGCTTGAGAAAATAATGGACAATGCAATTGAGCTGGTAGGTGCCCAGAGAGGAATTGTATTGCTTTATCCGGAGAAGGGTGATAAGAAGCTTGAAGTAAATGTTGTCCGCAATATTAATGGATATGAAATAACAGGCTCGCCGTATGAGCTGAGCAGAAAAATTATCTCAAGAGTAGAAAAGGAGCTAAAGCCAATTATTATCTACGATGCTTTAGCTGACAGTGAATTAAATATGCAGCACAGCGTTATATCTCAGGAAATCAGATCTGTTATTTGTGCTCCTATTATAAACAAAAAGGAGCTTTTAGGAGTAATATATCTTGACAATAAGCTTATGTCGGGACTTTTTGATGAAGAGGACAGAAAAGCATTAGAGCTGATATGCAGTCAGGCAGGTGTTTCTATTGAAAATGCACGTCTGTATAAGCGGCTGAAAAAATATTCGGAGGAGATTGAAAAGTGGAGTCTTAATCTTGAGCAAAAAGTTTGCGACAGGACAGAGGAGCTGAACAAAAAGAATATTGAGCTTGAATACATGCTTGAAAAATTGAGAGAACATACGAAAGTAGTGGAAGAGCTTGCAGCTGAAAAGGAAAGGAACAGAATGGCAAGAGACCTACACGATACACTGGGTTATGCGATGACATTGATAACTACTCAGCTTGAAGTTTGCAGCAGGACATGCCTCGAGGATCAGAAAAAAGCTGCGGAAATGATAAATGCTGTTAATCACACTGCCAAAGCCGGATTAAAAGAGCTTAGAAGATCCATAAAGGGTTTCGGGCCAAAAAACCTTGAAGAGAATAATATAATAAATTCCTTGAGAAAGTTAGTAATAGAATATAGCTATCTGGGGATAGAAATAGATTTGAGTTTTGACGGTGAGAGTAATGATAGCAAAGCAGATTATAATGAAGTGATTTACAGAATTTGTCAGGAAGCTATTACGAATGCAGTCCGCCATGGAAAAGCCAAAGAGGTTGTAATATCTCTTATTATTGAAAAGGATTTTATTAGGCTATTCATAATAGATAACGGCATAGGCTGCATGCGAATAAAAAAAGGAATGGGGCTCTCCGGAATGGAGCAACGGGTGGCTTCGGTAGGCGGAAGGCTTACGTATGGGTCGAGCGGTGACGGGGGATTTAATGTAAATGTGTATATTCCTTTAGAAGCGGGGGTGCAAACATATGATAAAGGTGCTGATTGCAGAAGACAAGAGACTAATAGGTGAAGGCTTTAAATTTATTATAGACAGTGATAATGAGATCGAGGTTGTTGGACTGGCTTTAAACGGCTATGAGGCATTTGAACTATGCAAGTTACATAATCCGGAGCTGGTTTTAATGGATTTAAAAATGCCTTGCTGTGATGGAATAGAAGGGACTAAGCTAATAAAGTCATATTCCTCAGATATTAAGGTATTGGTTCTGACTACATTTGATGATGATGATATTGTGGCAGAAGCCTTAAAGAATGGTGCTGACGGATATATCCTAAAAGACATAAATGCCGAAAAGCTGATAGCTACTATAAAGGGGACGTCGAAGGGGCTAAATGTTATTGATGAAAGTGTTTATCAGAATATAGTTAATAGATTCAATCAGACGGATAATAAAAAACCTGAGTATGCATTAACTGAGAGAGAAATAAAGTTGATAGAGCTGGTAGTATGCGGAAAAAGCAACAAGGAAATTGCGGCAGCACTTAAGATTACGGAAGGGAGAGTCAAGAATATCATTACCAGTATCCTCAGTAAGCTGGGACTTTCAGATAGAACCTCACTGGCGGTTTATGCCGTAAAAAATAAGTATATAAATAAAAGGTTCAATTATGACTAGACTAACGGGCATATAGCTAAATATCGGGTGTAGTGCGGATAATATTAGTATAAAGCAAAGGGGCTATGGGGAAAGCTTCCGTTTCTTTAAACTGTTTAAATAATTTTGGCAATTTTGTAAGGTATATCAGACATAATACGATGTAAAAAATGTAGAAATATGAAAAGAATTTGTAAAAACTATGGAATATGGACGGATATTATGGTAAAATATAGTACTGGGTTTTGTTGGATACTTATTCAAAAAATAGAGTGAAAAGAGAGGATGCCTATGCTGGTTAAACACTTTCGAAACTGTAGTAAAGGCTATGATTTTAGATTAATATATACTATTAATAATTGGTGAACAGAGCTGCCTGTATTTGAGACCATATATGTGTACTATTTTCATATTTGATGGACAATAAAGTAAAAAATGTAAAATTTAGAAGAAAGTTTTAGGGAATATATGTTTTATGGTGCAAAAAATTGCTATAATGTGTAATTTGTTGGCGATTAGTATAAAAACATATACAAAATAAATTACTTATGATAGTATGCACTTATAGTCTTATATGGGATTAAATGTATTCAATAAAGGAGGCAAATTAATTATTGTGTATTATTATAAATTATTCTGTCTCCACTTATTGTGAAGTTTAATTTGATTCAGCGAAAGTTTAATATTAAACAACATATACCTTACCTATAACTATTCTTTTAATCCAATTACAAATACAAAATCTTAGCTACTTAGCCTTCAGGGTATATGAGTTTTTTAGCAAAACGGCTTTAACTCATAAATCTGTGATTTCAATTATTTAGTTTGTTATAAATCTAATATTTGAGAGTTTTTAAATACTTGTAGTTTAGGAGGGATATTAACGCTTGAAAGTAGAATATTTGAATCAACATATTAACTATTCAAATAATATTAACACTATTTTTGAAAAAATAAAAAATGGTGATAACGTGCTTAAAAATAAATTTATTAATGATTATAAGCCATATATTTTAAAAACGCTGTCTCATTTGGTTGGAAAGTACGTAGATGAAAACAATGAAGAATATAGTATTGGTTTGTTAGCGTTTAATGAAGCGATTGATATGTATGATGTTAAGAAGAATTCTAACTTCTTTAAATATGCAGAAATGGTTATAAGGCATAGAATAATAGACTACATCAGATTTAACAAAAAGTATTTGAAAGATGTTCCTTTTTCATATTTCGAGGATGATGAGGGCTTTGAAGAAAGGTATCTAATATGTGATTCCTTCAACCAATATGAAAAGATTGAGATTAGAGAAGAAATATTGTTGTTTGAGCAGCAGCTGAAGGAATACGGGATTACCTTGGAGGAATTGGTCGAATGCTCTCCAAGACATAGGGACTCTCGAAGTCTATGTATTCAAATTGCAAAGATAATTGCCGAAAATGAAATGTTAAACAATAAACTTGTCAGAAAGAGGATGCTGCCTTTATCAGATTTGATGAAATTCGTCAATGTACATAAAAGGACAGTTGAAAGAAACAGAAAATATATAATTGCAGTTACAATAATTTTAAAAGGCAATCTTGAGGGAATAAAGGATTTTTTTACAAATACTGATGATAATGGTATGTATCTCCAATAAAACATCAAAAATTACTTAAAATTGAATTAATACGACTTTTAAATCACAAGTTCTAAATATACTAAGGATAATTTGCATAATAAAAAGCTTGCGAAATTGTGAAGGGAAAAGGGAAATAAAAATAAGCTATTCACTTAAATATTGGGTAAGCTTATTTTTATTTGACCAGCGTAAAGCAAGGGTATGTTAACGCATGTCTATATTGGGAAATAGTTCTATACTTTTCTATGGGGTTATTTCTTCAAAATAGTATCTGTGAAAACCATTGTATTTGGTGAGTTTAAATACCCACTCAGCCAATAAAAATAAAAAAGGGGGTGAAATTAATAATTCAGTTAATTCGACGGCAAAGGGGAGAAAATTATTATTTAAGCCTTTAATATACAAATGATAATGACTGCGCTGTTTCGACAAATAACTGAATGTACGAGTTACCCCGACAGGCTCTGTGCAGAAAATGGTTTTCATAAAAAAATAATATAACAGGAGGTATTTATTAATGCGAATGCGTAAAAAGGCAACGTCTATCTTATTGGTATTATCAATGTTGGTAACATTATTTGCATCCGGGATTACTGCTTTTGCAGCAACTTCAAGCTTGGATGTCAAATTTAGCAACAATGGAAGTTCGCAAACAGCTGCTAATACAATAAATGCAAATTTCCAGGTGACTAATAATGGCAGTTCAGCTGTTAATCTGGCAGATCTTAAACTGAGATATTACTATACCAAGGATAAGGATACTGCTCAAAATTTCTACTGTGACCATGCGGCAACGATGGGTCCTAACTCAAGTAACTATACTGCTGTTACAAGTAGCGTAAAGGGAGCGTTTGTTAACATGAGCTCACCTATTTCAACTGCAGACACTTACATTGAAGTTAGCTTCACCTCGGGCAGCATTCCTGCAGGAGGAACTTTAGTAGTACAGACAAGGTCTGCAAGAACAGATTGGAGCAACTATGATATGTCTAATGACTATTCCTTTGTTCCATCTTCTACATATGCATCAACTGATAAGGTTACTGCTTTCTTAAGTGGAAGTCTTGTTTCAGGAAAAGAGCCAAATGGCGGAACTCAGGTGATAGACCCGACAATAGCTCCAACGTCCGGAACCTTTGATAAGGCTGCACCTGCAGATTTATCAACAACATTGACAGCTAATGGGAATACATTCGCTGGAATAAAGGATTTGACAAAGGGTACTGACTACACAGTATCAGGGGATAAGGTTACAATCTCAAAAAATTATTTGTCAAAGCTTGCTAATGGTACATATAAGTTAACTTTTGATTTTGGCGTAACCAATAATCCTGTATATACAGTTACAGTTAAAGGTGAACAACAACCGACTGACGGCCTTAGCGTAACAATTGGAACAGCATCAGGCAAGGCAGGGGATACAGTAACAGTACCTGTAACCTTTAAAGATGTTGCAAAAGTAGGCAAGGTTGGAACCTTCAATTTCTATGTTGGTTATGATGCAGCTCTTCTTAAGGCTGAATCAGTAACAGCAGGAGACATAATTGTAAATCCTGCAGTTAATTTCTCAACACAGATAAAGAATGGAACAATAAGTTTTGTATTCCTTGACAATACAATAGGTGATGAGCTTATTTCTTCTGATGGGGTATTAGCAAACATCAAGTTCACCATTCTAGGAACAGCAAAAACAACAACAGCTGTAAAATTCAACGAAGGCGGAGCTTTCGGTGATGGCAACATGTCTAAAATAAGCAATGTCAAGTTTACTGACGGCAGTGTAGCTATAACAGACGGAGGAACAGCTCTGCCTGTTATAAGTCCTGCAACCGCAACCTATGATCAGGCTGCTCCTGCAGATGTTAAGGTTACTTATACTGCAAACGGAAATACCTTCAAGGGTATTACCGGTTTAACAAGCGGTACTGACTATACAGTATCCGGTACTACAGTTACAATCTTAAAGAGCTACTTGGCAAAACAAGCTCTTGGAACAAAATCACTTACATTTGATTTTGGTGTGGCAGCAAATCCTGTATTAACTCTGAAAATCATTAACAGCGGAAGCGGAAATGCACTAAGCGTTAAAATAGGAACAGCAGCAGGTAAAACAGGTGAGACAGTAACATTGCCAATAACTATGGCAGATGTTGCAAAAGCAGGTAATGTAGGAACCTTCAACTTCTATGTTGGATATGACAGCGCACTTCTCAAAGCTACAAAAGTAGAAGCTGGTGACATAGTTAAGAATGCAGCAGTAAACTTCTCGACAAAGATAGATGCAACAAAGGGAACAATCAGTTTCGTATTCCTTGACAACACAATAGGTGATGAGCTTATTACTGAAGACGGAATATTGGCAAATATTACATTTGAAATTACAGGAACTCAAAAAGTAACAACTCCTGTAAAATTCAATGAAGGCGGAGCATTTGGCGATGGT
>NZ_QKMR01000020.1:0-43858 GCF_003208175.1 Ruminiclostridium sufflavum DSM 19573 | reverse complement strand
ACGGAATATTGGCAAATATTACATTTGAAATTACAGGAACTCAAAAAGTAACAACTCCTGTAAAATTCAATGAAGGCGGAGCATTTGGCGATGGTGACATGGCTAAAATAACCAAGATTAAATTAACAGACGGAAGCGTGGCTATAGACGGTGACGGCGGACAAGCTTCAGCAACAATAGCTCCTACAACTGTAACTGTTGATTTAACAGCTCTTTCAGATGTTAATGTAACTTTGACGCCAAACGGAAATACCTTTGCAGGCATCACAGGCTTAACAAAGGGAACTGACTATACAGTATCAGGAAACACAGTAACAATATCAAAAAGCTATCTTTCAACTCTTGCTGTTGGTACAAAGACCTTGACTTTTGATTTCGGTACAGCTAATAATCCTGTATTGACAATAAAGGTTATCAAGACAGAAATAGGCTCAGATCTTAATGTTAAAATAGGAACTGCAGCAGGTAAAAAGGGTGATGTTGTTACAGTACCTATTACTTTTGCAAATGTAGCAAAGGTTGGTAATGTTGGAACCTTCAACTTCTATGTTGGGTATGACAGCAAGCTTCTTAAGGCTACAAAGGTAACAGCAGGTGATATAGTTGTAAATGCCGCTGTTAACTTCTCAACACAGATTAAGGATGGAACAATCAGCTTTGTATTCCTTGACGGTACCATAGGCGATGAGCTTATTACTGCTGATGGAGTATTAGCTGACATTACATTTGAGATATTAGGCCAGTACGACCAGACTACACCTGTAGTATTTAATCAGGGCGGAGCATTTGGCGACGGCAACATGTCAAAGATAACCAACATTAAATTTACAGAGGGCAGCGTGGATATAGACGGTGACGTTCTCGTTCTTCCGGCAACTATAACTCCTACAACTGCAACCTTTGATAAGTATGCTCCGGCAGATATCAAAGTAACTATGACACCAAACGGAAATACCTTTGCAGGTATCACAGGCTTAACAAAGGGCACTGATTATACAGTATCAGGAAATACAGTAACAATATTAAAGAGTTACCTTTCAACTCTTACAGTAGGTTCGAAATCTCTTACATTTGATTTCGGTACAGCAAGCAACCCTGTATTAAAAGTAACAGTTACTGATTCCACTCCACAAGTTACTTCAGATATACAGGTTCAGTACCACAATAATAATTCATCGGCAACAGGCAACACAATTACAGGAAACTACAAGGTAATCAACAAGGGTTCATCTGCTTTGAATCTGGCAGATCTGAAGCTGAGATATTACTTTACAGCAGATTCTTCAGCTGCATTTAGTTTATACTGTGACCATGCTGCGGCAACTGATGCAAACGGCGGTAACTATACTGCTCTTACAAGTGCTGTAAAGGGTTCATTTGTGAAGATGAGTCCGGCTACTTCAACTGCTGATACTTATCTTGAAATCAGCTTCTCATCAGGCAGCATTCCAGCAGGCGGTTCATTAACAATTCAAACCAGAGTTGCTAAAACTGACTGGAGTAATTTTGATATGTCAAATGACTACTCCTACAAAGCAGCAGGTTCATATCAGGATTGGGAAACAATAACTGCTTACTTGAACGGTAAACTTGTATCAGGTAAGGAACCTGTTTCAGGTCCTGTAGTTACACCGGCAACAATAACTCCTACAACAGCAACCTTTGATAAGTATGCTCCTAAGGATGTAGTAGTTACAATGACACCAAACGGAAATACCTTTGCAGGTATCACTGGCTTGAAAAGCGGTATTGACTACACAGTATCAGATAATACTGTAGCAATCAAGAGCAGCTATCTCGGAACCTTGGCTAAGGATACTACAAAGACCTTTACATTTGATTTTGGTACAACAAGCAATCCTACATTAAAGGTAACAATTAAGGATTCAACTCCTGTTGAAGGTCTTGATGTAACAATCGGAACAGCAACAGGAACTGCGGGAGATACAGTAATAATACCTGTAACATTTGCAAATGTAGCAAAAGCAGGCAATGTTGGAACCTTCAATTTCTATGTTGGATACGACAAGACTCTTCTTAAAGCACAATCAGTAACAGCAGGAGATATAGTTGTAAATTCAGCTGTTAACTTTACAACACAAATTAATGCTGAAGCTGGAACAATCAGCTTTGTATTCCTTGATAATACAATAGGGGATGAGCTGATTACTAAGGATGGAGTATTAGCAAACATCAAATTCACTGTATTAGGAACCAAAAAAGTAACAACAGCTGTAAAATTTAATGAAGGCGGAGCCTTCGGCAATGGCGACATGGCTAAAATATCAGCTGTAAACTTTAAGGATGGCAGTGTATCTATAACAGAAGGTCCTGTTGTAGAATTAGGCGTAGCATTAGGAACAGCAACCGGAACTGCAGGAGATACAGTAACAGTACCTGTAACTTTTGCAGATGTAGCTAAAGTAGGCAATGTTGGAACCTTCAACTTCTATGTTGGATATGATGCAGCTCAGTTAGAAGCATTGTCAGTTGAAGCAGGTGATATAGTTGTAAACCCTGCTGTAAACTTCTCAACAAAGATTGATGCTTCAAAAGGAACAATCAGCTTTGTATTCCTCGACAACACAATTGGTGATGAACTGATTGCTGCCGACGGAGTATTGGCAAACATCAAATTCAAGGTATTAGGAACAAAAGAAACAACAACAACTGTAAAGTTTAATGATGGCGGAGCTTTCGGCGATGGTGACATGGCAAAAATCTCAAGCGTTAAGTTTACAAACGGAAGTGTTGCTATAAAAACCGGAACAGTGGTACAAGACCCGGCAATCAGCCCTGTATTGGCAACCTTTGATAAGTATGTACCGGCTGACATCAAAGTAACCTTGACAGCTAACGGAAATACCTTCAAAGGTATCACAGGCTTGGTAAGCGGCACTGACTACACAGTATCGGGAAGCACAGTAACAATTTCAAAGACTTATCTTTCAACACTCAGCTTAGGCATGAATTCACTTACATTTGATTTTGGTACGGCAACTAGCCCTGTATTAAAATTAACAGTAACTGACTCAACACCGGTTCCGGCTGGAAAGCTCAGTGTAGAAATCGGAACTGCATCAGGCAAGGCCGGCGATACAATAACAGTACCTGTAACTATGGCAAATGTAGCAAAAGTAGGCAATGTCGGAACCTTCAATTTCTATGTTGGATATGACAGTGCTCAGTTAAAGGCAACAAAAGTAACAGCAGGTGATATAGTAGTAAATGCACCTGTAAACTTCTCAACAAAGATTGATGCAACAAAAGGAACAGTTAGCTTCGTATTCTTAGATAACACAATAGGAGACGAACTGATTGCTGCTGATGGAGTATTAGCAAATATTACTTTTGAGGTGCTGGGAACAGCAAAAACAACAACAACGGTTAAATTCAACGAGGGCGGAGCTTTCGGTGATGGCAATATGGCTAAAATAACAAGTGTTGAGCTTAAAGACGGAAGTGTATCTATAGAAGAGGGCACAACTGTAGTTGTTCCTGCAACACTTAGTGCTACAACAGCAACCTTTGATAAGTATGCTCCTGCAGACATATCAGTAACTTATACAGCTAATGGAAATACCTTTGCAGGTATCACAGGATTAACAAAGGGAACTGACTATACAGTATCAGGAAGCACAGTAACAATTTCAAAGAGCTATTTATCCACCTTAGCAGTTGGCACAAAAGCACTTACCTTTGATTTCGGAACAGCAAGCAATCCTGTATTGACTGTAACAGTTAAGGATTCAACGCCTGTAGTTGTTCCTGCAACACTTAGTGCTACAACAGCAACCTTTGACAAGTATGCTCCAGCAGACATATCAGTAACCTATACAGCTAACGGGAATACCTTCGCAGGTATCACAGGCTTAACAAAGGGAACTGACTATACAGTATCAGGAAGCACAGTAACAATTTCAAAGAGCTATTTGTCAACCTTAGCAGTTGGCACAAAAGCACTTACCTTTGATTTCGGAACAGCAAGCAATCCTGTATTGACTGTAACAGTTAAGGATTCAACACCTGTAGTTGTTCCTGCAACACTTAGTGCTACAACAGCAACCTTTGACAAGTATACTCCAGCAGACGTAGCAGTAACTTATACAGCTAATGGAAATACCTTTGCAGGTATCACAGGCTTAACAAAGGGAACTGACTATACAGTATCAGGAAGCACAGTAACAATTTCAAAGAGCTATCTGTCAACCTTAGCAGTTGGCACAAAAGCACTTACCTTTGATTTCGGAACAGCAAGCAATCCTGTATTGACTGTAATTATTAAAGATTCAACACCTGTAGTTACCGGTTTAGCTGTAGCAATAGGAACAGCAGCTGGTAATACTGGTGATACTACTGTTACAATACCTATAACTTTGAAAAATGTATCAAAGGTTGGTGATGTTGGTACATTTAACTTCTACATGAACTATGATCCTACATTACTCAAGGCAACAAAGGTAACAGCAGGAGATATAGTTGTAAATGCACCTGTGAACTTCTCAAGCAAGATTAATGCAACAGCTGGAACAATCAGCTTTGTATTCCTTGATAATACTATTGGAGATGAGCTTATCACTACTGACGGTGTATTAGCAAATATTACATTTACAGTATTAGGCACATCAACTCAGACAGCTGCTGTCTCCTTCACAGAAGGCGGAGCTTTCGGTGATGGCAATATGTCAAAAATTAAAGATGTTACTTTTACAAACGGTAGCGTTAAATTAAACTAATTGCTTCAGGTTTAATGTATTTCACCTTCATGGCTGATTTCAGCCATGAAGGCACAGAAATATTGTTAAATATGTTACAACACTAAAATTATAGAAAAGGGGAAATGCAAAGATGAGAAAAGGTATTAAAAGAATCAGTGCAATGGCCGTTGCAGCATCAATGACTTTATCAGTAATGGTTCCTTCGACAGTTTTAGCAGTAGGTGATGAAATTACAGGTCCTGTAAATCAGGAGTATGCTGATCGTTTTAACACTATGTATAATAAAATAATGGCTTCAGATAGCGGATATTTCAGTCCGGACGGAGTTCCGTACCATACAATTGAAACAATGAATGTTGAAGCGCCTGACTACGGTCATGTTACTACAAGTGAAGCTTTCAGCTACTATATGTGGTTAGAGGCTATGAACGGCAGATTGAACGGAGATTTTTCCGGATTTAAAAAATCATGGGATGTAGCTGAAAAATACATAATTCCATCAGACAAGGATCAACCAGAAACCAGTATGAGCAGATATGATCCTAGCAAGCCGGCTACTTATGCAGGTGAATGGCAGGATCCAAGCAAATACCCATCAAAGCTGGATTCAAGTGCACCTGTTGGAAAAGATCCAATATTCAATGACCTCAAGTCAACTTATGGAACAAGCATGATATATGGTATGCACTGGCTCTTAGACGTTGATAACTGGTATGGATTCGGTAACAGAGGAGACGGAACTTCAAAGAATTCATACATAAATACCTTCCAAAGAGGAGAGCAGGAATCAACTTGGGAAACTATACCTCAGCCTTCATGGGATGCAATGAAGTTCGGCGGTAAAAACGGTTTCCTTGACCTGTTTACAGGCGACAGCTCATATGCAACACAATTCAAATACACAAATGCTCCGGATGCAGATGCTCGTGCCGTACAGGCAACTTATCTGGCAAAAGAGGCAGCTAAGTCTCAAGGTGTAAATATAGACACTTATGTAAAAAAAGCTTCCAAAATGGGTGACTATTTAAGATATTCAATGTTTGACAAGTATTTCAGAAAAGTTGGAGACTCGGCACAAGCAGGAACAGGCTATGATGCTTGCATGTACTTACTATCATGGTATTATGCATGGGGCGGCGGAGTCAGCTCACAATGGGCATGGGTTATCGGTTCCAGCCACAACCACTTCGGATACCAGAATCCATTTGCAGCATATGTATTGTCAACTGATGCTGATATGAAACCAAAGGCAGCAAATAGCTCAACTGACTGGGGTAAGAGCTTAGACAGACAGATTGAATTCTATCAGTGGCTGCAGTCAGCTGAAGGTGCTATAGCCGGCGGAGCTAGCAACTCATACAATGGACGTTATGAGACATGGCCTTCAGGAACATCAAAGTTCTATGGAATGGGCTATGTAGAAAATCCGGTATATGCTGATCCGGGCAGTAACACCTGGTTTGGTATGCAGTGCTGGTCAATGCAGCGTATAATGCAATTATACTATGAGACTGGAGATTCAAGACTTAAGACTTTAGCAGACAATTGGGCTAAGTGGGCTAATTCAGAAATTAAATTTGAAGGCGGAACATACTCAATTCCTAACACAATAGATTGGGAAGGACAGCCGGATACATGGAACGGAACATACACAGGAAATCCAAACCTGCATGTATCAGTTGTAAATCGTGGTACTGACCTTGGTGTTACTTCTTCTCTTATCAATGCATTATCATATTATGCAGCTGCATCAGGAGATGAGACTTCAAGAAACAATGCTCAGAAGTTGCTTGATACTGTTTGGGCTAATTATCAGGATGAGAAGGGTATAGGAGCACCTGAGACTCGTACAGATTACAGCCGTTTCAATCAGGAGGTTTATGTACCTTCAGGTTGGTCAGGAACAATGCCTAACGGAGACAAGATTCAACCGGGTATCAAGTTTATAGACATCCGTTCTAAATACAAGCAGGATCCTAACTGGCCACAGGTTGAAAAATACCTGAAATCAGGTAAGGCTGAAGACGCTCCAACAATCACATATCACAGATTCTGGGCTCAGAGTGAATATGCAGTTGCAAACGGTGTTTATGCAATGCTGTTCCCGGATGGCGGTGGACTTAATGGTGATGCAAACGGCGATGGTTCTATAGATGCATTAGACCTTGCAATGGTAAAGAAGTTCCTTTTAGGAAATACAGTTGATATGAATAAGGAAAATGCAGACGTAAACGATGACGGTTCAGTCGATGCACTTGATTTGGCTGCTATAAAGAAAATATTGCTTAACCAATAATTATAATTGTCCTTCGGACAATATAAGTATTAATTAAGAGTAAAATTATAGTCCGGATAAGTATTTGGAATGATTCCATCCCGGTACTATCCGGACTTTAATTTTTAAAGGGTTATAACTAAGAGCAACAAATAACCTGTACAAAATATATAAAGGATAAAGGTAAAAAGTATGTTGAATAGCGTGAAATTTAAAAGGGCTAAGACACTTGTAATGGCAGCAGCACTTTCAATATCTTTGATATTGCCGTCTATTCTTGTAAATGCAGCAGAGGCATTCCCATATGATGCAAAATATACATATGGTTTCAGTTCACTGGCAGATAACCAGTCAACTGCGAATCAGCTTTTGGCAACTGAGTGGGAATCGTGGAAGAGTGCACATATAACGAGCAGTGGAGCAAAAGGATTTAAGAGAGTCCAAAGGGATGCGGCGACTAACTATGATACTGTTTCCGAGGGACTTGGATATGGAATGATATTAGCAGTTTATTTTGATGAACAGCAATTATTTAATGACCTATATAATTATGTAAAAGCTTATTTGAATTCAAACGGATTAATGTCCTGGCATATTGATGCAAGCGGAAATATTGCAGGAACTGATGGTAAAGGTGCGGCAACCGATGCGGATGAAGACATAGCGGTGGCTTTGGTATTTGCGCATAAAAAATGGGGTTCAAGCGGTTCCATGAATTATGAGTCAGAAGCTAAAGCATATATCAGCAAGGTTTACAATTTCATGGTTGAAAAGGGCACCTACGTTTTAAAGAACGGAGACACATGGGGTGGATCTAATTGTACAAATCCATCATACTTTGCACCGGCATGGTACAGAATTTTTGCAGATTTTACAGGCAATTCGGAATGGATTAAGGTAGCAGACAAGTGCTATGAAATTGTAGATAAAGCAAAAAATCAGAGCACCGGACTTGTTCCTGACTGGTGTACGGCATCAGGCGGACAAGCAAGCGGTCAGGGATATAATTTCTTGTATGATGCAATCCGTTACCAGTGGAGAGCGGCTGTTGATTACAGCTGGTACGGAACAGCAAAAGCAAAAACAAACTGTGACCAGATTTCAAATTTCTTTAAGAATATCGGCGTTGATAAAGTTAAGGATGGATATACAATTTCAGGAAGCCAGGTAAGCTCAAATCATACCGCAACATTTGTTTCATGTGTGGCAGCAGCTGCTATGACAGGCACTGATTCTGCCTATGCAAGCAGTGCTTATAATGAATGTGTAAAGGTAAAGGATTCTGGAGCTTACACTTATTTCGGGAATTCGCTAAGAATAATGGCACTTCTGTATACAACAGGGAACTTCCCAAATTTGTACACTTATACCGGTAGTACGCCTTCAATTACAAAGGGAGACGTTAATAACGACGGATCAGTTGATGCACTGGATTTTGCAGCAATAAAGAAGGCTCTTTTGTCACAATCGTTTAATGAAATCGATACAAAAGCAGCTGACATGAATGATGATGGAGCAATTGATGCTGTAGACTATGCTAAGCTGAAAATCCTTTTACTTAATAATTAATTGAGTATAAAGCCAGTAAGTGTTTAAGGGGGTAATGAATAAATGCGCAAAGTAAAAAATGCGGTTAATAAGATTTTAGCTGCTGTTGTAGCAGCCGCAGTTATATCGGCACTGGTTCCACAACCTCAGACATTAGCTGCTTCAACATATAACTATGGAGAAGCATTGCAAAAATCAATTATGTTTTATGAGTTCCAACGTTCAGGAGCTCTTCCGGATGATCAGCGTGATAACTGGCGCGGAGATTCCGGATTGAAAGACGGCTCTGATGTAGGGCTGGATTTGACAGGCGGATGGTATGATGCGGGAGATCACGTGAAGTTTAACCTTCCGATGTCATATACATCAACAATGCTGGCATGGTCTTTATATGAGGATAAAGAAGCATATGATAAGAGCGGCCAGACTAAATACATTATGGATGATATTAAATGGGCTAATGACTATTTTATAAAATGCCATCCTTCAGCAAATGTATACTATTATCAGGTTGGAAACGGTACTGTGGATCATGCATGGTGGGGAGCTGCGGAAGTAATGCAGATGGACAGGCCGGCTTATAAGCTGGACAGTTCTAACCCGGGTACGGCTGTATCAGCAGAGACTGCAGCATCACTTGCTTCAGCATCCATTGTATTTAAGGAAAGCAATCCTACTTATTCTGCTACTTGCTTGAAGCATGCAAAGGAATTGTTTGCTTTTGCCGATGCGACAAGAAGTGACACCGGATATCAAAAGGCTGCGGCCAACTTCTATAGTTCGGGTGCTTACTGGGATGAATTGTCCTGGGCGGCAACATGGATATATCTTGCAACTGGAGATACTGCTTATCTCGATAAAGCGGAATCCTATGTTGAGAAATGGGGAAGAGAACAGCAGTCGGAAACTATTGCATATAAATGGGGTCAGTGCTGGGATGATGTTCATTACGGGGCTGAGCTGCTGCTTGCAAGAATTACTAAGAAACCAATTTATGTTGAAAGCATTGAAAGACATTTAGATTATTGGACAACCGGAGTTGACGGACAACGCATAACATATACACCGAAGGGATTGGCATGGCTGTTCCAGTGGGGCTCGCTGAGACATGCGACAACGACAGCGTTTCTTGCCGGTATTTGGGCAGAGTGGGAAGGTTGTACACCTTCAAAGGTTTCCACATATAATGACTTTCTTAAAAGTCAGGTTGATTACGCGCTTGGAAGTACGGGAAGAAGCTTTGTTGTAGGGTTTGGAACTAATTCTCCTCAGCATCCGCATCACAGAACGGCGCACGGTTCATGGACTGATCAAATGACTTCACCATCATATCATCGTCATACAATATATGGTGCTCTTGTTGGAGGACCTGACAGTAAAGACGGTTATACTGATGAAATAGATAATTATGTTAATAATGAAATTGCTTGCGATTATAATGCAGGATTTACCGGAGCATTGGCCAAATTGTATGACCAATACGGAGGGAATCCCATTTCAAATCTTAATGCGATTGAAAAGATAACAAACGACGAGGTTACCATTAAAGCAAGCTTGAACTCCACAGGCCCTACTTATACAGAAATAAAAGCGATTGTATATAACCAGACAGGATGGCCTGCAAGAGTTACTGACAAGCTTTCCTTCAAATATTTCATGGATCTTTCTGAAATTGTTGAAGCCAATATTGACCCTCTTAGTCTTGTAACAAAGATAAACTATTCAGAAGGAAGCAAAACTACAATTTCTAAAATATTGCCATGGGATACTGCCAAAAATATTTACTATGTGAATATAGACTTGACCGGTGAGAATATTTATCCGGGCGGACAGTCTGCTTGCAGAAGAGAGGTGCAGTTCAGAATATCGGCATCTGAAGGGACAAGCTACTGGGACAGCTCAAATGATTTTTCGTATAAAGGACTTAAAGCCGGAAGTACTGTTGAATTAACTCAATATATACCTGTTTATGATAACGGAGTTAAGGTATATGGCACAGAGCCGGAAGGCGGAACCGGAACGGAAGATATTTTGTACGGTGATATAAACGGTGATAAAGGCATAGATGCACTTGATTTGGCAGCATTAAAGAAATATTTGCTGGACAACAGCGTTACTATTGACGCTAAAGCTGCTGATACATATAAGGACGGTAATATTGATTCTCTGGATTTTGCAACACTGAAGAAATACCTGCTGGGGACTACCACAGAGTTGCCGGTGGCCGGCTGATATATTAAAATTTGCGGCGGCGGGTAATTATTGCACATAATATGTCAGTTCCTGAGGATAAAATGATATGCGTTATAAAAGAGAATAGCAATCTGTATTTTCAAACCCACATAAGATTTTCAGTTTCCGGCTTATGCAAGCCAGTATCAGAATCTGCATAATTCATGGAGAATGAAGGGACTGATATAGAGTAAATAAAGCTAATTGGTTTAGGAGTATTGTTCAGTTATAAAGAATGATGCTGCTGCAATACATAATCCAACCACAAAACTTTGCATGTTAATGCGCAGAAAACTTCACAGACTATGTGGCTAAGTGATGGATTGCAACAGAATCAAGCTTTAAATAAAACAAAAATTATAGGAGGTAAGTATGAAAAAAAGGCTATGCAGAAGGGTTTCATTTTTAGTAGCATTTATTGTTCTGCTGTCTGGCGTATTCGGAACGGCAGCCTTTGCTGTTGAGTACACAGGAAATTACTTTAGTGTTGGTGAGCTTATCCAACAAAACAACTTTAACGGTGGAGTAGGTCTTCCATGGCATGTTGTTGAATCAGATACAGGAAAAGCTGTATTTGACATTTCAGGCGGTACCTATAACGTAACAATAAACAATCCCGGAGTAAACAGATGGGATGTTCAGCTGCGTCACAGAGGGCTGAAACTGGAAAGCGGTCACAAGTACACTGTTAAGTTTACAGTTACTTCATCAAAGGCATGCCAGATTTATCCTAAAATCGGAGATCAGGGTGAACCATATGATGAGTACTGGAACTATAATAACAAAAGCTGGGCCAAGGTAGATTTACAGGCGAATGTAAAGAAGACTGTTACAGAAACATTCACAATGAATGGCACCAAAGATACTGTAGAGTTTGCTTTCCATTTGGGTGGAGATTGCGCAACTTCATCAGCTCCTTACACATTGAAATTTGATGAAATTTATTTAACAGATCCTCAGTTTAAAGGATATCCTGAAGTAGTACCTGAGCCTACAAATGCTATTCGTGTAAATCAGCTGGGATATTTCCCTAACTTAACTAAGCTTGCAACATACGTTTCAAGCTCGACAACCGCACAGAACTGGTCATTAAAGGACAGTTCAGGAAAAGTTGTTGCAACAGGAAAAACTACTGTAAAAGGTTTTGACAAATCATCAGGTGATGATGTACATATTATTGATTTCTCATCATATAAGGAAATAGGAACTGGCTATACCTTAGCTGTAGGGTCAGATGACAGTTTGCCTTTTGATATCGGAACAGATATGTATAGCACTATGAAATACAATGCTATAAAATATTTCTATCATAACAGAAGCGGTATTGCAATAACAATGCCATATGCAGACCGTCAGGATTTAACACGTCCTGCCGGACATCCAAGTGATAAGCTTACACCGGACCCATCAAAGGATTACAGTGCAAGCTATACCTTGGATATAACAGGTGGCTGGTATGATGCCGGTGACCACGGAAAGTATGTTGTAAACGGTGGTATATCCACATGGACAGTAATGAACATGTATGAGCGCGCAAAGGTTCTGGGAAAGACTTCAATTGCGCCTTATGCTGATAATACTATGAATATCCCCGAGAGTGGAAATGGCTTGCCTGATATTCTCGATGAAACACGCTACAACTTAAAGACCTTATTAAAGATGCAGGTACCAGCCGGTAATACATTGGCAGGTATGGTTCATCATAAGGCACATGACGAAAAGTGGACAGCACTTGCTGTACGTCCTGACCAGGATGAACAGCCACGTTGGCTGCAGCCGCCAAGCACAGCAGCTACATTAAATCTTGCTGCTATAGCTGCGCAGGGTTCACGTCTCTGGAAGGAATTTGATGCTTCCTTTGCCACTACATGCCTGACTGCAGCAGAAACTGCATGGGATGCAGCAGTTGCACATCCTAATATACTTGCATCTATGGAACAGGAATCAGGTGGAGGAGCATACGGCGATGACTATGTTGGCGATGACTTCTACTGGGCAGCTTGTGAATTATATGTTACTACAGGGAAAGCTAAATATCTGGATTATATCAAGAGTTCAAAGCATTACCTCGAAGAGCCTACTGAATTAAACGGCGGAGAAGATATTGGAGTTACAGGATGCTTTGACTGGGGTAATACCGCAGGTCTTGGAACGATTTCTCTTGCTCTTGTTCCAAGCAGCTTGCCAACAGCTGATGTTGCTACAGCTAAGGCAAATATAAAGAAGGCTGCGGATAAGTTTATATCTATAGCTACTTCACAAGGTTATGGAGTACCGATTGTAGAGAGCACTGTTGTTGTTAACGGTGAGAAGATAACTGGTTTCCCATGGGGTTCAAACTCATTTGCAGTAAATGAAGCAATTGTTATGGCATACGCATATGAATTCAGCGGTGAGAGCAAGTATTTGAGCGGTACAGCAGGAGTTATGGATTATATATTGGGACGTAACCCTAATGTTCAGAGTTATGTAACCGGTTATGGCGATAACCCTCTTGAAAACCCACATCACCGTTTCTGGGCATATCAGGCAGACAACACATTCCCTACAGCACCTGCAGGATGCTTGTCAGGCGGACCTAACTCAGGCTTGCAGGATCCATGGGTTAAGGGTTCAGGTTGGCTTGCAGGATCAAGAGCACCGGAAAAGTGCTTCATGGATCACATAGAATCATGGTCTACAAACGAAGTAACTATCAACTGGAATGCTCCTCTTGCATGGGTTTCAGCTTATCTTGATGAAAAAGGCTCAGGCGGAGAAGTAATAACTCCGGGACTCTTGGGTGACGTTAACGATGACGGAACTATTGACGCATTGGACTTTGCTGCTTTAAAGATGTATATGTTAAGCGGTAAAGAAATCAATCTTAAGAATGCAGATGTTAATAAAGACGGCAATGTAGACGCTATTGACTATGCAAAAGTTAAGCTGTATCTGTTAGGCGGTATTACTCAATTCTAGCATTAGCTGGGATTATATGGCGGAACTATAGAAATGCAGGCTGCATTTCTATAGTTCCTCTCTCTATAATTTAAGTTCTCCAATAAAAACAGGAAAAATCAAGAGTACAAATCAGGCGGGCGCAAAAAGCAAATAGAGTGGTTGGCTGTCCTGATTTCTGATAATAATATTAATCATACATTTTGGTGTTAAATGCTAACTCTGGAGACGCTGGAGGCATTTAAAATAATTTTGATTTAACAAACTGTTGGTTTGCCAACTTGCATTGATTATTCTATCAAAAATTGTCTCTAGTTCAAACAAACATTATGGAAGTAAGGCAACAATATATATATAATTCCGGGTATGAAAAAATACTCATTATATATATTAGGAGAAGTAAGGTTGCTTCAGATATGGTAGATGGTGGTCAAACACCAAAAATCCATTAGTTAATTAAAAATCATCAAATGAGGAGATAAGGACATGAAAAAAACTATATTAATCGTATCAATTATTATTGTATGTGGATTGGCAATATTCGGAATAGTCAAGCTGACCTCAAATTCGGAAGCAATATCGACTGCATCAGATAAAACAGCAGCAAAAATTTCTGCGGAAGCATCAACTGCTGCAAATACGGCTGAAAGCTCGGGAGCAGCATCTACTGCAGATACGAAGGATACTAAAGCAGCATCCGGCGATACAGAAGCCTCTAAAGACAACACTGACGGTAAGGAGCCTGCAAAAGGGGATGTAATAATTACTATAGGATCAGGAAACGCTTCGGCTGAACAGACGGTAGTTATTCCTGTAAGCATGGATACAGTACCTAAAGCCGGCATAGGCAGCTGTAATTTCAATATTAAGTATGATACAAAGGTACTTGAAGTAGTTGAAGTGCTGCCGGGTGATATAACAAAAAATATAGAAGCAAACTTGGAATACTCAGTTATTGAGACTACAGGTATGGTAAGCTACTTATTTACAAGCAGCAATGATGGTAAGGATGCAATAACTAAGCCCGGTGTACTTACAAAAATCAAATTTAAAGTTAAAAAGGATGCAGAGAAGGGTGCGACAGCTATAACAAACGGTACTGCGGGAGCATTTGGCGATAATTCCTTAAATAAAATTTCCGCTACTTTTAATAGCGGTGAATTAACAGTAAAATAAGAAGCTTAGCAAAAATAATAATTTTTAATATAGTTTATTAAAAGTGGAGGGTGTAAAATGGCTAAAGTTAAAAAAGGTAGAATCTATGCCCTTATCCTTGCAGCAGCAATGACTGTGACTCAATTCGGAATACAAGCAGAAACATCTGCCGTGTCTTCATTTAACTACGGGGAAGCTTTGCAGAAATCAATTTTATTTTATGAAGCCCAACGCTCGGGAGCAATTTCAACATCAAGTATTCCTACAAGGCTCACTTGGCGCGGTGATTCTCAATTAACTGACGGCAAAAAAGAAGGCATAGATTTAACAGGCGGTTGGGTAGATGCGGGGGATAATATCAAATTTGGTATAACCTGTGCTTATTCAGCCGGTTTGCTTGCTTTTGGAGCAATACAATATAAGGATGCATATGTAGAAAGCGGACAGATGAAATGGCTTCAAAACCAGTTGAGATGGATAAATGATTATTTTATTAAGTGCCATACCGAACCAAATGTTTTTTGGGCACAGGTTGGTATGACAGCGATGGATCATAATAACTGGATGCCTATTGAAGTTACTCATATTGTAAATGACAGGACAGCAATAAAGCTTGATAAACAAAATCCGGGTACAGAAGTCGCGATGGATACTGCTGCTGCTATGGCTGCTGCATCTATGGTTTTTCGCAGCTCTGATCCCGAGTATGCAGATAAGCTTGTGACTCACGCAAAGCAGCTTTATGAATTCGGAGATACATACAGGGGAAAGTTCTCTGATGTTATCAATAAAACAGATCCACAGGGAGCGGCTGCATACACCTCTCATAGCGGCTATAATGACGAGCTGGTTTGGGGCTCAATATGGCTCTATAAGGCCTTGGAAGCACAAAAAGCAGGAAGCGGTTCCGGTTATCTGTCTAAGGCAAAGGAGTATTATAACGGAATAGGTAAAGAAGCAAATCAAGCCGTACATAAATATAAGTGGGCACATTGCTGGGATGATCAATCCTTTGGCTCATATGTTCTAATGTCCCAGATAGAACCGTCTAATACGGAATATTTACAAGATGCCGAGCGCTGGCTAAACTGGTGGACAGTTGGCGGAACAGAGCATAATGCCGATGGAACGAAAATAGCTTATACTCCCGGAGGTCATGCAAAGCTTGATAGTTGGGGTTCCTTCAGATATGCTTCAACGACAGCTTTGTTTGCATTTGCTTATTCCGATAACCTGACAGATGCTTCAAAGAAAGCACGTTATCATGATTTTGCGGTTAAGCAGATAAATTATATTATGGGGGACAACCCTCGTAAAGCAAGTTACATTGTCGGGTTCGGTGATAATTATCCTCAGCATCCCCACCATCGTACAGCACATAGTTCATGGGGACAGACAATGAATTTGCCGTCGGAGCATCGCCATATTCTTTATGGGGCTTTAGTTGGAAGTCCTACCGCAGCTGACGGATTTAACGACTCTGTGGATGATTATGTAAGTAATGAGGTGGCAATAGACTATAATGCCGGAATAACCGGAGCACTTGCCAGAATGTATGATGAATTCGGCGGTAAGCCTATTTCGGACAGCAGTTTCCCATTGCCGGACAAACCATATAGTGAAAAGGATGAGTTCCCGGTATTTGCAAATACATATTTTAACGGGACATCAGGAACTCAATTTACATTGACTGTAGAGAACCGTTCAGCATGGCCTGCAAGACCCAAAAATAATTTAAAGCTGCGCTATTTCTTTACCCTTGATGCAAAGGACATCAGTGATGTAAGCATTAAGTCTCTTAAGTGGTCAAAGGTTTCCGGGCCGACGGTATGGGATGAGGCAAATAAAATATATTATTTTACTATTGATTTATCAGGTGAAGATATATATCCGGGCTATGGCTGGGAGGTTGGAGGTCCTGAGGTAGATTTTACAGTAAGTTCTGCATCAAATCAGTGGGATGTGACAAATGACTGGTCATACAAAAATTGGGATAAAACCTATATAAGCGGGACCAGAAGCTATGCACCGAATTTTGTTGTATATGAAGGAGACAGCTTTAAAAGGCTGGCTGGAAATGAACCTGAAGGAGGAGCATCAACACTTGCTGAAACAATATTGACTCCGGTTTACCCGGATGGGAAATCATATTTTGATATTTCACAGGCATATTGTACTGCTAAGGTTAAGCTTACCGATGCATCGAGTAATCCGCTTGAAGGGATGCAAATACAATGGTCTGCAAAGGATTCAAATCCCGGATTTGATATTTTGCACAGGTCATCCAGCACTGATTCTGAAGGAATTGCAGCAGTAGATTTAGTGGTTCCTTTACCTGCGGTCATAGAAGATTATGATGCAACTATTGACAGCTATATAACAGCAAGCTTTGCCGGAAATGAAAATATGCAGTCATCATCAGCGGATGGCAAGGTTTACGGTGAAATTCATACCGGCTTTGAGCAGGGAGATGTTAATTCTGATGGCAGTGTTGATGCCATTGACTTTGCTGTTCTAAAAAAATATCTTCTGGATAATACTGTTCAAATTAATTTTAACGCGGCAGATATGAACATTGACGGAGAAATTGATTCTATTGATTATGCTTTGCTCAAGAAGAAATTGCTGAATTAAAAAAAATAAAAGGAGGAATTAGTTTTGAAAATTAAAAGGTATATCGGAAAAACAATAGCTTTTGTAACCGCATTATCAGTTATTTCTACATTGTTTGCCGGAATCAGTCCAGATACTGCAACTGCAGCATCTGATTCAACATTTACTCCCTATATTAATTATGCGGAAGCTCTTCAAAAATCTTTATATTTTTATGATGCAAATAAGTGCGGACCGGAAATAGCCGGAGGAAAGCTTGAATGGAGAGGCGACTGCCATGTGGAGGATTGTGAAGTTCCTCTTACTCCATATTCAAAAACCAAAACCGGAACAAATATGTCACAGGCATTCATTGACAAAAATAAAAGTTACCTTGACCCGGACGGAAACGGCACTTTGGATTTACACGGCGGCTTCCATGATGCGGGAGACCATGTTAAATTCGGATTACCTCAGACTTATGCAATTTCCACCCTTGGCTGGGGCTTTTATGAGTTTAGAGACTCTTACCAGAAAATAAAAGAAGAGGATCATATGATAGATCTCCTGAAATGGGGGAATGATTATTTGCTTCGTTCCACATTCCTGGATGACAAGGGTGAAGTTGTCGCCTTCTGTTATCAGGTAGGAGAGGGAAATGAGGACCACAACTGGTGGCAGCCGCCGGAATTGAATGTAAAGGAATTGGTTCCGCGTCCCGCATATTTTGCCACTGCAGAGACTCCTGCCAGCGACCAATGTGCAGGTGCGGCAGCAGCTATGACTATACATTATCTGAACTTCAAGGATAAGGAGCCGGAATATGCGGAAGAATTCCTTACTGCGGCAAAAGCGCTTTATAAGTTTGCAGTAAAGAACAGAGGATTAGGCTATTCAGGCGGATTCTACGGCTCCGGCTTTGATGAGGATGAATTATCATGGGCGGCTGTTTGGCTCAATATAGCAACAGGTGACCAGTCATACATCAACGATATAATTTCCACCAGCGATAGCGGTGTATATACAGGATATATGGGAAGAATCATTAAAAATACTCAGAATACATGGCAGAATATCTGGGTACATTGCTGGGATACAGTATGGGGAGGAGTTTTTGCAAAGCTGGCTCCTATAACAAATACTGAAAGAGATTGGTATTTATTCAGATGGAATCTTGAATACTGGTCAGGAATACAGCATGCAGATAAAACTGACACGACATTTCTTGCAAAAACTCCGGCAGGCTTCAGTATGCTTAACAATTACGGCTCTTGCCGCTACAATTCGGCAGCACAGCTCTGCGCGGTTGTTTACACAAAGTATACAGAAAATATGGATGTTACAAACTGGGCTAAAACACAGATGAATTACATTCTTGGAGATAACCCGCTGCATAGGAGCTATGAGGTCGGATACTCAGACGATTATGCGCTGCATCCTCACCACCGTGCCGCACATGGTTCGAAAACCCTTAATATGGATATCCCGGAGCAGCACAGACATACTCTTTGGGGAGCCTTGGTAGGAGGACCTGACGGAGAAGATGCCCATAACGATGAGACTACAGACTATGTTTCAAACGAAGTCGCTGTTGACTATAATGCTGGGTTTGTAGGTGCCTTAGCAGGACTATATAAGTATTTCGGAGAAGGCATGGAGCCTCTTGAAAACTTTCCTCCAAAAGAGCCGTTAGAAGACGAATTTTTCGCGGAGGCAAAGCTGGAACAGGAGAATAAAGAAAGAACACAGATAACTGTAAATATTCATAATGAAACATGCAAGCCGCCTCAATTTGTTGATGGATTATCCTTCAGGTATTTCTTTGATATGTCCGAGCTTATTGCAGCAGGTCAATCAATAGAGGATGTTCGTGTAGATGTTATGTATGATGAAGCAAAAGCCAATGAAGGAAAGGCTGTAAAAGTAAAAGGTCCGTTTGTCTGGAATGAAGAAAAAAATATTTACTATTTCGAGGCTGATTGGACAGGCAATTCCTTCTATGGAGACCGGGAGTTCCATTTTGGTCTTGTCGCAGGCCTTGACAGTGATTGGAAGCCGCATTGGGATCCTGCAAACGATTACAGCAGAGAAGGTATAACCAAGGAATATGCCGTAACTGGCAAGATTCCAGTTTATAGAGACGGCAAATTGGTATACGGTACAGAACCTCCAAAGGGAGGAACTTCCGGTAAGCTGCTGGGAGATATCAACGAAGACGGCAGCATTGATGCTATAGATTTTGCGGCAATGAAGAAATATTTGCTTGACCCGTCCGGCAATATTGACATTGAAGTAGCTGATATGAATAAAGACGGTGAGATTAATGTTCTTGATTTAGTCGCAATAAAGAAGATTTTGCTGGAAGGCTGACAGCTTTTAACTGTCTGTTAATTTCAAAAGCAATACAGGGACACAGCAAGATAAAAATTATTTAACACCTGATAGAAAAGCAGCTTTCTTGGATTTGCGGTAATATCTTTCAAAAAATCTAAGAAAACTGTTTTCTATGAAGGTGTTAATTATAAGGAGGTTGACTCAATGAAAAATCTGGCTAAAGGGTTTGGTGCAGCTTTACTTAGCGGAGCTCTGCTTACTGCCTCGCTTATTCCCTCAGGAGCATTTGCAGCAGGTAATCCTGACTATGCTGCGGCTTTTAAAGATTCAATTTTGTTCTACGATGCAAATAAATGCGGAGAAAATGTTGCTGATGATAATTTCTTCAATTGGCGGAGTGCCTGCCATGTTGATGACGGCAAGGATATGGGACTGGATTTGTCAGGAGGCTACCATGATGCAGGAGATCATGTGAAGTTTGGCTTGCCTCAGGGATATTCCGCAGCAGTACTGGGCTGGGCACTGTACGAATTCAAGGATTCCTTCGATGCCACAGGAAATACTGCGAAGATGTACGAACAGCTGAAATATTTTACAGATTATTTCTTAAAGGCGCATCCGGATGCCAATACCTTCTATTATCAAGTTGGGGAAGGAAATGACGATCATACTTATTGGGGAGCTCCGGAACTGCAGACAGGAGACCGACCGACCTTATACAAGGCTGATTTAAGTCACCCTGCATCGGATATTCTGGGAGAAACTGCAGCGGCGTTGACATTAATGTACCTTAATTATAAAAATATAGATGCCGGCTATGCAGGCTCCTGCTTAAAGGCGGCAAAAGAGCTTTATGAATTGGGAAAGGCAAAGCAGGGTGTGGGGAACGGACAATCCTTCTATCAGGCAACAAGCTATGGGGATGATTTGGCATGGGCGGCAACATGGCTGTATACTGCAACAAAAGATGATGCATATATAGCAGATGCTGAGAAGTTTATTGTTTTAGGAAATACAATGAATGAGGATAAGCTGAAGGATAAATGGACAATGTGCTGGGATGATATGTATGTGCCGGCAGCACTCAGACTTTTCCAGCTAACAGGCAAGCAGATATATAAGGATGCAGTACAGTTTAATTTTAATTATTGGAAAAATGATTTGGCGACAACACCGGGAGGATTAAAGTATTTGGCAAGCTGGGGTGTATTAAGGTATGCCGCAGCAGAATCCATGGTTATATTAATATATTCCAAGGATAATAAGGATTCGGAATTAATGGATATGGCAAAAAAGCAGATTGATTACATATTGGGCGATAACCCTGCCAAAATGTCCTACATAATTGGATATGGCAGCAATTGGTGTATTCATCCCCACCATAGGGCGGCAAACGGCTATACATATGCAAACGGGGATAATGCAAAACCTGCACAGCATTTATTGACAGGGGCATTAGTCGGAGGACCGGATCAAAATGATAAGTTTTTAGATGACGGGAATCAGTACCAGTATACAGAGGTGGCTTTGGACTATAATGCCGGTCTTGTTGGGGCACTTGCAGGTGCTTATAAGCTGTTCGGAGGTACAATTCCAGATGTTAAAATAGGTGACTGCAACGGTGACGGCAGTGTTGATGCAATAGATTTGGCAAGTATGAAGAAATATTTGCTGACTCAGGACAGCATAAATATAAATATTAAAAATTCAGATATGAACGGTGATGGCAATATTGATGCAATTGATTTCGCTCTCCTTAAAAAGGCACTGCTATAAGCAAAATTGGCAGTAATAATCAAAAAGCCTGTTTGCTTTATTTTATTTGCAGTTGCAAATTTATAATGGGAAGTTGAGTAATTTGATAAAAATCAGATTGGGGGTGAAAAGATGAACAAGAGAATTAGGATGTGTTTAGCCTTTGCTCTTATTTTACAGCTGCTTTGTATTATGCCCGGTACAAAGAATTTCGCTGTAGCCGCTGCCGGAAATGGTATTGTCACAACAAATGGAACGTCATTTATTCTTGACGGTAAGCCTTTTCGGTTTGCAGGCTGTAACAATTATGATTTATTTACATACGGAGACGGCTCTAATGACCAGACTCAGGAAGATATTGAAACTAAATTCATGGATAAAGCAAAAATAGATACAATGATGAGTCAAATGGCGGAGGATGGAATCAAAGTGGTTCGTACATGGGGATTTTCTCATGAAACATGGCATGGCTTTGAACCAAAAGAAGGGGTATATAATGAAGCCCAATTTATGCTCTTTGATTATATACTGGAATCTGCAAAGAAAAATAATATAAAAGTAATTATTGTATTTGAAAACTATTGGGAGTCTTACGGCGGCATAGATACCAGACTTAAATGGGAAGGATTGCCTGGTGTATCACATCCAAACAGAGCAGTATTTTTCACTGATAAAGGGTGCAAGGAGCAGTATAAAAATTACGTAGAGCATTTTGTTACAAGGATCAATCACTATACAAACGAACCCTACAAGGATAATCCGACTATTTTCTCTTGGGAGCTTATGAATGAACCAAGATATCAGGATGTCAGCGAGGAAGAGAATATTAACGGAACCACATTAAGAGCCTGGGTTGATGAAATGGGAGCTTATGTTAAAAGCTTGGATCCGAATCACATGGTAAGTGCAGGTCTTGAAGGTCAGAGCACTAAATACGGTTATGGCGGAAATTGCGGTAATCCGTTTGTCTATATACAGCAGTCACCGTATATAGATTTTACAACTGCACACCCTTATCCGGATGAAGCATGGGCAGGACTTAGTTCAGAACAGGCAGGAAGTCTGGTTCGTTCATGGATTAACGATTCTCACAATATCTTGAATAAGCCCTTTGTCATGGAGGAGTTTAATACTCATAATGACAGAGAGGAATACTGGAATGAAATGTATGGAGCAATTGAGGAACTGAATGCATCGGGGGATTTATTCTGGAGCTATGCTCCTTTTTCCGGCGGCTTCTATATTATGCATGGAGATCCGATATTGAAAAGTGTGCTTGCTCCACATGCAGCGAAAATGACTGCCGAAGTTCAGATAAAGCCCGGAGACACAAATGGGGATGGCAGTATTGATGCATTGGATTGTGCATTGTTAAAGAAGTATTTATTGAATCCTGATATGGATATAGAAAACAGCAGCAGCTTTGATTTCAATCAGGACGGGCATATTGATTCTTTAGATTTTGCAAAGTTGAAGAAATATCTTTTAGATGCTTAATAACAATAAAAACGAAAGGTGAGGTGGGATTCTTGAAATTAAGAAAGATATGTTCAGGCTTATTGGCAGTGGCTATTTCTATGGTTGCTTTGATTCCTGCAAATAATCAAGCCGTAGCGGCAACAGGCGGTGCTTATGAAACAGGAGTTTACAGGAATCTGTTTGTGGAAACCGGAAAAACTCAGGCTCAGGTTGACGCGAAGCTTCAGGCAGCGTGGGATAAGCTTTTTTATGGTAATGACAGCTCGGAAAGAGTGTATTATCCTGTAGGAACAGATATGGCTTATATAAAGGATGTTGCTAACGGGGATGTCAGAAGTGAAGGTATGTCATATGGAATGATGATCTGCGTTCAGATGGATAAACAAAAGGAATTTGATAATCTTTGGAGATGGGCAAAAAAATACATGCAGCAGCAAAGCGGTGCGCTTAAAGGCTTCTTTGCATGGCAGTGCAATTTCAGCGGAGGAGTTATGGATAGTACTCCTGCATCGGATGGTGATGAGTACTTTGCTATGTCACTATTATTTGCTGCTAACCGCTGGGGAAGCAACACGACAGGAATAGACTACAACAAGGAAGCGCAGACTATTCTTGATGCCATGCTTCATCAGTCAGATGACGGACAGGGATATAATATGTTTAATAAGACCTATAATCAGGTTGTATTCTGTCCGACAGCAGGCAATTATGATTTTACCGATCCATCCTATCATCTCCCGGCATTTTATGAGCTGTGGGCTTTATGGGATGATTCAGACAATGCGCTCTGGTCACAGATTGCTGCTACCAGCAGACAGTTCTTCCCAAAGGCAACAAATGCAACTACCGGATTAGGGCCTGACTATGCCGAATTCAGCGGAGCTCCTAAGGATGTATCCTGGAGCAGCGGACATTCGGATTTCCGTTATGATGCGTGGCGTATTGCATCAAATATAGCAGTAGACTATGCATGGTTCGGAAAAGACGCATGGGCAACAACTTTTGCAGACAGACTGCATAACTTTTTCTACAGTCAGGGTGTTACAACATATGGAAGCAATTATACCTTAGCAGGGTCAAAATTAAACAGTGACCATTCACCGGGATTGGTGGCTATGAATGCAGTAGCGGCTTTGGCCACTACTTCGGATAAGTCAAAGGAATTTGTCAATGACTTATGGAATACCTCAATACCAAGCGGGCAATACCGTTATTACGACGGAATGCTGTACTTCCTTGGAATGCTGCACGTAAGCGGCAACTTTAAGATGTGGGGAGTACAATCGCAGACTACGGTAACTCTTGGTGATGCAAATGATGATAAAAATATAGATGCATTGGATTTTGCAACAATTAAAATGTATCTTCTGAATTCAAGTACAGCAATAAACCTTAAAAATGCAGATATGAACGAGGATGGTTCAGTTGATTCACTGGACTTAGCTGCAATCAAGAAAAAATTATTGAATAACTGATTTTAAGATTAATAGTTATACCTATTATGTTACTGTATATTTCATAACAAAAAGGTATCACCAATCAACTTTCCCGGGTCTGTGAGGTTATATCCGGGGAAGTTGATTTTAAATTGCAGAGGAGACATAACTATGAGAAAAAAATTTATATCTATTGCAGGTTTAGCTCTTGCGGTGGCACTTACAGCTTCTGTCACAGTACCTGTTAATTCTGCCGAAGCCTATTCTCAGCAGGCATACAGCTGGGAAAATGTTACTATAGGCGGCGGCGGTGGATTTATTCCCGGAATTATTTACAGTCAGGCAGAAAAGGATCTTATTTATGCACGTACGGATATTGGAGGTGCATACCGCTGGAACAAGGATACAAGCAGCTGGATTCCTTTAATGGATTCTTTTGATTTGGATGAATACAGCTATTACGGAATTGACAGCTTGGCAGCCGACCCTGTTGATCCAAACAGGGTTTATGCAGCAGCAGGAATGTATACTAACGATTGGCTGCCTAATACAGGCGCGATACTCCGTTCTGAAGACAAAGGAGCTACATGGGAAAAAACAGAATTGCCATTCAAGTTCGGCGGAAATATGCCGGGCCGTTCAATGGGTGAACGGCTTGCCGTTGATCCAAATAAAAACAGTATTCTGTATTTAGGCACACGCTGCGGGAACGGCCTTTGGAAAAGCACAGATTACGGTGAAACGTGGGCTGAGGTCGCAAGCTTTCCCAATCCGGGTGACTATGTATACGACCCGGCTTATGACTACTCAAAGGATATCATTGGCGTAGTTTGGGTGGCATTTGATAAAAGCAGCAGTACATCAGGGAATGCTACCAAGAATATATATGTCGGAGTTGCCGATAAGGAAGAGAGCATTTATAGAAGTACCGACGGCGGGGTAACCTGGGAAGCAGTTCCGGGACAGCCGGCGGGTTATCTGCCTCATCATGGGGTAATGAATTCAAAAGGAGTATTATATATTACATACAGTGATTCCTGCGGACCGTATGACGGAACAAAGGGTGATGTCTGGAAATATGACACAAGCACCTCGGCGTGGACGAAGATAAGTCCTATTCCTTCTTTGAAGGAGGACGGTTCAGACAATGGTGACAACTATTTTGGCTACGGCGGACTGGCAATAGATGCACAGAACCCGGATACTATCATGGTTACAAGTCTGGTGTCATGGTGGCCGGATGATATGATATGGCGCAGTGTGGATGGCGGGACAACCTGGAGCCGTATATGGGATTGGGCAGGCTATCCTTCACGCAGCTTCAGATACACACAGGATATTTCAGCCGCACCTTGGCTGGACTGGGATAAGGCTTCGAGCGTAAGCTTGCCGGAAGTAAGTCCGAAACTGGGCTGGATGGTTGGCGATATTGAAATTGATCCGTTCAATTCCGACCGAATGATGTATGGAACCGGTGCCACATTGTATGGTACCGACAATCTGACTGCATGGGATAAAAATGAGAAGATAAAAATCTCAGTAAAGGCTGCAGGGATTGAGGAAACAGCAGTTTTAGGATTAATAAGTCCTCCTTCAGGTGCGCCGTTAATCAGTGCATTGGGAGATATAGTAGGCTTCCGGCATGATGACTTGGATAAGGCACGTTCAAAAATGCTGGTTCCGGCATACTCAAGTGCCACAGGGATAGATTATGCGGAATTGTCGCCAAGCTTTATGACAATTGTTGCAAAAAGTGATGCAGAGAATGTAAAACGTATAGCTTTCTCATATGACGGAGGAACAAATTGGTTTCAGGGAAATTCTGAGCCTGCCGGTGTTACTGACGGGGATAGCAGCGTGGCAGCAGCAGCCGATGCAACAGCAGTAATCTGGGCACCTGCGGATGTAAAGCCGGCTGTCACAACAAACAACGGCAGCTCTTGGACGACCTGCACAGGTCTTCCGGTTAATTCTGCAATAGCCTCTGACCGTGTAAACGGAAAGAAATTTTATGGATTTTCAAATGGCAGCTTCTACGTAAGTACAGATGGTGGCGTAACTTTTAATGCAGCAGCAACGGGTTTGCCAACTTCAGCTAAAATTAAAGCTGTTCCGGGAATTGAAGGAGATATATGGCTGTCTGCAGGTGATGACGGACTATGGCATTCTACTGACAGCGGAGCGACTTTTGAAAAGCTTGCAAATGTCAGTACGTCATATGTGGCAGGCTTTGGCAAGGCAGCACCTGACAAGGCTTACATGGCTGTTTATATTACAGGCAAGGTAGATGGAGCGATAGGTATATTCCGTTCTGATAATGAAGGTGTATCGTGGGTTAAAATTAATGATGAGGATCAGGGCTTTGGTGCAATAGACAAAACCATAACCGGAGATCCAAGAATATATGGACGTGTTTATGTGGGAACTAACGGAAGAGGTGTCATTTATGGAGATATATCAGGAAATACAATAGACAAGCCGCTGACAGGAGATGTAAATGGAGACAAGGCTGTGGATGCTCTGGATTTTGCTCTTATAAAGAATTATCTTCTTGGAGGAATAGCTGATTTCCCGGGAGAGGGCGGAGCTGAGGCTGCAGATGTTAACGGAGACGGAGATATTGATGCGATAGACTTTGCATTGGTCAAAAGCTATTTGCTTGGAAGTATAACTGGTTTCCCTAAACAGTAGTACATAAAGCAGCAGGTCATACAGGTGCTTTTCGTAAAAACATGCAAAATATTTAATATTTCTACAAAATTATGCATTTTAACCTTGAATTGTTACGTTACATAATGTAAACTTAAATCAGGTATATCATGCCAATTCAGAAACATCTTAAAAGTACAAAGCCTTTAAAAGCAAGCTGTTGCATATTTTTTAGGATTCTGCGGGAATAAGGCATAGGGTTGGTTTTGATCAACGAAGATTATTTTTGACTAATCAGATATTTAATTTTTGGTAGTAGCATAGGGTCCATAATAATTTGTTTTTAAAATAAGAAGGGAGGATAAGGTTACAGTTTTATATGCGCGTATATTATGCGACTTATCGTTATTACCAAAGTAAATTGCGGTTGAAAGCCTTTTGACGATGCAAATCGTCTTTTCAGGGCAGGTATGCTTTTAAGCCTGCTTACAACTAATGTTTCAAGCTGTGCCTGATAGAATAATAGGGGAGCTTTACAGTATAAATTATTTCTTAGGCAAGGCTTTGAACCCAGCTTGGTTTTTGACTGGGGAAGGTCAGCTTCAAAAACCAAACTAATCGCTAATAGCTTTTAGATATACTAAAATTATTTTTTGGAGGGAATGATTTTATGAAGAGAGCAAAAAGAATATTGTCGTTATTTACTGCACTGGCAATCTCTTCCACAATCTGCTTGTCAAATTTTGGGGCAGGTGTGAAAGCAGTTGACAGCAATAATGACGACTGGCTTCATTGTCAGGGGGACAAAATCTATGACATGTATGGCAATGAAGTTTGGCTGACAGGTGCTAACTGGTTTGGGTTTAACTGCAGCGAAAATGTTTTCCACGGCGCATGGTATGATGTTAAAGGTATATTAACCAGTGTAGCCGACAAGGGAATAGGTTTTCTAAGAATACCGGTTTCAACGGAATTGCTATACAGCTGGATGAAGGGCAAGCCAAATCCGGTTTCAAGCGTGACAGCCAGCAATAATCCGCCATATCATGTATGTAATCCTGATTTTTATGATCCCGAAACCGATGATGTAAAGAACAGTATGGAAATATTTGATATAATAATGGGATACTGCAAGGAGCTTGGAATCAAGGTAATGGTTGATGTACACAGTCCTGATGCCAACAATTCGGGACATAATTATGAATTGTGGTACGGCAAGGATACAACCACCGCAGGTGTCGTTACGACTGATATGTGGATAGATACCTTGGCATGGCTTGCTGACAAGTATAAAAACGATGATACTATTTTAGCTCTGGATCTGAAAAATGAACCCCACGGAAAACGCGGATATACAGGTGATACCTGCCCTGATACAATAGCAAAGTGGGATGACTCAAAGGATGAAAACAATTGGAAGTATGCTTCTGAACAATGTGCAAAGGCTATACTTGCAGAAAATCCAAACCTTCTGATAATGATAGAGGGTATAGAGCAATATCCTAAGACAGAAAAGGGGTATACATATAATACACCTGACATCTGGGGAGCGACCGGAGATGCTTCTCCCTGGCATGGAGCTTGGTGGGGCGGCAATCTGAGGGGGGTAAGAGACTTCCCTGTTAATTTGGGTTCACTGAACAGTCAGATTGTATATTCCCCACATGATTACGGCCCTTCGGTATATGCCCAGTCATGGTTTGATAAGGATTTTACTACACAAACATTATTAGATGATTATTGGTACGATTCATGGGCATATATTGATGACCAGAAGATAGCTCCGCTTCTTATAGGTGAGTGGGGAGGACATATGGATGCAGGCAAGAACCAGAAATGGATGACGCTGTTAAGAGATTATATGATTAAAAACCGTATTAGCCATACCTTCTGGTGCATAAATCCAAATTCCGGTGATACAGGAGGACTTATAGGAAACGACTGGTCAACATGGGATATGGAAAAATATGGACTGCTGGAGCCTGCTTTATGGCAGACAAGCGGAGGAAAATTCATTGGCCTTGACCACGTGGTTCCTCTCGGTTCAAACGGAATTTCACTGGGAGAATATTTCGATACTCCGGCTCCTGTCGTTCTTCTTGGAGATGCCAATGAGGACGGAGCCGTTGATGCTTTGGATTTTGCAGTACTGAAGCAGCATTTATTAGGAGTTGCGGTAAAGATAAATGTAAAGAATGCTGATATGAATGCCGATGGAAACATAGATGCTCTTGATATTGCAAAATTGAAGGCATTACTTCTAAATAAATAGCATAGTTATATTTTTTAAATAAAAAATTATGAATTCAGATGCACAGAATAATTATTCTGTGCATCTTTTTTTGTAAGGATTAATTTAAAGTAACTTTGCTTTAAATTAATCCTATGAAAAATGTATTTAAGTTTTGTGTAAATAAATCACAAATTTTTAAAAAAATTTAAAATCGACCAACATAAGTAAAATATTCCCAACGCATAATTATATTGGTAAGTAAAAATATGGAATTAAAGTAATTAATTGCTATACATAAGCTTGTCTGACCGGTAAGTTTATGAAAACCAACTAGCCAATAAAAACGTTAAGGGGGTGAAAATATTAATTCGGTTGATTTATCAGCAGAGAACTATAAGTTTAATCAATTAACCTAAAAAGCTTTGCATTGCTGATAGAGAACCGGATACAAGTGAAAAACCTAAATGATATACAATGGCAAAAATGGTTTTCGTACACATAAAAAAAACAGGAGGTATACTATGCATAAAAAAATAATTTCTTGTCTTATGGTGCTAAGCATGATAATAACATTATTTGCGTCTGCAAGCAATACGTTTGCAGCAAGCACAAGTTTAAACGTGCAGTTCAATAATGGTAATTCATCAGCTTCATCCAATACAATAAGTGCAAGATTTAAAGTAACTAATAGCGGCGGTTCTGCGGTTAATTTATCTGACATAAAGCTGAGATACTATTACACCATAGATGCTGATAAGACTCAGAACTTCTGGTGTGATCATGCAGGAATGACAAGTGGAGGCTCATATACGGCTGTTACAAGCTATGTAACAAGCAAGTTTGTGAAAATGACCACCACAACGTCAACTGCCGATAATTATATTGAAATCGGATTCTCCGGCGGAGGAAGCCTTTCGGCGGGAGGAACTGTGGAAATTCAAACCAGAGTGGCAAGGACTGATTGGACAAATTATGACCAGTCCAATGACTACTCCTTTAAAGCTGCGGGCAGCTATATTGATTGGGATCAGATAACGGCATATATAGGTTCGGAGAAGGTATACGGCAAAGAACCGGTACCGGGCGAAGAACAAAAGGATCCTGCTATCAGCCCTGCAACAGCAGCTTTTATACAGGGCAGCGCATCAGATATTAAGGTATCATTGACACCGAACGGAAATACCTTTAAAGGGATAACAGGTCTTACTCAGGGTACTAACTATACAGTATCGGGGAATACCGTAACAATACTCAAGAGTTATTTGAACAGTCTTACGGCGGGAACAAAAACTCTTACCTTTGATTTTGGAGTATCGAAAAATCCGACAATGAGCATTACAGTCAAGCCCATTGATGATAAGAGTCTTAACGTGACGATAGGTACGGCGGCAGGAAAATCAGGGGATACGGTAACAGTACCTGTCAGCTTTGCAAATGTTGCCAAGGTTGGCAATGTCGGAACCTGTAATTTCTATGCAACCTATGATACCAGCTTGCTGGAAGCTACTGCAGTATCAGCAGGTACTATAGTAGCAAACGCGGGAGTAAACTTCTCAAGCAGCATCAATAATGGAACAATCAGCTTCTTATTCCTTGACAATACTATAGGCAACGAATTAATTAAGACCGATGGTATATTTGCAAATGTTACCTTCAAAATAAAGAGTACAACTAAAGAAGTCACCACACCTGTGGCGTTCAAGGCAGGGGGGGCTTTCGGCGACGGTAATATGAGCAAGCTTGCATCAGTTAATCTGATAGACGGAAGTGTTGTTATAAATGGTCCGGTACAGGGACCGACAATAAGTCCCGCATCAAAATCCTTTACACAGGGGATGTCATCAGATCTGAAAGTAACCCTTTCAGATGCAAGTACTTTTAAAGGAATAACAGGTTTAACAGAAGGAACGGATTTCTCTTTAGCAGGAAGTATTGTAACAGTTCTTAAGAGCTATTTGAACGGATTGCCGTCAGGAACAAAAACTCTTACCTTCGATTTCGGAACGGCCGGAAAAGCTACATTAACATTAACAATTACAGCTCAGGATACTAAAAATCTGAATGTAAGGATTGGAACAGCGGCAGGGAAATCCGGTGATACGGTAACGGTACCTGTCAGCTTTGCAAATGTTGCCAAGGTTGGCAATGTAGGGACCTGTAATTTCTATGCGACCTATGATACCAGCTTGTTAGAAGCTACAGCTGTGTCAGCAGGCACAATAGTAACAAATGCAGGAGTAAACTTCTCAAGCAGTATCAATAATGGTTCTATCAGTTTCCTTTTCCTTGATAATACTATAGGAAATGAACTGATTAAGGCAGATGGAATATTTGCTAATATTACCTTCAAGATAAAGAGTACAGCAAAAGAGGTCGAAACTCCTGTGGCCTTTAAGACCGGCGGAGCCTTTGGCGATGGGAGTATGACAAAGCTGGCTGCTGTTAATTTTATTGACGGCAGTGTTGAAATAAACATGAACAGCAACAAACCGTCAATAAGTCCGGCGGCAAAGTCCTTCGTAAAGGGTACGGCATCTGATATAAACATAACACTTACACCAAACGGAAATACCTTTAAAGGAATAACAGGCTTAAAAGAGGGTACGGACTATACAGTGTCAGGTAACAGTGTAACTATATTAAAGAGCTATCTGAACAGTCTTGCAGAAGGGACAAAAGTACTCACCTTTGATTTTGGCGTGGAAGGGAATCCGGTATTGACACTGACGGTTAATCCTATTGATACTAAAAATCTGAATGTGTCAATAGGGACAGCATCAGGTAAAGCTGGAGAATCCGTAACAATTCCGGTAAGCTTCGCAAACGTTTCTAAAGTTAATAATGTAGGGACATGTAACTTTTATGTGACCTACGATACAGGCTTGCTGGAAGCTACAGCTGTATCCGCAGGCACTATAGTAACAAATGCGGGAGTAAATTTCTCAAGCAGTATCAATAAGGATGGCTCAATAAGCTTCCTTTTCCTTGATAACACTATAGGAAATGAACTTATTAAGGCTGATGGGGTATTTGCAAATATTACCTTTAAGATAAAGGATACCACAAAGGAGGTTTCCACCCCGGTTGCATTTAAGGCAGGAGGAGCTTTTGGAGATGGAAGTATGACAAAGCTTTCAACAGTTATTTTTACTGATGGCAGCGTAGATATAAATAAAGTAGTCAGTCAGGACCCTGTAATAAGTCCGGTAACGAAATCCTTTGTCCAGGGTATGGTATCAGACTTTACAGTATCGCTTACACCAAACGGAAGTACTTTTAAAGGAATAACAGGTCTGACGAAAGGCACTGATTATACAGTATCAGGAGACAGTGTAACAATACTCAAGAGCTATCTGAACAGCCTTGCAGTTGGAACAAAGACTCTTACCTTTGATTTTGGATCATCAAAGAATCCTGTGTTGTCAATAGTAATTACAGCACTTACTCCGGAATTTACCGCATCGATCGGCACAGTATCAGGGAAAGCAGGAGATACAGTGACTGTACCGATTAGCTTTGCAAATGTAGCAAAAGCAGGCAGCATAGGAACCTGTAATTTCTATGTGGCCTATGATGCCAGCTTGCTGGAGGCAAAAGCAGTTGCAGCCGGCCCTATAGTTGTAAATTCAGGAGTAAACTTCTCAAGCAGCATCAACAAGGATGGCTCGATAAGCTTCCTGTTCCTGGATAATACTATAGGCAGTGAATTGATAACCAAGGATGGAGTGTTCGCAAATATTACATTCCTGATAAAGAGCACAACACAAGAGGTTACAACGCCTGTGGCATTCAAGGCAGGAGGAGCGTTCGGCAATGGGGAAATGAATAAGCTGGAAAGAGTCAACTTTACAGACGGCAGTGTTGATATTAATAAAGTGATTGTTCAGGAGCCTGCGATCAGTCCTGAGACAGCAGCCTTAATTAAGGGAGCTGCATCTGATTTAACGGTTGTGCTCACACCAAACGGAAATACCTTTAAGGGTATTACCGGATTAACAGCCGGAACAGATTTTACTGTGTCAGGGAATACTGTGACACTCCTCAAGAGTTATCTGAATAGTCTGGCAGCCGGAACAAAAGCACTTACCTTTGATTTCGGAGCGGCAAAGAATCCAGTATTAACTATAACGGTTAATGAAGTAACGGGAGGACTCAGTGCTAAAATTGAGACTGTAAATTGTAAAGCAGGAGATATAGTAACATTACCGATAAGCTTGTCAAATGTTTCAAAGGTCGGCAAGATAGGAGTGGGTAATACGGTTATAGCCTATGACACCGGTATTCTTGAAGCAACTGCCGTATCATCAGGTCCAATAGTACCGGATGAGGCTGATAACTTCTTCTACAATATCAATGATAACGGTACAATCAGTATAATATATATTAGTGCCACAGACAGTGGCTTGATTGACACTGATGGGATATTTGCAAATATAGAATTTAAGGTAAAGAGTGATGCATTACCTTCTGTAACACCTGTGGACTTTAAGCAGGTAACCTTCGGTAATGCTGATTGGACGAAAATTAAGCCTGTTGAAAGTGTAAACGGAGGCGTAAGGATAATTGACAATATGCCATCCATAAGACCAAACACAGCAACCTTTAATAAAAGCGTACCTGAAGATGTGGTGATAAATGTTGTATATAATGGGATTAAATTAAAGGGGATTACCGGCTTGACTCAGGGAACAGACTATACAATATCAGATAACAAGGCAAAAATAACAATATTGAGCAGTTATTTGTCAACTCTTCCAGTAGGTACAAAGGAGCTTACTTTTGATTTCGGTCTTGAGCAAAATCTTGTTCTGACAGTATCAATAACAGATTCATTGCCTAAGCTTCCTTCAATCAATCCTAAAACTGCGGAATTTGACAAATATGCTCCTCAGGATGTAGTAATAGGTGTCGTATACAATGGAATTAAACTAAAGGGAATCACCGGCTTGACTCAGGGAACAGACTATACGATATCAGATAACAAAGCAAAAATAACAATATTGAGCAGTTATTTGTCAACTCTTCCGGTAGGTACAAAGGAGCTTACCTTTGATTTCGGTCTGGTTGAGAATCTTGTATTGACATTGACAATACAAGACTCAAAACCTCAAGGTGCCACAATAAGCCCTGATAATGCAACATTTGACAAGTATGCTCCTGAAGCGGTATATGTGACAATGACCTCAAACGGAAGTACCTTCAAGGGCATTACAGGCTTGACACAAGGAAATGAATATACAGTATCGGGTGACACTGTGAGATTTTCAAGAACATATATGTCAACTCTTGCTGTAGGAACAAAGGCATTTACATTTGATTTTGGCTTGGAAGCAAAAAATCCGGTATTTAAATTGACAGTTACAGATTCGACGCCTCCTGTTACCATCAAGGGTCTCGGTGTAACAATAGGAAAAGCATCGGGTAATGCAGGAGATACAATTACAGTACCGATTTCATTAACAAATGTAAGCAAGGTTGGAAATGTGGGGACCTGCAACTTCTATATAAGCTATGATACAAGCAAACTTGAGGCTCAGAAGGTAACAGCCGGCTCAATAGTAAAAAATGCGGGTGTGAATTTCTCAAGCAGTATCAGTAATGGTACAATCAGCTTTCTGTTTCTGGACAATTCCATAGGAGAGGAATTGATTACAACAGATGGCGTGCTTGCTACAATTACCTTCAAGGTTATTGGCAGCTCCAGCGCAGCTTTAACCTTTAAAGAGGGCGGAGCCTTCGGTGACGGTAATTTCAGCAAGTTAGCTGATGTTACTTATATCAGCGGAAGTGTGAACTAAATCATAGCAGGCTGTTGAATAAAGCCTGTCACGTATGTTTAAAGATAATTGACTAAAGCCAGTTATGGATAAAGCTTTTGTGATGACAGGATATCGTTTCTTAGGTGAGAGTAATTGACTTGGCATATTAAAAGTGACAGCATATTTTTCGATTATGTGACAGGCTTCTCAAAAAACTAAAAATATAGAAAGGAAGGCACATTTTGATGAAAAGATATATAAAGAAATTCAGTGCGATTACTTTGGCTGGAGTGATGTCTTTATCTGTAGTTGCTTCTGCCGGTGTTTATGCAGCGGCAGATGATCCTGTCAATCAGGAATATAAAAGCCGTTTTGAAACTATGTACAAAAAAATCAAAAATACTTCAAACGGATATTTCAGCTCTGACGGAGTTCCGTACCATTCAATTGAAACATTGATGGTTGAAGCGCCTGACTATGGACATGTCACAACCAGTGAAGCCTTTAGCTACTATATGTGGCTTGAAGCAGTCAACGGAAAATTTACAGGGGATTTCTCGGGCTTTAAAAAGTCATGGGATATTGCAGAAAAATATATTATTCCATCCTCGCAGGATCAGCCAAATTCCGCGATGAGTAAATATAATCCTGATGATCCGGCAACTTATGCTCCAGAGTGGCAGGACCCAAGCAAATATCCGGCGCAGCTGGATACAAATGCTCCTGTCGGTAAGGACCCAATATCGGGGGAACTGAAGTCCGCTTATGGGACAAGCATGATATACGGTATGCACTGGCTTTTGGATGTAGATAACTGGTATGGGTTTGGAAACAGAGGCGACGGAACCTCAAAAAACTCATATATCAATACCTTCCAGAGAGGTGAGCAGGAGTCTACATGGGAAACAATACCGCAGCCTTGCTGGGATGCAATGAAGTTTGGCGGGTCAAACGGCTATCTCAATTTATTCACAGGAGACAGCTCGTATTCAAAACAATTCAAATATACAAATGCTCCCGATGCCGATGCACGTGCAGTTCAAGCTACTTATTGGGCAAATGTATGGGCAAAGGAAAGAAGTACGGATATAAAGACTTACGTATCCAAGGCCTCTAAGATGGGTGATTATTTGAGATATGCAATGTTTGACAAGTACTTCCGCAAAATTGGGTCATCTTCATCAGCAGGTACGGGATATGATGCATGTCATTACCTGCTTTCATGGTATTATGCATGGGGCGGAGGAGTTGAGGCTGACTGGGCATGGATTATAGGCTGCAGCCATAATCACTTTGGCTATCAGAATCCATTTACTGCATGGGTATTATCCACGGTTTCGGACTTCAAACCAAAGTCGGCTAATGGAGCGAGAGACTGGGGAAAGAGTCTTGATAAACAAATAGAATTCTATCAATGGCTGCAGTCTGCCGAAGGAGCTATAGCCGGAGGAGCAAGCAACTCGCGCAACGGACGATACGAAGCATGGCCGTCAGGTACAGCCACCTTCGATGGGATGGGCTATGAAGAAAATCCGGTATATAAGGACCCCGGCAGTAACACCTGGATGGGAATGCAGGCATGGTCAATGCAGCGTATGGCTGAATACTATTATCAGACAAAAGATAATAGAGTAAAAAATCTTCTTGATAAATGGGCGAAATGGGCGAATTCAGTAATTAAATTTAATTCGGACGGAACCTTCCAGATTCCGAATACAATTAGCTGGGAAGGACAGCCGGACACGTGGAACGGGGAATATACCGGAAATCCCAACCTGCATGTATCCATAGTCAATTATGGTACTGACCTTGGAGTTGCCTCCTCGCTTGCAAACACATTAACCTTCTATGCAAAGGCTACGGGAGATGAGACATCAAGGCTCAGTGCCCAAAAGCTTCTTGACGGTATGTGGAAAAACTATCAGGACGACAAGGGAATATGCGTGCCGGAGCCTCGCACAGATTATAGCCGCTTCAAACAGGAAGTATATGTTCCATCCGGATTTTCCGGCAAGATGCCTAACGGTGATGCAATTAAACCGGGTATCACTTTTATAGACATCCGTTCAAAATATAAAAAGGATCCGGAATGGTCAAAGGTTGAGGCGTATTTGAACGGCGGAGATGTTCCGACAATGAAATATCACCGTTTCTGGGCTCAGAGTGAGTTCGCTGTGGCGAATGGTATATATGCGATATTGTTCCCTGACGATGTTACTGTTACTTTAGGGGATGTAAACTCGGATGGTGAAATTGATTCTATTGATTTTGCCTTATTGAAGAAATACATTTTAAACAGTTCTACCGCCATAACTAAGGAAAACGCTGATATGAACGGGGATGGAAACATCGATGCTCTCGATTATGCAAAGCTGAAGATTTATTTGTTAACCGGGAAATAATTTCCCTGAGATTGCCAATAAAAATTTGTTAAAATTTAATAATATTTTTATGTGAAGGTTAAAGAGTCAGAGTAGTGATAAAAACTGTAGAATGGCAAGTTCCGTTCTGCAGTTTTTTTATTTGCAAATTGTAACAGGACTGTTAAAAAATAAACTAAGCACTTGTAAAAATTTTCCATACAAAGTAAAATTGAAAAAACAAAACAGAATAATTTTCAATGTCTAGACAAGCTTTCTGTTTTTAAAAAATCTATTTACTTATGAGGAGGTAATTTTTATGAGAAATATTAAGAAAAATTGTTTGGTATTTGCAGCAGCGGTTTTGATATCTTTATCGGCACCGGGTGCTATAGCTTTTGCAGATAACTCTGCTTTGGCAAATACTCAGCTTGCAGCTGTTTATGAAAATGGACAGAGCTACTGCAATCTTTCAGATTTTGAACATGAAGTCCGGGTAAAGCTCACAGATGCGCAGGGCAACCCGTTGGCAGGAAAAAAAGTAGAGTGGAAAGAAAATTCCGGTGAATTTTATGGGCTGATACTAAAATACAATCAGACTGTTACTGATTCTGACGGAGTTGCTAAGAACAATATAACTGTTATGTTTCCGTCTTTCACAAAAGGTAAAATAATTACTATTGATAGTGCTGTTAGTGCGGATTTCCCGGGAGATACCGAATACATGGCATCAGCCGGAAGCGTCAAGGTTTATCGAAAGCTTATTTCAAGCTACAAAGCAGGAGATGGCAATATGGATGGAAGCGTGGATGCATTGGATCTGGCAGCCTTAAGAATGTATTTATTGGGCAATAAGAGTGCAATTATAAATCCGTCAGCTGTAGACATGGATAATGACAGGTCTTTGGATGCTGTTGATCTTGCACTGCTAAAAGCTATACTATTGAGATAGCTTGAAAAATGAGAAGGTTGCAATTCACGCATTTATTGTTCTCTTAGCACATTAAAAAGCTTCGAGCAGCTTTTTGCGGATTTGGCAATGAGCTGAAAAACCGGCAGGAACCTTTTAATTCTAACAGGTTTCTGCCGGTTTTTAATTAAAAAGAATAGCTTGTATTGTAATAGGGCTTGCGTGCTGCCTGTGAAATTAAAAGAAGGCGGAGTTTTTGGCGGATTAAATAATTATTTCAAATTGATTCAGCGGTAATAAAATATGTCAAATGCCTTATACAGGTAAAAATATGATATACTTACATTGCAGGGTCAAGGCTGGCATGGAGGTCAGCTTGAAAGAATTTTTGTAACTAGACTGGACATGGAGGTTATTATTATTTTGAAACTGTATAATAAAATTAGAAAAGTTAATATTGTACTGATTTGTACAGTTGCTATTATATCGATTGCAGGAGGTATTTCCGGTTGCGGAAAAGAGAATTTATACCTGAAAATGGATATTTTGGATACAGGCAAATCTGACTGTATTATCCTGCAGATTGGGGACAAGGTAATAGTTAATGATTCCGCAGATGAGGATGATCATAAGTTAATAGCATCGGTTCTGGATGACTACGGAATTAAAAACATTGATTATTTTATTATAAGCCATTATGACAATGATCATATAGGAAGTGCCTCAAATATTATAAAAAAATATAAGGTGGGGAGAATATTCGCTCCTGACTACAAGAGAGATTCAAAGCTGTACAGTAAGCTTATGAAGGCTGTTAATTCCGCAAGGGTTCCGGTATCTTTTCTGACGGAGGACTACACCATTGAAACTGCAAATGGGCATGTACAGATTAATGCTCCCTTAAAAAAAGTATATGACAATGAGAATAATTACTCTCTTATCACATCTGTTTATTGTAAAGGGTACAGCTTGCTGCTGTGCGGTGATGCATTAGAGCAGAGAATGCAGGAATTTAATTCCGTATGCAAGGATTCCTATACTTTTATAAAGCTGCCTCATCACGGCAGCTATGACAGTGGACTGAAAGCAGCGTTAAATAACGCAAAACCTTTATATGCCGCTGTTACAGCTGAATCAAAAAAAAGACTTGATTCAGCGCTGCTATCCGAGCTCAATGCTCTGGGCACACGCCTGTATAAAAGTTATGACGGTCGGATAATGGTAACTGTAACAGATAGAGGGTTTAATGTCGAGCAGTGATATTTATTATCAATTAGTCTAGTCAGATATGGATAAGATTTATAGAATATCTGGCATATATTATGTGAAGCAAAGTTTAAAATTTTTGTACCCCGGACGGAGGTTATTATGCGTTTCATTAACAAATGGTCATATTCTTGTGCGAAAGGCTTGTCGCAAATGCTGGATGAAGATCATCAAAAAAAGGCCTTATATTATTATGGATTTCAGATAGCCCTTGGAAGTATTGTTAAAGCTGTTATATTAGTTGCCGTTTCCTTTGCTCTCGGAGCAATGCTTCCGGCACTTACAATATCACTAGCTTTTGCGTTGCTGCGTAAGGCAGCAGGCGGATATCATATGAAAACCTATGGCAAATGCCTTTTTGTAACTATGGTTCTATTTATTTCAGCAGCCTTGATTGCACAATATACATATCAGTATTGGAGTATTTTATGTCTGGCAGGTTTTATTGGCTTGACATTTTTTACAGGAATGTATATTTTGATAAAATATGCACCAAGAGATACTCCAAATCGTTTAATTACAGATGCGAGGGAAAAAAGAAAATTTAAAATCATATCTGTTATATATATGCTTGTATGGTTAGTATTGTCAATGCTATTAACTGCCATCGGGATTAAGTTGTACGCTATTTCATTATGCTTTGGTATTTTGCCGGAATTGTTCGGAATTACTCCGGCAGGACATAGCTTTTTTGAGAAAATTGAATATGGATTAGGGCGTAAAAAGCAAAAGCATCTGATTAAAACTTAATATTGCCTGAAGCTTTTGCACGATAATTGAATTTAATAAGCAGAATTTGTAAGGATAGCAAAAACACCTTTTACAGGTGTTTTTGCCGGTTATTTTGTTCGATAAAGTCACTAATAAGTGCTTCAAATCGATTTGCCTCAATATTTGAAGCATTCATTAATACGGCTAACTTTACATATGGAATAAAATTTTCGTTTTTCAGATAGGTTTCAAAAGCATACATTTCCGGGCTGAACAGATCATTTTCATTATTCGGTAAATTTTCTGAATTATTAGTGATTCCAAGCATATAATCTGAAGATACATCAAAATACTTTGAAAGCAAAACAATTACACCCGGGTCTGGCTCTCTTTCACCCAACTCATATTTTGATATGGTTTCCCTGCTTTTGCCTAAAGCCTTTCCTACTTCATTTTGGGATTGCTTTTTGGCTTTACGTAGTGTTTTAATCCTCTCTGAAAGAACAGACATTTTAATCACCTCAATAAATAATTATAATGGATGAATGTTAGTAATAGCAATATTTTTTATTAATTGCTAAATATATTTATAAAGTGAATTATTGTTAAAATTTGATGCCGGAATTATATTATAAAAATTATAGAAAAAAATTAAAATTATTCCATAATATAGTTGACTGATTACTCTAATAGTAATATAATATTGGTACGAAGTGTACCTGCTGGAAAATAAAATAATCGACAAACTATCTAAAAATAAAGTCGGTACACTTCGAATTATATTTAATTTCCGTAGTGCATCAGTAAAATACACATTTGCTCATTTAAAATTCAGTGATTTTCATTAACAGCTTTATATCTTGCGGCAAGCCCCTATATCCAGCCTTAGTATATTAGAATAATTCTAGCCTTGCGCAGATACATCTCCTTCTTATAGCTGTGTCTTATTGTTTTTTTGTACACACCCAAAAGCATAAAATATGATATAACCCAAACTGTGTTCAAAATCAGCTTAAAAGCAGTATTTATATCAAGATGATATAAATATCATACTTATATTTTATTACGTGAAGACTTTAAACCTTAATTGACTTTATTTTTGATAAATATCGCAGGATTCTACAAATAATCTTGGGATTATTTATTTTTCTTTTACTATTCCTTTTTTTCTTCTTTTTTCTGGCATTATTATGGTATATACTATTATATAAGAAAGTTATTTTAGTTATATTTAATAATAAAAATACTGGGTGGGTACATACATCATACTATAAATTTGCCCGATGGATTCACCGCTAATATTAGAAGAGAGGCGATTTAATGGAGAAGGTTTTAAGTTCTTTAAGTATTAGTGTTAAGAGATTGCTCAGATTATTATTAATAATTATAATTATATGGATAATTATGCCGTCTGTAAGCACCTTAGCCGCAACGACAATCAATACATCTGCTATATCGGGGGTGACAGCACCGGTGGCAGGAGCGGCTCCGGTTACATCAATAGCCGAGACAGCAGAATATACAGCAGCGATATCATGGTCGCCATCGAAGGCACCGTTTGCTGCCAATACGGTTTATACAGCAACAATTACAATTACACCAAAGTCAGGCTATACCTTGACAGGAGTACCTGCGAACTTCTTTACGGTGGCAGGAGCGACAACTACAACAAATACAGCAAATTCAGGGGTTGTGACAGCAATTTTCCCTGCAACAGCAACAACAATTAATATAAAGACAATAAAAGGGGTAACAGTACCGGTAACGGGAGCGGCTCCAGATACAACCGTAGATGAAACAGAACAATATACAGCGGCAATATCATGGTCACCTGCAGATGCAGCGTTTAAAGGAAGTACAGTGTACACGGCAACAATTGCAATTACACCGAAAGCAGGCTATACATTAACAGGGGTGGCTTCAAACTATTTTAAATTAGATGGAGTATCAGAAACAGAAATTCAGGTAGAATTGACAAATGCGGTAAATTCGGGAGTTGTAACAGCAATATTTACAGAGACAGAACCGGTAGTGATTAATATATCTACAATAAAAGGAGTGACGGCACCGGTTGCAGGAGCAACTCCTGTAACAACAATTACTCCTACAGACCAATACACAGGCATGGTATCATGGTCTCCCTCAACCGGATCTAAGTTCAGCGCAGGCGTAGTTTATACGGCTAATGTTATACTTACGGCGAAACATGGTTATACGCTGATGGGGGTAGCTAAAGACTTTTTTACGGTAGAAGGAGCAGAATCAACAAATACTAATACCTCCGGGGATATATATGCGGTATTTCATGCTACTGAATCATTGCCGATTGATATATCTTCTATATCAGGGGTAACAGTACCGGTAGCCGGGGCAATTCCGGATACAACAGTTGATTCAACAGCACAGTATTCAGCCGTAATATCATGGTCACCGGCAGATACGAAGTTTAAGGGCGGGACAGTCTACACAGCAACCATTACAATTACGCCCAAGACAGGATATACCTTATCAGGTGTAAGTGAAAACTTCTTTAAGGTAAGTGGTGCATCGACAACAAATTCTGCAAATTCAGGAGTAGTGACAGCGACCTTTCCTGCAACGGGAATTATACCAATTGATATTTCTGCAATAACCGGAGTAACAGCACCTGTAATTGGGGCAGCTCCGGATACAACTGTAGATGAAACAGCACAATATACAGCGGCAATATCATGGTCGCCGGCAGATATAACGTATAAAGGGAGCACAGTGTACACAGCAACGATCACAATTACACCAAAAGCAGGCTATACCTTAACAGGCGTGGCTTCAAACTTTTTCAAGGTAAGTGGTGCTTCAACAGCAAATGCTGCAAATTCAGGAGTTGTGACGGCAACCTTTCCTTCGACGGTATCCATACCAATTAATATTTCTGAAATAAATGGAGTAACAGTACCTGTAACAGGGCAAACACCTGTAACAGCAATAACGGAAACAACTCAATATACAGGAGCAATTAGCTGGTCACCGGCAGATACGACGTTTAAAGTAAACACAGTCTACACAGCAGGAATCACAATTACACCAAAAACCGGCTATACTTTGATAGGTGTGCCTGCAAACTTTTTTACGGTAGCAGGAGCCACAACAGTAACAAATTCAGCAAATTCAAATTATGTATCGGCGAAGTTTCCGGCAACAGGAATAGTTATCAGCACAAAAGCAATAACAGGGGTGACAATACCTGTAACAGGTGCAACTCCCACAGCGGCAATAGCAGATACAGCAGAATATACGGCGGCAATATCATGGTCACCTGTAGCGTCAGTCTTTGCGGGAGAACAGGTATATACAGCGACTATCACGCTTACACCCAAAACAGGCTATACCTTGACAGGAGTGCCTGCAAACTTTTTTACGGTAGCGGGAGCAGCAGCGACAAATTCAGCCGGTTCGGGAGTTGTGACGGCGGTATTTCCTGAAACACAGCCTGCGGTAATCAGTACGGCAGCGATAACAGGTGTGAC
>NZ_QKMR01000019.1 GCF_003208175.1 Ruminiclostridium sufflavum DSM 19573 | reverse complement strand
TGCACTGCCATCACAAAACGCCGTACCATAAATGCAAAGATGATAGTTATAGCAATTTGGTGCTTGTAACAATGAATGTTCACCAGTTGCTTCATGCAAAAAAGCCGGAAACAATCCAGTTTTATCTGGATATCATTAAACCGGACAAAAAGCAGATGACTAAAATTAACCGCCTAAGAAAAATGCTTGAGTTGGCAAGTATTTAAAATAACGTGTTTAGTTTCAGATATAGTTTAAGTTGCAAAATTTAGTTTTGATAGAACGCCGTGTGCGGGGAAATTCGCACGCACGGTGTGGAGTGGGGGAAAAGTTAGAGATGATATCAAAGACTTACCTATCACTATGAAAAGAAGGCAGTGAAATAATAACCGACAACTGCCAGCTGACAATCTTCGGAGGTTTTGCGCCGAACTCAGAAACTGCACAGACTTTATCCAAAGCACTTGGCAGCAGAACTGTTTTGAGCGGTAGTATCAGCAGAGGGAAAAATGATCCGTCACAAAGCCTGCAGATGATAGAAAGACCGCTGCTTACAGCAGATGAACTCAAGTCACTTCCAAAGGGTAATTTTGTAGTAATGAAAACTGGTGTACATCCAATGAAAACAAAGCTGAGACTATTCCTTGATTGGGGCATTACTTTTGAAAAGGCATATGAAACAGAAGAAAAATCCCACCGCAAGGTTTACTATGCAGACAAGGAAGAGCTGGAAGAAAACATTATACGGCAGACGATGGCTTTAGATATGGAAGATGAAGAGACAGAGGACAATACAGAGCAAGGCAAACGAGGAGGTACAATTCATTATCCTGCAATTGAGCAGTCAGAAGAAACAGCCTCAAAGCGTAAAGCAATTATCAGAACGTAGGGGGTGCGTAATTTTGAGCTTTTTTGGCAATTTATATCGGGAGGAGATTCCCTCCCGTGCAAAAACCGTATATATGTATCTGAAAGACAGGAGCAATGTAGAAGGAGAATGTTGGCCGGCTATTAAAACTATTGCAAAAGATACCTCTATGTCAGTCAGCACTGTTAAAAGAGCCATTGCTGATTTAATACAAGGTGGCTTACTTTGTAAGGAATACCGCTATAGGGAGAATGGCGGTAACTCCTCAAACCGATATTTCTTGATAAAATGAATTGCGAATTTCGGCTTGTGAAAAAGGCATTACTGACCGCCAAGGGGGGACTTTGCCTTTTTCATTGACTGGGGTGGAGTTCATGGTGGACGGACAAGAAGGGAACACTTTAAGAAAATATATAAGGCAGAGAACAATAGAGTTCAAAGAAATACTGTTAAGTTAATTAATTTTCAATTAAGCTTTTCAATTAAGTTTTCAATTAAGTAAATTAGGCATATTAGACAAAATAACAATAAAAAAGTAGAAATAAACTTCAAAAACATGAAGAAATGTGCTAGAATTTAACTTATATGCATATGCATATGCAGTTTGACACAATGGTTTGACACAATATTATCACATGCGATATTCGTATTCTTATATTCGGATAAGGTAGGTAAATTATGGCGGTATCTTACAAAAAATTATGGAAGCTAATGATTGACAAAGAAATTAAAAAGGGAACTTTGTGTCAGGAGACTGGAATTAGTGCAGGGACAATGGCAAAAATGTCAAAAGATGAACCAGTTACACTTAAGGTTCTTGAAAAAATATGTGATGTTTTAGAATGTGACATAGGGGATATAGTTGAAAAAATCCCAGAACAAGATAAGCAACAGGAAGGAATAGTGAGCGATGGTCGTAAATAAGCATGGCAGTTTCTATATGAGAAGCGGATGGGGAACTAAAATTATTCAAGCAGTAAATGAGAATGACATGATATTTACTCCTAGTAATGAGCAAATGGCGATTGACAATATTGGTCTTGGAAGGATTATGATCAAGGCTTTGAGATATTGGTCAGTGGCAATGGGATTGACAATTGAGAACAAATTACCTGAAGGTATTCAACAAGAACCTACAGATTTGTTTCATATATTGAATGCAAATGATAAATATTTTCAAAAAAATGGCTCACTGCTGCTTTTACATCGTAACCTTGCTTTGAACAAAGATGAAGCAACAGCGTGGTACTGGCTTTTTAATGAGTGGAACAGTCCGGAGATTGATAAAGAAATATTTTCAGATGCGTTTCATTCTTATCTTGCTGTAAATGGTATGACAATTAAGAAAGATGCTGTAGATAAAGAATATAACTGTTTAAGAAATACATACATTAGCGAAAAAACGTTTGATTTAAAGAGTATTATGGATGAAGATACATATCCTTTTTTAGCACCATTAAGGATTTTGTTTGTAAATGAAAAAAAGAAGATTGAAAAGGCACAGTTAACTAAGAGTAATGTGCCAGTTGAATTGTTGATTTATTCTATTGCTATGGATAATGCTAATGTTGAGCATGCAGGTATGCAGATAAGTATTGACAAGCTGATGGAGGAAAAAGAGCAAATAGGAAGATATTATAATATGAGATATTCAAAACTAATTGAGGCCTTATTGGAGGCAGAAAATAAAAAATATATCAACTTAAATAATAATTTTGGCAATAGATTTATCGAGCTTGTTGACATGGATTATTCAAAACTTCTCGAAAAGTATTATTGGGATAAGGAACGATAGGATATGAATTATACAGAGTTAATCGTAAAAAAGAAGCAATATAAGTATTCAGCAAATGTTTTTTTCGATTTAAAAGACGAAGAGAAGTTGGCTGGATTTATTCCCAATGTCACAACAACAGAGATTATTGGTGAGTATTTATATAGCATAATAGAAAGGAATAATGATGTGCATTCTAGAATCCTGTACGGTTCATACGGTACTGGAAAATCACATTTACTTACGGTTCTTTGTGCGATTCTGGGACATATAAATGTTTCGGGAGAAGGGTTCAAGATCTTCTGTAAGTCTATTAGAAAATATGATGCAGCATTAGCCAGCTTTCTTGAAGGATATGTGAAAGAGGACAAGCCATATCTTGTAGTTCCAGTTTATTCGGATTTTCCAGAGTTTGATAAGTGTATTTCATATTCTTTGAAAAAGGAACTGGATAAAAACAATATTAAAATATGTTTTAAAAGTTACTTTTACGAGGCAAAAGCACTTCTTGATAAATGGAACTCAGGTGAAGAATCCTCAAAAAGGTTAGCTGAAGTATGTGAAAAAACAGGGATTGATTTAAAAGAATTATATATTGGGCTAGAGAACTTGGAAACAGTCAGTGAGAAGAATTTTAATGATGTTTTTAAAGGAATGACTTTTGGCGCAACTTTTGTAAGTGAAACAGGTAATCTCTTAGACAATATTGAACTTGCAAATCAGGTTATAAACGAAACACATAGAGGGATTGTATTTGTTTTTGATGAATTTGGAAGATATATTGAAGATTCCGGTGAAGATGTAAAAGTAAAAGTAATTCAGGATTTAGCAGAGTATTGTGATCATTCCGAATATGATGACTATTTAATCTTGGTTTCGCATAAACAGTTATCTCTATATACGGATAAAATGAAAAAAGAGTTAAGTGAAGAGTGGAAAAAGATTGAAGGACGTTTTAAATCTACGTCTATAAATATTAAATATGATCAATGTTTGTCACTAATTCCACATATTATTCCGAAAACAAGCAAATGGGAAAAATTCAAGAGCAAATATGAGACAGAGTTAAATGAACTATACAATCAGGCATGGGAGTTTAAGGGATTTCTTTTACCCCCAGAAGGTGGGAATCCATTTGAAGGAGGTTTTCCACTTCACCCTATAACTCTTTATGCGTTAGATAGATTATCTAAAAAGGTAGCTCAGAATGAAAGAACATTTTTTACTTATTTGGCAAGTGATGAGGAAAATTCTCTGTTTACACAGCTTAAAAATTTAAGAGGTGATAAATTTCATTTCATTGGGCTAGATAACATTTATGACTACTTTGAATCAAATATTCGTTCTTTTAGATCAACAGAGGTTTATTCAGTGTATAAGAAATTGCAATATGCATTAAATAAGCTTGGAAACATTGATGAGAACAGGATAGAGATTCGTGTACTTAAAGCAATGACGGTAATATATATTATTTCTGATTCCGCTATTTTGGCGGCTGATAGAGATACATTAACACATGTGATTGATTGTGATGATGACGAAGTTATTAATGCTATAAAAAATATTGAAAAACTTAAGATTGTTAAGTTTATGCGCCAATATGGATATTACGATTTTCTTGATAGCAGTATATACGATCTGGATTCAATGATAGATGAGAAAATAGAATCCATTAGTGATGATATGGCAATTGCGACCTTGAACGAAGAGTTTTCGGGATTTGTAATTTATCCTCATGCATATAATTTGGACTATCACATGAACAGAATTTTTGCACCAGTATTTGTTCAAAAGAATGAAATGAACAAAAAGAGTTTCTTTAGAACACTTCCGAAGTATTATGATGGCATAATAGCTTTTGTAATGGACAAAGATTTCGATGAAAAAGAATATGCAGCAATTGATGGACTACCTAAAAGAATGATTATGCTTATTAATCGTGATGCAGATATAGTACGTCATGAGGTAAAAAGATTTATTGCCATTAAGTATTTTTATTCAAAAAGAGAAGAATTAAAGAAGGATGATCCTACAGTCGAAAAGGAATTAGGACTATATCTTGATGAGCAAAGAGGAATAATAAATGATATTGTAAATCAATGGAGGTTTCTCGAAACAGAAAAAATTATTCCTTTCATGAATGGTAAGGTACTAAACATAAAATCTGATGTTGATTTGTCAGAAGTTGCATCGGAATTGATGAAAAATACCTTTTCAGACACTCTTATTGTCAACAATGATTTGATTAATAAAAATGTAATCTCAGGGGCAATTAAAGTGGCAAGAAATAAGGCACTTACTTATATCATAGAAGATGATGATATTATGAAAAATTGTGCGTTGTTATCGCCTGAGCATACAATAATTAGATCAGTTCTTTCAAAGAACGGTCTCTTTAATGGGGAAAAAATACATAGGCTCAATTCCTTTCCGAATGGAAAAGATGCTGGTACGCCTGTGAAAAAAACATTAGAAAAGTTCTTGAAAAAATGTCAGGAAGCTCAAACTGTTTTTGCTGAAATATATAACGAATTAAAAGAGCCTCCTCTTGGATTGCGAGATGGATATATTTCAATTTTGATTGCTAACGCATTAAGACCTTATGAAAATGTATCATTGTACTTTCATGGGTCAGAAAGGGATTATTCGATAGAGGAACTGTCAAAAGCTTTGGAGAACCCGGATGATTATTCCCTTTACATTTGTAATTGGCAAAACAAGCAAATTGAATACATCGAAGGATTAGAAAGAATTTTTGCAGATTATATGAACAAGCAGACAAAGAATAGGCTTAAAGAATTACATACTGCAATGAATAGACACTTTATTGCAATATCTAAGGCGGCAAGGAGTACTGATAGATTTGTTTCTGACAAAACTAAGCAATATAGAGATATTATGAGTGTTTCTTACAAAGATTATAATCGTTTCTTTTTTGAAATACTTAAGCAGATTTCTGATGATGAACAAGAACTTGTTATGCAGATTGAAACAATAAGACAAGAGTTGGAAAATGTTCCTGTTTTGCAGAATACAAGCGTTGAAAAGGTTCTTAGAAAAGTACTTAAAATTGAAGAGGGAACGGGTGTTGTTCATTGGCTACAGAAGAAGTATGAGGATGATTGGAGTTTTAAAAAACATAAAGCTTTTGATTATCATACTAATTCACTGCTTGAGTATTTTCAAAATATGAATGTAGATGAATCAGATAATCAGCTTGTTCAAGATGTTGCGAAGTTAGTAACAGGTTTTGAAATTGAATATTGGAATGACACTAAAATTGAGGATTTTGAAGAGGATTTTGAAAATGTTATTCGACAATTAGATGAGTATGAAGTACATGATGGAATAAATGATAATGAAATTAAAATTGTCATTCAGGCTGGTAATGTGGAAACAAAGACAACTCAATTTGACAAAAAAGAATTAAGTGGGAATAGCCAGATAATGTTTAATAAAATGAAATCTACGTTAGATATTTTCAGACATGCTATCAGCTACGAAGAAAAAATGCAAGTTATTGCAAAACTTTTAGATGAAATAATGTAACAGAATGGAGCAGAAAAATGATTTACTGGTGTCATAAATGTGGCGAACCAATATTTGATAAAGTGATGCACGAATGTAATTGTGATGGAGATATTGTTAAGATTTCAGAAGGAACGATATGCAATCCAGTTTTCATTCAGGAAAGAAAGCTACTGAGCAAAATAGTTGGTTTGGACTTAACAGAAAAGAAAATATGGTATTTTGGCGCCAGTAAGTATTATTACGATGGTGAGATGCACAGGGTACCATATAGAGAATGGTATAAAGCTAAGGAACATCTGAAATGTGCTGAAGAATTACGAAATGATATAAAAATCGAAAGAGATTACTCCTTATATATGGGAGTGGTTGAGGCAAATAAGGCATATATTCAAAATCTTGTGTTTGAGGCAGAAAACTACATTGTAGATATTTTTAATAAGTATAAAAACTATGACTATATTCCTACAGTTTCGTTTTCGGGAGGAAAAGATTCTACAGTAGTCAGCAGACTTGTTAGAGATGCGTTACAAGATAATACGGTGATTCATTTTTTTGGAGATACTACACTTGAATTTTCTGAAACTTATGAGTATGTAATGACAAAATTTAGGAAAGAAAATCCAATGTTGCCGATGTTGCCAAGTGAAACGGAAAATGACTTTTTTAAGCTTTGCAAGGTGTTTGGACCACCTAGTCAGTACGAACGTTGGTGTTGTACCATTTTTAAAACTAGCAATTTGAATAAAGAATTAGAGAACCTCCCGGGTAGAAGCTTGTCTTTTCTTGGTATCAGACATAGTGAATCATTAGCCAGAAAATTTTATGAAAGAACGCAAGAGCATTCAAAGATATCCTCACAAATCAATGCAATGCCGATTATAGAATGGACAGATTATGATGTTTGGCTTTATGTTCTTTTCAAAAATATTCTTATCAATGATTGTTATCGGTATGGATACAAGAGGGTTGGGTGTTGGTGTTGCCCTAATAATTCAGACTGGTCTATGATGCTGACTGAAATATATCATCCTGAGGATATGAAAAAATGGAAAGATATGATTTATGAGTTTGCAATGAAAACTGGAAAAACTGATCTAGATGATTATTATGAAGAGGGTAGATGGAGAACTCGTAGAGGAGCCAGTGGACTAGAAGTTAAGAATGTTACTATTACAGACACTGCTTGCAATTTGTCTGACAGGGCAAGAAATATAATTATTGAGAAGAAACTAAATAAGGATGCGATAGAGTTTTTCAAACCTTTGGGTGATTTGAAAATAGTAGAAAAAAAAGACGCTACTTATATCTCAGTTTGCGATAAAGATAAATCTGGAGAATATAGAAAATGTTTTGAGTTAATCATTACTTATGGAACCAATGTCATTAAGGTTTTACCAGAAGAAAGAATTGATAGTATAAATCTTGTTAATCGAATAAAATGTCAGATGAGAAAATATCAGTTTTGCATTCGGTGTTCAGCGTGTGATTCTGTGTGCCCATATGGTGCGATTGATACGATCCACGGAAAATACACAGTAGATGAATCAAAATGTCAACATTGCAAAAAATGCATAGCAAAGTTTTATAATGGATGTATAATCTGTGACAAGGTTGCAGGAAAAAAGGGGAGCTAATGATTTACTTTGATAATGCTTCAACAACTAAATATAAACCGGAAGAAGTATACAAAGCTTTTGAGTATTATGTACGAGAAATTGGGGTCAGTCCTGGAAGAGGAAGTTATCAGCTCGGTATTGAAGCTTCGCGGATGCTTTTCAAAACAAGAAAAAAAGTTGCTGAATATTTTGGATTAAGTTCTAATAACGTGATATTTACTAAGAATTCAACCGAGGCTATTAACTTGTTTTTCAATGGTTTTTTAAAACAAGGAGACCATGCTATAATATCTTGTTATGAACATAATGCAGTCTTAAGACCCTTACATCAGCTGAAATTGGCTAGAATTATTGATTACTCAGTAGTCAGTAGAGAAGATTTAGAGCTAAAACCAAAAGAAATCTATGAAAAATACGTAAAAGAAAATACTGTGCTTTTTGCAACAACACTTGCCAGTAATTTGACAGGTAGAATAGTTTTTTCTTCGGATATTATGGAATTTATGAAAAATAAAGGTTTGACTACATTTGTAGATGCATCTCAAGGAGCAGGGAAGATAAGACTTGCAATGACAGAACAGAACATAGATTATCTTACGTTTACGGGACATAAAGACTTGATGGCACTTCCGGGAGTGGGAGGATTGTGCTGTGTTAAGCAACCATCATGGAAACCTTTGATTCAAGGTGGTACTGGAGTGTTAGGGGATTCATATGTAAATCCAGATGTCTTTCCAGAAGAATATGAGGCAGGGACACTTAACATGCCTGCTATTTGGTCCTTAAAATCAGCTTTAGAGGTTTGTACAGAGAGATTTGAGGAAAATAAAAAGATAGAAAGCGAATTGATGAATTACCTTCTTGATAAACTTAATGGGTTAGAGCATGTAATAGTTTATGATCTAGATTATAAGAGAGTAAATACTGTTGGATTCAATTTAATGAATCGTAAATCCAATGAGGTTGTAGAATTTTTAGATAGATGTGGAATTTGTACGCGGGGAGGGATACACTGTGCGATACTTGCTCATGAAGCACTAGGAACTAAGGAATCTGGTGTTGTTAGAATTAGTATGAGTGCATTCAATAAAAAAGAAGAAATAGATACATTAATTAGGTACTTGGAGGATTGTAGGTGATATAGATGTATATTGTTTTTTTTAGCACTAGTGATGTGTTTGAAGCAGAGGAGAGACTAAATAATTCAAATGTTGGATGCAAAGTTGTTCCGACGCCAGTAACGGACAAGGCGTATTGTGGCGTCTGTATCAAGATAAATGATAACAAATATAAACCAATTCTAGAAGGGATGGAATATAGCATAGTACAATAGATAGGAGGACGAAAATGGCATTTACGGAACTTGGCTTGAAAAGGCATTATACTACATATAAAAATAATATTGTTAAGGAATTTTATACGCCTGTATTAAAAGAAACAATATTGTATCAGCGTTCTGTTGGCTTTTTTTCGTCCACTGCTTTAATTGGATTAACTAAGGGCTTACATGGACTTGTGAAGAATAATGGAAAAATTCAATTTATTGTTTCACCTTATCTTGATAAGGATGATGTTGAAGCAATAAATAAAGGATATGAAAAACGAGATGTCATTGAAAAAGCCTTATTGAGGGAATTGAAAGAGCCAGTTGACTATTTTGAAGAAGAAAGATTGAATCTATTGGCACATCTCATTGAAAACGGTACTTTGGAGATCAAGGTTGCATTTACACCGCCTGATAAGATTACCGGAATGTATCATGAAAAGGTAGGTATACTAACAGATGCCAATGGTAACAAAATAGTTTTTACTGGTTCTATGAATGAGACAATTAATGCTTTTTACAACAATTTTGAGTCTATTGTAGTATTTAAAACATGGGAAGAGTCAAAAAACTATGCAGAAGATATGCAAGAGGACTTTGAGTCATTGTGGAATAATAAAACAAAGGATATAGAAGTCATTGAATTTCCAAATGTTTTGAAAGAACAAATAAAAGTACACAAAAAGAAAGTGCTACATGAGGATATAGATATCGAAGAGTATGAAACTGAGCAAGAAGACAGTTTAGATATTGGAATACCATATATGCCAAAAGGGTTTGAACTTCGTAAATATCAGATAGATGCGATTGAACAGTGGAAAAACAATGGGTATCGCGGTATTTTCGACATGGCTACTGGAACTGGTAAAACATATACAGGTTTAGGTGCTATTGTTAAGTTATTTGAGGATAAAAAAAGATTAGCAATTATTATAGTCTGTCCATATCAACACTTGGTAGAGCAATGGGTTGAGGATATAGAACTATTTAATATGACACCGACCATTGGTTATTCATCATCAAGGCAGAAGAATTGGAAGAAACGCTTGGAAGATGATGTGCTTGATTTCAGTATCAGAGTTATTGATTCCTTTTGTTTTGTTACAACGAATGCCACATATTCCTCAAAATTTGTTTCGGATATTATGGCTAATTTAGGTCAGGATACACTTTTACTTGTGGACGAGGCACATAATTTTGGTTCTCCAAGGCTTCAAAAAAAACTATATCCGACAATACAATATAGACTTGCATTATCAGCTACGCTTGAAAGGCATGGAGACAAGGAAGGAACAAAGTGTTTAACTGATTATTTTGGAGAGAAGTGTATCGAGTATGATCTTCAGAGGGCAATAAAAGAAGGAAAGCTTACTCCTTACTATTACTATCCTATTTGCATTTATTTTGATGATGATGAACTGGCAGAATACAAAGATATTTCGTATAAAGCCTCGAAAGAGATATATCGAGATAAGCATGGAAAAATAACTATAACGGAAAAAGGCAAAACTTTGTTGATGCAACGAGCCAGAAAAGTTGCCGGGGCACGGGGAAAGCTAACAGAATTACGAAAGCTAATAAAAGACTACAAAACAGATTCTCACATGCTGATTTACTGCGGAGCGACAAAGGTTCAGAACTTTGACCAAGATTCATCTGAAAACGATGAGGAAGGAGAGCGTCAAATAGTTTTGGTATCGCAGATGCTTGGGCATGAATTTGGAATGAAGGTAACACATTTTACTTCAAATGAATCTGCGGAAGAGAGAGAAATTATTAAGAGACGTTTTTCCACAGTAGATCCATATCAAGCGATAGTAGCTATAAAGTGTTTGGATGAGGGTGTGAACATACCAAGTATTAAAACCGCTTTTATTCTTGCTAGTACCACAAATCCAAAAGAATATATTCAGAGGCGAGGTAGGGTGTTAAGACTAGCAAAGGACAAACCATATGCAGTTATTTATGATTTTGTTACGCTCTCACGTCCGCTTGATGAAGTTGATCCATATAGTCCAGACTATAACTGCGAAAGGGTATTAGCTAAAAGAGAACTTGTGAGAATAAAAGAGTTTGGAGAAATTGCACTGAATTCGAGGGATTCCGATGAACTTATTAATGACATAGAATGCACGTATAAGATAAGCAATCATGAATTGGAGGATGATGAAGATGGATCAGAACTTGGATGAAAAGAAACTCGACAAAATTAAACTGCGGATTCTTGAAATGGAGACAGACAATATTGTAAAAAAAGAATCTAATCCTGCAATGGAGGACAAGATTAGGAAGATGATAATTTCGGAGGTTGAGAAAAGATGATACTAAACAAATTAGAAATGTATAATTTCAGACAGTACATAGGTCATCAAAGTATAGAATTTTCTTCTGATTCCGAAAAGAATGTTACTGTTCTGATTGGTGTTAACACGTCAGGAAAAACCACAATTGTAAGAGCATTTGAATGGTGCTTTTATGGAAAAAATGCCTTTGATGATACTGTGCTTCTTAATAGTGAAGTCCGAAATAATATGAATAGAGGAGATGTTCAAGAAACATGGGTCTCTATAACATTTGTTCATGATGAAAAAGTATATACCATCAAGCGCTCATTTAAATATGTGTGTAGTGAAAGATATTCCGAAGGTGATAAATTAATCGTTAATTTGAATAAAAAACCAGAGGAGAATCTATCGCTGGAATACTTGCAGAGTGATGGACAAACTAAAACCCCAATTGACAGAGCTAATATCACGGAATCCATGGATAGAGTTTTACCTAAGGATTTATCTGATTATTTCTTCTTTGGAGGAGAGCGTATTTCTAGTATTGCTGACAGAACGGACTTATCTAAAGCAGTAAGAGGTTTGATGCGACTGGATGTTTTAGAAAATGCGAGCAATCACCTTAAAACAGTTGTAAAAGGATTTGAAGGTGATATTGATACCACTGGAGATTCAAATGCACAACGTGCAAAAGATGGATTGGAAACATATACAAAGCGGAAAGCTGAATATGAACAGGAATTGGCAAATTATGATAAACAGGTTCAGTATTGGTTAGGAAAAGAAAAAGAGTATGATGCTCAACTTGCTAAGAGCAATATAGAACAGGTGAAAAAAGCCAAACAGGACAGGGATAGGGCACAAAAGGCTCTAGAGGCAGAGGTACAAAGATTGTCTCAGGTGAAAGCTGAAATGGTAAGGGCCTTTAACACAAGACCTTATGCTTTCTTTGGATTGCCGGCAATTAAAGCGTCCTTAGAAATGTTGGAAGTTGCAAAGGAAAAGGCAGGTGAAGTAAAAGAAAGCGTACCAGCAATGGAGCAAGATGCGGTGGATTACTTAATAAATAGAGGTTATTGTATTTGCGGCACACGGCTAGATCCAGGGACTATTCCATATATGAAAGTTATGGAAGAACGTAGAGTTCTTCCACCGGAACATGTAGGAGATGCTGTTAGACAGTACAAGGATAAAGCAGAGGGTTATCTAGCAGGCACAGAAGACTTCAAGGATAAGATTGAGGACAAGTATAAAGAATACCGCGCTACCAAGAGGCGTATTGTTCAGATACAGAATGAAATTGAAGAACAATCAAAGTTCATTATAGATGACACTGACGCAAAAGAAATTGAAAATAAAAGAAGAGATGCCCATACAAAATATATTGAAGCAAAATCAGATTATGATGGATGCTCAAGAAAACTTGGTGAATGCGAATCTAATATCAAAAACTGTGAATCTGCTATTGCAAAATATGCAAAGAATAGTGCTAAAAATCAAAGGACAGCTCTGTTGATTACATATTCTCAAAAAGTATATGAATGGCTACTTGAAACGTACAGAGGGAAGGAAGAGATTGTCCGCGATGAGCTGCAAAGAAGAGTAAATGACAATTTCGCCAAGATGTATCACGGAGAGCGTTCCATCGTAATTGATGATAAGTATAGGGTGAGATACAGTGATATTATCACTGAGGAATCTGATGGTTTGAAAGCGGTAAAGAGTTTTGCTTTTATAGCAAGCTTGGTTTCGATGGCTAAAGATAAAATCCTAGATGAGGATGATATGAAGCTTGGTCAATTTTATCCTCTTGTTATGGATGCACCTTTCTCAAATGTAGACGAAATACATATTGATAATATTTGTAGAATTCTTCCTAATACTGCTAACCAAGTAGTAATGGCTGTAATGCAGAAGGACTGGGAGTACGCGTCAGTCAATTTAGATAAATATGTTGGAAAAAGCTATAGAATTGAAAAAGACCGAGATGCAAATGGTAAGGAAATTGAAACTGCAACACATATTATGTGAGGAGGTGCCGCATGTTTGATAAAGATTTCAGAATCACTGGAAAGCACGCAAACTACTGGAAGGACTTATGTGAATTAGCAGGTAATGTTCCTGATAGAGAACAGCATGCAAATTTTAAGATTTTCAGTGCTTACATAGATGCATATATTGTTTGTCCATTAATCGGTTATCAGTACGACCGGAAAGGTGTTATTGATAATTCTGAAGAAGGAAATGCAGGTATGCTTGCTGAGGTAATCAGTAAAAGAAGACAGGAATTGAAATATGTATATCAAATACTAATGCTTGTAGATGAGGAATCCGAACCAGACGAGGATAAACGATTATATCGTGCATTTACTTTTTCAGAGGAAAATACTGAAGATAAGCAATTGATTGAAGAGAATATTAAGGTATTTAACAGTTACTTCCTCGGTGGATTGGAAGTGTTACATGAACAATTTGTAGAACAATGTCATGATGACGATGACTATTTAAAAACGATGTTTGATTTTGTGAGGCGCTTCTACGAAGAACAGGATAGTGAAGCAATTAAGGATGGTATTGAGAAAATACTAAATCAATGATAAGTGATGGTACATATGTTGGACAATTTGGCGTGTGGACTAGACATAGATGATAGCTTAGAAGAGCTAGAGGATAGTTTTGAAGAACAGAATATTACATTAATTCTTAATAAGATTGGTCTGCTTGCTAATCGTACAAAGTGCATTGTGGAGAGATTCGAAAAGTTTATTTTTTTACGAAGCAATCAAGATGAAATATATGACAGGCAAGAACGAAAATTTATTGAGAATGTAGATAAAATATATGTCTATCCTGATTATTATAAGAGAACTAAAAAGGGAATTATGTCATGCCACATAATTGCAGCTGACCTATCTGATGCTAGTGAGCCTGTTTATAATGGTGTGGCTTTTATGAAGATAGTAAACAAATCTCTTCCGGGTTTTGTGATATTTCTACTCAAGCTGAACGATGGGCTGCATTTTGGGTGCCGTCTTTTTGAAAATGACGAGTGGAATGATTGTACTTTATCTGAAACAGGGTATTTCAGACAAATAGTGTCTGAAATATTTTGGTGTTATGATGGCAGTGATTTTATTTCTTATTATTCGTCTCTTGTTGAAATAATAAGCCAGAGATTTGGAACTGCTGATATACCTGACTATGATGAGGAGATTAGAAAGAGAAGGGGAATCAATGACAGCTACTTGGATCTCATGTATCTTATCCAATATGATTGCAAGATAGATACTTCTGAGGAAAGACAGAGATATATTAATTCTTTTGATAAGAAATTTGAATATAACTTTCAGCAGGAATTAAGCTGGTGTTTGGAGGAATTAAAGAATATTAAATCAACACAAGTTAATACATTGGAAATGCTTTTTGATGCAGAAGAACTTGAAAAATTAATAAGTGAAAAATATCAGAAAAATCAGGATATTATCGTCAAACTAGAACCCGAAGAACAAGATAGTTCTAGTGTGGATATTTATGAACAGTATCGTGATAACCCAGAAATGGTAATAAAGATGCTTAAGATTCAAAAGGGTATCAATTAGTTTAACTTTATTATTACTTGTGTCATTTTGACTTGTATTATTGAATATTGATATCGGGTATAGCGACAGTATATTGTAGTTTACAGATGAAAATAAATTTCTTATAGATCAATCTAAATAGAAAGTTGGTGATAGCTTGAAAGGATATAGCCTTTTAGAAGGGAAATATGTAAAGCACCTTATTTCAGAGGATGAATTGTGGAACACAATAAATTGGCTTTTTTCAACAAGGTCAAAAAGTGATTCGAGCTATAAATTTATCTTCTTTAAGGCGATACTTGATAATCTTGATGAACTTGGGGATACATATGTACTCAAATTTGACAGGCTATTTGAAAGATTTACTGAAATCGGATGGAATTTGGTTTTAAAATATGGAATTCGGCAGAAGGCCGAAGCAAAAGGAAAATCTGAAACATATTTGGAGCAGATATTGCATGCATCATGTGAACCTGATAGTTTTGCTGCCTTTAAAAATTTAGGGGAACATGAACGTAAGCGTATATGTAAAATGGTCAAATCAAAGTGCAAGACCTATGTAGTTGGTGCATTATATGGTGATACAAATCAGTTAATGTACTCTTTTTCTAAGAAGGAAGAGTGGATTGAATTAAATCCGCAGTTGGTTGATTTTTTCTGTAAGAACAAAGCGATTATTGAGAATCTCAATTATTATAAATGGGCGAGGTTTTATGAGAGTATTAACGATAAAGCACTTGCAACACAGCTGATAGATATTATAAATGATGATGTTATTAGAAAGAATGAGTCTGTATATAGGGGAGTCCTTGCATATGAGTTTGAACGGATTGAATCTAAGAATGAGCATAAACATCCAATAAATACCACCCAACTCTTATTTTTTGCAGAGGAACATGCATTATATAGTTCTGAGGATATAAATGCCAATATCTCAAATGTAGATGTGGAAACAGAATTGTATGAAGATTTCGATACAATGCGAGCTTACCTAGCAGAGCCTCTTCAATTAATTTCTAAATTGAAGAGGGAAAGAGGGATTGTGTGAGTAATGTTCTTAAAAACACATTTAAGGAGGAAAAGAAATGATTAATCCAAACAGAGATACTAAAATGCCAATGTCAAGAATTTTAAACGGAATAAGTAATTTTGGGTATACAACAAGTGATGCAATATTAGATATTGTGGATAATTGCATAGTTGCGAAGGCACAAAATATAAATATTATTATTGGTAATAGAGATAAAGATGTTGTTGATGATAAATCCGTACAGTATATAGCGATACAAGATGATGGAATAGGCATGGATATAGATCAAATATTCAATGCATTGATGTTAGGATCACCTAAGAGTGAAAAGCTATATGAAGAAAATTCATTATCTAAATTTGGATTCGGATTAAAAAGTGCAGGATTTTCACAGGCAAAAACAATTTCGGTTATTTCGAGAACTAACGAGAATGAAGAATGGGTAAAGTCATTTATAAATATTGATAGTATCGTTGATGAGAATCATTGGGTGGTTTTTGAAAATGAAGAACTTACTGATATAGAAAAGAAACTTGTTGAGAACTGTAAGACGTCAGGGACTTTGATTATGCTCATCGATATGTCCCCTGTAAATGAAATGAATAATTATATTTTTTTAACTAAGCAGATTAAGGAACAGGTTGCTATTACATACCATAGAATTATGGAGGAAGATAATGTGACATTTATGGTTGATAATGAAACAATTGAACCATATGATCCTTTGTTTTGTAAAGAGATTAAGAATATTGTTGATGAATATGATGGAAAGAATCCGTGTAATTTTTGGAGTAAAGAAAAAATTATAACTATTAATTCTAAAACAAAGAGTCGTGCGACACTAAAGGCAGTTCAGCTTCCATATCCACCAGGATTTAAAGAAGTGGGTAGACAAAGTGAAGTGCAAAAGGGATATAAGATGTATTTAAAAAACATAGGGTTTTATATATATCGCAACAAGCGACTTATATCACAAGCGGTTACTCTTAAAAACATTTGTCCCCGTGATCAAGATCACATGTCGCTAAGGATTAGAATAGATCTAGATTCAAAGTGTGATAACGATGTGAATCTTGATGTGAAGAAGACACGTTTAGAATTTTCAGATAAGTTTTTGACAGAAATTAAAAATCAAGTAGCATCGGTCATAAATCAAAGCAAAAATTTATGGGAGCTACAGAGCAAAAAAGGGAAAATTTTAGAAGTGGATACAACAGAAGCAGATAGAAGACATGAAAGAAGTAATAAAAAACTTGCTGAGACTTCGTTGGGAGTAAGTAATATTGATGATAATCAACGTAAACCAATACAAAATCCCCTTGATCCAGAAATTAAAGCAGAATATAGTTTGCAAAAGGATATTTTAGAAGAGATAAAAGAAAAAAGCAGTTATAGAGTCACGAATGTGCAAACGCTTGAAAGAGACTTGTTATGGGAGCCTTATGTGGGTAATAAAGAAAGTGATGATGTGTGTGTGGCATTATCTCGAGAACATAGTTTTTATGACAAAATATATAAAGAACTTACTCCGGGAAGCGATGAAGTGGTATTATTGGATGCCTTTTTTCTTTCATTAGCAATGGCTGAAATTGGAATTAGCGCAACAAATAGACAATTAAGCAAAGTCTTTAAACGATTGAGACTTACTGTATCTGGATATTTAAATGATTTTACAGAATTACAACTTGACGATGATGAAAGCGGTGATTTTGAGTGATTAAGGTTAGTTCTGCATATATTAGTGATACAAATATATCGCATATGGCACCATATTTATATTTTATATCATTTATCGATAGCCGGAATAATGGTTATTTGTATGTTGGTGAGACATGTGAAAGATTTGGTGCATTGGGCAGATTGGCAAGACACTTATCCTATGAAAATTCGCAGAATCGTAATGGTGCCACGTTCTTAAATAATATACAAAAATATGGATGTATTAGCTCGTTTTCGGTCGTTAAGGATTTGAGTATACTGGCAGTTGATTTAAGAGAATATGGCATGTTCGATGGAGATGCAAATAGGATAAAACGAATGGGGTTGGAATTTTTAGTTAGGTCGGAAATGCAAGCATTTAGTAGTGATGGGGCAGTGGTAATTCCATATGAGGTTATTTCTACAGCAAAAAAAAATAAGTATTCTAGCAAACTGGAGTTCGAAAAAATTGCAAAAGAAATTATTAAGGAAATAGCTGAAAAAATCGTGTTTATGACAGGAAATATAAAAACATCAAGTGAAGCAGCCATGCTATAAAAGAATAGTAGATGACGATCTTTTGATTGAGTATTCTGGCTTTGAGCCACTTGTCCTGACTGTAAGAGCCACCATTGCAGTGGTTCAGAGTCAAGCTTAAAATAAAATGATAGGGCAATAATCTAAAAGGGCAAAGGAAGTAACAGGGTAATCACTTAAGAACTTAGTAGGATGTTTATGCGACAATCCGGATAGGTTCATTATCTTTAAGGCTTTTTTGTCGGTGGGAAAAAGGATATTATGTTGTATAATGAGGAGGGAAAATCATAGAGTCTATACCCTCCTCAAAAAATCGCCTTCCGCCCTATACGGCACATTAAAATCAAACCCCATCTTATTCATCTCCTGCATTTTTATTAACAGCAGATTAATGTGAGTGTTAAGGTTGCTAGCAATCTGGGCAACGTCATAGCCAGCTCTTGCCAAAGAAAATACATCCTCGTTTTTTAGGAGGACATGCGCAGCAAAGGCGTTAGCCTCATACTCAGTGATACTCCTAATATCAAACAATGCAAATTCTTTCAAGCCGTTGCTTGCCAAATCTCGGTGAAAAATATCATGACCGATTTCATGTGCAAGAACCATCTGTAGCATACTGTCTTCCAAGCTATTATTCAGAAAAATAAAACGGTGTTTCCACCGGTAGGAATACATGCCAAGCATATTTTCAAAGTTTTCATAATAAAGCTTGATTCCAAGCGCATCTGCTATCTCAAGAGCATCATTTGTACCGAATTTTTGTACAAGCTTCGTTGCTTTTTTATATATTTTTAAAGAGTTAATCAAACCAACACCTCCCCACGGAGGGATAATAATCCCTATTACTAATAAAATATGTCAAATCAATAGACCCCAAAATATTACAGTCATTTTCTGTACTTCTTAGGCGTATATTTTACATTATCTTCTTTAGCATCCCAATAGGCCTGCTGAAGTGAGCGCATAACTGCATCTTTATCAGCTTCTGATAATTCGCCGCCGGCAAATAAACCACCGATTTCAGCGACCAATTCGGCTGCCTGCCTTGCACCACGGCTCCCATATTTTTCTTCTGCATTTGTAATGAATTCTTCGTCTTCTGTAAGGAGATAGTTAATATCTATATTAAAGTACTCTGCTATTTTAGAGTAAATTTCTCTTTTTTTGGGATAGCTTTTTCCGGTCTCATAGCTGATAACAGTGCGTAGTGATACTCCTATTTCTTTTGCAAGTGCTGTCTGATTTATTCCTTTTCCTTTTCTCAAGTCTTTGAGCTTTTCACCGAATTTCATAGTAGCCTCCTTATGAACTTAGCATTTTGAATGTTGTTGACAACCGTATGTTCTTCACATATAATTACAAATATGAAGAACACCTGCATATAAATTCTAAATCAATCTTCATGTTTTGTCAATATAAACTACGGTGTGTAAGCCTTAATATAACCCAAAATACAATAAATGGAGGAATAATATGAGAACAACAAAAACGATGAAAAGTATATCGCTTATGTATGATGGAATGCATCTTAATGAAGAAAAAGTTTACCACAAAGCAAAACTGTTACTTGATATTTATAGAGATGTGGTATGGAAAACAATACAGGAAGTTGATTTAGTTAGAGAGGTATGTGAATCTTACTGTAGCCAGAACTTAAATACGGCACTGACATATTTAAACGATTTTGCACCTACTGAACAAAGGGAAGAATTTAAAAACAAGATTTCCTGTATTTTTGAAACAGCATGGATTATAGAACTGATAGATACAGCTATGCTCAAGATTTACGAATATCATACCAATGGAAAACTCTATCATGAGATATTGTCCAAGTGCTATGTAAATGCAGTGGCAATGAACGAGCAGGAACTGCTGGAATGCCTTTCAATGGAGAGAACATGCTTTTATATGAGGAAAAAAGAAGCAATTAAATTATTTGGAATTGCATTGTGGGGATACGCACTACCAAAATACAAAACTGTCTTCATTGAAAGCAATGGAAGCGAAGCTGATTATACATACTTTCTTAAAGTAGCCTCGAACTAAGTGCGGACATTATGCGGACGGAATTTGAACCAAGTACGGAGGATGCGTGTACGGACTTTCAACTTTCAATACTTTATAATCTGTATCATGGGGTAACTGTAAAGTAAAATTTAATAAAAAATATCGCCTCGGCGTTTAATTGCTGGGGCTATTTTTATACCCTTTTTCAAATAAGGGCGGAAAAGCCAGAAGTAACAGAAATGTTATTTCTGGCTTTTTTTATGCCCGTTTTTTAGGAGGAAGTATGGAAAAGCCAACACACGCTTCACAAATCAAGTGCCGCTCTCCCCCATTTCTGATGTTGAACAAACCCATTCAAAAATCAGAGACGGAGGAAATGCCATATGGCAGGAGAAAGAAGAGTTCCAAATTACAGAAAGCTATATCCAGCGGCAAGCGAGGAAGTAATAGCAGTTTTAAGGCAGAGCGAACGAAAAATGCAGTATCAGGAATATGATCTCAAAACGGAGAAATTTGCGGTGAATAAAGATAAACAGAAAGCTTTTTTCATACCAAGCAGAGAAGACTCCCTGGAACGGCTGATAGAAGCAGAAGTTCAGTTCCGGGATGAAAATACCAATGTAGAAGAAGCAGCAATTAGGGCTGCTATGATTAAAAGGCTCAGAGAAAGTCTTAAACTATTGAATGCAGAGGAATATGAATTAATTACAGCTCTATTTTATAAAGGTAAAAGTGAAAGAGAATATGCAGAGCAATGTGGTATTTCAAGGACTACATTGCAATATAGAAAATATCGGATTTTAGAAAAACTTAAAAATAATTTATAAATTTTTCGTCCAACCCTCTCATTTAACGTGGAAGTAAGTGAGGGGGTATTTTTATCCTCTCAAAAGTACATTGATAATTTTATATCCGATTTCACAGATACATTAGCTGATGAGCCTGAGAAGGACAAGCGACAAAGGAAGATGCGCCAGGACCACCTGTAAAGTTAGAATACAATCCATGCAAATGGATTTTTCTCTTGGGAAGAATTTGTTTCTGATTTAATAAACAGATTTCTAAACTTAAGGTGTGAGCGAATCCATCTGGTCTGAAAGCAGTAGAGCGGAACTTGTGTTCCGTACAGTTTTGCTGTTTCGCAATGACCTCATCAGCCTACAATGAAACTTCTGCCCAGCCATAAATATTAAAATGGAGGCAGCCCGCGAAGATCTCGGAGGAGGTGAGAATCCTATGATGAAGTTAACTGACATCAGTTTGTGAAATCGCCCTAATGCCTTGAGAAAGACTAGCACTGGTATAAAGTTATAATTAATAATGTACAAATAATATTAATTATAACTTTGCTTGTATTCCTCAAACCTTTCTTTTCATATATGTTCTATACAAAAATTGGCTTAAAAAGTTATATTTTCTTAACGGGAATCCAAATTTCGCTGTAATAGTTGTTATCCTTGTTCCCATTAGGATAATCAGCCGGGTTGTTGTACATTTCAATATTATAATCAGCTGCAAATTCATAATCTTTACAGTTTGGTAGCCATTCTGTGAAGATTTTTTTGTATACAGCTTGTAGTGATTTTGGTATTGCACCCTTGCAAGCAAACACAGCCCAAGTACATTTGGGAAAAATCTTAGTAACTATACCATCGGGAGTTTCTGTGGAGAGAATATAATTATCAGCGATCAAAAATTCAAACTCATCTGCCCTCATGAGCTCACCAATGCTTATACCATACATTCCACGTATATATTCACCTTTTCCTGTTTGATAATGCTCTGTCCAGAACTTTGGAATTTCTGTAATTGCATCATCGTATTTGAACACCTTTGATACACCCATGACCGTAAACGAATCTTTTTCAACAATTTTATAATCCATAATATAACCGCCTTCCAATAATAATTTGTTTTCTAGCGAACCAAAAGATTTAATCATTGTTCCGTATTTTCCGATAGCAGTAGGTGTGATATCGTGGAAACTTAATTAAGGAAATTGACTCAGAAATTGAAGATATAGAGGCTTACATTAACACTATTATGGATGAAATCTCTTCTCCAATACTTACTATTCCCGAAATCAATTACTGCATGGGAGTTATGATTGTTGCCGAAATTGGTGATTTTAGCAGAATTGATTCACCCGACAAAATACTTGCATATGCTGGATTATCGCCATCAACCTACCGGTCAGGACAATTAGAATCTACATACTCTCACATGGAGAAACGTGGCTCAAGATATCTTCGTTATGCACTATTCAATGCAACCCAATACGGTTGCCGCTGGGATCCAACTTTTGCAGCATATCTCAAAAAGAAACGAAGTGAGGGCAAGCATTACAATGTTGCAATCTCACATGCGACAAAAAAGCTTATAAGGGCTTCTACCATCTTGAAAGAACGAAGCAGGATACATCAAGGCGGATTAAACTATTTCTTAATACTTCTTCTTTGAGTACCTTAACAGATGCTCTATTCGTCATGCAGTTTTCAAAGTTCAAATCTATCTAAAATGCATTTCTGCATTTTATTAATAAAATATCATTTTAACACTTGACTTTTAATAGTTAGTATTTTCTTATTGATGTTTATTATTTAATGTTCAACTTTTCATGTCTACTCTTATATACTAACACCGTATTATGTTTAGAACAACCGTATTTTTCCAAAATATTCGTTAAAATGAAATTTAAATAACTTGGAAAAGAGGCTGGAGTGGGAGCTTATTTACTTAAGTGCATAATAGACGGTCAAAAGGCTTTATTGGGAGTGTAGTTTGCTGTGAATGTAAGCTTATGTTTCTTTAGTAGCATTAGTTTACTATCGGTTAATTTTTGACAAATCCTCAGCTAGAATGCTCATGATGTATGAGTGGATTTTCTGATAAAGGTTATCCTCCGGATGTAGCCTTATATCTAAGCTCCGATGGATGACCATAATACTTAAAAGTGCAAGTTATTGATAACTTAAAAACATAGCTGAATTTGCACAAACTTCCATTAAAGGTGTTTCCACAATATCAAGTGTTGGCATACCGTTTCATATCACCAATTGAGTAAAGAAGGCTACAAGATTGAAGCCAAAGTATCTAACCCTAAACACCTTAAATGACTTCAAACTATGGTTGCTAACGCAAAGGCTTTTATAAATGGTACTTTTCATTGTCGACAACAAAATTACATCAGTATATCTTGACGAATTTTGTTTTAGGTTTAATTGCCGTAGGTTCAGTAGCGATTATTCAACTATATTGTTAATGCTTTCATCATATTCTCAAAAATTACTTAAATTAAGTTAACAACACAGTCACAATTTTTAATATTATTTCGACATTATAATCTACTAAAATTATAAATATAATCAAATAATGTATAAATATACAATAGAACTATTTAAAAACATATAAAGTATCAAAAATGAGAAAAGTATATAGTGAATAAAAAGAATTATTGATATTATGTAACATAAATGTTATATTTAAGTATATAAGGGGTTAAGAGGATTATAGTAAATAATTGTATTTAGACATTGTTTTAAAAATTCTATCAATTAGGCGAAGTATTGTAAGAAAATTTGCAAAACACTTTATTTTTCAAAACAGCTCAATTTGTAAAAAGAATGAAATTGGTTATCACTACTTTTCGACAGAATGCGAGGATAACTGGCAGTAAGGAAGTTTTACATGGTTTCTTCTTGAAAAATTGGCTAAAAGTTAGAAAGTTATGGTTGAAATTCAAGTGATAAAAGAAATAGGTTCCCTTATGATGTAGTAATTATGAATAGGAGCAATTGACGGTCAGATAGTATTTGTTTTTTACAAAAATTTAATGCTGTGGCTTATACTGAGATTAATTCCTAAAAAAGGATATGTCGTATAATTTAATTAGCAATAAAAATGTGTTGTCAAATAAATTGCAGAAAATAATTCAGGCGAAGGAGAAGCATTACACAGGTGCGAGAAAAATATAATGTTAGTTTGTAGAGAAAGTAAAAATGGTAGAACAATTATAAAGGTTGGTAATGTTGAATTTGGTGGTAGTACTCTTGTAGTAATAGCAGGTCCATGTGCGGTTGAAAGCGAAGAACAAATATTAACAGCAGCTCTTGCAGTAAGAGAAGCAGGCGGAAATGTTCTTAGAGGTGGTGCATATAAGCCTGGAACTTCTCCATATCCGTTTCAAGGATTGAAAGAAGAGGGATTAAAGTACTTGAATGAAGCTGGTAGAATAGTCGAATTACCTATTGTAACAGAGGTGATAAATGAAAAAACACTTGGATATGCATTGAAATATGTTGATATTGTTCAAATCGGTGCTAGAAATATGCAAAATTTTTCTTTGTTAAAAGCGGTTGGACAAGCAAACATACCGGTTATATTAAAACGTGGATACTCAGCAACAATTAACGAGTGGTTAAATGCTGCTGAGTATATTATGGCAGAAGGAAATGATAAGGTGATTTTCTGTGAGAGAGGGATTAGTTCTTTTGAAACTGCTACTAGATATACTCTTGATATTAGTGCAGTTCCAGTAATTAAAAGTAAAAGTCATCTTCCAATTATTGTGGATCCAAGTTGTTCGAGTTGTGTAAATAAATATATAATACCGTTAGCAAAGGCGGCAGTAGCAGCTGGTGCGGATGGGATAATGGTTGAAATGCACCCAAAACTACAAGATGCGCTTTCGGATGGAATGCAGTCATTAGATAGAAGTCAATTTCTTGAATTGTGTAATCAATTAATGGCTATTGAAAAAGTGACAAAAACATTTTGCTAGTTCGCCAATGTGTTATTGATGAAGAGGGCAAGCTTTATACTCAAAATATAAAGAATGTATTTTAGACGATTATGCTTTGTGTAGATTGCTAGCTTAGAATTTGATGAGTTTTTATAATCACAACATCAGACCCTTTTGAACTAAGAAGTAAGTCATTTATATAGCGATGAAGCCGACAGCACTTTACAAGAAAGTATTTTGGAGGAATAGCGTGAAAAATTCACTTGACTACTAGGTCAGTTCCGATGAGTAATAATTATAAACTTTTCTGGGGTTTCAGAGCTTGGCGGTCTGAGGATAAATATATTAATGAAACAGCTGAGGTTCTACAGGGTATGGGCAACCAGTATGCAAGTTAAGTAAGGTAACGAGCAAGATTGGCAAATGCCTTATAGGAAGCTCAACTAACCCATAGTACTGTAGAAACCTGTGAAAATATTTGGAGGGAAGGGGTTAGCACAACATAGTTTCATGTAACCAATTACAGACTGGAGATCTAAGAATTTTTATTTATGGATCGCATGAGATACAATTCAATTTAGAAAAGGCAAAATTTGATAGAAAGGTTCAAAAACTTGCTTCATATATCAATAAGAATACGCTGACAGCTAACCATAAAGAAATGAAAGAAAGCAAAAGGAATTGATGGAGTAGCAAAGGACGTTTATACAGTTTATTTGGAAGCAAACATTAGACTCGTAGTTGATATGTGTTAATCCTGTCCAGCAACATAATCGCTTAGAGATGGCAAATAGATACATATCTGTACCGTTTTCGGAGATGATGGCGATTGCAGAGGTTCTGTCTACTCTGAGAATGGTACAAAGAAGGGTAATGGCAGATTTAAAAGGAGAAGACATCTCATCGAGATTTTCATCCAGTTCTCCGATAGATTTCTGGACAAATTCAAGATGAGAGCGAACCAGTAACAACGATTCTTTTTTTCTGTAATCTTGTAACCCTCAATAGACTCAATCACAGTATCAACCTTTACCTTAATAATCCTTTAAGAAGTGATGAACAATACTCCATGACAAAGGGATCAGTTAAAAAAGGGCTGTATTGCAGCCTGTAAATGTATTTTGAAAACGATTTTTTCGCTATTCTTGCTGTGAACTGGTTTGTATCGGTAGCGAGTATATTCACCTAGAATACTGATTCGTTTTTCTGGAATATAACTTTCTGGGACTATCCCAAGGCGAAATAAATCGCACTATTCATTTGGAATCTTTAACATAATCATTGTTACCTTTCACTGCTTTTACTCATTTAAGGTAGAAACAGTACTTCAGATTTCAATCTCCAAAAAGTTGTAGATAGGAACCCAGTATCTTCCGGTTGATTCCATACAAATGTCAAAGCAGTTGTTTCCGATTAACCACTGTTTGAATTGTAAGATGGATTTGTTAACTGTAGAGAATCTATTTTTTGAATAATGTGGAGTGATTCCCTTGGCAGTAATTAGTGTGGCGACGATAAAATTCTGTGAAAATCAACACTACAGCAGGTTGAATAGGCAACTATCATGGCAAAGCCTCCTTTCAAATTAGAGATTAACTATTAAAGAAAGTCAAGTAAAATTAAAAAAACAGATATAAGTATTGACGTATGATTCTAAAATAGTTAATATAATATATATATGTAAAAAAAAGATAATAAATGACAAAGTATTAAGAATCTTAATAAGATTGAATTAATTAATAGAAGACTCTTGTTTAAATAGAACAAATATTGTAAAACATCTCATATTAATCTATAGATAAGTAGTATATATAGGAATTATTTGTTTGAATTTCAATCATTTGTTTAAATATTAATTAGGTTTTATAAAAAATATTTTGGGGGGACTCAGTATGTCAGAAAAACAAGAAAAATACAGAATGAAGTATTCGATAGGGAGCAACTTTGACCCCAATTTAATACATGAGATAGCGAGAATTGATGAACATAATGCCATAGCCACTGTTTTTGCTAAATTAAGAAGCGATATAGTTGGAGGGGGTAGGCAGTCTTCTATTTTACCGAATATTTCACTGAATCAAGTAAAGAAGTATGTTGAATTATGTCATGACAATAAAATACAGTTTAATTATCTATTGAATCCAATGTGTCTGGGGAATAAGGATCTTGAGGCAAGTGCACATAAAAAATTGCTAAGGTATATTGATCAATTGGCGAATATTGGAGTGGATTATGTCACAGTTAATTCGCCATACTTATGTGAATTAATCAAAAAACGTTTTCCTACATTAAAGATATCTATAGGTATTTATGCTGGAATTTTTAATATTCAACATATAAAGTATTGGGAGGAATTTGGAGCTGATGAGTTAACACTTCAACATAGTGTCAATAGAAATTTTAATCTTCTTGAAAAAATGCTTATGTATACAAAAAAATCAAATATTTCATTAAGATTGATAGCAAATAATATTTGTATTCATGAATGTCCTTATCAAACTTCCCATGGTACTGGAATAGCACATGCAAGTCAAAAGGGACAGTCTACTAAAAAGCTTTATTTGGATTATTATCTTGCAAAATGTACGTACTCAAAGGTCAGCAAGCTTGAGAATTTTATAGCTTCAGACTGGATTAGACCAGAAGATGTTAAGTATTATGAAGAACTGTGTGAAAAAACAGGAAACTATAACTTCTCAATAAAGTTAGTTGATAGAACAAGAACTACAGATTTTCTTACAAGAGTTGCCAAAGCTTATATAAACCAAGAATATAATGGAAACCTTCTTGATATCACAGCATGGCAAAACATTAAAGAAATTGCAAATGTACATATTTTTGAGTCTGTTTTAGAATCTTTTACTGGCCGCTATAATATGAAAGAAGTGGCAAAGTTCGATGAATTATTTAAAGTGCCTAGCATATATATAGATAATAAAAAATTAGATGGCTTTATTAATAAGTTCACTAATAATTATGAGTGTGACAGTACTGTATGTGGTGCTATAGGCTGTTCGAATTCAAAAGATAATGAATCAGTAGATGGAACTGTAGTATGCAATTACTGTAAGCAATGGGCTGATAAGGTAATAAATATTAATGAAGATGATAGCACTGTATGGAAGCAAAATACTGAAAAAATACTGGATAGCTTCAAAACAAGTAGCATATTTGGGGTGAAATTGTAGAATAAATTAAGTTGTCGTCCTATGGTAAGAAGTGGATAAAACTACTTCAGACGGCAGGCAAAGATCATCATTCAAGTTTAAAATCACGAAGTAGTTTTTTAAAGTCACTTCGTGATTTTTATGTGTACATACTATTTAGGGAAGAGGTAGGAGATATGGGTAAAAAGTCGCTGAATTTGACAGATGAATTGTATGATTATATGCTTGAAAAATCATTGCGGGAGCCTGATATTTTACGAAATCTTCGTGAAGAGACAGGAAGAATGCTTATGTCTGCAATGCAAAGTCCACCTGAAGAAAGCCAGTTTATTGCATTGCTACTTAAGTTGACAGGAGCGAAAAGAATACTAGAGCTTGGCACATTTACTGGCTACACAACACTTTGGATGGCAATGGTTATCCCAAGCGATGGTAAAATTATAACCTGTGATGTTGACAATAAATGGACAAGTATTGGGAGCCGTTATTGGGAAGAGGCGGGTGTATCACACAAAATTGATTTAAGAATTGCTCCTGCATTGAATACGATTGATAAATTATTGGAAAGTGGATATGAGAACATTTTTGACTTTATATTCATTGATGCAGACAAAGATAACTATGTCAATTACTATGAAAGGGCCTTGAAACTTGTTCGCCCAGGGGGAATTATTGGTGTTGATAATGTATTTTGGTCAGGAAGTGTAATTGATTCAAAAAATCAAGGGTCAGATGTAAGGAATATTCGACAGCTGAACAAATCAATTTATGAAGACCAAAGGGTTACAATAAGTATGGTTCCGATTGGAGATGGTTTAACACTTGCAATTCGAGACTTTTAGATATTAAATAAATGAATAAAGCAATGCATAGTTAAGTTCTATATATTGGAGGAATTGAATTTATGAAAGAAAAGAATAGTAATCTGATTTTTGATAATAGTGTAGTACCTTTGTCAACAATACCTTTTCATAAAGATGTAAGGTGTATTAAGCGGTATTTTCCAGAGAATTTCCCTGTACATCTTGCTATTCATAAAATTAGTGAAGCATGCAATGTTGAAGAATATACGTCTCTTCATTCTCATGATGTACATGAATTGAATATTTTCATCGCAGATGAAAGCGGATTGGAATATTTAGTACGATTAGGAGATGAAGAGTATATTGTGAAATCCAATAAAAGTATTTGGATACCTAGAGGACTGAAACATTCAACTAATGTAATTAGAGGTTCAGGCTATTATATAGCTATAAGGTTAAATGAAATACCAGAAGAATTTGATCAAATGCTGGGTTTATAGCATGCAATTATACATAAAACCCAAACTATAAAAATGATTGAATTTATACTAAAGTTACTGATTATAACAAGGTTTTAAATAAATACCCAATAATGTTGAAATTTTGAAAAATAACTGATAGAATCTTTATGCGTCATATTTATGTACTGTAATTATAAAAGGAGGATATAAAATGAAACAAAGCGAAACAAATTCTGAAAACGAAAGTATAAACTTAGGAAAGGAAATAATGAATGGCCCTATAGTTCCAATATCCATTAAATTGGCAATGCCCATAATAATAGGACAATTATTAGTTTTGTTATATGCAATGGTTGATTCTTTTTTTATTTCAATGATTAACCAGGAATCGACTGCTTATATAAGCGGAATAGGGCTAGTCTATCCCATGTATATGCTTTTTGTTGCTATTGGAACAGGATTATATATGGGAATCAGTTCTTTGGTTGCCAGAGGAATTGGTGAAAAAAATCAAGTTGTACTTAATAAAACAATAAGCTCTGGACTAGTATTGTCAGTTTCTATATCAATTCTGGGATTAATTCTATTATTAGTTTTTGGAAAACCGTTAATAAATTTAATGGCTGGAGATGGACTAAGTGAGGAAGCGATAAATTATGCAACACAATACTTTTATTGCTTTATTCCAGGGTTTTGTCTGATACCAATCTACTATTCATTATTGGGAGTTCTTCAGGGTGAAGGGTTATCAAAATATTATGCAATGTCTATGATTTTGTCTACAATTGTTAATGTTATATTAGATCCTCTTTTCATATTTGTATTTAAACTCGGTGTTCTGGGAGCATCTTTAGCGACAAGTATAGCTATACTCGTTTCATTAATTTTTGTTACAAGTATTTTCTTGAGGAAGAAATCACAAGTTAAGGCAAGTTGGAACATTTCTAATGCGGATAAGCGTTTAGTTCTTGAGATTGCGCATATAGGAACACCACAAATATTGAGCATGATAGCTTTAAGTGTATTTATGGTATTCATGAATAATTTGATAGGTACAATAAGTGAAACTGCCATGAATTCATGGACACTTGTAGGAAGACTTGATGAGTTCATTCTGCTGGCAGGATATGCTTTTGCAAATGCAACACTTACTATAATAGGACAAAATTATGGAGCAAAAAACAAGAAAAGAATTATAGAGACCTTCAAAACAAATATAATACTTGGATTGGTAGTAGGTGCTGTTTTTGCACTTATATATAATTTATTAGCTGGAAGTATATTTTCATTGTTTACGGATTTGCCAGAGGTTGCTCAAGGTTGTGTTACACAGGTTAGAATCACTTCCTTTGCGTATTTGGGAATTATAGTATCAATTATAGCTACCTCTGCTTTTCAGGCGACAGGAAGAGCTTTACCAGGGTTAATTATTGACTTATTTAGGATGGGGGTAGTTACCATACCAGCAGCATATATGCTTGTATATATGTATGGTGGCGGAACACGAGAAGTATTTTTGGTAATAGCTGGTTCTTTTGTGCTTGCAATGATAATTTCTCTTATATGGTGCTCTATCTACTTGAAAAAGGTTAAATTTAAGAATCTTGCAGGATATTCTAATAACAATGAAATAGCTGATACTCTATGATAAGCAAAGTCTGCTATATTGAACGTAACAACTTGTAGTGTATATAGAAATAATTATTAATAATAGTCAAGCATCTTTAATCTATGTTCTGAGATTAGAGATGCTTGACTATATATATGTAATAAATTATAAATTAGATGCTTTACAGTTATAAACTTAAGTCTAAGGAGGGCAATATGAATAACTATCAGATAAATATTAAAATGAAGAACTTTTATCAAAGCCATAGTATAATAACTGAACCCTTAAATCTAAGCTATCTATTTGATGATGTGCCAAAGGAACCAAGAATAATTTGTGAGACACTACATAGATTTATGATTAATTCTGAATATCCAGACCTATATGGTATAAAAATGCCTAATCAAAGAAAAGATGAAATTTATCTATTGTTTGTTTCAAAGATGTTGGAGCGAGTTCTTCAAATAAATGAATCAGATCTATTTACCGAAAGAAAACCTTTTGAACGATTATTTGCAAATTCACGTGATTTTGCTGTTGTTCTTTGCTCTATACTAAGAAGTAAAGGTGTTCCTTCAAGAGTTTTATGTGGATTTTCTTCATATACTAGTCAGGACAGCTTTTGTCCATCACATTGGATATGTGAGTATTGGCATGAGGAGGCTGGACGATGGGTGAAGGTGGATGCTTCAATTGATCATGTCTTACAGGATTATCTTCATATGGACTTTGATCCATGCGATATACCTGAAGATAAATATTATAAGTCTGAAGATGTATGGATTGGATGTGCTAACAAGCAGCTTGATGATAGCATGTTTGGCTATGACAATAATTCTGGTCTAGGATTTATTAGAAGTAACCTTATCCGAAATTTTGTTTCACTAAATAAATATGAGGTATTGCCATGGGACAACCTTTGGGGATTCCGTTCTAGAAAAGACATAACAAAGACTGAACACGACAAGTTAGATGATATTTCAAGAGTAACAGCTGGGAATAGTGATACTTTTAATGAATTGCGCACACTTTTTGAAACTGACAGTTCATTATATGCACCTGTGAGAACAAAATTAGACGTACGGGATAATAATTCTCTAGATGTAGAGTATACAGATGATAATAGCAGTTTAACTATTATGGAGTTGAATACTGTAAAGGCAAGGGATTTCAAACCAAAGCAAAGCGAAGAAATTAAACTGGATACTGATAAAATATTAATTGAAGGTGCAGCGCAACATAATTTAAAAAATATTAATATTTCTATTCCTAAAAATAAACTTGTAGTTTTTACTGGAGTAAGTGGCAGCGGAAAATCAACGCTGGTGTTTGATACGATTTTTGCAGAAGCTCAGAGGCGATTTGTTGTGGGACTATCTCCATATATTAGAAGATATATGGAAAAGACAGAAAAACCAAAAGTTGACTTTATTTATGGACTGAGCCCATCTATTGCCATAGAGCAAAAAACACTAGGAAATAATCCAAGATCTACTGTAGGAACTATAACGGAAATTTCAGATTATTTGCGATTGATGTATTCAAGGATTGGAACACCCAAATGTATGAAGTGTGGTACCAATATATGCCCACAGACACCAAGGGAAATAGCAAGTACACTTTATAACAACCTAGTATTAGGAGAAGAATTTTCATTGTTTGCACCACTAATTATAAATTACTCTGGGGATTGGAGCTACATTCTAGAAAAGATTCAGATAGAGAATATTTCTTATTTAAGAATAAACGGTAAAGTTGAGAAAATTGATCAGATAAGACCATCAGCAGGAAATGAGAAAGTTAGTGTAGACTTGGTAGGTGACACCTTTAAGATACCTGAAGATAAATCCAATGAAGTAGCATTTATAGAACAATTGACAGAGCACATTAGGACTCTTTTAAAGGATGGAAGGGGTACTCTGACAGTAGAAAGAAGTAATGGAGAGAGGTTGTTATTTGCCACAAATTTACTATGCCCTCGCTGTCATTCAAGCTTTCCTGAAATGAGTTCACAGCACTTTAGCTTCAATACTCCTTTAGGAATGTGCCCTGAATGCGGTGGTTTGGGTGTAAAACAATCGATGGAAGTTGAGCTTTTATTAGAAGATGAAAACTTGTCAATAATGGATGGTGCAATAAGATGGTTTGGAAATCTGCGAGATACTAATAAAACTACGTGGCCTACAGGACCTCTTGAGCCAATCTTCAATCATTATGATTTGGATATTGAGACACCTTGGAAAGACCTCCCTGAATGGTTCCATAAAATTATTTTTTACGGATCAGGTGAAGAAAAAATTAAATATCAGTCCACATTAGGTTTAAAAGAGACTTTAAAACCTGTAAAAGGACTCATTCCAGAACTAACAAGGCTTTATTATGAGTCTGAAACTGAGAATAGCATAAAAAAGTATAGACAATACATGAGGACTGTTCCCTGTCAAGCTTGTAATGGAACAAAACTATGTAAAGAAGCTCGCTCAGTAAAATTACGGGGGCGTACAATATCTGAAATTTATTCATTGTCTATAGATGAGGTGTTAAAGTGGGTAATAGAAGTATCTGAGTATATTGACGATAATTTACTAAAAATCGGTGAAGAACTTATCACTGAAGTATATAACAGACTTAAATTTTTGGTTGATGTAGGACTTCACTATTTGACCTTAAACAGAACTGCACCAACATTATCAGGAGGGGAAGGGCAAAGAGTTCGTCTTGCAAGTCAACTAAGTAGTGGGATGGTGGGAGTTATTTATGTACTAGATGAGCCATCTATAGGGCTTCACCCACATAATTTAATTAATCTTATAAAGACGTTAATGAAGTTGCGCAGTCAGGATAATACAGTCTTGGTTGTTGAACACGAAGATGAAATAATACGCAATGCAGACTGGATTGTAGATATAGGACCTAAAGCAGGAATATTAGGAGGAAAAGTAGTGGCTCAAGGAACTCCAGAGGAAGTTATGAATAATCCGGCTTCAATTACAGGAAAATATCTGAGCGGAGAATTAAAGTTAGCAGTACAGGAGAAATATTCTGAAAGAAAGCTGACGGATAAGTGGCTAGTACTTAAAGGTGCGAAACATAACAACTTGAAAAATGTAACAGCTAGAATTCCAGTTAGAGCTTTTACTTGTATTACAGGTGTAAGCGGGAGCGGAAAAAGTAGTCTAATAGGGAAAACACTAGAGCCATTACTGGAGAAGTTATTGAACAAGAGCGATGTAGAGATTGGAGAGTATGAAGAAATAACGGGTTATGACTATTTTGAAAATGTAATAAATGTCTCTCAGGCTCCTATAGGGCGTACTCCTCGATCTAATCCTGCTACATATACTGATTTGTTTAATAAAATAAGAAAAGTTTTTGCCAGCACAGATAGTGCAAAGAGTAAAGGGCTAACCCAAGAACATTTCAGCTTTAATTCTAACAAGGGAAGATGTGAAGTCTGTGAGGGTCAGGGGCAGATAAAAATAGAAATGCATTTCCTTGCAGATGTTTGGATACCTTGTACGGAATGTAATGGAAAGCGCTTTAAGTCAGATATTCTATCAGTTAAATATAAAGGTAAAAGCATTGCAGATGTCTTAGATATGGATGTAAATGAGGCATTGGAGTTATTTTCAAACAACAGAGACATAGTAAAAATTCTTCAGACATTTTGTGATGTCGGATTAGAATACATAAAGCTAGGTCAAAGTGCAACTACATTGAGCGGAGGAGAAGCACAGAGAGTAAAGCTTGCTAAAGAACTTAGTAGAAAAACAAACGGGAAAATGGTTTATATCCTTGACGAGCCAACTACAGGACTACATTTCGCTGATATTCAGTATCTACTGAATATACTCCATCGGCTTATTACGCAAGGGCATACTGTTATTGTTGTTGAACACAATTTGGATGTTATTAAAAGTGCTGACTGGGTAATTGATTTAGGGCCAGAGGGCGGTAAAGAAGGTGGTGAAATAATTGCTCAGTGTTCACCTGAGGAATTAGTAAATTACGAAAGAAGCTATACTGGACAAGCTTTAAAGAAGGCATTCCAGGCTGAAATAAATAATTGATAGGGTAATCAAAAAATGCTGCCTCGCAATTGAATATAACTATTTGATTGCGAGGCACATATTATTAAAGCCCAATCTAGAAACTTTCTTTTGCCAATTTGTTTTATTTTATAATGCATTCCACAAATAAATCTTTATAGATTAATTATTCTCAATTTAAGATGGACTTCCCCGAATTAAAGCTTCCAACAGTGCCTAAACAAGCTATATCTAAGGCTAGACAGGCTATCACATTTTTTTCTATTATCAAGATCCTTGCTAAATAGTTAAGAGCAATTGCTTTCAGCAACCTCATAAGTTTTGTAAAGTGACAAAAAACAACATACAAAAAAGTACAAATAAGCAAAGCGTTGACAACTGTAATATGCTGTAGTACACTGTTAAAAAAGGAATAAACATATAATGGATGCAATTATTGTAAATAAAATGAGATATTATTGTTTGATTTTGCGCTGATGGATTTTATTAGGCATAACAGATTAACTATGTCTTTTCTTGCATAAAATTTTCATGCAAGAATTCTAGATAAGAAAGATGTGATGGATAAATGTTGGCTTATGTTTTTCCAGGACAAGGTTCACAGCATAGAGGAATGGGAGAAGGATTATTTGATGCTTTTAAAGATTTAACTTTAAAAGCAGATAAGATTCTGGGCTACTCCATAAAGGAACTATGTCTTGAGGATAAGGAAAATAAACTCGGACAGACTCAATACACCCAACCTGCATTATATGTTGTAAATGCTCTGACTTATTTCAAATTAATCGAAGATACAGGGAAATATCCTGATTTTGTTGCAGGACACAGTCTCGGAGAATTTAACGCACTTCTAGCAGCGGGTATTTTTGATTTTGAAACTGGATTGGAAATTGTGAAATACAGAGCGGAATTGATGAGTACAGCCGTAGGTGGCGGGATGGCGGCAGTCATAGGTTTAAGTTTAGATAAGATAAAGGTAGTTCTTAAAGAAGGCGGATTTGAACGCATTGATATTGCAAATATCAATACACCTTCACAAATTGTAATATCAGGACTCAAAGAGGATATTGAACGAGCAAAATCGGTCTTTGAGGCTGCAGGAGCCAAAAATTATGTTATTCTAAAAGTTAGTGGTGCATTTCATTCCAGATATATGGAAGATTCTAAAATATTGTTTAGTGAATATATTAAACAGTTTCATTTTAATCCACCAAAAATCATCGTTATTTCCAATAAAACTTCAAGACCTTATAAAACAACAGAAATAAAAGAGAATATGTCAGATCAAATAACAAGCTCTGTAATGTGGAATGACAGCATTAGATACATAATGGGAAAGGGTGATGTTAAGATTACCCAAGTTGGTCCTGGAACTGTTGTTGCTGGTTTGGTACAAAGTATCAAAAGAGAAGCTGTTCCGCTTATTGTAGAAGATGAGGAATATATTGATAATAAGGCGAAGACTGATATATCAGGTGAGCAATGTGATCAAAATTATCCTGCAGAGGTTGAAAATACTTCATTGCTTGCTGCCCAATTTCTCGGATGTGATGAATTCAAGAAGGACTATAATTTAAAATATGCATATTTAGCTGGTGGAATGTATAGGGGTATATCTTCTAAAGAAATGATTATTAAACTAGCGAGAAATGGGACGATGGGGTTCTTGGGCACTGGAGAGCTTTCAATTGATAAGATAAGAGATGACATTGGTTATATTCAGAGGAATCTGGCAAGTTATGAGCCCTACGGCGTGAATTTGACTTACAATTATTCAAATCCTGATGTGGAGGATAAAATAGTAGGTGTGTTGCTAGAAACTGGAATTAAATGCATTGAAGTATCTGCATATATGAGTCTTACACCTGCTATTGTTAGATATAAGCTTGAAGGTTTGAAAAAAGATAATTCTGGTGAAATTATTTCAACAAATAGAATTATTGCCAAGGTATCAAGGCCTGAAATTGCTGAGATGTTCATGAGTCCTGTGAATGAATATATGATAAATAAATTGTTAGCAGAAGGAAAAATAACTGCTAAAGAAGCTGAGATGGCTAAAGAAGTACCAATGGCAGATGATATATGTGTTGAGGCTGGGGCAGGATGGTATATGGACTGTGGGGTATCATATTCTTTGATGCCTGTAATGTTAAAATTACGGGATGAAATAATGAAGAAATATAATTACCATAAAAAAATAAGAGTTGGAGCAGCGGGGGGAATAGGTACTCCTGAAGCGGTGGCAGCAGCGTTCGTCCTTGGAGCGGACTTCATACTAACGGGCTCAATCAACCAATGTACTGTTGAGGCGAAAATCAGCAGTCAGGTTAAAGACATGCTTCAAAAAATGAATGTTCAAGATACTGAGTATGTTCCATCAGGAGATACGTTTGAAATAGGCGGAAAGGTTCAGGTTCTTAAAAAAGGATTATTTTTTCCTGCACGAGCAACAAAACTTTATGAACTATACCGAATGTATAACTCCATAGAGGAGATAAATGAGACAACAAAAAGACAGATTCAGGACAAATATTTTAAAAGAAGTTTTAACGATGTGTATAGAGAATTAAAGGAACTTCTGCCTGAACAAGAGATTAAAAGATCAGAAAATGACCCTAAGTATAAAATGAAATTAATATTTAAGTGCTATTTTAAACATGCTGAAGATTTGGCAATTAGCGGTAGTGAAGAAAACAGGGTAGATTATCAGATTCTTTGTAGTTCAGCACTCGGAGCTTTTAACCAGTGGGTTAAAGGAACTGATCTTGAGGACTGGAAAAACAGGCATGTAGACGAAATTGGCATAATTCTGATGAAAGAAGCTGCAGAATCATTAAGAAAATGTTTTAGCAAAATGGTTAAGACAAATGAATGCATTTTGAGGAGGGATTATTGAATGACAACAGATATATTTGATTTGTACGAATCAAATGTTAGGTCGTATTGTAGAAGCTTTAATGCTGTTTTTAATAAAGCCAAAAATGCAGTAATATACTCAGAAGAGGGACGAGACTATATTGATTTCTTTGCAGGTGCTGGAGCACTTAACTATGGACATAATAACGATTTTATTAAAGAAAAAATATTGTCGTATTTCAATTCGGATGGCATTATGCATGGTTTGGACATGTATACAGTAGCTAAGAGGGATTTCATAAACAAATTTAATGAAAGTATATTGAAACCGAGGGGATTAGACTATAAAATTCAATTTTGCGGTGCTACTGGAACAAATGCAGTTGAAGCGGCACTAAAGCTCGCAAGAAAAATCAAGCGGAGAGCAGGAATATTCTCCTTTATGGGGGGATTTCATGGAATGACACTAGGAAGTCTTGCTGCAACTGGTAATATTCAGAATCGTTTGGGTGCTGGGGTTCAGCTTCCTAATGTTACATTTATGCCATATCCGTATAAATTTATGAAAAGTTTCGATACCATAGACTATATTGATAATGTATTAAATGATGCAAATAGTGGAATAGAAAAGCCAGCAGCAATAATTTTTGAAACCATACAGTGTGAAGGTGGAATAAATATTGCGAGTACCGATTGGATTCGGAGATTGAGCGATCTATGTAAGAGGAATGACATTTTACTTATCTGTGATGATATTCAAGCTGGGTGTGGGAGGACAGGAACATTCTTTTCATTTGATAGAGCTGAAATTGTTCCAGATATTGTTTTACTTTCTAAATCTATAAGCGGGTACGGATTTCCAATGTCACTTTTATTGATGAAGCGTGAACATGATATTTGGCAGCCAGGGGAGCACAACGGAACATTCAGAGGAAACCAGTTGGCTTTCATAGGTGCTCAGAGAGCTCTCGAGTATTGGGAAGAGTTCAATTTGCAAAAAGATGTTCAAGAAAAATCTGATTTCATTAAGAATTATTTGACAAATGAAATTTTAACTTTACATAATCTGCTGGATGTTCGAGGGATCGGTATGGTTTGGGGCATTGATTTTTCAGATGTTGGAGGAGCAGAAATTTCAAAACAGATAGCTAGACGTTGTTTTGAATTTGGATTGATTATTGAAAGAGTAGGACGCAATGACACAGTACTTAAAATAATGCCTCCTCTTACAATAGAAATGGAATTATTACAAACAGGCTGTAGAATTATAAAACAGGCTATTATAGATGTATTTAAGGAGAACGGGCTGAATGTTTAAAACAGTAATTTATAAATAGAAAAGGTTAACGGTTTTAGATTGTAAATTAGACCAAGACTAAAATAGATTTTGTCTCATATAAAAATTCTATTATATATTCAAACAATAATAAGCATGATTTTAAAGTAGGCAGACTAGTGTTAATGCTTTATATTTGTGTAAGGAGGAAGCTAATGATTCAATCCGAACTTGATTTTATGGATTCTCATGGCATTCATTTTGTAAAAAGTGAGTGTTCTTTTGTATATAGTACAGTATTAAATACTCCAAGTGCAGATTTGGATGATAGTTTTAATAGAAATACTGAGCAATTAAATAAAATCATTGATTTACTAAAGTTGTCATCAATTGAGACTTCTTATAAAAACATTATTCAAAATTTTTTTGAAAATAATTTTGAAAAAGATGAATACAGACAGTTACTATCTAATAATGTGCCGTTGATATTTAAACTACCATTTGATGAAGTGGATAATGAGTTCTTATTAGAAGAGTCTTTTCGCTTGTTTTTTCTTTTAGAAGAAAGCTGGCAAAATTTAAAGTCATTCTGTAAGACGAATGGCTATAGCTCACAGACCGTTCTTATTTCATCATTGATTGCTTTCTTTACGATTTACTGTGAAGATGATGATATTTCTATGGGTATACAGAGTAAGAATGATATTATTTGGCTTGAGGATTTCGACGCGAGCAAGAAATGTATTACCACCATTTTGGGATATATTGTAAAAAAAATAAGCCAACATAATGAAAGCGTTCAATTTTTAATTAGCTTCAAGAATACTAATGTAAAAGAACCCAAGAATGCGTTACCTGATGTAGTTTTCAGTGTTAAAGAAGAAGATAATGAACTGATTTGTGGTATAAAGTATTTACCGATACTCACTAGCCCTTGGGTTATAGAGCTAGTGTTAAGGCACTTTAAAAGCTTTTTAGAAAACTTGATAAAAAATTCTGAATTGAATATTGACAAGATTGGGATAATTGATAATGTGGAGGAAGAATTTTTAAGAAGAAGTAGTAGAGGATATCAGGGCGATTTCTCATTTAAGCATTCTCTTTATAATCTTTTTGAAAAAAAGGTAAAGGAGACTCCATTTTCTACTTCAATAGTACACGAAGATGATGATGGGAATGTCATAAAATTGTCATACATCCAATTATTCAATGCTGTTGATTTGGTGGCAAGCGAAATCGAGAAAACTAACATGAACCTTGGTGCAATTGGTGTGTATGGAAAAAGAACAGTTTACACTACAATATCTATTCTTGCTATATTTAAGTCGGGTAATATATACGTGCCTCTTGATACTACATACCCTGCAGAGCATATAAAATATATAATTGATGATGCAGGGATCTCTTTGATATTGAGCCTTGAAAAATATCTGCCTGATCTTCCTGACAAAAAAGTTAAGGTAAAGATTCTTGATTCAATTAAACTGGACGACACTACTAGCAACGACTTCAATAAACAGTTATCAGAAAATAGAAGCAATCTTGATAGCTCAGGGTTAATAATGTATACCTCTGGTTCAACTGGAAAACCAAAAGGAGTTAGGCACAGACAGCACCAGTTGATAAATTATTACAACCATATGTGGAAAATATATCCATTTAGAGACGATGACTGCGTTTGTCAGCGTACCAGTATGAATTATATGCCATCAATGTGGGAGTTTCTTGGAGGTGTATTGGGAGGGGTACCGACAGTAATACTTTCAGATTCAATTGTTAAAGATCCTGCGAAATTAATTAGAGCTATAGCTAGACACAATATCAGCTATTTAATTATGATTCCTTCTGTAATGAAAAGAATGTTTGATTCTACAGAAGACATAAATCTGCTTTCAAGCATCAGAGTGTTGATTATGGTTGGAGAACCTATAACGCCTGAGTTTTTTAAATTTTTTACTGAAAAGTTTCCGAACGCACTGTTAGTAGCAGATTATGGAGCAACAGAAGTTAATGGAATCCTGCAGTCTGATAATTCAAATTATACTAAAGCTTCAAAATCAATGCCGTTGTATAGTCCTATAGCAAATGTAAAGACTTATGTACTTGATAAAAATTTATGCCTATGCCCCATTGGAGTACCTGGTGATTTATATATAGGAGGGATATCTTTAGCAGTAGAATACATAAAACTTCCAGAAGAGAATAGAAATAAATTCATACCTGACCCTTTTGAACAAGGGGAGCGACTTTATAAAATTGGTGATATGGCTAGATATTTGTCTGATGGAACAATCCAACCACTAGGAAGAAGAGATAATCAAGTAAAAATTCGTGGTATACGAATTGAGTTGTCTGCTGTTGAAAAGGTGATTTCAGAAATTGATGGGGTAAGAGAAAATGCAGTTATTGCTAAAGAACTAAGCACAGGTTCGAAACGACTATTAGCGTTCGTTGTATTTTATAACAATATAGATATATCAGTAGAAAAAGTAGAGGATTTATTGAAAAAAAAATTGCCAGAGTACATGATACCGTCTTCTTTTATTGAACTAAGGGTTCTTCCACGTACCCCCAATGGTAAAGTAGACTGCCAGAGATTAGCAAAATCTGATATTAAAGACCTTATAAATGATATGGAACAAAGTAATTCTATGCTGTCCGATGAGAAAGACTCAAAAAGCATACTGACAAGTATTGAAGATATTATGGTGAGATTATGTGAGATTGCATCAGAGACTCTCGGAGTAAACAAGGGTGATATAGAAATACACAAAAGATTCTATGCTTTAGGATTTGACTCAATGACAATTGTAGATTTCCTAAACAAGATAAATAATTCATTAAACGCAAAGCTTGAAGTATCTGATTTATATGATAATTCAAGTATAGAAGACCTTGCAGCATTTTTGGTTCAGGGTATAAAAATTAAACCAGCTGTCAATATGCAAAAGCCAGAGAGCATTTCACTTCAGGCTGAAATAGAGAGACCGACTAGAATAACAGCAGGTGATACAGGAAGCATAAGAGAGCAATTAATTGAGATTGCATCAGAGACTCTCGGAGTAAATAAGAGTGATATAGAAATACACAAAAAATTCTATGCTTTAGGATTTGACTCAATGACAATTGTAGATTTCCTAAACAAGATTAATAATTCATTAAACGTAAAGCTTGAAGTATCTGATTTATATGATAATTCAAGTATAGAAGAACTTGCGGCATTTTTGGTTCAGGGTAAAAAAGTTAGACCAACTGTCAATATGCAAAAGCCAGAGAGCATTTCACTTCAGGCTGAAATAGAGAGACCGATCAGAATAACAGCAGGTAATACAGGAAGCATAAGAGAGCAATTAATTGAGATTGCATCAGAGACTCTCGGAGTAAATAAGAGTGATATAGAAATACACAAAAAATTCTATGCTTTAGGATTTGACTCAATGACAATTGTAGATTTCCTAAATAAGATTAATAATTCATTAAATATAAAGCTTGAAGTATCTGATTTATATGATAATTCAAGTATAGAAGAACTTGAGGTGTTTTTGGCAAAAGAAAATCTAATAAATGAGAATGTAGAGAACATCAAAAATAGTATATTTGTGGATAAAGACAGTCTTCCGTTGTTAAATTTCAAGCTTGAAACGTTAGCCAGTCAATGCGAGAATTTCAGTGATTCGTTAGATGAAAAGAACAGGAACATGGTTGCCATCATTGGTATTTCAGGGAGGTTCCCAGGAGCAAAAGATGCAAATGAATTTTGGAGCAATCTGGCTTCAGGGGTTGCATCTATTACTGAAATTCCATCGGATCGCTGGGATATTAATACATTTTATGATCCTGATAATAAAAAACCATTAAAATCAGTAAGTAAGTGGGGTGGATTCGTAGAAGGAATAGATTTATTTGATCCGGATTTTTTTAATATATCACCTCGTGAGAGTGAATTTATGGACCCTCAGCAACGCTTATGCATTGAAGAATGTTGGAAGTCTTTAGAAGATGCAGGGTATAGCAATACCGATTTGAACGGAAAATCAGTCGGAGTGTTTATTGGAGCGAAACAAGGGGACTATATTAACTTAATACGTGAAAGAAATAATACCTCAGACCCATTTGCTGTTATGGGATGTGACACTGCAATTCTTGCATCGCGTATATCATACTACCTTAATTTAAAAGGTCCTTGTATCTCAATTGATACTGCTTGTTCTTCATCTTTGGTAGCAATACATGTTGCTGCTAGGAGCATATTGGCTGGTGAATGTGACATGGCCATTACTGGTGGTGTTCATCTTATGTCTTCACCTGCACTGTATATAAATTCATCAAAAATGAATATGCTTTCGATTGATGGACGTTGTAAGACATTTGATAATAATGCAAATGGATTTGTACCAGGTGAGAGTGTTGGAATTATTATATTAAAAAGATTGGATAAAGCCATAGAGGATAGGGATAATATCCAAGGGGTTATAATAGGTTCTGGAATAAATCAAGATGGAAAAACCAATGGAATAACAGCCCCAAGTGCGGCTGCTCAGGTTAGCTTAATAAAATCCATATATGAAAAGAACAGAATAAATACTGAAGATATTTCCTATATAGAAACACATGGGACAGGTACAAAGCTTGGAGACCCTATTGAGTTTAACGCACTTACTGAAGCATTGAGCAGCAAAACCAATAAAAAGAAGTTTTGTGCTATCGGATCTGTAAAAACAAATATAGGTCATACTGTAGCAAGTGCTGGTGTGGTGGGATTGATTAAAGTTCTGTTGTCTATGAAAAACAGTATGCTACCCCCATCACTGAATTTTGATACTCCAAACCAACATATTAATTTCAATGATACACCGTTGTACGTAAATACTTCTTTGAAGGAATGGAATATATCTGATAAAAAAATAGGAGCCGTTAGCTCATTTGGATATAGCGGAACTAATTGCCATGTTGTACTAAAGGAATTTCCAAATGTAAATAGAATGAAAAGCAATTTGAGTCCATATCACTTGATACCTATATCTGCCAGGACGAGAAAGGCTTTAATAAGAAAAGTCAAAGACTTGGCAGAATGGTTAGCTGAAGAGGGAAAAAAATATGCACTTGAGGATATTGCGTACACTCTCCAGAAGGGGAGAAGTCATTTTGAATTTAGAATTGCTTATGTAGTAGAAAACAAGAGCCAGCTAATGGAAAAATTGAAATTATCGCTAACAGAAGATATTTCGATTAATAACGAGTTTAATGAAAATACACAAAAGATAGAAGACAATTTAGAAGTGGAACAACTAATGTCTAGATTAAGTATTAAGGACTCTGATAAGAACAAATATAAAGAGACTTTAATCAGAATTGCTAAGCTTTATACCCAGAATATTAATATAGATTGGGATGCCTTTAATAAAGATAATATTTGTAACCGTATTTCTATGCCAGTCTATCCATTTGAGAGGGAACATTACTGGATTTCAGAAGACGGAAGTAAAAATAACACAATAAAGAAACTTCACCCGTTTATAGATGAAAATGTATCTACAATACATGAACAGAAATTTTGCACTGTATTCAATAAGAATGATGCTTTTATAAAAGACCATGTAATAAATGATGTTCCAGTATTACCGGGTGTAGTTCTTTTAGAGATGGCGCTGACTGCAGGAAAAATATCCTGTGAGAGAGATATAAAAGTCATACGGTCCATTGTATGGAAAAAACCAGTTATATTTGACAAAGACACAAAAAAGGTTTATATAAAGCTTTTTCCTCAAAATGATGCTTTGGAATTTTTAATACATACGGATGATGAAGAAGAAACTTCGGTATGTGAAGGTATAATGGAGCTTGAAAGCAGTCCTGTAAGAGAAGTTTATGATATTGATAAGCTGAAAGAAATTTGTACAGGAATAAAAAAAGATACTGAGTTATATAGGTACTTTAATGAGAACGGAATAAAGTATGAGGAAACATACAGGGTTGTTAGAAAAATATTTTATAATGAGAATGAACTTTTAGCTTATATAGAAGCACCATTATCATTACAGGGGTTACAGTCTCAATGTACGCTTGTTCCACAGTTGCTGGATGGTGCACTACATACAGTAGCAGGGTTTGATTCTGTCTCCGCTTTAAATGAAACATATCTGCCATTTTTGATTGACCGCATAGAAATTCATAAACCTCTAAAAAGCTCCTGCTATTCACATATAAGAATACACGACAGAGAGAGTGCGGAGATTGTTAAGGCTGATATTAATATTTTAAATGAAGAGAACGAACTATTAATAACAATTAAAGACTTTACCGCAAAAGCAATCAGTAAGAAGCCAGTTTCTATGGAGGCTGAAGGTGAAGAAAAAAATAAAACCATGTTCTTTGCAAATGAGTGGAAGGAGCAGACAGCATCGAAGGATCATCTCACAAATACTGGAGATTTGTTAGTGTTTGGAGAAGATGAAAGCTTAGCTATGTATGATAAATATGCTAAATCGTTCGGATTTGGAAGGGTAGTTGTGGCTAAGAAGGGACAGAACTTCGAACGGGTTTCCGAAGGAATATTTGAAATTGGAAATACCCACGAAGACTATGCACATCTAGTAAATGCATTAGAAAATAGCAGGTACAATGTTACACATATACTCTACTTATGGTCATTACAGAAACAAAAAGAACATTTAGAGTATGGAATATATTCAATGTTCTACTTAATAAATGCGCTATTAAAGGTTCATAGTTTGAGTGATGGAATAAAACTTGTATATGCGTATTCAGGGGCTGTTAATGATATATATCCGTTCTACGCTGGGGTAAATGGATTTGCTAAAACAGCTGTTTTAGAAAATCCTAATTTCCACTTCAAAGGAGTAGAAATTTCTGATTATTCTAGAGAGTCTGTTGTTCCTATGCTAATTAACGAGCTGTGTAATACAGTAGAGAATCAGGAAATAAGGTATGAACAAGATATTAGAAAAGTAAAAGTTTTGAAGGAAATTATCCCACTTCAGGATAAACAGGTTATCTATAAAGGGCTCTATATTATTACAGGGGGCTTAGGTGGAATAGGTAGAGTATTTGCTAGATATATTCTTTCAAAGCAAGACTGTCAGGTAGTACTAATTGGTCGTTCAGAACTAGAGGGGAAAAGAAAAATACAATTTGAGAAACTCAAGATACTAAACGAGAATGTTGAATATATAAAATGTGATATATCAAATTATAATGATATACAAGCGGTATTGAGTAAAATCCGTAATCAATTTGGAGCTATAAAAGGTATTTTCCACTGCGCTGGGATTATAAAGGATACATTTTTGATAAAGAAGGAAAAAAGAGAATTTGATGAAGTCCTAGAACCCAAGGTTCAAGGAACACTAAATCTTGGTGAGCTCACAGCTTGTGATAATCTTGATTTTTTTGCTCTATTTTCATCTATCACTTCCACTTTTGGAAATATTGGTCAATGTGATTATGCCTATGCAAACAGGTTTATGGATGAGTATGCAAGTTTGCGCGAGAAAAAGAGAATGCAAGGTGAATGCTCAGGGAGAACTATATCGGTAAATTGGCCTTTATGGGAAGAAGGCGGAATGGTGCTTTCTGATAGCATGAGAGACAGGCTACTAAAGAATAAAGGAATAGTCGGGCTTGAAAGCAAGGAAGGAATTAGTGCCTTTGAAATGGCTTTAAGTTCTAAATATGCTTGTTTAACAGTACTTTCAGGTAATAAAGCGGTAATTACAGATATGGTAAACGCTGAGAACCAAACAGGATACATTGCAGATGTTGATGTTAATGTTAATGACTCCACCGATACAATTAATGAGGGAGAAATACAGAAAAAGGTAGAAAAATTCCTGACTCAGATTATATCACAAGAAACACAGCTTCCTGTTGAAAAAATTAGGAGAGATAAGCAGTTTGATGAATATGGTCTTAACTCAATAATGATGCTTAACCTTACAGATGAACTGGAGAAGAGCTTTGGAGGCCTATCAAAGACTCTGTTTTTTGAGTATAAAAATGTAGAGGAACTAGCAACTTACTTTGTGAAAAAGCATACTACGCATGTATATAAGCTTTTTGGTAAAGAACAAAGAACATTACCAAAATATATAGAAACAAAGAAGACACAGAAAGAAGATAGAGCAAGGTTCTTTAAACCAATTAAAAACGAGGATATTGGGACAGCATCTGATATAAGCAAGCAGATAGCTATAATAGGAGTTGCGGGAAGGTATCCAATGGCAGAATCCCTAGATGACTTCTGGTACAATCTGACACAAGGCAAAGACTGTATAACGGAAATTCCACAAGACAGGTGGGACTATAGGAAATATTTCGACCCTGACAAGAGTAAAAGCGGTAAGACTTATACCAAATGGGGAGGATTCATCAATGATATTGATAAATTTGACCCACTATTCTTTAATATTTCTCCGAAAGAAGCAGAATTAATGGACCCTCAGGAAAGATTATTTCTTGAAACAGCATGGGAGACGTTGGAGAATGGCGGATATACTAGGCACAAACTGGCTAACTTAAAGGTAGGTGTATTTGTAGGAGTAATGTGGGGACAGTATCAATTGTATGGTGCGCAAAATGAACTCATAAAAAAACCTAATTCGAGTTATGCTTCAGTTGCAAATAGAGTTTCATATGTATTTAATTTTAATGGCCCAAGTATGGCGGTAGATTCAATGTGTTCATCTTCACTCTCGGCCCTCAAGCTTGCAGCTGACAGTATAAATATGGGAGAGTGTGACTATGCTTTGGTTGGAGGGGTCAATATAGCTAGTCATCCAAATAAATATTTCTTGATTAGCCAGAGTAAGTTCGGATCAAGTGACGGAAGGTGTAGAAGCTTTGGAGAAGGCGGAGACGGATATGTACCAGGTGAAGGTGTTGGTGCTGTATTATTGAAACCTATGCAACAGGCAATTAAAGATGGTGACAATATTTATGGTGTAATTATAGGGTCTGCAATTAATCATGGCGGGAAAACAAATGGATATACTGTACCAAGCCCAGTAGCACAAAGCAGGCTTATTGTTGATTGCTTAAAAAATGCAAAAATAAGTGCACGTACAGTTAGTTATATTGAGGCACATGGAACTGGTACATCATTAGGAGACCCTATTGAAATTGACGGTATAACTAAGGCATTCGGCGAATTTACTGATGATAAGCAGTTCTGCTCCATTGGATCATTAAAGTCAAATATTGGTCACCTTGAATCTGTAGCTGGGATTGCATCTTTAACCAAGGTGCTACTACAGATGCGGTACAAGTTGCTTGTTCCTTCAATACACTCTGACAAATTAAACCCTCATATAGATTTTGGAAATTCACCAGTATACGTACAAAATAAGCTGGAAGAATGGAAGAAGCCTGTACTATTAGAGGATGGTGTTGAAAAAACTTACTTGAGACGTGCAGAAATTAGCTCTTTTGGAGCAGGAGGGTCAAATGCGTCTGTAATAATTGAGGAATACGATAAGCCTTTATCTTCTAATAAATCAATAGGAAATAATATAATCGTTTTATCAGCAAAAAGTGAAGATACCTTAAAGGCATATGCATATAAACTTAAAGAATTCTTGGAAAAAAGGAAGCTATTTACGTCTGCTTGTACAAATAATAATGAAGAAATAGATGAGCTGTCTGAAGAGGATTTCTTAAGTGCTTTTTCTTCATTTATACAAATAGAAAGAGAGAGTATAGAAAAGGATGATTCTATAAGTAGCTACCTTATTAATGCCAATGATTTTATGTGTTTTCTCTCTCATTTAAATGAAAAGTTCGGAACTATGGTGAGTATGCAACAGATTACCTATGATTTGACTATTAAAAATTTGTACCAAATAGTATTAAAAAATAAAGCAAACCAAATCAAATCAATAGGTGAAGTAAAATTAGTTCCTAGAATTGAAGCAGAAGATTTATCTCTCGCTGATATTGCTTACACGCTTCAGACTGGTCGTGAGCCAATGGAAGAAAGACTTGCAATTATTGCAGGAGATATTGAAGAGCTAATAAATAAACTAAATTGTTATATAAATAATATTGAATCTGAGGATACTTTTACTGGGAGCAATTATAATAGCCAGAACAATATATTTGAATACTTTGAAGAAAATGTGGAAACTGATAATCTTTTAAAGAATTGGTTTATGAGAGGTAAATTTAGAAATATAGCAAAGCTTTGGGTAACTGGTCTGGATATAGACTGGGAAATGCTTTATGACAGTAATGCATTTTCTATTGTTTCATTGCCAACGTACCCATTTAGTAAGGAAAGCTATTGGATAACCGAGGAATGCCTTAAAAAAGAAAAAACTCAGTCACTGCATCCTTTGTTGGATAGCAATACTTCCACTCTTTACGAGCAATGTTACCAGAAATTATTCAGTCAAGATGAATTTTGTATAAAAGATCATGTGATAGATAACAGGATCATAGTGCCAGGTGCATTAGTTATAGAGATGGCACGGGCAGCAGGAGTATTCTCAAATAGAGGTGAGAGAGTTCGTAAGATAAAGAATTTAATCTGGCTTAATCCAATTGAATTAATAGATGGAAGCAAGGAGGCAAAAATCAGCCTTTATCAGCAGGAAGCTGCTGTTGAGTTCGAAGTGGTTACTGAACAAAGTGGGGCGATAGTACATGCAAAGGGACTGTTGGAGTATGAAAACCAAGATACTATAGATGAATCGCTGAATATTGAAAAAATAAAAAGTCGTTGTACTGATTATATGGGTAAACAGAAATTCTATGAATGTTTTAGCAAAAAAGGTATATCCTATGGTGATGGGTATAAAACCGTTCAAGAACTTTGGTATAACCCAAATGAGTCGCTTTCTTATATAAGGCTTAATAATGATGATACAGTAGACCGTAAATTAGTACTTCATCCTATACTTTTAGATGGAGTGTTACAATCAGTTCTTGGTTTGCAACTTTCAAGCAATAAAACGAAGATCCCTTTTAGTATAGATGAAATACATATAAAGGATTTTCTACCGGAAAACTGTTTCGTACATTCAGTACTCAAAGATGGAAAATATAATCTCTCAGTAACTGATATGGCAGGAAAAGTAATTTTAACAATAAATGGATTTGCATTAAGAGAGTTCAATCAAAAAGAAATTCATTCAGGAAATGACATGCTATATTTCAATGATTACTTGAGTAATGAAGAACTGTCGGTCAAGGCTCAAAATATCAGTGGTTATATTCTTGCCTTTGATAATGATGAAGAAACCTTCTTAGGATTAAGTGAATATGTAAGCAAAAATCATAGGGATTGTTACATTATCAGAGTAAAATGTGATAAGAGTTTTAGCAAGACAGATACATATTATAAAATAAATCCTGATAATAAAGAAGATTATATTAGACTGTTGACTTCAATAGATCAAAATGGAATAAACTTGTCATATGTTGTATACTTCTGGAACAGCTTCGGACTTGACACCAACTTGCCAAGTACAAACCTTTATAAGGAAACATCACATAGATTATTGTACCTTGTACAGGCACTTCAGGCGAGAAAACTCAAGAATAGAGTAAAGGTACTTCTTTCATTTGCTGGTGTAGAGAGAGGTATTATAAGTGCGGCAGCTAATGCATTTTTAAAGAGTGCTTTCTTAGAAAGTCAGACATATGAATATAAAACTCTATTACTTGAAAACATGGACTATAGTGTTTTAATCAACGAACTATTTGCAATAGATGAAGCAGTTGAGGAAATTGCTTATATTTCAGGAAAGAGAATGAAAAGAAAATTTGAAGAGACAGTATTAGAGGTTGTTCAGCTAAAAGATGAAGAAATATCTGACGGTGTTTATATAATAACTGGCGGAGCAGGAGGATTGGGACTTATTTTTGCTAATTATCTTGCAGAAAAAGGTAAGTGTTCAATTATACTGGTCGGAAGGTCTGAGATTCAAAAGCAAGAGATTAAAGGATTGGTAAAACCTGAAAGCGTAGAGTATATAAAGACTGATATTACTAACCATGATGAAGTCGAGATGCTTTATAAAAGAGTGAAAGCAAAGTATGGAAAAATAGATGGCATTGTCCACAGTGCAGGGGTAATAAGGGATTCCTTAGTAGTAAACAAAAATGTCAGGGATATGGATCAAGTTCTGGCTCCTAAGCTGGATGGTCTTGTATACCTTGACGAGATAACCAAGGACGAGCACCTGAAGTTCTTTGTTGTATTCTCTTCCATTGCTGCAGTACTGGGCAGCAGAGGACAAGCCGATTATGCTTTTGCAAATAGGTTTATGGATATGTATGTGGACATGAGAAATGATATGGTGAAGGATGAAAGAAGATATGGACCAACATTTTCAATAAACTGGCCTCTTTGGGAAGAGGGCGGTATGGGAGTGATCGCAGAAATAAAGCAAATGATGGAGGAAAACACTGGCTTTAGCACACTCAGTACCAAACATGGGTTAATAACCTTTGACAATATATTAAAAAGTGGCTTGTCGAGGATTTCGGTTGCAGAAGGAAACATAGAAAAAATAAGACAGTTAGTCATGCCTTCAGAAGTTGATTCGGAAATTGTTGAAACTGAGATAGAGATAGACAGTGGCAATGGGCAGGATGCTTTAGCTCAAAAGATTATAGATTATTTAAAAGATATTGTATGTAAGATAACAAAGGTACCTGTCATAAGAATTAGAGAGAAAGATAGTTTTGAACATTACGGTGCCGATTCTGTAATGCTGATTGCAATGGGAAATGAGTTAGCAAAATTAGTAGGCATGAAGGCACAGTCTGCTTTTATTGAATACCAAAATATAAAAGATTTAAGCATGTATTTGATTACAAATTATAAACAGGAAATGATAAAAGCTCTTGGTGTAACAAAAGAGCCAGATACTCCACATTATAGCATGGCGTCAAAAGTGGTAAAAAGAACAATAAGCAGGGAAGTGAAAAATTTATCAAGCCAAGTACCTGCCAAGGTTTCTGCAAAAGATATTGCTGTAATAGGAATTAGCGGCAGGTATCCGATGGCGAAAGACTTAAATGAATTTTGGAATAACCTAGTTGAAGGTAGAAATTGTATAACTGAAATTCCGCCTGAGAGATGGGATTACTCTCTGTTCTATGACAGTGATAAGGAGAAAGAGGGAAAGATGTGCAGTAAGTGGGGAGGCTTTATTCAGGATGTAGATAAATTTGACCCACTATTCTTTAATATTTCTCCTAGTGAAGCAGAGAATATTGATCCGCAGGAGAGAATTATGCTGGAAACTACATGGCAAGCTTTGGAAGAGGCTGGCTATTCAACGAAAAGATTGCATGAGTTACAGCAAGAAGGACACAATATAGGTGTATTTATCGGTTCCATGTATCAGCAGTATCCTTGGGTTGCAGAGGACAGGGCACAAGGAGCTATATTATCTGGGAATTCCTACTGGTCAATCGCGAACAGGGTATCGTACTTCTTGGGAATACATGGTCCAAGTATAGCTGTTGATACAGCGTGCTCCTCGTCATTGAGTGCATTACATTTAGCAATGAATAGCTTAAAAAATGGAGAATGCTCAATAGCAATTGTGGGAGGCGTGAATTTGAGCTTACACCCATATAAGTACCTTGGTTTGTCTCGTGCAAAGCTTTTAGGAAGTAGTGCTAAAAGCCTTAGTTTAAGCAATAGCGATGGATATGTACCAGGTGAAGGTGTGGGAGTTGTTATACTTAAAGCTCTTGATGAGGCTGAAAAAGATAACGACAGAATAAACTGTGTGCTGAAGGCTAGTGTAATGAATCATAGCGGAAGAACTAATGCATTTAAGGTACCTTCTGTTGAAGCACAGAGAGATTTAGTTTTAGAGTTGATTAGTAGAGCAAACATTGATTGTGAAACAATCGGATATTATGAAACTGCTTCAAACGGTCTGGCACTTGGGGATGCAACAGAGATTGAGGCTTTAAAGCAAGCATACGCTAAGTTAACCAGTAAGAAACAAATATGTAAGATTGGTTCAGTAAAGTCTAATATCGGACACTTGGAAGCAGCTTCTGGAATGTCACAACTGGCCAAAGTCATATTACAGTTACAAAATAAAACTTTAGTTCCTTCTATTAACGCAGAAGTAATTAACACAAGGATAGATTTGGATCATAGTCCGTTCCAGATTCAAAGAAATGTATCCGAGTGGAAAAAACCAAATAATAAGGATGAAATACCACTAAGAGCAGCTATTAACTCTATAGGAGCTGGAGGAACTAACGTAGCCATTATCGTTGAAGAATACATAAAAAGCAATAAACCTAATGTGACTAACCCCGATGGCTGTGTGATACTAATGATGTCTGCACGCACCCAAGAGAGACTCCATGTGGTTGCACAAAATATAAAAGAATATCTTGAAAACATGAATGAAATTTCACTATATGATATTGCGTATACGTTGTCACGTCGTGAAGCTATGGAAGAGAGACTCGCTATTGTAAAAAACAGTAGACAGGAGTGTTTGGTAGCACTTGAAAACTATTTAATACGAAAAGATGAAGAATTGGGGGTATATTCAGGAAGTGTTGAAACAGAAGGCCTTTATGATCAGGTTATTGATAATACTCAGTTTGACTATATAGCTAGACTTTGGATAAAAGGCTATGATTTAAACTTGAGTGATTTATATAGAGGAAAAGACTGCAAACTTGTATCACTTCCGCTGTATCCATTTGAGAAGGAGAGTTACTGGTTAGATGATGGTAAAGATTATGAGGAAATACAAATAAAGAGTGGCAACGATAAAAATTCGGTTTTAAATGAACTGAGACATTTGGTATCGACGATTCTAAAGGTGCCAGATGATAGGATAAAATATGATGTGACATTTGACAAATATGGGATGGATTCCTTGACTGCATCGAATATGGTTAACAATTTAAGTGAAAAGTATGGAATACGCATTACACTACAAAACTTATTTGAACATTATTCGATTAATAAGCTCAATTCTTTTATTATGAAATTTGAGGGTAAAAAACAGAATGAGCCTTATGACAGAAGTGCCAATTATAGCACTGACATTAAAAACGGTACAGAGGACGCTAAATACTATCTGGAAAACTTTATTCTTTCGTGTCTTGAGGAAGGAAAACTTACTCCTGATGAGGCGGCAGACTTAAAGGAAATTAATTTGAATTTTGTTGAGAGAGGTGAAGGTAGTGTTAGATAGGGAAATATACCAAAGAATGTATAATGGTGAAATTACAAGAAGCGAGGCATTGAAGCTTGTTTTAATGGATTTAAATAAAAAATCAGAAAAAATAGAATTGTCAGAAAGCCAAAAAGGTATATGGGCTGTATGTAAGATGTTTCCTGATAGCTACGCATATAATACCCCTGGGGCTATTGAGGTTTCTTCTGATATTGATATTGAGATTTTGAAAAAAGCCCTAGAACAACTCATTGATTTCCACGCATCACTAAGGACAGTTATTCTGCATGATGGTAATGAACCGTATCAAGCTGTTAAGGAACAGGGAATGCTTGAGTTCAGCCAGATAAATGTATTGGGGTTGACTGAAGAGGATATAACAGAGAGTATTATGCATGAGTTAAAGCGACCCTTTAACCTAGAAGAGGGTCCACTAATGCGAGCGTGCATATTTGATGTTTCAAAAGAAAAGAAGATATTGTTGTTTAACTTCCATCATATTGTTTTTGATGGGATATCATCTCGAATATTTATGGAGGAATTAAAGGAATGCTATTACGCATTGAAAGAAGGGCATACTCATGAACTTCGAGTTCGACGCGCAAACTATGCAGGTTTTATTGAAGCTGAAAAAAGATATCTTCAAAGTGCACAAGCTGTGAAAGATCGTGAGTATTGGTTAAATCAGCTATTAGGAGAAATACCTGCTTTAGAGCTACCAGTAGACAAAAAGCACCCATTTGTGAACTTATACGAAGGAACTTCTTACACCATAAAACTTGATAAAGAACTTGTAAATGCACTAAAAGAGCTTAATACTTCAAACCATGCAACTTTGTTTTCTATTATGATTGCAGCTTTCAAGGTATTACTATTTCGCTACAGTGGACAAAACAATTTATTTATTGGGACTCCTGTTGCAGGTCGTTATGAGCAAAAATATGAAGATGTAATCGGTTGTTTTATAAATATGATGGTAGTAAAAAGCGTGATTGATTTTGAGGATTCCTTAATATCGTTTATTGAACGAGTGCAGCAAATAGTACTTGAAGGTCTTGAACACAGTCAGTACCCATATCACAAGCTTGTAAAGGAACTAAATCAAATTAATAATTTTGTTGATTCTGGACTTTTTCAGGTAGCATTTTACTTTCAAAACTGGATTAGAGAGACAAATGATAAAGTGTTTAGGGAACAACTCCATGACATTCACCAGCTGGGAGAGTTTGATTTAACGCTTGAGGTTATTGAAACAGAGGAAGAATGCATTCTTCATTTCAAATACAATCCAGATATGTTTAGCAAAGATATAATACAATATATGTCGTCCCATTATAAGCAGGTATTAGCGGCTATAGTTGAAAATCCAAAATCCAAAGTTTCCCAAATTGTACTTCTAAATAACAAAGAAAGGGAAATGCTAATAACTGAATGGAATAATACTTTTCAGGAATATGATCGGAATAAGACTTTTCCAGATTTGTTTGCACAGCAGGTACAATCAAATCCTTTTGCCACAGCGGTAATATTCAATGATCAAGTTCTTACATATATCGAATTATATAGGAGGGCAAGGAAGCTAGCTGGTTATATACAGCAAAAAGGAGTAAAGAAAGGTAGTCTTGTAGGTATCCTTCTTGAGCGCAGTATTGATTTGATGGTTGCACTGATAGCAACCCAAATGTCAGGAGGGATTTATGTTCCTTTAGATCCAATATATCCAGCAGATAGGTTGTCTCACATGTTTGAGGAAGGCCAAATGAAATTTGTTCTTTCTACTTCTTCATTGGAGGATCATTTGCCAGTTTTTGAGTTTACAACTATTAATCTGGATAAAGAAGCAGAACATATAGACAGATCTATGAGTGACGAAAAAGCGGAAAGTATGGAACCGCTTTGCCAATTAGGTCCGAAAGATTTGGTGTACACAATATTTACATCTGGATCAACGGGCAAGCCTAAAGGGATAATGGTATACCACGGTGGATTAGTAAATTTCCTGTGTTCTATGGCAAAGAAGCCAGGGTGCACTTCACAGGACTATATATTAGCATTAACAACCATTTGCTTTGATATCGCAGCTCTTGAATTGTATTTACCGCTTATTACTGGGGCTAAGGTAGAGATACTGCCGGACGAGATAGCGAAGGATGGAATAATGCTACTTGAGCATTTTGAGGCTTCCGAGGTAACCATTATGCAGGCTACACCTGCAACATGGCAGATGCTTATTGCTGCTGGATGGAAAAAGAAGAAAAACTTCAAAATATTGTGTGGAGGTGAAGCTCTGCCCAGTGAACTTGCAGAAAAATTAATTAGTTTGAGTGAAGAAGTATGGAACTTGTATGGTCCTACCGAGACTACCATTTGGTCTTCAACGGATAAGGTGGAAAAAGGAAAGAAAATATCACTTGGGCTACCTATTGCAAATACTCAGTTCTATATTTTGGACACCTACCTTAACCCTGTACCAATTGGTGTTGCCGGGGAGCTTTATATTGGTGGAGATGGGGTTGCAAAAGGATATATCAACAGAGAAGAAGAAACGGAAAGAAAATTTATAAAGAACCCCTTTATTGAAGATAACAACTCAAGAATTTTCAAAACAGGCGATTTGGCAAGATACCGTACAGATGGAACGGTAGAATATATGGGGCGTGCTGATTTTCAGGTGAAGATTCGTGGGTTCAGGGTGGAGTTAGGTGAAATTGAGACTGCATTAAATAGGGTAAATGGTATTAGCGAGGCTGTAGTTGTACTTAGACAAGATGGGGATAATAGCAAAAGCCTTGTGGCATTTGTTATCGCTGATGATATAAAAGCAATTCCTATAGTTGATAGCATAAATAAAGTAATGGAAAATGAGCTTCCTGATTATATGATACCCTCTAATTATTTCTTTTTAAAAGCATATCCTCTTACATTAAACAGTAAGATTAGCCGCAAGGAGCTTTCAGAGCAGGAGCTATCAATACTTTTAAATGAATATGGTGCTATAGAGGAGAAAGAGGAGAGCCAACAAAGACCAATAATCAGAAAAGAACCCCAAGCCACCCGTTCTACAAGTTTAATAAATAATTATGTTGAAAGATTTATCATAAATGAGATGGCTAATATTAAGAATATTTCCACAGAGACTATTAAAAGCTCTGTTAACATGGGCGAATATGGCTTTGATTCAATTAGCTTTACGAGCTTGAGCTTGAAAATAAACAAACATTATGGTGTAAAAACTAACCCAACGCTTTTTTATACATATCCTACGGTTGACAGATTTGCAGAATTTCTTACGGCTAACTATTTAAAGGAGATAAATAGTAAGGAGGCCGTTATGGAAGAAGTTGAGGTGAAGCATAGAATTGATGAAAATATAGCTTCCGAAACAACAAAAAAACCTGATGCACTGAATAACAAAAGCAATACTGGATTTAATGGTGATATTGCTATTGTTGGAATGAGCGGAATGTTGCCAAGTTCTGATGACTTGCAAAGCTTTTGGAATAATATTCTAGAAGAAAAAGACTTAGTTACCGTAATTCCTCCAGATAGGTGGGATTGGAAGGAATATTATGATGAGCTAAACGAGGGAGCAAATAAAAGTAACTCTAAATGGGGCGGGTTTATTAAGGATATTGACAAATTCGATGCAGCATTTTTTGGAATTTCTCCACGAGAAGCTGAATTAATGGACCCACAACAGAGGATTATGCTTCAAGTAGTATGGGCAGCAATAGAGGATGCAGGGTATAAACCATCTGATTTATCAGGAACTGATACAGGTGTATTTGTTGGTGCCACAGGCACAGACTATTCCGAATTCGTATTGAGAGAATCGGAGGTTGATGCTCATACTGTATCTGGCATAGTTAATGCAGTAATTCCTAACAGAGTTTCATACTTTTTCAATTTTAAAGGACCTAGCGAATTAATAGACACAGCATGCTCAAGTACTTTGGTTGGGGTAAGCAGAGCAGTGGCTTCAATTAGAAGCGGAGAATGTGGCTGTGCTATTGTGGGTGGAGTGAATTTAATCATTAGTCCTTTCGCTCATATTGCACTAAGCAAAATTAGTATGCTAAGCAAAGACGGTAAGTGTAAAGCCTTTGATAAGGATGGTAATGGATATGTTAGGGGAGAAGGCTGCGCTGCTATTATTCTGAAACCTTTGGATAAAGCTATAGAAGACAAAGACCATATATATGCTGTAATAAAAGGAGTAGCAGTAAATCATGGGGGTAGGACAAATTCCCTAACTGCCCCTAATCCTAATGCTCAAAAAGACCTAATTAAGAAAGCAATAATTGATTCAGGTATTGACCCATATACGATAGGTTACATTGAAGCTCATGGTACTGGTACCGCTTTAGGTGATCCTATTGAAATCAATGGGCTGAAATCTGCATTTAGTGAGATATATGAGGAATTGAATTGTGTGCCAAGAGAAGATGCATATTGTGGTATTGGTTCCGTAAAGACAAACATAGGACATCTTGAGGCAATGGCTGGGCTTGCTGGATTGCTAAAGGTTGCTTTGTCATTATATCACCATAAGATACTTGCATCTATTCATTGCCGTGAATTGAATCCATTTATTAATGTTGAAAATAGTCCGTTTTATATTGCACGAGAAACTCAGGAATGGAAACCTCTTAAAGATAAAACAGGAAAAGAAGCACCTTTGCACGGAGGAGTAAGTTCATTTGGTATGGGTGGTACGAATGCACATATAGTATTGGAAGAATATAAAGAGAGTGAAAAAAGACAGGGAAAAAATTCAAATCCAGTGGCTATTGTGTTTTCAGCAAGAGATATTAATTCGTTAAAAAATAATGTAGAAAAATTTGTAAAATATTTAAAAAAAGCTCAAACAGGCGATAATCCACTGAATCTCAATAAGATTGCTTTTACATTACAAATAGGAAGAGAAGCAATGAAAGAGCGTCTTGCTCTGGTAGTAAATACAGTGGATGAGTTGTTAGAACGGTTGGAGTTGTACTTGAATGGAACTGGACAAATTATAAATATGTTTACAAGCACAGGTAAAAATATCAAAGAGGCACTCGAACTAGTGCTTGATGGTGATGAACTTGAAGAATTTGTTGAGCGGAAAGTTGAGAAAGGGGATATTTTAAAAGTAGCAAGTCTTTGGACCAACGGGGCGGACATAAACTGGAATATTTTATATAAAGGCAATATTCCTGGAAGAATGTCGTTACCGGGTTACCAATTCAAGAAGGACAGACACTGGGTCCCTATGAGGCAAAAGTACCCTAAGTATGGAAAAAGTTCGGACTGGATGCCACTTATTGATAAGATTATTCCAGAAAAGAGTCTGGGACAAGGTTTGGTATTCCAGAAAACCTTGAGAAATTCTGAGCTTATTGTTAAAGATCATAAAGTCAACTCTCAATGTGTTTTCCCTGGTACTGGACATATTGAAACAGTAGTGGAAGCTATATCACTTTTGACAAAAGGGAACTCATACACGCTTAGAAATATTACATGGTTACAGCCGTTAGTAGTAGAAGATGGCGAGTGTATAGATATTAATCTTTCTCTAAAAGAAGAAGGTAAAGGTTTCAAATATGAAATTGAAAGCGTTCATCAAGATGGTAATATTCTTCATTCAAAGGGTGACGTATACTGTGATATGGATAAACAATGTAATGAAGAATATTTATACTTTGATGATATAAAGCTACGGTGCAGTGAAGAAATTAAAAAGGATACATTCTACAAGTCCCTTGCGGATAATGCGGGTATAGAGTATGGACTATATTTTCAAGGTGTGCAGGAACTTTGGAGTAATGAGAAAGAGGTTTTGGGACACTTTATACTTCCAGAAGGATTTGAAAGTGAACTTAATGATTACTGTGCACATCCAGTTATAATGGACTGTGCTTTGCAGCTTATGGGTTGTCTTTTAGGTAGAAATACAGACAAAGGAAAAGCTAAAATTCCATTCATGGTTGAAGAGGTAAATATACTCGAACCTTTACGGTCTCGTGAATATTATGCGTATGTAGTTAATGAAAGCAGCAATATTCATAATATTGCTATTGTAAGTAAGGACGGCAAGGTGTGTGTGAAATTTTACCATGTTACTTCGAGAGAATTAAAGACCCAGTTTGATAGACATATATATTGCCAACAGTGGGTTGAATATACTGCAGAGAGCACCACAAAAGAACCCCATATAAAAACAGAAAACGCACTAGTTTTATACAATGACGAGGCTGAATATCTAAAGGAAAAAATTATTAATACAATGGATAAAAGCAATGTCACTCAGGCACAATTATATTTCGAAACAAGTAGAACAGATGGTGAATGGAAAATAGGCTTTAATGACATACAAGGATATATAAATTTCATTCTGGAGAATAACATTAAACGTATCTACTTCCTTGGTGCTATTTCAAGAAAACAGGCTGATGGAATTTTGGAGTTGGAGAGAAAACAGAAATATGGTGTCTATGCATTATTTTACTTGGTAAAAGCGTTGTCGCAAATAGGCAGTAATGTTCAGCTAGTCGTTGTAACTAATAATATATTTGAAGTGCTCCCAAGTGACAGTATAATATCTGCTAATTCAGGCGTGAGTGGATTTGTTAAAGCAGCAGCCCTTGAATTTCAGAATATTGAATTTTCTCTTGTGGATATTGAGTATAATGAGTCTATTTCATCGAACAAAGTGGAACGGCAGGCACACTTACTTACAAAAATGGTAAAAGGAACACCTGAAGTAGCTCTAAGAAATGAGACTTTTTATACTAGAAAAATTAGAGGTCTTTATTTGCCTTACAATACAAAAAAGAGTTTCAGAACCAATGGAGTATATGTCATTGTAGGAGCAGGAGGAATTGGACTTGAACTTGGATTATACCTTGCGAAAAAATATAAAGCTAGAATAGCCTTAATTGGAAGAAGCAATTTAAACGAAATAAAGAAATCAAAAATAGATAGTATTAAAGAGTACGGTGGAGAAGCAATTTATATTCAGGCAGATGTAACTGATTTTGACAGTATGAAAAAAGCGGTTACAGAAATAGAAGATACATATGGAGTAATACATGGAATATTCAATTGCGTCATGGTACTAAATGATAAGAGAATAGAAAATATGACCGAAGATGTGATGAGGGAGGTTTGTGCTCCGAAAGTAAAGGGAAGTGTCATTTTATATGATGTAGTAAAAGACAAAAAACTTGACTTTCTTGTGAATTTCTCTTCCACAAATGCATTTATAGGTAATGTAGGTCAGAGCAATTATAATTGTGCATGTTCATTCCAAGATGCATTTGCTCTGTCTTTGAAGGAACGAGCAGGTTTTCCTATTAAGATTATTAATTGGAGCTTCTGGGGAAATGTTGGAGTGGTTGCATCCAAAGAATATAGAAGTCTGTTGAACCAAAAAGGTTTATTATCAATAGAACCGTTTGAAGGCATGGCTGTACTTGAAGCGGCATTGAGCAGTCCCATATCACAAGTAGTAATGTTTAAAGCTACAGATAAGTTATTGAGTGAATTGGGTTTTGATTTTCATAATAAAATTGAAATTTATTCACAGACTGTTCCTTCTGTTATAGAGAATATTGAGCTTAAGGATGAACCTGCTGAGGAGAAAAAATATTCAATAAAATATATGCTTGAAGGTTTTAGTGCTCTTGAAGAGTTTGCAGTATGCTTACTGCTTAAATATTTCCAACTTAACATATATTTTACAAAAAAATGCGAGAAATACAGTAAAAGAGAGCTAATAACCACTCTTGGTATTATACCATCATATGAAAGGTTGTTTGATGCACTGATATATATATTAGAAAAGAGTGGCTTGTTGCTTATAAATGAAGATAAGATTGAAAGTACTGAACTTGTTGAAGACTATAGAATACTGGACAATATTGAGAAAATCGAAGAAAAAAAGAGATTGTTAGATGAGAAATTTTCAACTCTTTCTTCTTACACTAGACTTCTTTGGACTTGTGTTAGCCGTTTCGCAGATGTACTTACGGGAAGGATAGAGTATACGGAAGTAATGTTCCCAGAAGGATCAAAAGATTTGGTTCAGAGTATATACAAAGGAAACTTGATAATTGACTACTATAATGAATTAGTAGCTGAGTTTGTTAGAAATTATATAGAAGAACGTTTAGACAAATGTAAGACAGATCATATTAACATTTTGGAAATTGGCTCTGGTACTGGTGGTACAAGTGAATTTGTTCTTGAAAAGGTTAAGTGTTTCGGAAAGAACATAACTTACTACTACACAGATATTTCTGCAAGTTTTACCAGCTATGGAAAAGCGAAATATGGGTCTTTGGAATTTGTTGATTTTAAAGTGCTTGATATTGAGAAACTACCAGAAATGCAGGATTTCCAATCAAATAGTATTGATATTGTTTTTGCAACAAATGTCCTGCATGCAACAAGTTTAATACAAAATACACTCGGAAATATTAAGAGGCTTCTTAAAGCAAACGGAGTAATTGTTATTAATGAAATTGTTAGATTCCAGAATTTCTCTACGCTAACATTTGGATTGACAGGAGGCTGGTGGAATTCTAAAGATACATATAGGATAACTGGATCACCGCTTTTGAATGTTGCTTCATGGAAAAATGTATTAGGAATATGCGGTTACTATAATATAGCTGTAGCAGGGTTAAAAAATGAGAATAAAGAGTATGACCAGTGTATAATAACGGCAGTCAGCAATGGTATAACCGTTAAAAAAGCTGATAAAGGTAGTGTGGTTGCAGCACCTCATACAGATAAACCTGTTATGGTAGCAAAAGAAGAGATCAAACATCAAAAAATAGAAAGGAGAGTTGTAGAAGATAATATGATTATGAAAAGACATGAATTGAACCATACGGAGTTAATAGAAGAAACTATAAAATATTTAAAAGACAAGTTGGCAAAGGTTTTAAAGATTGAATCAAACAACATAGGTAATGATGTAGTGTTCCAAGAAATTGGTGTAGATTCTCTAATTACCGTAGAATTTAATAAGGAGCTTGTAAAAGATTTTGGAAAAGTACCTGCAACTCTACTTTTTGAGTATACAACATTAGCTGCTTTAGCAGGGTATTTTTGCACGGAGCAGGAGGAAAAGCTAAAAGAATTATTTAGAATTAATGCTAAGCCTGTGGATAAGCCTGTGGAGGCAAAAAAAGACCTGAACTGGCTATTTAAGACTACAACTTCAGAATTAAGAAATGATATACACCAAGAGAATAGAGATAATCAAGATAATCAAGATAATCAAGAGAATCATGAGAATCATGAGAATCTGAGAGGGGAAAAGGCACATACAACTACTGCATCGAAGGACATTGCTATTATTGGGCTTTCAGGCAAATATCCTCTTGCAGAAACACTTGAAGAATATTGGGAAAACCTGAAACAAGGTAGAAACTGTATAACAGAAATACCAAGGGATAGATGGGACTGGGAAAAATACTATGATCCATCAAACAGCGAGCAAGGAAAAGGGTATAGTAAATGGGGCGGATTTATAAGTGATATTGATAAATTCGATGCAGAGTTTTTTGATATATCAGATGAACATGCAGTAGAAATGGATCCACAGGAACGTATTTTTTTAGAAAATACGTGGACTTTGTTAGAGGATGCAGGATATCCTGGGAAGACTCTGGCAAACAAGGGAGAAAAAGTAGGTCTATTTGTAGGAATAATGTACGGTGGGTACGGACAAATTGCTACTAAAGCATGGGAAAATGGTATTAGAACTAATGCTCAATCTGCTTACTGGATTATCCCTAACAGGGTATCATATTACTTTAATTTTACAGGTCCGAGTATTGCAATCGATACAGCCTGTTCGTCTTCGCTTACTGCCATACACTATGCATGCAAAAGCATAGAAAGAGGAGAATGTAGTGTAGCTGTGGCAGGTGGAATAAATCTTATTTTGAATCCGAGACAGCATGTAAGATTGTCTAATTTAAACAGCCTTACGAGGGATGGCAGAAACAAATGCTTTAGTGAGAATGCTGATGGTTTTGCAGAAGGAGAAGGCGTTGGAGCTATCCTGCTCAAACCGTTGGAAGATGCTATAAGGGATAATGATTATATATATGGTGTTATAAAAGGGTCAGCTATTAACAGCGGAGGCGAATCAAACGGTTTTACCGCTCCTAGTCTTACAGCACAGATGAATGTAAGTGAGGATGCGTTAAAGGATGCAGGTATCAACCCTGAAACAGTAAGCTATATTGAGGCACATGCAACAGGCACAGTATTAGGTGATCCTGTAGAGATAAATGCATTGAGCAAGGTGTTTTCAAAATATACTGCGAAAAAACAGTTCTGCACTGTGGGAACAGTAAAAGCTAATATTGGTCACCTTGAAGCTGCTTCTGGAATGTCTGCGATAACCAAGGTTTTACTTCAAATGAAATATGGTAAAATAGTGCCTTCTATTAATATAGATAAATTAAATCCGTATATTGAACTTGAGAATACACCTTTCTATATTCAAGAAGAGTTAGGTGATTGGAAACAGAATACATATTTTGAGAGCGGACAGGAAAAAACATTACCAAGACGTGCTGGAATCAGTTCATTTGGTGCGGGAGGTTCTAATGCACATATTATAGTAGAGGAATACAAAAGAAATTTGGTGACATCCTACTTAGAAAAAACAAAGTATCTTATAATACTTTCAGCTAAAAAACAGGAGAGCTTGTATGCAAATGCTAAAGCATTGTTACTGTATATTCAAAACAACATGAAGACAGGTCAGGAAAAGCTGTTATTAAGTCAGATTGAATATACTTTACAAATTGGCAGAATGGAAATGAAGGAAAGGCTTGCACTTGTTGTAACAAGTCTGGATGATTTAAAAGATAAGCTCAAGGCAGTTTGTAATGGTGAAGTGAATATAGCCAATGTCTATAAGGGAAGTGCATTAAAGTGTGAAAAGAGTGGTCTTTCTTCTTACGAGAATAGTATAAATGATATAGCAATGCACTGGGTTAGCGGTACTTCATTCAATTGGGAGCTATTTTATCAGAATGAGGTAGAACCGTGTCGCATACCTTTACCTACATATTGTTTTAATAGACAGCGCTATTGGCTTGATGATGAAGAATCATTAATAAAAGAAAATCTATACTCTGCTTCATTCCAATATGATGAGCCTTATTTAAGAGACCATGTATCTTTTGGAAAAAGAGTGCTACTGGGCGTTACATATTGTAGCATTGCTTATGAAGCACTTAAATGTGTGGGTGATTTAGCTCCGGTAGTTCATTTTCACAACTTCCAGTTTGTAGAAGCGGTTGAACTTAATGTTGGGGAAAATGTTGAGGTTACAGCTGAACTGGTAAGCGAGGATGAAAGGCTATTTATCAATACAAGAATTAAAAAGAGTTTCAGCAAAAATTTTGAGACTGCAGCACGTAGTGAGGTTATTAGAAACACAGGTATTGCTCCTTATATGGTTACGATTCCTTCGTTTAAAGATATGAATGTTATTAAGACAGAAGAACTGTATAACAAAAAGTCTGGAGTTTACGGTGAATCTCTATTCACCATAAAAGAGGCATTTGCGTTAGGAAATGAAGCGTGGGGAGAACTTGCTTTAACACGAGAAATGATAAATAGCAGTCATTCGTATTCTGTTCACCCTGCTTTACTGGATGGAGCAGTACTTTGCAGACTTGCTTTATCAAAGAGTACTGAACCGGACTTGTTGATACCTTTAATGGTTAAGGAAATGTATATCTATAGTGAGTTGCCTGTGCAGTGCTATTGTCATTTGACAGAGGTAAAGGTGAATTCCGAGATATGGGAAGGCGATATTGAAATAATCGATAAGCTGGGAAAGGTGTTGATAGTAATGAAAGGATTTGTATGCAAAAAAGTGTGGATAGATGAGGAACATCAACCTTTGAAGACAGAGAATGCACACTTATCTCAGTATTCGGAAAGCAATAATAAAATAGTTCATGTAGTTGAACAGTATTTGATAAGCAAAATTGCTTCTATGCTTAAAACTGATTCTTACGCAATTGACAAAGGCAGTAACTTCATGTCTATGGGCGTAGATTCTGTAAGACTTATCAACCTTACGAAAGAGCTTCAAAAAGATTTAGGTGTTGAACTGTACCCAACTCTATTTTTTGAATACCAGAATATTAGGGACTTAGCAGAATATCTTGCTGAAGAGTATCCGAATAAATTTTCAAAAACAGATGAGGGAAGTGTTAATCATAATATTGCTGCTGAGGTAAGTGTTAATTATAATATTGCTGCACAAAGAAATTTCAGCAGTCCTGTTAAAGAACCTAAAGATAGCAGTAAAGAGGATTCAGACTTAAGGCAACCACAAGGTAAAGACTACAAAGATGATTCCATAGCTATTATAGGTTTTAGCGGCATTATGCCACAAGCAGATGATTTGGACGACTTTTGGAAGAAGATTATTGGAGAGGAATGTCTTATAACCACTATACCTGAAGATAGATGGGATTGGAGAAAATACTATAAAGAGTCCCCAGATGATACATCAAAAACGAATGTTATATGGGGTGGGTTCATGAAGGAAGTTGATAAATTCGATGCAACATTCTTTGGAATTTCACCACGCGAAGCAAACCTAATGGATCCTCAACAGAGACTTGTTCTAGAGCTTGCATGGAAGGCTATAGAAGATGCAGGCTACAATCCAAAAGAGCTTTCAGGCAGTAAGACAGGAGTTTTTATAGGGGTGGCAGGACATGACTACCATGATATAGTTTCTGATGGAGCAGTAGATAGTAAGGCACAGTCATTGACTGGTAATGCTCATAATATAATTACAGGAAGAATATCGTACATTCTTAATCTACACGGTCCAAGTGAACCATTAGATAATGCATGTGCAAGTTCACTTGTTTCTATAAACCGAGCAGTTCAATGCTTAAGAAACGGTGATTGCGACATGGCCCTTGCAGGAGGGGTAAATGTTATTGCCAGTCCTTCTTTATATATTTCATTTGATAATGTAGGAATATTAAGTCAGGACGGAAAGTGCAAGGTGTTTGACAAAGATGCAAACGGAACTGTAAGAGGAGAAGGTGCAGGTTTGCTGTTGTTAAAGCCTTTAAACAGAGCTATTGAGGATAATGATCATATATATGCAGTAATTAAAGCAAGTGCTGTAAATCATGGGGGACATGGCAACTCATTAACTGCTCCAAACCCCAAACAGCAGGCAGAAGTAATATTCAACGCATATGAAAAATCTGAAATTGATCCATCAACAATAACATATATTGAATCTCATGGTACAGGTACAACACTTGGAGATCCTGTTGAAATCAATGGACTAAAAAGTGCGTTCAAAAAGTTGTACTCTAAGCGGGGAAAATCTGGATTTACTACAAAAGGCTGTGGAATAGGTGCTTTAAAATCAAACATAGGACATCTGGAAACTGCTGCAGGAATTGCGGGAGTTATAAAAGTGTTACTGTGCATGAAGCATGGTGTGTTGCCAGGAATAGTAAACCTCAAAGAACTAAATCCGTATATACAACTGGAGGACAGCCCGTTTTACATAGTTGAAAAGACACAGCTATGGCAAAGGCTTAAGGACGCTAATGGTGATGAGATACCATATAGAGCAGGAATAAGTGCCTTTGGCTTCAGCGGTGTAAATGCACATGTGGTACTTGAGGAATATCGTCCTCCAGCTAAAGCTCAAGAAAATAAAGAGAATTTAATTATACTGTCTGCACAAAATGAAGATCGCCTAGTGGCATATGCAGAATCATTGAGTGCTTTTCTTAAAAGGACAAGGACTTTAGAAAAGAACTGCGGAACTATGGAACCAAAAATTATAAGGGATGTTATTGCTGTTATAGCCCAAATCAGTGATATTGATGAAAAAGACATTGATGATGAAACAAGCTTACTGGAATGTGGATTCGATGTGGCTAAATTAAGTATGTTGGTTAATGAACTTAACAAGTGCTACAACCTTGAACTGAGTCTTCCAAGCATCTCGATTGAGAATTGTCCAAAAGACATAACACAGATATTAGGGAGTAGTAATAGCATTACTAATTATTACTCTTACAGTCTGGACAATAGTTCTGGTTCAGAAGTAGAAAAACAGGATATTTCTCTTTCGCAGGTAGCATACACACTGCAAAAGGGAAGAGAGGTAATGGACGAGAGAATTGCATTTGTTGTATCAAACATTGAGGAACTAATAGAAAAATTGGATAAGTTTATTTCAGGTGAACGGAACATAGATAAAGTATTTACAGGAAGAAATCAGGAGGAAAGAGGAAAACTTGACCTTATACTGGAGGGAGACCTTGGTAAAGAAATAATTTCAAAGATTGTTGCACGGCATGAACTGGAAAAGCTTGCCCAGTTGTGGGTTGCAGGAGTAAAAATAAGTAACTGGGATGTACTTTACCAAGAGAAGCAGTATAAGATACCACTTCCTACATACCCATTTGCTCGTCAGCATTATTGGGTAGAAAGAGTTGAATCAACTAATAGTGTAGCTTTAGGTAAAGGTGTAAGTCAGTTGACGCCTTTGCTAGATAGCAATGAATCAACACTGGAAAAGCAAAGTTATAAAAAGACGCTAACACAAGAAGAATTTTATCTAAAAGATCATATGGTAAATGGTTCGATAATTTTACCAGGAGTAATATATCTTGAAATGGCACGCATGGCAGGTGAACTTGCTTTCCCTAAAAAAGAGGTTATAGGGCTAAACAATATAGTATGGGCAAAGCCTCTTCAGCTACATGGAAATAAACAGGATGCTTTTATTGACATTTATTCTAAAGAGGATGAAATAGCATATGAAATAAATTCAGGAGACGAAACAGTATATTCGCAAGGTGCGCTTGTATATGGTAGCTTTGGAGAAATAACAGGAGAAAAAATTGATATTGAAGCAGTTAAACAAAGGTGTAGAAATCATATGCAACATAAGGAGTTTTACGAATTATTTAGGCAATCAGGATTTAATTATGGTTCGAGTTTCATGCCTATTGAAGAAATATACCACAATGAACATGAGGCACTATCCAGAATAAAATTACCATATAGTGTACTACCTACAGCTGACTCGTTTATGTTGCACCCATCATTACTTGAAGGGGGGCTACAGACAGCTGGCTATATTATTAATAGAGATGCAGGAGCAACTAGCCCATATATACCATTTGCTATTGAAAAGATAGATCTATATGAAAAACTTCCCGAATGTTGCTATGGATATGCAGTACAATCACAAGAATTTTCAGACAATGAAACCATGAAGATTATGGATGTATTTCTTGTGGATGACCAAGGCAGAGTACTCGTGAAGATAAAAAAATATATAGCACGTCCGGTTGAAAAGAAGGATAAGGAAGAAACAGTGTACTTTGGCAAGGTATGGAAGCAGATAAAAGAAAAATCAAATAGAGTAAAGGGTTCCGTTGTATTATTTGACAAAGATAAAAGAGTATTCAATTATTTGATTGAAAAGGGTATGGATAAAGTTTATTTAGTAAAATCAGGAACTGGTTTTAAAAATATTCAAGATAACATATTCGAGATGGATCCGACAAACGAAAACAACTATATTGAGCTGTTCCGATTCTTGAAGGATAAGGGAATAGAATATGAAAATATCGTTAATCTATGGTCGCAGGAAGACTTTACCTATGATGAGGTAAGTTTAAAAGTGCAGATGGAACACTGCCTGTACCCGCTATTCTATATAAGTAGGGCATTATTGAAAGAAAAGCAAAAAAACACAATACGTTTATTATATATTCATGAAATAAATAAACCTTTATGTGAAGGAATCAGTGGATTTAATAAAAGTATAAATCTTGAAAACAATAAGTTGATTTTTAGAAGCATAGGAATAGAGGGCAAGGAAGAGGATATAGCGTCAATCATATTAAGCGAACTGTTTGAGGAAAACATTGAACCTGAGGTTAGGTATAGAGGAGCTATAAGAGAGGTTAAAGCCTTGGAAGTGCTTAAACCAGAAGTAAACGGTGAGGTTTTGTTCAAAGTAAATGGAGTTTATATTATAACAGGTGGGTTAGGTGGAGTAGGTTTTACTATTGCACAAAATCTTGCCTCAAAATATAGAGCTAAGCTCGTTCTTGTTGGTCGATCTGAAATTACTGAAGACTCAAGACTAAAGGAGCTGGAAGCAACAAATACTGATTTCATCTATTTAAGGGGTGATGTCTCGAACAGAACCGATGTAGAAAAAATAGTAGATGGAGCAAAAGCTCGTTTCGGATGCGTTAACGGCATTATCCATTGTGCAGGTTTAATAAAGGATTCTCTTGTAATAAATAAATCAATTAATGATTTAAATGAAGTAATAGCACCTAAAGTATATGGAACAATCAATCTTGATTGGTTAACACGGGATGAAAAGCTAGACTTTATAGCATTATTCTCATCTATATCTGGAGAAATTGGTAATTTGGGACAGAGTGACTATGCTTATGCAAACTCATTTATGGATAATTTCGCAAGTTATAGGGAGAATCTAAGAAAGCAGGGAGAAAGGCATGGAAAAACAGTTTCAATAAATTGGTCGTTATGGCAGGATGGCGGAATAGCAGTTGATGACTTAACTAAAAAACTTATGGAAAGTACCTTATATATTAAGCCACTTGAAAATTCTAGAGGGTTTAACATATTAGAAAAATGTTTGTCTCGCAATATGGAGCAGATAATGGTACTGCATGGGAACAGAAGAAAAATAAATACTTTATTCGCCAAAAATATACAAGAAGATAGTGTCATTTTAAATATAGATGAGAACGATCTTTTAAAGAAACTAATAGATGATTTGAGTAAGTCAGTATCAAAAATCTCTAGGATAAAAGAAAGAGAAATATCATTTACTGAGGAACTTGATAAGTACGGATTTGACTCCATAACTCTGACAGAGTTTACAAATGAATTAAATTTTAAATTTAGTTTGAATATTACCCCAGCAGTATTCTATGAGATTTCAGAGCTAACAATAAACAATCTTGGGAAACATCTGCTTAAGAGGAATAAAAATGATATAGCAGAGCACTATAACTCAAGCACCAATAATAATGAAACAATTGTAGATGAAGAAGATGAGGAAACAGAAGTAGCATTTTCAGGTATGAATATAAAAAATCGTTTTAAATCTTTAAGCTGTTCAGATAAGGAGATTACTGATATAAGGCACACTGTAGATGATGACAACTATGAACCTATAGCGATAATTGGAATTGGTGGAGTAATGCCTCAGTCTGAGAACCTTGATGAATTTTGGAAACATATAGTCGGTGGTGATGATTTAATTACTGAAGTACCGCCTGAGAGATGGGACTGGCGTGACTTTTACGGAGACCCAAATAAGGAAGACGGAAAGTCAACTTGCAAATGTGGCGGGTTTATGAAAGAGGTAGATAAATTTGATGCACTATTTTTCAATTTATCTCCTCAAGAGGCTAAAATATTAGATCCACAACAAAGGATGTTTCTTGAGACCACTTGGAAGACTATTGAAGATTCAGGTTACAAGCCTTCTGAGATTTCGGGCACAAATACTGGGGTGTTTATAGGGGTAACAAATAATGAGTATGCTGAAATTTTAAGGAATGAAAATGTAAAAATAGATGGACATTCAATTACATCAAATGCACATTTCCTTATTGCAAACAGAATATCTTATTTCTATAACCTTCATGGACCTAGTGAGACAATAGATACTGCTTGTTCAAGTGCTGCAGTGGCTATTCACAGGGCAGTGACCTCACTACATACAGGTGAGTGTGAACTTGCTATTGCAGGGGGAGTAAATATGTTATTATCGCCTCGTTCAAATATATCATTTGACAAAGCAGGCATGCTTAGCAAAGATGGACGTTGTAAGACATTTGATAAGAGTGCAGATGGATTTGTGAGAGGGGAAGGCATCGGAGCTTTGCTACTTAAACCCCTAAAGAAGGCCGAAGAAGATAATGATCCTATATATGCTGTAATACGTGGAAGTGCTGTTAAGCATGGTGGTAGGTCTAAATCGTTTGTATCTCCAAATCCAAATGGGCAGATAGAGGTAGTAAAGGCCGCTATTAATAAAAGTGGTATTAATCCTCTTGATATTAGCTATATTGAGACTCATGGGACTGGCTCAGCTATTGGAGATAATGTTGAAGTCGAAGGACTAAAAGGTGCGTTCAGGGAATTACTAAAAAGTGACGGAGAAGAATATGCGAAATCACATAGCTGTGGACTTGGTTCAGTAAAGACAAATATAGGAAATTTGGAAGCCGCATCAGGTATTGCGAGTATATTAAAAGTTGTACTGGCAATGAAATATAAGACATTGCCACCTAGTATTCATTGTAAAGAGGTTAATCCTTTCCTTAAATTGGAGGACTCACCATTTTATATTACAAGAGAAAAGAAACATTGGGATAGGATAACTGATAAAGACGGTAAAATACTTCCAAGGTATGCAGGTGTTAATGTTTTTGGTGCAGGTGGGGTAAATGTACACATTATTCTGGAGGAATATGAAAGAACAATGGTAGCTGACAACAACAAAGAGCCTGTTGTCGTAGTATTCTCTGCAAAAAACAAGACAAGCCTATTTGAGATAGTAGAACAGACTGCAGAATATATAAAATTAAATACTGATATCAATCTGAGGGATATAGCCTATACTCTCCAGCTTACAAGGGAAGAAATGGATGAAAGAGTTGCAATGGTTGTATATGATGTTCAGGACTTGATCAATAAGTGTGTAGGATTTGTTACGGATAATATCAGTAGTTATTCGGATATATATATTGGAAAAATAAAAAATAAAAATAGGGATTTGATTGAAGATGATAACGAAGATAGCAAGTTGATAGATACAGCTCTCGAAAACAAAAAGTATAACGATCTTGCTAGCTTATGGGTTTCAGGGGCGAAAATCAATTGGAAGAAGTTATATATGTCGGAAAAGAGATTTAGGATTTCATTGCCTACATATTGTTTTAACAAGCAGATTCACTGGGCGGCAAATCAAAAAACAGATATAAAGCCTGTTGTTGAGGAAGACAAAGACACTATTTCAAAAGTATCTATAGCTGAAGCAAGTGGTGAAGATACTATAAAGAGGTATTTGCTTCAAAAGATAAGTTTACTGCTTGGGATAGAGCCTGAGAGTATACAGTTAGATGGGGAACTTGCAGAAATGGGTTTTGACTCTATCAATACTATAAAACTAAAAAGTGACTTGGAAAATGAATTTGATGCTGAAGTTCCTATGGCTTTGCTAGCACAGAGCAAAAGCATTGATTCACTAGCAGAGAATATATTTATCAAGCCAGAACTTTTGAATATAAAGAATGCAATTATTTCAAAAATGCAGGAGAGCAATCTTGAAAGTTCTATTGGTTATGAAACGGATACATCTTGTGTGGAAGTAAAAGACAGCGAAGATTTTTGCAGATTTAAAGAAGATATCAATTGGACTAGGAGATACAGGAGTACTAATGATTTTATAAACTCGGAGCATGATCTCAGCAATATATCTGGAAGCGAATTAGACAATATCTTTAGGATGTTGCAAAAAGAATAGGGCTATGGGAGGGTCAAAAATGAGTAGCATAAACTTCTATGATTTGTCAAATCAGGAAAAGAGAAAATACCTGCAAAAGGTACGAACTCTAATAAAAGAAAATAAGTCAGAGGATGCAAAGAAAATTCTTGATAATCTAAATGTAGCGGATTTAGAAACTGTGGAAAAATATAACCCGTTTCCTTTAACAGATATACAGGAATCATTTTCAGTAGGAAAATACTTTGGCAAAAGCTTTGATAATGTTGGGTGTCATGTTTATTTTGAGTTTGAAGAAGAAAATCTTGATATACAGCGATTAAATGAAACGTGGAACAGACTTGTGGATTACCATGAAATGCTTCAGGTAGTAATACTTCCTGACAGAAAACAAAGAATTAAAAAGAGTATCCCTAATTATGATTTTGTTGTATACGATATGAGGGAGAAAAGTCCAGAGGATATTGAACTGCATTTTAACAGTATAAGAAATAAACTGTCTCATAAGCTATATGAGGTCAATCAATGGCCTCTCTTTGAGATTTGTATTACAGTATTGGATAATGACAGGAATATTATTCATTTTAGTATGGATGAATGGATAGTAGACGGCTCCAGCCTCTCTTTGATATTTAATCAGTGGTATAACCTGTACAAGAACCCAGAGTTTAAACTTCCGATGCTGGACTTTAACTTTAGGGATTATGTAAAAATTCAGAAAGAAAGAGAGGTTTCTTCAAAATATAAAAAAGACCTTGAATTCTGGATGAATAAATATGCAAAATTGCCTGGGGGGCCATCTCTTCCATACAAGAGCAATCCAACCAAAGAACAGGGGAAAAGCTATTTTACCAGAAAAAGATATTCAGAAGTAATTGATAAGAAGTACTGGGATGGTTTAAAGGCTATAGCACAAAAGCTTGAAGTATCTAATACTTCGATGTTATTAATGTGCTTTAGTGAGCTTCTTTATTATTGGAGTAGCGAATCAAGCTTTTCAATAATTGTTACGTTCTTCAACCGTCCACCTGTTAATAGAAATATCGATAAAGTTGTGGGACCTTTTGTATCAACTAATATTTTTGCTATAGAGGATATTGACAAGTATACTATTAAAGAAAAGGTAAAATGCTATCAGCAAAAGTTATGGGAGGATCTAGACCATAGCAGTGTAAGCGGAATAAGGGCTTTGCGTGAACTAAGGGTAAGGGATAAAAAAGTTCCTAACCTTTCTGTCCCTGTTGTTTTTACAAGTATGCTTAACAATGCAGGAAAGAATGCACAAGATAGCTGGCTTGAAAAAGCAACTTATTCTATTTCTCAAACACCGCAGGTATGCCTTGACCATCAAGTACACGAGAAGTTTGGAAGCCTTTATATAATGTGGGATATAGTAGAGGAGTATTTTGAGGATGGCGTAGCCCAAAAAATGTTTAAAGAGTACATAAGACTTATTTGTACACTTGCAACAAGTGGTGATATGTGGGAGAAGGCATCGTTAATTGATTACATTCGGATGGATAATAAGCTTCTCCACAAATATGTCAATGAAATACCTTTCAAAAAAGAACAGGTAAGTAAAAATGATAGCTTCCAGCTATCGGATATGCAACAGGCAAATGCTTTTGGACATATTCAAAACAAAGAGAGTTGTATGGCATATCAGGAGTTTGATATTGAAAAATTAGACGTTCAAAAATTACAGCAAGCATTTAACCGTCTAATAAAAATTCACGATATGCTAAGAACAGTTATTAACGGTAAAGGCTCTCAGCAAATACTTGATGAAGTTCCTGAATGCATAATTGAAGTAAAAGATTTAAGACAAAATTCAGATATTGATGTTCAATTGGAGGAAATCAGGAAGGATAAGCTAGAAAAGAGGTTTGATTTAAACAAATGGCCTCTTTATGATTTAACAGTTTCAACCTTGAAAAACAATAGGTCAAGAGTACATTTTACAATTGATGCACTTATTGCTGACGGACGGAGTATTTTACTTCTATATAAACAGCTATTTATGATGTATAAAAATCCTTGCTATGAGATACAAAAACCAGAGATATCATTTTGTGACTACATTCAATATATGAATCGTTTAAAAAATGCACCAGAATGTAAGTCTATAGCTGATTATTGGAAGGAAAAGTTTGATACAATGCCATCGGGACCTATGCTTCCTTATAAAGATGAAAAAGTCGGACAGGCAGTACATCGTAGAATAGAAGGGAAAATAAATAATTGGGAGAAGCTTGAAAGAAAGGCTCAGGAGTTAGCTATTGATCCTGGATTATTATTATTTACTGCGTATACGGAAGTTTTAGCAATGTGGAGTAAAACCTTGCCGTTTACAACCGTATTTGTTGACTGGAACCGTATTCCAATGCATCCTGACATTGATAAGCTTATTGGTGAATTTACCTCTTTAAGCTGGGTAGTAACAAGTGATTCCAGCCTTTCATTTGTTGAGAAGGCAAGATGTTATCAGGAAATAGTACATAATGATCTTGGACATGGGATTATAAGCGGATTAAACCAGTTACGGAAAAAAATGCTTCAAAACGTAAACCATGAAAGTTTAAAGCTACCTGTTGTTTTTACAAATAGTATTGGAGATGACGGTATAGAACTAGGCTCTGATATTTCGTTAGGTTACGGGATATCATTAACACCGGGAGTATACCTAGATAACATGAGCTATAAACAGGGTGATTCACTATTGATATATTGGGATTTCGATGCTTCCGTATTTCAGGACGGTATAGTTGAAGAAATGTTTAATAAATATGAAGAAGTTTTAAAATCACTAGCAGACGATACATCTTCATGGGATGACTTGAAAACAAAAATGACTTATACTTCCGTTATAGATGATAATACGGCTTTAATGAAAAAAGATCTGGACTATTCTAAGTTTAAATGCATACACACTATATTTGAGGAACAGGCGCAGAAGAATCCTTATGCAGTTGCACTAACCTTTAATGGGCAAAACATGATGTATGGAGAACTTAATAATAGGGCAAATCAGCTTGCACATTACTTAAGACGGTTTAATGTTGCAAATCAGAAACTTATTGGTATTTGTATGGAGAGATCCCTAGAAATGATTGTTGCTATACTTGGTGTATTAAAGAGTGGCTGCGCGTACATTCCACTTGATCCGAATTATCCAAAGGAACGCCTTGAATTAATAATAGACGATTCTCAAATACCTGTGTTAATAACCCAAGAGAAATGTTTATGCAAGATTTCCACAAGTAACAAAATGGAAATTATTTGTATGGATAGAGACAAGTTAAAAGTAGATATGGAAAGCAATCAAAACCTTCAGATTAATGTAAAATTAAGCGATATCGCATATGTTATTTATACATCAGGTTCAACAGGAAAGCCAAAAGGAGCTTTGATTTCTCATTATAATGTTGTGCGTTTATTTGAGTCTACATATCAATGGTTTAAGTTCAACGATAAGGATGTTTGGACGTTGTTTCATTCATATGCCTTTGATTTTTCTGTTTGGGAAATATGGGGTGCTTTGTTATACGGAGGACGCCTTGTTATAGTTCCATATAATATAAGCAGAATGTTTGATGAGTTTTATAAGTTAGTTGTAGAGGAAAAGGTAACAGTCCTTAATCAGACGCCTACAGCATTCAGACAGTTCATGCTTGCTGAGAATAAGCTTGGAAAGAGTTCAAATTTTGCTCTGAGATACATAATTTTTGGGGGTGAGGCACTAAATTTACAGTGTCTTCGCCCATGGTTTAGCAGCCATGGTGATAAGGTACCTCAGCTTGTGAACATGTATGGAATAACTGAAACTACCGTTCATGTCACATATCGCCCTATTACTATGAGTGATAAGGATTGTAAGGCTAGTGTTATCGGAGAACCAATACCTGATTTACAGTTATATATACTTGATGAAAATCTGAATAAAGTGCCAACAGGAACACCAGGAGAAATATTTGTGGGAGGAGCGGGGCTTGCATCAGGATATCTAAATCGTCCAGTGCTGACAAGCGAAAAGTTTATTTCTAACCCCTTCTCAAATAATAAATCTGACAGACTATATAAAACTGGAGATGCGGGTATGTTTCTGCCTAATGGTGACATTGAGTATTTGGGCAGGATTGATCTTCAGGTTAAGATACGAGGTTTCAGAATAGAACTAGGTGACATAGAAAATGCACTGCTGGGACATGAATTAATTAAGGAAGCTGTTGTTGAAGTACAGGATAAAGATACTGATGTTCCTAAGATAGTTGCATATATTATACCTTCAAGTAGTGAAGAGCCACTATTAAAAGATATAAGACATTATATGAGAAACAAATTGCCAGATTATATGGTTCCTAATATAATCGTTACTGTTAAAGAGTTTCCGTTAACGGAGAATGGAAAGCTAAACAGGAAAGCTTTGCCTTGGCCTGTAGATATGGAGTTAAAAAAAGAAGATAACAAGCAAGAAAAAGAGTTTAGAGACATAACTCCCGAAATAATAGTTATTTTTAAGGAAGCACTGGAGAGTAACGAGGAGATAAGTGAGAATGATGATATATTTGACTTGGGAGCTACGTCGCTAACGCTAATGACTATTACACAAATAATAAGCGAGAAATATGGGATGGCAATTCCTGTAGAGGTATTTTTGTCAACTCCGACTATCAAGGATGTTGTGAAGTACATAAAGGATATGCAAATGGGTGGAGAAGTTTGTACTACTCCTGAGTCAAATTCATCTATAGGAAGTGGCGTTGAAAAAGAGGTACTCAACAATATTGAAGCTACTATGGTTGTAGATGATAATGTAAAATTGCTAGGTGAAGTGATAGCAATCTTTAAAGAGGCACTGGAGAGCACTGAAGAAATTAGTGAGAATGATGACATATTTGACTTGGGAGCCACATCGCTAACGCTAATGACTATTACACAAATAGTAAGCGAGAGATATGGGATGGCAATTCCAGTAGAGGTATTTTTGTCTACTCCGACTATCAAGGATGTTGTGAAGTACTTAAAGGATATGCAAATGAGTGGAGAAGTTTGTGCTACTCTTGAGTCAAATTCATCTATAGAAAGTGGCGTTGAAAAAGAGGAACTCAACAATATTGAAGCTACTATGGATGTAGATGATAATGTAAAATTGCTAGGTGAAGTGATAGCAATCTTTAAAGAGGCACTGGAGAGCACTGAAGAAATAAGTGAGAATGATGATATATTTGACTTGGGAGCTACATCTCTTACGTTAATGACTATTACACAAATAATGAGCGATAGATATGGAGTATCAATTCCTGTAGAGGTATTTTTGTCAACTCCGACTATCAAGGATGTGGTTAAATACTTAAAGGATACGCAAATGAGTGAAGTTGTTTGTTCAACTTCTGAGTCGAATTCATCTATAGGAAGTGATGTTGAAAAAGAGAGCCTCAATAATCTTGAAGTTGCTATCTCTCTTGGACAGCCAAACTTTAGGAAGGACGTATTTATTAAGTCCTCAAGCACAATTGATTTTGAAAATAAGCAGATTTCCTTTGAAAACTTTTCAAACTTCCTCGGACTATTGAAGATGGAGAAGGTTAAGGGTGAATCAAAGTATTTATATCCTTCAGCGGGAGGAAGAAACTGTGTACAAACCTATGTCTACATTAAAAAAGATGCTGTAGAAGGACTTGTTGAAGGAACATATTATTACAATACATTGCTTCATAGATTATTCCCTATCTCGCAAAATATTGAGATTGGTAATTCTGCAAACCATGTATTTAACCAGCCAATCTTTGAACACTGTAGCTTCATGGTTTTCTTTATTGCACAGTTAAATGCAGTAAAGCCTGTTTATGTTGATTATAGTGCATGTTTGTCAAGAATTGATACAGGTTACATGTCTCAGCTTTTATTAAGCAGGCAGTCGCAGTTCAATATAGGTCTATATCCTACAATAGGTCTTGATTTTAAGCAGATTGAGCAATATTTTAAATTAGACTCTGGACATATGTTTGTTTTCTCTCTAATGGGAGGGTATGTTGATTATCACAATGATCAAACCTGTTTTGATGGATCAGAATTAATAGACAATGTTTACAAAAATAGTCTACACAAGCATTACACAGGAAAGACAGAATTTGATACTATAGATAGTTTGTTAAAAATTCAAAGAGAGAGAAAGTTTAATATTCTAAGCCGTAAGGAACTTGTTTTGTTGACAAAGCAACAGATGCACATCAGAAAATTTCAGGAAACTGATGAAAGCATTGAATTGGCATTATGTAATGTAGAACACAGCAATTATATATTACGTTCTAGTCAGAGACACTATATAGATAAAACAGTTCCTTTTGAAGACTTCTCAAAGTTGTTATCTTTATTAAGGAAAGAACAAGTAAATAGTGGGTACAAAGGGCTATATACATCCCCTGCAATTGTACCTGGATTGGATATATTTCTTTATATAAAGGAATGTGGTGTAGAGTCCATTGAAGAAGGAATATATAAGTATGATGCTCAGCAAAATCAATTAATAAAGATAAATGATACACTTTCTCAGCCAATAAGCAAATGTCATACTCCGTTTAACATAGCTATAAGCAAGGAAGCGAAATTTTTCATCTTCCTTGTATTAAATAATGGGGAAAACAAGAACCTTCTTGGTGACGAATATGTAAACTATGCAGAAATTGAAGCAGGCACCATTGGACAGGTCTTACTAGATAGGCAGTCGGAGTTCAATATGGGTTTGGTACCAATTGGTGGAATGAATTTTGAAAGCATTTATAAGGACTTCAATATTGAATTAGAGAATGTATACATTCATAGCTTTATGTGCGGAGCCGTAGAATATGAACAAAAAAGAGATCCGTCATTTGCTATAGAGCAAAATGAAAATACCGAGATAAACAACGAAATAAAAGAAGTGGAAAAAAATGCTGAAGAACAATATGTGGAAAAAGAAAAGATGTATTACCCGTTATCCTACGGTCAAAAATCAATTTACTTCGAGTACAAGACCGACCCAATGAGTAGTGCGTATAATACTGCTTACCACGTAAGAATTAAATTTAATTTGAACATTGAGGTATTCAGTCGTGCCATTGATTTAATAATAATCAAACACCCGTTAATGCGAGCTACCTTTACAATAGAAGACGGGAATCCATATCAGATTATACATGAAATATATAAACCAACAATAAAGATTGTGGATGCCTCAAACTGGAGCGAGGACAAGCTCATTGAAGAGAATAAAAAAGAGTACAATATTGCATTTGATTTAGAGAATATGCCAGCGTTTAGAATTACTTTATTTAAAATAAAACAAGATGATATTGTGATAATGTTTAATATTCATCATATTATTACAGATTTTATGTCTACAGGAATAATTGTAAAGGATCTATGGGACTTTTACGAAATGCTTTTGAAAAATCCACAAAATATTCCAGAGGTAACACCTAACTTTAAATATTTTGACTATGTTTCATGGCAGGATGAGATGCTTAACAACGAAGATATGTGGAACTACTGGAAAAAGAATCTTGGCGGAGAACTGCCTGTATTGAATTTGACCAAGGATAGACCACACTTGCCCATGCAGACAAAAATAGGTGCAACAAAAAAATTTATTGTGGATAGAGAACTTACAAGTGAATTCAGAGAGTTTGCAAAAAAAGAAAGAAAGTCATTATATACAATAATGCTTACTGCATTTATGGTATTATTGTACAGGTATTCAAGGCAGGAAGATATACTGGTGGGAACTACTGCAAATGCTAGGGTGGGAAATAAGTATAATGATACATTCGGATATTTTATAAATCTAATTGTAATAAGAGGAGATTTATCAGGATATCCAACGTTTAGAGACTTGCTAAATAAGATAAATACAACTGTATACTCAGCATTAGAGCACCAAAATTACCCATTTATGGCGATTTGTGAAAAATTACATCCAGTAAGGGATGCAGGAATATCTCCTATATTCCAAGTGACTTTTCAGTTTATAAGTAAACTTATGACGTCCAAGCAAAATAGCATAAACTCTGGCATAGAGTTTTTTGAAATACCTCAGCAGGAAGGGCAATTTGATATAGATTTTGAGATGATGGAGGAAGAAGATTATATTGATACCCATATAATGTATAATAAAGAGTTATTCAATGACAGCACAATTGAAAGGTTTAAAACCCACTTTGTAATGCTGTTAAGACATATAATCTCCGATCCAGATAAGAAAATAATATCATATGACTTTATTGACTCTGAGGAAAGAGAACTTGTTATTAAAAAATGGAATAATACAGAAGTATCATTTGATGAGGATAAGCATATTCATAATCTGTTTGAAGAACATGCACTAAGGAAACCTGATGAAATTGCTGTTGTGGGCAGAGATGAGCATGGTACAAGGAGAACAATTACTTATAATGAACTGAATACTAAAGCAAACCAGTTGGCAAACCATCTGCGTGAGGTGGTGGGAGAAAATCACTGTATTATTGGCATTTGTCTTACAAAGTCAATTGAACTTGTTATCTCAGTTATGGCAGTATTCAAAGCCGGATTTGCATATGTACCTATAGACCCAGAGTATCCAATTAACAGAAAGGAATTTATTTTATCAGATTCAAATGCAGGAGCAGTTTTAACTGAAACGAGGTTTGCGTCAGACTTTAAAGGAAATAATATAAGTATAGTAGAGATTGACAAAATATTTCCTATACTAAATAAATATGACAATAAAAACCTTAATGTTCAAATACCTAAGTACAGCCTTGCATATGTTATTTATACTTCAGGTTCTACAGGAACCCCAAAAGGAGTAAAAATCATACATGAAGGTGTTACAAATATATTCTATGGATATCAAGAAGGTTATTTGCTTGAGAATATATGTAAAACTCATTTACAGATGGCAAACTTCACTTTTGATGTTTTTGTAGGTGACTTTATAAGATCACTTTGCTCAGGTGGCAAACTGGTTCTTTGCCCTCGTGAATATTTATTGAATCCAGAGCAGCTTTACAATATAATTCAAACAGAGAAGGTTGAATTTGCGGAGTTCGTTCCTGCTGTTATAAGACATCTAGTTCAGTATATGAAAAGAGCAAACAAAATAATTGATAGCATGAAAGCACTTGTAATAAGTTCTGATAGCTGGAATATGAAAGAATACTTTGAGTTTAAAGAATACTTTATTGAAGGTACAAGATTTATTAATGCCTATGGTGTTACAGAGGTGACAATTGATAGTACATTTATTGATTGTGATAAAATTCAGGATGATAGTCAAGGGTTTGTACCTATTGGGAGACCATTTCCAAATACAGAGCTTTATATACTTGACAAGGAACTTAATCCAACTCCTATTGGTATAGCAGGTGAACTTTGTATAGGTGGCAAGGGGGTTGCAGCAGGATATCTGAACAGATCTGAATTAACAGCAGAGAAATTTGTAAGGAATCCGTTTAAGAAAGACCTTGATCCTTCGAAGCCGGAAGCATTTATGTATAGAACCGGAGATTTAGCATATTACCTTCCGAATGGAGTCGTTGGATTCTTGGGACGTATAGACAATCAGGTTAAAATCAGGGGATTAAGAATAGAAGTCGGAGAAATAGAGTCTGTTTTATCACAACATCCTATGGTTAAAGAAGCCGTTGTTCTAGCAAAAAAGGATCAATCAGGAGAAAACATACTTATAGGATATTATACGGAAAATATTAATAACACCATAGGACTTGAGGAACTACACGCTTTTATGAGAAATAAACTTCCTGAATATATGGTTCCGTCTGTATTTATAAAAGTTGATGAATTTCTTCTCAATTCAAATGGTAAGGTAGACAGGAATGCACTTCCAGGACTTGATGCATCAATAAAGGAAAGCGTAAGAGATTATACTGAAGCACGTAATTATACAGAAAGAAAGCTTGTAGAAATATGGAAGGATATTCTACAGATTGAAAAGGTCGGTATTAACAATGATTTCTTCAGTGTAGGAGGGCATTCCTTTATCGCAATTAAATTAATAGATAAAATAGAGAAAGAACTTAATTTTAGGATACCACTTACAGAGTTACTGGTTAATCCAACTATTCAACATCTGGCTAAAATAATTGATGGAAAGAGTGCTGTAGCTGATGAAAGTCAGAGTCAGGATGCCATGAATATTGACTTTGAAGAAGAGGCAAGAATAGAGGGGAAACTTGGTTCAGATTGGTTTAATCCAAAAAGAATTCTCTTAACAGGGGCAACAGGAAGTATTGGAACAAATCTCCTTATTGATATTTTAAAAACATATAAATCAGCTGATGTCTATTGTCTCGTAAGGGCAGAAGACGATGCTGCTGCACTGAGAAAGATTGAAAATTCAATAAAGAGACAACTGCTCTGTGAGAATTACATAATGACAAGGATTGTACCTGTAATCGGGGATTTAGAGAAGCCGTTACTGGGTCTTACAGAACAGAAATTTGAAGAGCTATCAACTAGTATTGACATAATATTTCACAATGGGGCATTTGTTAATTTTGTATATCCATATTCAGTATTAAAGAAGGCAAATGTTTTGGGAACCATTGAAATCTTAAAATTGGCTGCAAGATCAAAAATCAAACCAATACATTATGTATCTACGATTTCTGTATATGATAATATTTATCTGCCGGAAGATAAATCAGGTCAAGTCATAGCAATTAATGACGATACAGAGCTTATTCAAAACGAAGGCCTAAAAAATAATATTGGGTATACTCAGAGTAAATGGGTTGCAGAAAAAATTGTTCAGAATGCTAGAGAACAGGGGCTTCCTATTACTATTTACCGCCCTGATACGGTGTCTGGTAACAGTGTAACTGGTGTATGGAATACAGGTGATTTTGCATGTAAAACAATAAGAAGTATGGCGTTATCAGGGATAATTCCAAATAAAGATGTTTTTTATAATTGGATGCCAGTAGATTATGTAAGCAGTACAATTGTTTATCTATCTACTAAAGCCAACTCTATGAATAATAATTTCAATATGGTATCCCCGTATACTTTTTCTATAAGTGAATTGGCAAGCTGGATAACATCACTTGGTTATCCAATAAAAATAGTACCAATTAATAAGTGGAAAGAGCAACTAAAAGAGAAGATGAAATCTAAAAGTGAGCTTTCTGAAATACCTGCAGAAGTATTTGAAGCAGCTGAGAAATATGATCCTCATAAAGTGTTAAAATACATGTCGGACAATGTTAGACAAGGCTTGCAGGGCTCAGGAATAGAATGCCCTAAAATTAATAAAGAAATTATCAAAAAATACTTTGACTATTTTAATGAATGTGGTTTTATTGAAAAGCCTTAAAATAGGCTGTTGAGTATGTATATATTTAATTTTTATATTATTGAAAGGATTGATTTTTTATGTTAAAAACATGTTCACATTGCTTAATTCAGGAAGACAGAACTAATTTCATTATTGTTGGTTCAGATGGAATCTGTAACTTATGTAAAAGTAAGGAAAAAACTAAGGCTATGTCGTTTGAAGAAAGAAAAAAAATATTTGAGGAGATGATATATAAAGTAAAAGGGAAATATAACTATGATGGGCTGATTATGCTTAGTGGAGGCAAAGATAGTACTTATCTTGCTTTGCGATTAAAACGCGATTATAATCTAAACCTACTTGCTCTTACTATAGACAACGGTTTTGAGTACGAAGATACATTTATCACTTCAAAAAGTGTATCAACTCAGTTAGGTATCCAATTGGTTACATTTAAACCGAGTTTTAAAGATGTAATCTCATATTATAAATTTCTTTTTACTGATAAAAGGTTACATCAGGATGATTGTAGCCAGATATGTTATTTATGTGGAGTTTATTTGAAAAAAGTGGCTTCGGACTTTGCAAAAGCTTTTAATATTCCTTTTGTTTTTACTGGATATGACCCAGAGCAAATTAATGTATATGGGGAAGCAGAGTCAATAGAAACTGATCCCAAAAGGATTATGTATCAAAGAAACCTGAGTAACAAATTGACAATAATGATGGAAGATACTCAGCAATATGTAAAAAGTATAGGCAGAGAGGATTTATTACCATTCTTCCAGATGCCAGATGCAAGTTTTATAAATTACTATCAATATTTTGAGTATAAACCAGTGGAATTTATGGAAGTTGTAAAAAAAGAACTGGGTTGGAAACCATGTAAGAAGTTTGAACATAATTATATTACTTCGGGGTGTAAATTAGGAATAGTGTTATTATATTTGGCCAAATTAAATGGTAAGCAGACCTATATTGAAAAGGGCTACTCATCTTTAATTAGAGATGGATTAATAGATAGATCATTTATTGAAGAGAAATATGCTGATTCTGATAATCTTGAAGATATAGAGACTATACTGAATAATTTGGAATTTGAACCTGAGGTAAGAGAGAATCTGTTGCAAACATTGATTGAGAAGAAGTAAAATAAGGGCGGAAAAGCCGGGAGTAACAGAAGTGTTATTTCTGGCTTTTTATGCCCTTTTTCAGGAGGAAGTATGAAAAAGCCAGCAAGCACTTCGCAAATCAAGTGCCGTTCTTCTCCATTTCTGAGTAAGCGTCAAAAATTTCGACACCTACACATGATGTTTCGAAGCATTTTAAACTGATACCAAGGAGACGGAAATATATGGGCTCAGCAAAACAGACGGACAAGGAATGGGTTGAACAGCAACGAATGTGTGGTAAGACACTGAAAGCGTGGTGTGAAGAGAATGATATTAACCTCTCTACTATGTCGGATAGGATTAGCAAGTTAAAAAATAGGACTTATTCCAAAGAAAAACTCATTTCTGCATAGAGAACCAATGGCAGAAAGCAAAAGGGCAAAAGTGACATCCTTAGCAGTGGTACCTGAAATACAAGTAAAAATTAAAGGTTTTACAGTTATTGTACCTGTAGCTTTAATGAAACAGCATTTATACGTCTATGCAAGGCATTGAAACTATGTTGAACATAAGAGACAGACGAATATACCTTGCTGTGATATACAGACATGCGTAAGTCAATAAACGGGCTGGCTGCAATAGTTGAAGGTATTTTTAGGCTTGATCTGTTCGGTATGACGTTATTTGTATTCTGTAATAGGAATCGCGATCGGTTAAAAATTCTAGAATGCGATGGAGATGGCTTTTTGCTGCACTTTAAGCAACTGGAGAAGGGACATTTCAAATGGTCTTTAGCTGGAGATGAGCAAACCATGATGCTTACATCCGAAGAAATGGAATACTTATTAGGCAGTCCCCGTCTTACACAAAAAATAAAACAGCAGGAAGTAAAAGCAAATGCCATTGTATAAAATAGAACTAAAATAGTAGAAACTATGGATTTAACTGGGCTTTCATGATGTAATATGAATATGAAAAACGAAGAAAAAGTTACAATTACCAAATCTGAATACATATCAATGAAAGAACAAATTGTGCAACTTTCTCAGAAAGTATAATGGTTTATGGAGCGGGTAAAACTTGCGAAGCATCATCAATTTGGTGCATCCAGTGAGAAAAGCCAATACGATCAGTTCAATCTGTTTAATGAAGCTGAGGTAACTGCCGAAGTAAAGGCTGAGCCAGAGCTTGTAGAAATAGAACGCCATTACTGTAAAAAGGCACAATAAAATGCTAATCGGTTTCCACCAGCTGAGTATTCCGGAGTAAAATCCATCACCTGTCCGGTGTATGGAAATCAACATTCCAATTACTAAGAAATCATGATTCCGATAGTCGGAAATCAGTTTATATAAAACTTATAATGGAATAATGCATCGCAAGATGTAAAACCATTATAAGGAGGTCACTATTATGACCAATTACCGAGAAATCATAAGGCTTACCAGCCTTGGATTTACTCAACGCAACATCATGCAAAGCTGTGGTGTTGCACAGAAAACTGTCGTCAAAGTTCAACATCGTGCGAAAGAATTAAATCTTGCATGGCCGCTGAATGAAAGTATGACAGACAAGGCTTTGGATAACCTTTTGTTTCCTAAAGAAGGCAAAGATGCCGGCACCAAAAGGCTTCCGGATTTTGCCTACATCCGCAAAGAACTACTCCGTAATGGAGTCAGTAAAAAGCTCCTGTGGGCAGAATACATGGAGGAATGCCGTTTAAATGGCGAGGAGCCGCTCATGTATTCACAATTCTGCTATTACATTCAACAGGATGAGCAGAAACGCCGTGCCACCATGCACATCAGCCGTAAACCTGGTGAACAAGTAGAAGTTGATTGGGCTGGAGATCCTGCACGGATAATTGATCCGGATACTGGCGAAGTCATCAATGCCTACATTTTTGTTGGTGTCATGACCTATAGTCAGTATGCCTATGTGGAAGCTTTCATCAATGAGAGACAGCAGGCATGGATTACTGCTCATGTCCATATGTACCAGTACTTTGGTGGTGTAGCCAAAATCCTTGTACCTGATAACTGCAAGACAGCCGTGATACATAACGGTGGATGGTACAACCAGCAGGTAAACACTGTCTACCACGAGATGGCGGAGCATTATGGAACAGCCATCATCCCTGCCCGTGTTAGGGCACCCAAAGATAAGCCGAATGCAGAAGGAACTGTTGGAAATATCTCCACCTGGATTACAGCTGCATTACGCAATGAACAGTTTTTCACCCTGGCTGAATTAAACAGAGCCATCTGGGGAAAACTGGAAGATTTCAACTCAAAGCCTTTTCAAAAGAAAGAGGGCAGCCGGTTGGAACTCTTCCGCGACGAAGAACTGCCATTGCTGGCATTATTACCTGCTACCCCTTACGAACTGGCGGAATGGAAACAAGCCACCGTTCAGTTCAATTATCACATATCGTATGACGGAATGCTATACTCGGTTCCATTTGAATATATCAAACGGAAGGTTGATGTAAGGGTAACAGACAAAACAATTGAAATTTTCTACAATCATAACCGTATTGCTTCCCACAGACGTCTTTATGGACGCAAGGGACAGTATGACACCATTGTGGAGCATATGCCGCAAGATCACCAGAAGTATCTAGAATGGAACGGTGATCGCTTTCTTAAATGGGCAGAGCGAATTGGCAGTAATACATATCAGGTAGTGAATGCAATCCTTACCTCCAAACGTGTGGAACAACAGTAAGCGCTTAATCTTGGGGTGTCTTGCTTGAGTCTTTATGACACCATGATGGCAATTCGGGTGACCATGGCAGATAGGGTGTCAGAGATTCTTGCGTTAATTCTTTCAAGCCCGGCAATTTTGACAGTAGATATACCAAATACATATATGGGTTGAGTTGATTCGCTTTCGCAGACTCAATCATGCTGTATACAAGGGCACTGGCTTTAGCTCCACGGGTCGTATCGGCAAAGAGCCAGTTTTTCCTGCCTGTGACATAAGGTCTAATAG
>NZ_QKMR01000018.1 GCF_003208175.1 Ruminiclostridium sufflavum DSM 19573 | reverse complement strand
GAATATTCAGTGTTAAACATGAGACCGCTCGACTTGCATGTGTTAGGCACGCCGCCAGCGTTCGTCCTGAGCCAGGATCAAACTCTCAAATTAATATTTGAAAATTTGACACGATAACAAAAGTTATCATGTTTATTAGCTCATTAAAATTGCTGACTTTTATTTCTAGTTCTTGTTTCCAAAAACCAGGTTGTAAAGTTCGCAAGTTACTCAATTTTTAAAATCTACTCGTGGATTTTAGTCTACTTTATAGATTTTGGAATTTTTCGAGTTCCTTTACATGGTCTTTCATTTGAAAGACTTGTCACTGTTTACTTTTCAAAGTCCAATTCAAATTAATATCAGCTTTATGCTACACAATAAAAATTTCATTTCCGGTTATTTACGTATGTAAACCTACCTTTGATATTTACTCTTTTTCTGTACCATCAGCTTTTACTTATTTGAGCAATCACTCGGCAATACCGAGCGACTTTTACATGTTACCACGCTGACACTTAACTGTCAATACTTTTTGTAGATTTTTGTTTGTCAAAATTTACTACATAAGGTACTGTTTTGCTTGATTCAGTGACAGCTTAGTTATAATAGCATACGCTATATATATATGTCAACATAAAAGTAGCTTTTATTTTATTTTTTTTCAATTATCATTATAGATGGATGTATTACATATCTTATTTATAACATACCACAGTAAAATCATTCTGTAGATATCCTTCTATAACCTTTATTTTGAAAAAATCCGGAAAATTGTTATTAATTAAATCACATATTTCTTCCGGTGAGGAATAAAAATAGTTATTTTCTCTGTTTGGAGATTTCTCATCCAAAAGATTAAAAGATATAATTTCCTTAGAAATATAGCTGAACAATCTGAGAGCATCCACTAGAAACTTTTTATTATTTCCTAAATTTATATTGAAGGTTCCTGATGCAAAAATCACATCAAATTCGTTATGGCTGAACGGATTTTCTTTAAATATATCCGTACAAAGAAATGTACCTTTCAATTTTTTAGCTTTCGCTTTTGTAATCATATGCTCAAGGATATCCACTCCTGTGTAACTGAAATCCGAAAATCCTTGCTCCAGATACTGCAGAAAATTACCTGTACCGCAGCCTATGTCAAGAATTTTCTTTCCATGTAAATCCAAATTATTGACTAAAACTTCAAAGCGCTGCCGCTGAGCATCTTCGCTCTCCCAACCAAGCAGAAAATAATCCGGCTTGTTCTTTTGATTATTCTGCATATAATAATCTTTAATTATCTCTATTTTCTTCATTTTCCTACTCCATTTAAGCCAAGTAATAATTTATACACAACTGTATTTAAATTATTACTATGTTATTAATTTCATTCTTTAAATTCACTACATCCTGATAATATGTCTCTTTTAATGCCCTGTTATAAATAATACTTGCCGGATGATATAAAGGAAATACCTTAAAAATATTTCCCGCTATATTGCAGGAATGAAGTATTCCATGCATATCTCCTATTGAAGCCTTAAAATTGCCTGTAACTGCCTTAAGAGGCACATTTCCAAGCGTAACTATTATTTGAGGTTTAAGCAGGCTTATTTCGTCATGAAGCCACCTTTGATTATTCCTGATGTCCTGAACCGTAGCAGGTCTGTTTACTATTCTTTGCGTCTTGGGATTCACCTTTCCCAATCTGTATTTTATTGTATTCGTAATAAATAGATTTTCTCTCTTTATACCAAGCACATTAATAAACTCATCCAGATTTTTACCGGCAGCTCCTACAAAAGGCTTTCTGAGTCTTACCTCCTCCTTGCCCGGTGCTTCTCCAATAATAACGAAGGGGCTTTCTATACAGCCATCCCCAAGAACTATTTCCTCATTCTTATATTCTGTTTCATATCTACCGTATAAAGCATCAAGCTCATTTCTTATATCCTTAAGCATTTAATTCCTCCACACAAATTATATAACGGAAAAATAAAACAGGCCCTTTATCTAAAGTATTTCAGACAGCTTTGCTTTTACCGCTTTTATATCACTGAAAAGCGGTACCTTTTTAGTCGAATCCCTTAATAGTGCTGCAGGATGAAAAGTCGGCATAATCCAGCAGCCTTTCTGTTCATGCCATTTCCCTCGCATCTGAGTTATTTTGATGTCTTTTGAGATTACATATTTTGCTGCCGTACTTCCAAGACATACTATTATACGCGGTCTTATCAATGCAACTTGATTCCTCAAATAAGGCAAACACCTTTCGGCTTCTTTGTCACTTGGTACTCTATTGTTGGGAGGTCTGCATTTGACTATATTCGCAATATAATACTCCTCAGACCTGAACATTAACGCATCCAGAAGAACATCCAGCAGCTGGCCTGCTGCCCCCACAAAGGGTTCACCCTTCAAATCCTCTTTCTCTCCCGGTCCCTCTCCTATAAACATTACGGGTGCATTTTTATTTCCTTTGCCTATAACAATATTGTTTCTCAGCTTTCCAAGCTCGCATAACTGGCAGCTCCCACACGCCAGATTAAGTTGTTCCCATGTTAACATCATAACCTCCACACCGAATATCGGCAAAAATTATAGCAAGGCGTCCTGTGGAGAGCCTCTGCCTCAGAGGCATATATTATTTTCAATACCTTCACAATCATTCAGGCTATAATTCCTAATATTTTTGCCATCTTATATTTCTAGTATCTGCTTATTTTGCAATTTGAGCAACAAAAATACTCAAAACCATATTTATGAAGTCAATTGCTATCGGCTAAATAAACGATATAATCATCTGATAGTTTGGGTTTGAGGCTGAAGCCTCCTAAAGTTAAAACAAATTCAAACCCAAACTGTATTCAAAATTAGCTTTTCATAATTATAACACACCAGTTTCTTTTTACAATTTATAAATGCCTTAACAAAACTCCTTTATAAAAAACAGATTGTTTTGTACTATTATTTGTAAAGTAATTCACACTATATTATAATTAGCTTAAACTTTTTGATATCTTTTTTAGGAGGAAATACCTTGGAAGACTTTTTCGTTAATAATTTTAATTCTATCAGAAATTTTATATCCGGCATTAAAATACCCGGATTTGCTACTATGATGTTTGGGGTTACATTAATATCACTAATTGTAATTTTTGCATGGGGATTTATCAGAATCAGAAATATAAAAAAGGATAACGTTATAATCACCGATTACGGCTTGCTTGATACTGAAAAAGAGTCAAAGCCATTATTCAAGCTTTCAAAAAAAGATTTCATTATTATGCTGGCAATGGCTATTTTCTATGCGATACCTGCTATTTATAACCTCGGAGGATTAAATGTCCCTGAAACAGGCTGGGCACCATCGGGAAAGGATGACGGTGTAATCATCGATTTGGGCAAAAATACCCAAGTTTCAAAATTAATGCTCTATCAAGGTTATAATGAAGAAAAATATGACGGAACAAAGTTTCAGATTAAATATTTAAATGCTGATAATATATATGTGGATTTGGAAACAATTGATAAAACGGGTTTTTATTCCTGGAAAGCAACTGCTAAAGAATTTACAGCCTCTAAAATCAAAATAGTCCCTAATGGCCCGGGGGCTGCAATTAACGAAATTGCAGTTTTTGAGAAGGCTTCCGATATTCCCTTGAATATTAAAAGTATAACCTCTTCAAACGAAAATTCAGGCGCTGAACCTATTCAAAGCCCTGACGGCAAAGCCTACAGTATTTCAAACCTAGCCGACGAACAGGAAAAAGCTGATTTTTATACTAAATCCGATACAAGCACATATTTTGATGAAGTATTCTACCCACGGACAGCTCTTGATTTTATTTATAAAATCAATCCTTTTGAAAGGACTCATCCTCCTCTGGGCAAGTATTTCGTAATGGCAGGAATGCTTATTTTCGGTGTCAATCCTTTTGGGTGGAGAATTGTCGGAACACTTTTCGGAATTGCGATGATTCCCCTAATGTATCTTTTCGGCCTTAAAATTTTTAAAAACAGATTTTATGCTTTCTGCACTGCTTTTTTAATGATGTTTGATTTTATGCATTTTGTACAGACAAGGATTTCAACCATTGATGTATATGTTACCTTCTTTGTAATTCTTATGTATTACTATATTTATGACTATTTTGTGAAGAGATCCTATAAAATGGGCTTTAAAAAATCCGTTTTACCTTTATTCCTATGCGGCCTTACCTTTGGAATAGGTATTGCCACAAAGTGGATTGCAATGTATGCTGCAGTTGGTATATTTCTTATATTTATTATTGCAAAGCTTGATGACATAGCCTGTTATACAGCCTATAGAAAATCAGGACTTTGTACAGATTTATTCGGCAGCTTCTGGAGCAAATATTTTTTCCGTACGGCATTAGCATGTGTATTGTTTTTTCTTGTCATACCAAGCATTATTTACTTTGCTTCCTATGCCTCAGTAATGCAGGTTCCCGGAAATGGTGTTAAAGAATTCTTCAATAATCAGGTTCACATGTACACCTTTCATAATGAATTGAACATAAAACATTCCTATTCTTCTCCGTGGTGGGCATGGCCTATCATGGTAAAGCCAATATGGTATTTCGGTTCTAAGGCAATGGCGGCAGAAAAGCTTACCTCCAGCATAATATGCATGGGCAATCCCCTTATATGGTGGCTCAGCATTCCTGCTCTTATTGCAGGAATAATATTTGCAATAAAAAGAAAAGACAAATATATGATAGTACCTATATTCGGTGCACTGTACCAGTATATCCCCTGGATGGTTGTACGCAGGATGACCTTCATTTACCACTATTTTTCAGTTATACCTTTTATAATGATTGTCATGGTCTATCTTATGAAAATTTTCTCAGAGTATGGCGGAAAAAAAGCAAGAAGAATTATATATGCATATTTGCTTTTGACTGCTCTTTTATTTATAATTTTCTATCCCATTTTATCCGGTATGATAGTTCCGAGATGGTATGCCAGCATTCTTCAATGGTTTCCGGGATGGAGCTTCAGATACTAAGCCCGAATTATTAATGCGGCTGGAGTGCATTGAGCTTTATCTCATTCATATTTCGCCGCATTTTTTATTAATACAAAATAAAAACCCTGCGCACAGCGTAATCGCGAATGCACAAGGCTTTTCTCTGGTGGAAGGAGATGGATTCGAACCATCGAAGCGAGACGCAACAGATTTACAGTCTGCCCCCTTTGGCCACTCGGGAACCCTTCCATGTATAATTGTCAGAAAACCGAAGCCTCCGACATGCTTACTACAAGTCACTTTCATGGTTTTACAGCTCCAAACCGTCTGTATACTTGCTTGGCACGTAGACTATAATACTACAGACTATATTGCCTTGTCAACACTTTTATCAAAGAAATTTCTAATTTGTATAACGGCTTATATAACCCCCTCATAAGCCGGATGCATCCTCAAATAATCAATTGCCTCCGGCAGTACAAAAATAATAATTCAACCCCTGAGAGCCTCCAGGAAAAAGCAAGCGGCTGAACCCCTTCTCCCATATGCTTATATGCAATGGTAGAAGGGGTTCAGCCCTATTTGACTTTCTTGCATTTAATTATTTATGAGTATATTTAATTATATCACCCAGATAATATCCCATGACATCCTGTTCAATACCTGCCGCAAGAATACTTCCGTCCGAGGAAGGAATAATGTTGAACAGCAAGGCTCCATTATTTGTTGTGAATTTAAAATCCCAAGCAACCGATCCGTCTTTTTCATTTATGGCACTCAGCAAACCGAATTTAACCTGATTTTCATGTTCTCCCGTATATCTTTCCACAGTAAGCAATGGATTCCCGTCGGCTCCCATTGCCAATGCGCTCACATAGCTGTCTCCATCATATTTGTAATCCTTCAGCCATAACTCCTCACCGGAGGAATTAAGCTTAACCATGCTCACTCCCTGTGTTTTTTCACGGTAGCTGTATGCAGTATATATATTATCGGAAGCATCAACCACAACACTTAACTGGTATGACTCCCATTCTGTCTTGTAAAGCTTTGTCCACTTCACGTTTTTAAGATCTCTGCTGACCTTCATAATATAAACCTTTGCATCCCAGTCATTTTTACTCCAACCGCCATTCATGAAGGAAAAATCCTTGCCTGCAGATGCACCTGCCACAATTAAATCTCCGTCACTTGTTTCCGCAAGGCTGACGACCATATCATGCTCATTGCTTCCGAAAACTTTGACAGCCACGAGTTCTCCTGTTGCAGCATCTATTGATGCCAGAACTCCGTTATGATTTTCAAGAGAGGCTCCGAATACACCTTCAGAGGCATCTGACATTCCTCCTGCCACAATTGTTCCGTCACCGGTTTCAACTGCATTTCCTGCCCACATCCAATACTGGTTGAATGCATCGTTGCTGGCCTTGCCCTTTGCTGTTACGCTTCCCTCACCATAGCTTTTCTGCCATATAATTTTGCCGTCCTGAGAAATCATCATTGCCGCGGCATTTCTGTCACTTTCCTGCTTTCCGTCTTTAGAAACAGTTTTAGCATCATTATATCCAGTCAGGAACAGGCCCTTTGAGGTAGTAATTATATTACCGAACCTGTAATCCGGCATCAGCTCTTTCCATATAAGCTTTCCTTCTGTATCATATTTAGCTACAATAGCATTTGATATCCCGTTTATAATTGTAACACCTGCCGCCACATAGCCGTCAGTTACTTCCTCCGCATCATAAAACCAGCTGTCACCATCAGCTGTTCCTTCCCCTCCGTAGCTTGCAATAAGTGAATAGGCTTCTCTGTTTTCCTCCGGCTCAGCCGCAGGATTTTTTGAAGCAAGATTGAGAGCATAGTCTGTTGCCTCTATAATACCCTTGCTCGAATAGGTGGCACTGCTTACCGTATCCACCTCTGTGGACTGTTTTTCAAGAATAGCCTTTATAACACCCTCCGCCGCCTGATCCACATACGGCCTGTCTTCCTTATGTTCACCCAAAGTCAGGTCAACAAGCCTGTTATCCTTTATAACCGCCGATACATGTACACCGGCATAAAGCCCGCGTGCAACTCCCGTATATGTTCCGTCCTTATATTCGCCGTTCATTGCCTCGGCTATTTTATAGCCCTTTTCTGTCACTGCCGTTTCAAGTGCGTTCTTTACAGCATTTATGATGCCTCGGCTTGAAAAGGTTGCGCCGCTGACTGTATCAACATCTGTGGAATTTTCAGACTGCATCCTGTCTGAAACACACTTTGCCGCATTAAAATACGGCTTATCGTCTCCATGTTCCTTTACATTGATATTTGCCAGCTTTCCGTCCTTTACGCTTACCTCAACCTGAATATCGCTTTTAAACCCGTAGGCTTTTCCGCTGTAACTACCGTCGGCCCAGCGGTCCGGCTTTATGATTTCTGAAGCAGAGCTGCCGTTTGTAAGAGTCACTTTTGTATCAAGGCTTTTCTGTTTGAGAAGCTTTTTTACAGTTACGCCGTCAAGGTTAACTGTTCCGTTTCCAACCGCTGCTTCAATTACCAGATTGCCGTTTACATCTGTATCGGACAGGGTTATTCCCGAACCGGCTATTTCTACTGTTTCAACATTTCCGAGGCTATAGCTCCCCGAAAAGCATAATGTTCTTGTATTTGCATAATATCTGTTAAGCATAGTAACCGCAGCTGCACGGGTCATTATATCAAGAGGCTCCAGCTTCCCGTCGTTCCCTGTCACATATCCGCCGTTTATTGCCGCGGCAACCGCATTTTTAGCCCAGCCTGCAACCTTGTCCGCATCCTTCGCCTGATTGAGAATTGTCATATCAGCGGTATCTGAAGAAATACCAATTGCTTTTGAAAGCATTACAACAGCCTCCTGCTTCGAGATCAATGCCTTCGGTGACATTACAGCTCCCGAACCGCTGATATATCCTGCTGACAGTGCTTTTGCGAATTCCTTGTAATACCATGCACCTAGCTCCAGGTCCCTGTACTTTTCAACAGCTTTTGAAGTATCTTCAAGCTTAAGCATTCTGTTTATAAACGTTATGTACTCTGCTCTGGTTACCTTGTTATCCGGATTCAGCTTTCCGTTGCTGTCCTCAAAAATCAAGCCCTCCTCCTGCCACTCCAGCATGACATCCTGCGCCCAGTGTCCGCTGACATCTGATATTTTATTGGAGCTGTGTGCCTGCGCTTTTGGCAAGCCGCTTGTAAGTAATACCGCTAAAGCCAAAAGACCGGCCATATATTTTATTTTCATCTGTTAATTCCTCCTTTTAATTTTTAAATAAAGACTCAGTACTCATAAACTAATCTTTTAATTTGAATATTTTCCGTTTATCACCCCCATTGCTGTCTATCTTTCCTATGAGGCTCATATGATTAATTAAAAACTGGGCACTTAAACCTGTCAGCAATCCTGCAAATATTCCCGAAATCAGAAGCACCGGAAGATAATAAAATATTGACACAGTTTTCATTACAACCGCCGCTACCAATATCTGCCCGGTATTATGAACTATAGCCCCCACGATACCTGCCACCCATATTTCCTTCAGTGTTAAAAATCTTCTCATTAAAAGCATGGCAAGATAACACAGCAGACCTCCGCCCAAGCTGTACAAAAGCACCATTATCTGTCCTGAAAATGCACTGCCCAAAAAAATACGGCATAATAAAATACATAATGCATCTGCCGGTCCCAATACGAATACGGCATATATATTAATAATATTGGCAAGGCCCATTTTTACACCCGGTACAGGAATGATTACCGGGATTTGTGCTTCAAAAATAAAGATTGTAAGCGCAATTGCCGTTAATAATGACATTTTTGTAAGCCTTTTTGTTCTCATATTAACTCCCACGCCGAGTTTACGGCACAAAAATTTAGTTCTTTCACAGCTGTTTTATTGGGATACCCCGTCAATATCCTGCGCAGCACCCTTTTCTATTTTGATGACAAGTTTGTTGGGTAGACAGACAACAGGCGCTCCCGACTCTGAAATCCAGCCCTGATGAACACATATTTTATCCGGGCAGTCTGCCTCGCATACGCATATGCGGCCATTCTCCACCAAAACAGTGTTATAGCCGTTCTCTCCTTTGAATCTGAGTGTATAAGGAGCTTTTACACCGCTGAGCTCAACGGAATATACGCATACTCCGTCACGGTAAATTTTTGCTGTAGTTCCGCTACTTTTTACCGGCTTTAGCAATGCAATAGCAGAGCCAAACAGTATCATAAAAAATATCAGGCTCCATAGCTTTGTTCTTTTCATTGTTCTATTACCGTAAGAGTATGTCCTGAATAGTCCTCAGAAAAGCTGAAATTATCCCGCAGCCCTTCTGTTACATACACACTGCCCTTTTCAGAAATAAATACAGCCTCAAAGTCCCTGTGCTTCCGCCAGAATTCAGATGCTTCCTTGATACCCATTATAAATAAGGAGGTAGAAAGAGCCTCTCCGTATATTCCCGTATCAGTCACAACAGATACTGATATAAGACCTGCTTTTGCCGGGTATCCCGTTACAGGGTCAAAGATATGCCAGTAAACCTTGCCGTTATCATCCTTAAAATAACGCTCATAGCCCCCTGAGGTTATTACTGTCCTGCCGTCTATCAAAACCGTGCCTATATAATTTTCACCCTCAGGGTTTTTTATTCCTACACGCCAGCAGGAGCCATCCGGCTTTTTTCCAAGAGTCTGTACATTTCCGCCCAGATTTACCATTGCTGATTTTATACCCGCATCAGAAAAAATTTTAAGTACGGCATCTCCTGCATATCCCTTTGCCAAACTGCCGAAATCCATCATCATACCGTCAGGAAGGGATACAGAAGCCTCAGCCTTATTAAACCTTATTTTTTTGTAGTCGATGTTCTTTAAAAGCCTTGAAATAGAATCCTTATCCGGCACCCTGTAATTGTTCGTGGTGAAGCCCCACTCCCTGACTAAAGGATAGACCGTTACATCTAAAAGCCCGTTGGTAATATCACCGTATTTTATTCCGGCTTGAATCAGAGAAGCCGTATCCGGCGAAACCCTGCCGGACTTTTTTTGATTAATGCCATAAACCTCACTGTCAGTATTTGTTGTGGATAGCAGCCCCTCCAGCTCTAAAATCCGTTTTTTTGCTTCATCCATAACAACAGCCTCCGCACCGTATGCAGTCAGCTGCATCACCGTATCCATAGCAAAGACGGTTTCACTGACCGGCTCTTCATGCACACCTGAATATGAAGCTTGTGTGCTGCAGCCGCTTAGCAGTGTTATAATAAGCAACCAGATAATTAAAAATTTTTTCACGCTAACCTCCGCATACCTCTTATGCCGCACCTCACTAAAATAATTACTGCTTTGCATTTTTAAGCGCATCCTCAACTGCCGATATTATTCCCTTTGAACTGAAGGTTGCTCCGCTCACAGTATCTACAGAGGTACTCTGCTTTGACAGTATATCTCCTATCAGCTCCTTTGCAGCTGAAAAATAAGGCTCATCCTCAGAATTCTTTGTCACTGCAATATCTTTAATAATGTCATTCTGGATTTTAATATTTACTGATATCAGTCCCACATATCCCTCACCGCTGCCGCTGAAACTTCCATTTTTATATTTGTATTTCACTGCGGGAGGAGGTGCAGCCTCAGAAACCGAAGGCTTCTCTTCCGGTTTTTTTGCTTCCGGTGGCCTTGTTTCCCCATCCTCACCATTTTTCACAGCTTTTCCGGTTTTGCTTTGAGCCTTGTCAGCACCAGCCTGCACCGGACTGGCAGCACTTCCTCTGGAATCTTGTTTTATTCCTGTATTTTTGACACCGGAATCTGATTCCGTCAAGGGTACTTCCTTACCGTTCTCTTCCTTATCAAGCTCCTTGCTATCCTCCTCTTCGGGAGACTCTGCATTATCAGAACTGAGCGGGGTTTTTTCATTGTTTTTACCGTCTTCATTTTCATATGTATCCATAATATCTCTTGCTTCAGACGGCGCGGATTCTGATACAGCCAATGCGGTATCCTCCTCTTGCCTTACACTTCCTGCAACTGCTCCGGGAACATTTAACGTAAAAATGCAAACCAGTGCAAATGAAACCAATGCCGTTGTGTACGGAACCACAGAATAAGCCGCGGGCATTCTTCTTTTTTTCCATGCCTTTTCTACTCTCATAGCGGCATATAAAAGAAAGACAACGCTGTATACGACAACTGAAATTCTATAGCTTATATTTCCGTTTATTGCCCCCGGAACCGATAAAAACATCACATGCAAATAAATCAGAGCATAAAACAAATATGCACTCTTTTGAAGCTTCTTCCATGTCTTTCCGTTCATATGCCTGCGGATTAATTTGAAGGATGTCACCGTCAGAGGTATCATCAGGCAAAGAAGAATAATTGTTATAACCCCGGCTGTAAATTGTGTTGTCTTTAGCATTGAGGAGTTAATAAACATCATCTTAAAATAAGTAACCCCGTAAGCTGCATTATGAGTCAAGGTCAAAATACTTGCCAGGATGGAAAGCTCTGCCCTGACAGGCATCAATACCCGTATTAGCTTTGAATTATTCGGAAGAGCTCCCGTATACATTACAATTACGAATAACGCAGTTGCAAATGTCCCCCGCGAAAAGAGCGTCAAAACCCATGTGTTTACCCAGCCAGGCAAAGCCGATACGGTCCCCGATACCATTCCGGCAAAAACAGCGGCAGAAATAACAGCTGCCGAGATATAACACAATACAGAATGTTTTTTTATAAAATTTCGTCCTGCAAAAACAACAGCCGATGCAAGACACAATGCAATAATAAATAGCATATAAGTCCTCCCCCTTGCAGATTTATAAATTATTACCAAAAGTCAATTACTATCGGCTAAAAGCCAACGATGTCGGACGATAGTTTGGGTTTGAGGCTTTAACCGTAATTGACCTGTCAGCCTTCTATGTTGAAAATCCGGCTGTATACTGCTTATAATCAAGTTAGTTTAAACTAACTTAATTGCTTAAAAAACGCTTCCTGAGGAAGCGGTAGTTATCTGACTTTCCAATGTGAAAACCCTATCAAAGGAAATTACAGATAAAAGTATTTTGCAGTTAGTTTAAACTAACTGTTATAAGATATCACTTTTCCATTTTATAGTCAATAGTAAAATATCATCTTTTTTATAATTTACAATTATTTTATTTATAAAGCAAATATACCCAGATACAATCTGCGTTCGAAACCGGCATAAAAAAATAATTCGGCAAAAACTTTCATTATATAAGCCTCAAGAAGGCAGACTCTTTGTGTAATTCTTATATACTTCCTAAAACACAAAAAAGGTACTGAGTTATTATCTCAATACCTTTTGCTTTGGAGCTGGCGGACGGAATTGAACCCCCGACCTGCTGATTACAAGTCAGCTGCTCTACCTGCTGAGCTACACCAGCATAAAACATGCTAATTTACTACATCTAACCATCTAAGCAAATGTTTTACTCAACTGCTTACATATAATAACACGATATTTATGTATATGTCAATACTTTTATTTGTCCATAGACAAGAAATAACCCTTTCTGCTTTTTATCAAGAACTTTAAACAGCAAGCCTGGTTGAATACCGGTATTATTCCGGTAAACCTCTACATCTTCAAACCTGCTGCTACATATATAAATATAAATGCCTTACGGCCATTACCTTAAACTTTTATCTTCCTTTATAATAAATAACAAAAGCCCTTCAGCTTAATACTAAAGGACTCTTGTGCTGACTTATATCAGCAGATAAATTTCAAATGGCGACCCGGAACGGGCTCGAACCGTCGACCTCCAGCGTGACAGGCTGGCATTCTAACCAACTGAACTACCGGGCCATTTAAAAAATCAATGGTGACCCATAGGGGAATCGAACCCCTGTTATCGCCGTGAAAGGGCGGTGTCTTAACCGCTTGACCAATGGGCCTTATTAAAACATCGTCTGACTTCCGCTGACTGACAAAATACATTGTACTTAGGACTATATAATTTGTCAAGTATCTTTTTTTATTTCAAGCTATCATTTAATCAATTTTTTCATTAAGGACAGCTCAACTAAATAACTGAAAAGAAACTTGGTGACCCATCGCAGATTCGAACTGCGGACACCTTGATTAAAAGTCAAGTGCTCTGCCAACTGAGCTAATGGGTCATAATTTGCGGCGTGGCGTTTGCGACCACAAGTATAAATAATACTTAATATTCTCTTATTTGTCAACACTTTTTTTGGTATTTTTCAAAAAACTGATTATATGACACCAATAGAAATTCAATCTGAGAGTACGTCAAATAAAACTGTAAAATCCATAAGGAAGCTCCCTCAGGATTTTACAGTTTCAAAAATTAATCAAGGCTTGACTATTGGCTTATTTCAGTGCTGAAGCCTATAGTTTCTCAATAATCTGCTCTCTGTCTTTTCCAACGCCTATTAAGCCAATCCTGACACCTACAAGCTCTTCAATCCTGTTTAAGTACTTCTTGGCGTTTTGAGGAAGCTCATCGAAAGATTTAACACTTGAAATATCTTCTTTCCACGGTTCAAAAACCTCATACACCGGTTCACACTTTGCAAGCTCGTTCAAGCTGGCGGGAAATACCCTTGTTATTATCCCGTCTTTTTTGTAGCCTGCACATAACTTTATTTCGTCGAGCTTTCCAATAGTATCAACATGATTTATTGCAAGCGCAGTTAATCCATTTATTTTAGCGGCATACCTTATCATAACGGTGTCCAGCCAGCCGCACCTTCTCGGCCTTCCTGTTGTTGTGCCGTACTCCCACCCAAGCTCTCTTATGGCATCGCCAACTGCATTGTCCTGCTCTGTAGGAAATGGGCCGGCTCCGACTCTTGAGGTATATGCCTTCAATATTCCATAAACCTCGTTTACATATATGGGTCCCACCCCTGAGCCGGTACACACACCTCCGGCAGTTGGGCTTGAAGATGTTACATATGGGTATGTTCCAAAATCTATATCCAGGAAATTTGCCTGAGCGCCTTCAAACAATATATCCTTTCCCTGATCAATAGCATCAGCCAGAATACTGTTGGTATCCTTAACATACTTCTTTATTTGCTCTGCATAGCCCAAATACTCATCAATAATACTTTCTGCATCATATGGCTTTCCGCCGTATACTTTTTCTATTATCAGGTTTTTCAGCTCAAGATTTGACCTTACCTTTTTTATAAATTCATCCTTTTCCATAAGATCACACATTCTTATTCCAGAACGCTCAATCTTATCGGCATAGCAAGGGCCTATGCCTCTTTTTGTTGTCCCGATTTTACCTTCCTCTGATCTGAAATTTTCCTGAAGCTCATCCAGACCTATATGATAAGGCATTATAACATGTGCTCTGTCACTTATAAGAAGGTGCTCCGTTGTTATTCCCCTGTCATTTAAATCCTTTATTTCCTTAAGCAAAACTGCAGGATCTACAACAACACCATTTCCTATAATACAGGTTTTATCTGTATGAAGTATCCCCGACGGAATCAGATGCAGTGCGTACTTAGCTCCATTTGCCACAATAGTGTGCCCCGCATTATTTCCCCCGGAAAACCTCACAATAAAATCGGACTTTTCAGCAAGCATATCTATATACTTGCCTTTGCCCTCGTCACCCCATTGAGTTCCTACTACTACTCTTACGGCCATTATAATATCCTCCTGTCTATTTGAATGCAAACACGTATTTCCAACTAATAAAGCTTTTTATCAATTTTCCACTTCACTTTACTAAATCAACCTATTAAATTATAACTTAGTAAAAAGTATAATACAACAAAAACTCGTATATCTATACAATTACAATAAAAAGAGACTCCGGCAAAAATGTGGCGGCAGCAATAATGTATGAGCCTTAACTTATACAGGTTATCGCAACAGCACCCGTTTTGCGAGTCTCTTTTTTAATCAGAAGCTTGTCCTCAATATTTGAGTTATTTTGATTCTAAATATTTATTTAATTCTTCTACTAATTTATCAGCATCAATCCCATGGATTGCACAAGCATCTTCAATACTTTCGCCTGAAGCGGAAGGGCAGCCCAAGCAATGCATACCGCTGCTTAAAAATATCGGTGTAGTCCCTCTGTCCAAATCCAGCACATCGGAAATAATCATATCCTTAGTAACCTTTGCCATATAATAAACCTCCTTGATAATTGATTAATAATACCTTTTCACATTCATTGCTATTATACACTAATGAATTTTAAAAATATATAGAAAATGTAATTAATGCATGGTCGTAAACACTATTTGCATTTCCTGTATTCATTTTTCCCTATTTCATATAAATTATTTCCATAGCAATCAATTATAACTGTAAGCGGAAAATCTTTAACTTCAAGCTTTCTTACCGCCTCTGCACCTAATTCCGGAAAAGCAATTATTTCCTGTTTTTTTATGCATTCAGCCATTAATGCTCCTGCCCCGCCAATAGCACCGAAATATACCGCACCGTATTCCTTCATTGCATTGATAACGTGCTCATTTCTAAGCCCCTTGCCTATCATTCCTGTCTCTCCCAGCTTAATTAATTCAGGTGCATACGCATCCATCCTGTAGCTGCTGGTTGGCCCCGCAGAGCCGATAATTTCGCCCTCCTTCGCAGGACATGGCCCAACATAGTATATTGTCTGATTTTCTATATCAAATGGCAGTTTTTTATTTTCTTTCAATAATTCTATCAGTTTTTTGTGTGCAGCGTCCCTTGCAGTATATATTACTCCGCTCAATGAAATTGTATCTCCTGCCTTTAATTCTTTTACCGTATTTCTGTCAAATGGTGCTGTTATATTGTGATGCATATTACAAATCCTTCCTTTCACTGTACTCAAAGCACAAAATTTCACTGTGTGCCCGGCACTAAAATTGATGAAATACCCGATCCGGAAGAAACCTCCGGTTATTTAAAGAATCAAATTATAATACAGCTTCCGCATGGCGGGTTACATGACAGCTTATATTTATTGCCACCGGCAATCCGGCTATATGAGTCGGGTATGTCTCCACATTTACAGCCAATGCAGTATTGTTTCCGCCTAACCCTGCCGGTCCTATGCCAAGCTCATTTATCTTTTGAAGCATTTCTTTTTCTAAATTCTTAACATACTCTATATTGCTCCTTATATTAACCGGCCTTAATAACGCTCTTTTTGCAAGAATAGCTGCTTTCTCCATCGTTCCCCCTATTCCTACTCCTACTACAATTGGAGGACATGGATTCGGCCCGGCTTTGTCCACAGCTTCCAATATAAAGCTTTTTACTCCTTCTATGCCGTCTGACGGCTTAAGCATCCTTAATGCACTCATATTCTCACTTCCAAAGCCCTTTGGCGCTAATTCTATCTTCAGGGCATCACCGGGAATAATCTCATAATGTATAACAGCCGGTGTATTGTCACCTGTATTAACTCGTTCAATAGGGTCACCCACTACCGATTTTCTCAGGAAGCCTTCGCTGTATCCTCTTCTTACGCCCTCATTAATAGCATCAGCTAATCCTCCCCCGGTGATATGCACTTCTTGTCCTATAGTAACAAAAACCACTGCCATTCCGGTATCCTGACATATAGCTACTTTCTTCTCAGCCGCCAGTTCTGCATTTATCAACAGCTTGTCCAGTATTTGTGTACCGATGGGAGACCGTTCACTTTGTAAGCCGCTCTCCATAGCCTGTTTTATATCATTATTCAAATAATAGTTGGCATTCATGCACATATTTTTCACAGCTTCTATTATTTTTTCGGCATCAATATCTCTCATGTTACCAAAAGCCTCCATTAATATTAATTTTCCACTCTATTATACTTTTTAATATTACCCCTTAAAGCTGCTAACTGCAATACTACTTTTTGTAAATAATATTTAAGCTGCCTGTGTGATACTCAAAAGCTCCCCGGGTTTTTAAAAATAGAATATTAAGTTTCATTTAATATTGAAAGACAAAACAATAATAATTTAGTATAATAATATATAAGAGAGGAGGTCATTAATTGAGCCAATCTGGTAGTAATATATTAGTTTGCGTCACTCAACAGAAAACATGTGAACGACTTATCAGAAAAGCATTAGAGTTTTCGAATAATAATGATTCAATATTTATTATCCATGTTGCTAAAAATAACTGGAGCTTCCTTGATAACGAAAAGGAAGGCGAAGCACTGGAATATCTTTTTGGAATTGCAAAATCAGTCGGTGCTAATCTGACAGTTTTAAGATCTGATAATATAGTTGATACAATAGTTGATTATGCATTTGAAAATAAAATTGATTTATTAGTTCTTGGAGATTCCAAGGGTGATCATAGCGAAAACTATTTTTATAAATCGTTAAAAGAGGCCTTAAATAGCGTTGAAATACATGTTGTACCCAATTGATTATCAAAATGTTAATTTTCTCCATGTTTTTGTGGTACGATATTACTATTTTGCCTCGAAAGGCTTGACTTTAGAGTGTTTTCATTATAAAATAATGTCGAATTCCATTTTTAGGAGGTTGTACAATGAATAAATCAGATTTAATCAACTCGATTGCATCTAAATCAGGCTTAAACAAAAAGAATAGTGAAGCTGCTTTAAATGCATTTATTTCTTCAGTAGAAGATACTCTTAAGGCTGGCGACAAAGTCACTTTAGTTGGTTTTGGAACCTTCGAAGTAAGGGAAAGAGCGGAAAGAAAGGGCAGAAACCCACAAACTAAGCAAGAAATAACTATTCCTGCATCCAAAGCTCCAGTATTCAAGGCTGGTAAGGGATTAAAAGATACTGTTAACGCTTAATTAGTTACATAAAAGCCCTGACTAAAATCAGGGCTTTTTGTATTCTTATAAATGCAATAATTTCCTAATAGTTGGTGAATCTTCATACAACAGACCTTTTATTCGAAAATCTTTAATCATCAATAAAATGATTAATTATTTATTCTTATTTTTTCAATAAGCTGGCATATAGCCTGCGAATTTGTAAGCTTTGCCTCCGCAGTGCTGTCCTTAACACTTTCGAAGCAATTTCTTATAGCTCTCTCAACCTTTTGAACAGAAACCTTATTTTTATCTGCTATAGTTCTATAAATGCCTTTTGGCATAGCTCCTGTTTTGCAGTATGTATCAAATGCCGTTACTATAATATCCCTAATGTAGCTGTATCCTGTCATATGCGCCTTGAGACCTGACTCACGCATATATTTTGTCGCTAAAACCTTTAATTCATCATCATGTGGATTTTTAACCTTTATATCCATATTAATTTTATCACTTTTAAAATATTTCGCCTTTTTCAGGTCAGAAAATAATTGAAGTATTCTAGTGGCGATAATTGCTTCATCAAACGGCTTTAATATATAATAGCTTGCTCCAAGATTCATGACCCTTGTAACATAATTCTCCTGACTGACTGCAGAAAAAACAATAAAAATCGGTTTACCATCGTCCAGACTTGTCTGAGCATATTCCAGCACGCCAACACCATCCAGTTTTGGCATAATTATGTCCAATAAAACAACATCCGGTTTTTCATTATTAATTTTTTCAATTGTCTCTATACCGTCTCTGGCAGTAGAAACAGAAAAATATTCATACTCTATAAGCTTATCAAAAAGTCTTTTTGCTGCTAATACGTTATCATCTGCTATTAAAACTTTTATTTTATTCATGGTATCTCTTTTTAACCTTTTCCCTTTTAGCTGATTATGATACTAAACCTTCAAATATTATCTATTTCCTTCAGTATCCTGTTACATAATAATTGTGAATCCGCAGAATCACAATCAATAATTGCATCTGCATATTTACAATACAGGGGTTTTCTCTCATTATACAATTCCAGCAGACTTCCGTTTGTTCTTACCAGTTTTCTCGAGGCATCCATTCTCTCCTCTATAATATCATATTTTGCATCCAAAAATAAAACAAATCCTATAGTTTTCAGATATTTCATTGCCGTATCACTATGTACAATGCCGCCTCCGGTAGCTATTATACAATTGGTTTGCTTTATTGACAAGACGGCCTCCTCCTGAACATTCAGAAAAAAATCCCGTCCTGACTCTTCAACAACCTGTCTCGGACTTTTGCCCGTTTTATCAGCAATAAGCTGGTCACAGTCTATGAAGGTGTAATCAAGCAATGCTGCCAGCAGCTTTCCTGTCGTAGTTTTGCCGCACCCCGGCATCCCAATCAGCACAATATTACTTTTGTCAGAACCTTGTGTCATAATTTATCCCACCTGACATCCATATCGGTAAAACCTCTATAACCGGCTGACATCATTATGCTGTCAACCAATGCAATTCTCACCATTGCTTCACATATTGAATAAACCCTCGGCACTAACGAAGGGTCGCTTCTGGAAGCAAATTTGTGCACTGCCGGCTCAAGAGTTGCTACATTTACAGTTAACTGTTCCTTCAATATCGTTGGAGTTGGTTTCACAGCGACACGCATGCGTATTTCCTCACCGTTTGATATACCTCCCAGCAAGCCTCCTGACCTGTTAGTCTTAAATCTTATGCGTCCGGTTTCTTCATCATAATAAGGAGTGTCATTGCATTCCGAGCCCTTCTTTGAAGAAACTCCAAAGCCTTCTCCGAATTCAATTCCCTTTACTCCTCCTATAGACATCAGACCATGGGCAATAGTTGCGCTGAGTTTATCAAAAACAGGCTCTCCCAATCCGGCCGGAACACCCTTTGCAATAATTTCTATCGCTCCGCCGCAGGAATCTCCTTCCTTCATTACCTCAAGCAAGTCCTTTGTCATTAACTCCGCTGCCTCCGCATCCGGACAATTTATATCATTAATTCTGTAGTTTTGCTTAGCGGTCTCATAGGAAAAAGGACCGGCCTTAATTCCGTGAGACTCAACTGTATATGCTATTACGTCTATACCCATGCTATCCAGAATAATTTTGGCAACCGCACCGCCTGCAACCCTGGCTGCCGTTTCCCGGGCGGAAGCCCTTCCTGCGCCCAGATAATCAGAATGCTCGCCATATTTCTTGTAATAGGTATATGCAGCCTGTCCGGGACGGAGTAAAGCTCTATTGTCACTATGCTGCTTAATATGATAATCCCCTATGTCACTGCTTGGTATAAGCATGCAAACAGGAGCGCCTGTTGTTCTGTCATCCTGCATAACACCCGAAAAAATATAAACCCTGTCTGCTTCCGCTCTTGGTGTCGCAAGCTTTGATTTTCCCGGCTTCCTTTTATCTAATTCTTCCTGTATAATTTGAGAAGTTATCTTCAGACCTGCAGGGACTCCATCCACAATTACCGCCAATCCTCCCCATAGCTCTGAGGGTATGTCCGCATTTTTTCTGAAAGCTCCCGAATATGACTCTCCGCAGGTTGTTATTCTGAATACTCTGCCAAATGTATTTCCCATCATAATAATATCCTCCAAGTTATTTTATTCAATATGCAGTTCACTCCAGATACTAAATGGTACAGGGCCTGCTCTTCAAGCCGGCTGTTCATCCTCCAAGAGCTCAATTCTGCCGCCGCAGTCTCGAATACAGTCTACAAAACCCGGAAAAGTAATATTCATCGCTTCAGCCGTATCAATTATTGTCTCACCGGGAGAATTAAGTCCTGCAATTGCCAGAGACATAACAATTCTATGGTCATCATGCCCGTTTACCCTGCAGCCCTTTAATTTGCTCTCCCTTATAATCAACCCATCCGGCAGCTCTTCTATATCTGCTCCCATTTTTGTCAGCTCGGAACACATGACACTAATCCTGTCAGTTTCTTTAAGTCTTGCCTGAGGTACATTCAAAAGTCTCGTTTCTCCTTCGGCAAAGCAAGCTGCTACCGCCATAGCAGGCAGCGCATCCGGTATGGCATTCATATCTATTTCTCTTCCTTGAAGCTTTTCACCCTTAACAATTATTTCATCCTTGTGATATGTAACCTTTGCCCCCATATCTTCAAGAACGGACAAAACCTTTTTATCCCCCTGGGGATCAGACATATCAAGGTTAGTCAGCTTTAATTCCTGCCCTGATATTGCAGATAAAACCATAAAAAATGTAGCAGAAGAAAAGTCCCCGGGGATAGCACATTTAAACGGGGAATATTGCTGCTGTCCAGGTATATAAAACTCTTTCATATTATTATGACTATATTTAATTCCAAATTTGTCCATCCACCATAATGTAATTTCTACGTACGGAACTTCGTTTAGCCTTATTACCTCAATATGAGTATCTTTTTCCAGTAAAGGCGCATTTATTAAAATTGATGATAAATACTGCGAAGTAACAGCATCCAGTCTGGTAAACCCTCCTGAAGCCCTCCCTTTGACAACTACTGGTGCGGAATCATTCGCCCTCGTGGTAAAGGCTTGGCCGCCCAAGCTATTAATGGCCTGAACCAACGGTCCTATCTGCCTTTTTCTTATTTGATAGTCTCCGGTAAATACTGTACACCCCTGAACAAGTGCAGCTGTCATCATTCCCAGACGCAAGCTGGTTCCTGAGTTTCCCACATCAATTACATCCTCCGGTATCCCGGGATTGCCTCCGACTCCTTTTGCTATATAGCAATTATTGTCCCAATCATAGCTTGCTCCAAATGCTTTGCATAAATTAACAGCTGAATTAGAATCACTCGAAACCAGAGGATTTCTAATTTCACTTTTTCCATCAGCCAAAGCTGCAAAAAACAGAGCTCGTATTGTATGCGATTTTGAGCCGGGAATACTGATCATGCCGTTTACATCAGATTGAAAAGCCTTTAAAATCAATTAAAATCACCTACCATATTACAATTTTATTTAAATCAGTCCATACTACAAAATTCTACATTTATATGTTATTATAAATATACTGTTCAAGTCAATGTTTTTCCATTTTACTCACCGCTTATATTTATGTGTTTGGGAGGCGGAGGACCAAAATACTGGTAATAATTGCAAAGCAGCTTGCCATTGTAAAGCTTTCTCTTTTTATCTGCCTTTTTCCCAAAAAACTTTTCAAAATCCGAATTAGAGGTTATAACATAATATGACCATGTATCGAACTTCCTGAATATTTTACCCATATCCTTGTATAAGCCCTCAACATAATCAATTTCACCCAATCTTTCTCCATATGGAGGATTGCACATAATAATACCGTACTTATACCTTGAGCTTATATCCGAAACAGGCATTTTCTGAAAATGAATAGAATCCTCCACTCCCGCTTTTCTGGCATGATATCTCGCTATGCTTATTGCCTCCTCATCAATATCGGAACCATGTATTCTCAGAACAGTTTCCTCCTTTATTGCGTCATAAGCTTCATCCCTTGCCTTATCCCATAAGTCCTGTGATACAAAGCTCCACTTTTCAGCATCAAAGTCTCTTCCAAGACCGGGAGCTATATTTTTTCCAATCAAAGCTGCCTCTATAGGTAAAGTTCCGCTGCCGCACATAGGGTCAATTAAAATTCTGTCTTTATTCCAATGGCTTATAAGAATCATAGCCGACGCAAGGGTTTCCTTTATAGGAGCCCCTCCCACAAGCTTTCTGTAGCCCCGTTTATGAAGTCCCGCACCACTTGTGTCTATAGTCAATGTCACCGTATCCCTGAGTATGGCAACCTCAATTTTGTATCTGGGCCCGCTTTCATTAAACCATTCACAGTTATACCGCTGTTTAAGTTTTTCAACAACAGCTTTCTTTACTATCGCCTGACAATCTGAAACGCTAAACAGTTTAGAGCTGATGGAATATCCCTCAACAGGAAACTCTGCATCTTCAGGTATGAACTCATCCCACGGCAGAGCCTTGGTTTGTTCAAACAGCTCGTCAAAGGTCAATGCCTTAAACTCTCCGATTTTTAAAAGTACTCTGCTTGCAGTCCTAAGCCATATATTAGTCCTGCAAATTGCGTATTCATCTCCTGCAAAGGTTACCTTTCCATCTTCCACTTTTTGCTCATAATATCCGAGCTTTTTCAGTTCTCTTGCAGTTACTGCCTCAGTTCCGAATACCGAGACAGCTATCAGCTGTAATTTACTCATATTTTTGCCTTTCACATATATTTATGTTTACGGTTAAAATATTAACAAAATATTCTATAACAATCAAGTCCTGACATGGCAATCCTGAGCCTGTCAGACATTATAATTATCCAAATATTTAAATTTTATTTACTAATATTTAAGATATATTAATTATTTAAAATCTAATAACCTTACATATTCAAATTTTCAAATAAAAGCCTATCAGCACAAATCTATCAATGGTTTGTTGACAAAATAACCGCTAAAAGCCTTTATCCGATAAAATTAAACGTTACCCTTCGGCATAAGCAAATGACATATTTTAATCAATTCACTTGCAGCAATTAATTATTTTTGGATATTTCAGCAAATATTTTTTTTATTTTCATCACATACGTCAATAAATACAGGCTTTTCAGTTAGTCATCTATTTTTGCAATGTTTTATTTTTATTTAAAAATGAATTTTTTTAATTTTAGTCTTGCAAAAATAATGTTGTAGTGATATAATTTTTAAAGTAAAATCAGTTAATTATTTGGTATACAATGGGGTAGCCAATAATCTAATAAATATTGGTTCATTTTAAAGATTCTTTCCTTATATAAGGATATAAGACAGAATTTTATATGAATTTTAATACATATTGGTTCATTTTGGTTTATTTTTAAAAATCTCCTTGTGTACAAAAATATAATTTTTTATATAAAGTAAAAAAATACAGGAGGGTTTTAAAATGAAAATACTACAAAATGTTATGGATCAAGTAAAAAAAAGAAATCCTAACGAGCCGGAGTTTCATCAGGCAGTAGAAGAGGTTCTTGAATCACTGGAAATTGTTGCTGAAAAGCATCCTGAATGGGTTGCAGCAGGTGTATTCGAGAGAATAGTTGAACCGGAAAGACAAATTTTATTCAGAGTGCCGTGGGTTGACGACAGCGGGAAGGTCCAGGTTAACCGCGGATTCAGAATTCAATTCAACAGTGCAATAGGTCCTTACAAGGGTGGTCTTAGACTTCATCCTTCAGTTAATGCAAGTATTCTTAAATTCCTTGGTTTTGAACAAATATTCAAAAATTCACTTACCGGTCTTCCAATAGGCGGCGGTAAAGGCGGCAGCGATTTTGATCCTAAGGGCAAATCAGACGGAGAAGTAATGAGATTCTGTCAAAGCTTTATGACAGAGCTGTCAAAGCATATAGGTGCCGACACAGATGTTCCTGCGGGAGATATCGGAACAGGCGCAAGAGAAATCGGATATATGTACGGCCAGTACAAGAGACTGAGAAACGAATTTACCGGTGTTTTAACCGGAAAAGGCCTTACTTGGGGCGGCAGCTTAGCAAGAACCGAAGCTACCGGTTACGGTCTCTGCTATTTCATGGATGAAGCCCTGAAAGCAAAAGGAAAATCCTTCAAAGGTGCCACAGTTGTAATTTCAGGTTCAGGCAACGTTGCAATATACGCTACTGAAAAAGCAGCTCAATTAGGAGCAAAAGTAGTAGCATTAAGCGATTCAAACGGATATATATATGATCCTGACGGAATAAAGCTGGATACAGTTAAGCAATTAAAAGAAATCGAAAGAAAACGTATAAGTGAATATGTTAAAATTCATAAGAACGCAACATATACCGAAGGCTGCTCAGGAATCTGGAGTATTAAATGTGATATCGCCCTTCCTTCAGCTACACAAAACGAAATTGACGAAGCTTCTGCCAAGCTGTTAGTTGCAAACGGCTGTTATGCTGTTGGTGAAGGCGCTAATATGCCATCTACTCCTGAGGCTGTTAATGTATATTTACATAACAAAATTATATACGGACCTGCCAAGGCTGCTAATGCCGGCGGAGTAGCTACTTCAGCTCTTGAGATGTGCCAGAACAGCATGCGCTACTCCTGGACATTTGAAGAGGTTGATGCAAAGCTGAAGGATATCATGGTTAACATATACAAAAATGCAAGTGCTGCTGCTAAAGAATACGGTTTCGAAGATAATCTCGTTGCCGGCGCAAATATTGCAGGTTTCTTAAAGGTAGCCAATGCCATGTATTCACAAGGCATTGCATATTAATTATCACACAGGCATCACAATAATCCAATATAGGTAAGTTTAGATAGTAAAAAGCAAGCAAGGCAAATGCCCTGCTTGCTTTTTACTATCTGAACCTAATCCACGGCTCAGTTTTCGGAGTACTGCATATAAAAGTCATTTCCTCTTTTTTTATGGGATGTGCAAAGGTAACGGAGTGTGACCATAGTGCTATTTGCTGTCCCGGTTCATTTACATCGGGACCATATCTCTGATCTCCATATAATACATATCCTGCATGTGAAAGCTGTACTCTTATCTGATGAGGCCTTCCGGTATGAAGCTTTACCTGCAATAAGCTCAGCCCCTCCTTAGAATCCAGTACCTCGTAATCAAGAATTGCTTCTTTTGAATCTCTTGTTCCTTCTCTCACTACTGATACCATGTTTTTAGCACTATCTTTCAGAAGGTAATCTCTGAGCGTACAGCTTCGAGCACTTGGAATACCTCTTACAACAGCAAGATATGACTTTTTAAATTCTCTTGTCCTTATTTGCTCTGACAGCCTCGAAGCCGCCTTTGAGGTCTTTGCAAATACCATTATCCCTCCTACCGGTCTGTCAAGCCTGTGAACAAGTCCCAAATAAACCTCTCCGGGCTTGTTATATCTTCGTTTCAAATCCTGCTTCAATATTCCCAGCATGTCCGAATCCTTTGTATTATCTTCTTGTACAGGTATATTTACAGGCTTCTCAACAACAAGCAAATGATTATCCTCATAAATAACTTTCGGTATCAAACACTCTCCCACCTTCCATATATACCGCAGGGAAGCACCAGGCCTGACTGACTGACAGGAATGCCAACCTCACCGCTGTTATATTCCCCCTTGTACCGGCTTCCTACAGTCTGCTTAAGAATGTTGCCGAGTACCTCGGCAGAAAAACCGGTTGTATAAGAATTTATCAGAAAAAACAGCGGATTGTCCGAAAGCACCTCCATACACTGTTCAACAAAGCTGTAAAGAGAATCCTCAATTTTCCATATTTCTCCGCTCGGACCTCTTCCATAAGACGGCGGGTCCATAATTATTCCATCATATTTTTTCCCCCTGCGTATTTCCCTCTGGACAAATTTCATACAGTCATCCGTAATAAATCTAACCGGCCTGTCCGCCAAGCCTGAAAGAGCTACATTTTCCTTTGCCCAGCCTACCATGCCCTTTGCAGCATCGACATGGCAGACCTCTGCTCCGGCATATGCAGCAGCAACAGTAGCTCCGCCTGTATAAGCAAATAGGTTCAAAACCTTTATCGGTCTTTTAGCCTTCTGTATTTTTTTTATCATCCATTTCCAATTTACAGCCTGCTCAGGAAATAGCCCTGTATGCTTAAAGCCGGTTGGCTCAATATAAAATTTCAGTTCTTCAAAGCTAATTGTCCAGCGGTTAGGAAATTTCCTTTTATATTCCCAGTTTCCTCCTCCGCTCTGGCTTCTGTAGTATTTTGCATCAGCCCTTTCCCAAGCCTTTTTATTCTTCATGGGCCAGATTATCTGAGGGTCAGGCCTTCTAAGTATAACATCGCCCCATCTTTCCAGCTTTTCTCCATCTCCTGTTTCAATTAATTCATAGTCCTTCCATTCATCTGCAAGTAACATTGTATTCTATTTCCCCATTCCGTAATTATTTATATTCATAATAATTTCTGAAATCTCACCCGGAGCTGATACTATAAAATCGGGCTCTGCCTTTTCCAGCAGCTCCTTCGGATCAAATCCCCATAAAACTGAAATAACTCTGATTCCTATCTTTTTACATGCCTCAACATCACGATACTCATCACCGACATAAATAACCTCTTCCTTTTTTACATCCAGCCTTGAAATCAGTTTCCCAATAGTAACATGCTTGTCAAAAAGGCCTCTTGACGACTGCATATTTTTAAACATACTCAGCTGATTTTCTTTTAAAAAAGCATTAATATTATCAAGGGTATTTGATGACACTATATTTAGTCCATATCCTTCCTTGTGAAGATTTTCAAGCATTTCTTTTATTCCTTCAAAAGGCTCAGCCTTAGCCGCATACTCATTAAACTTGTGCAAAACTTCAAATCCTATTTTAGGGAGCTTAATTTTGGGCAATTTCAGGATTTGAATTCTCTTTTTCATAGGAAGCATCATAAGTTCCTTTATTTTTTCCCTGCTCACAGGCTGCATATTATATTTTTCAGCCATTTGATTACCTATCTTTATAAAAATATCAAGAGAATTGACTAATGTTCCGTCAAAGTCAAAAATAATCTGATTAATCATTCTTCAATTACCGTCCTGTATTTATTGATAAATATAAATTTATTCATTATATGAATTTATTCATATTTTTTAACCATAAAAATTAACCGGAAAACAAAAAAACTACTGTCACAGCAGTTAATGTTAATTATATCACATAAATATACTATAATGAATCCTATTAAATGCAACTCCATTGCAGCATAATAATTTGCTGCGGCTGAAAGCTGCCAAAACAAAGCAAAAAAGCCTTGCTTAAAAGCATGGCTTCTCTGAACATTAAACAAACCTCTATATTATTTCCGGCTTACACCTTTAGTCTGGTTTTAAACCTGTCTACAGCCGCCTTTGTATTCTCTATATTTCCAAAGGCAGTAAGCCTGAAATAGCCCTGCCCGCTTGGCCCGAATCCTACACCCGGAGTTCCGACTATATTTGCCTCAGACAATAATTTGTCAAAGAATTTCCAAGAGTCCATTCCGTTTGGAGTCTTCATCCAAATATAAGGTGCATTAACACCCCCGTATACCTGAATTCCTATACTTTCAAGACCCTTCTTAATGATAGCTGCATTATTTAAATAATATGAAATAGTCTCCTTAACCTGCTTCTGGCCTTCTTCCGAATATACTGCTTCTGCTCCGCGCTGCACGATATATGACACTCCGTTAAACTTAGTTGCCTGTCTCCTGTACCACAGCCTGTTAAGCCCCACTTCTTCACCGCTTGCAGTGTAAGCCTTAAGTTCCTTAGGAATTACAACATAAGCACATCTTGTTCCTGTAAATCCCGCAGTCTTTGAAAAGCTCCTGAATTCTATGGCAACCTCTTTAGCTCCTTCAATTTCATAAATACTGTGGGGGACATTTTCCTGTGTTATGAAGGACTCGTATGCCGAGTCAAATAATATTACCGATTTATTTTTTGCCGCATATTCAACCCATACCTTTAGCTGTTCCCTTGTCAGGGTAGTTCCTGTAGGATTATTGGGCAGACATAAATAAATAATATCAACTCTTTCTTTAGGCAGCTCAGGAATAAAGCCATTATCAGATGTACAAGGCAAATAAGTAACATTGCTCCACTTTCCGTCCAGATATTCGCCTGTTCTTCCTGCCATAACGTTACTGTCAACGTAAACAGGGTATACAGGATCCGTAACAGCTATTCTGCTGCTTAAACCAAACAGCTCCTGAATATTTGCAGTGTCACTTTTCGCCCCGTCGCTGACAAACACCTCATCCGCACCAATGGTAATTCCGCGTTTTTTGTAATCAAATTCTATGATTTTATTTATCAAAAAGTCGTATCCCTCATATTCGGGATACCCTTTAAAGGTTTCCACTCTCGACATATCATCCACTGCCTTGTGCATAGCGTCTATACAAGCCATCGGAAGAGGTCTTGTTACATCTCCGATTCCAAGTCTGATAATATCAGCAGCCGGATTCTGCTCCTTAAAGGCTGCAACTCTCTTGCCTATCTCAGCAAACAAATAATTCCCCGGTAATTTCAAATGGTTCTCGTTCACATATATCATATTATTTATTCCTTTCTTACTAAAAAAATTATATTAATTGAATAGCCGCTTTGCATAACAGTAAACGTCTAAATATCTATCTCTCCGTCAAATACCTTTACCGCAGGTCCCGTCATATAAACATGGTTATCCTTTTCGGACCATTCTATAAGCAAATCCCCTCCAAGCAGTTTAATAGTGGCTTCCCTGTCAGCCACACCGTTAAGCACCGAAGCGACAAGTGTCGCACAGGCTCCTGTACCGCATGCAAGAGTTTCTCCCGCACCTCTTTCCCAAACTCTCATTTTGAGTGTTTTTCTGTCCACTACCTGAACAAACTCAGCATTAACCTTTCTCGGGAAAAGTTTATGAGTCTCCATTTTTGGCCCCACCTCATAAAGAGGAAATTTTATTACATCCTCAACATAGGATATTGCATGAGGATTCCCCATTGAGACAGCAGTAACCTCATATATCCGGCCTTCAATTTCAACAGGTTCGGAAACAAAGCTATCCTTATTGCTATCAACAGGTATCTCCCTTGGTGTCAAAATCGGTTCACCCATGTCTACTCTCGCAAGTACGGCTCTTTCGTCTTCAATCTTTAATTGAAGAACCTTTGTGCCGGCAAGTGTCTCTATTGTAATAGTTGCTTTGTCTGTAAGCTTATTGTCAAATACATACTTGCCCACACAACGTATTGCATTTCCGCACATTTCAGCCTCCGAACCGTCCGAATTAAACATTCTCATGCGGAAATCAGCTTTATCTGATAATAATATAAGAACCAACCCGTCAGAGCCTATCCCAAAATGTCTGTCACTTATTATTTTTGCTGTTTCAGAAGGATTGTCAATTATTTTCTGTGTGCAATCAACATATATATAATCGTTTCCCAACCCCTGCATTTTTGTAAATTTCATATTAAACCTCCCACGCCCAATAAGGGCACAAAATCTGTTTTCGAGCTATTCAAGCTTAACCGTTTATTATTTAAAATTATAATAATTTATAAGATAATATACAACCTTCTTAAAAAATCTATCCATATTATAACATACGTTAGCATTTTTACATATGCCTTATCGGCAGATTTTTAATCATCTTTTTTTATGTTAATTGATGACAGGCAATAAGTCAATTACAATAGGTAAAAAACAGCTATATTGTCCCGATATTTTATCGTGCCAAGGCTTTTAACCGTAATCGACTTTGGTAATGGGCATTGTATTTTTAACTATTCATGATAAAATTATAGTCATCAAAATTTTTACAAAATAAAGCTGGTTGTACGGCTTCTTATGCCGTAATCTTTTAACAGAGGAGATTTTTATGGATAAAAATACATTATCAACAAACTTTTTAGGCTGCGGCAGTGATTTTGACTCGTCTGACATCATTATTTTCGGAGCTCCCTACGACGGCACGACCACATTCAGGCCGGGTGCAAGATTCGCACCTTCTGTAATGCGAATGGATTCAATTGGTATAGAAACCTATAGCCCATATTTTGATGCTGATATCACTGACTATTCAATAAATGATTACGGTGATTTGGACTTACCCTTTGGCTCACCGGCAAGGGCATTAAATATGATATCAGAAACCTCGCTGCATATCTTTGACAGCAGTAAAAAACCATTAATGATAGGAGGAGAGCACCTTGTTTCCCTGCCGGTCATTGAACAGGCCTGCAAAAAATATCCCGATATGCATGTAATTCATTTTGATGCCCATACCGACTTGAGAGAGGACTATCTGGGCGAAGCACTTTCTCATTCCTCTGTTATAAGACGTGCCTGGGATATCCTGGGCGACAAGCATATCTGGCAATTCGGAATACGCAGCGGAACCCGCGAGGAATTTTACTGGTCAAGAGAAGGTCACACACACATGTGTATGCACAATTTTGACACCTTGGGAAAGGCCGTTAATGCAATAGGCGGCTTGCCCGTTTATCTTACAATTGATTTGGATGTTTTGGATCCTTCAATCTTCCCGGGTACTGGAACTCCTGAAGCCGGAGGTGTAAGCTTTCTGGAGCTGGTTAACGCATTAAAGGCTGTTTCCGCATTAAATATTATCGGGGCGGACATCGTGGAGCTGTCACCCCATTATGATCAAAGCGGCTCCTCAACTGCGGCAGCCTGTAAAATTCTGAGAGAGCTGGTTCTGACAATGCAAAAAACAATTGCAGCCCGCTGAAGCTGCAGGCTCACTCAATAAAAATGCTTAAAAGCATATATTAGTCTATAGCTTAAAGCTTGTAAGAGAGAGATAGAATAATATATGCTTGAAAGCATATTTGGCTTAACACCAAAAATTTATAAAATATTAAGTTATCGTAATTTATGAAAGAATAATCTTTCAGTGCTGTATGGCATAATTTATTCAATACAAACAGGTATATACCCGCATAGCTGTCAGCCTACTATTGCAGTATCTCCTCTTTCACCTGTACGTATGCGTATGCAGTCCTGCAAATCATGAATAAATATTTTCCCGTCCCCTAATTCCCCGGTCTGGGAATATTTAACTATTGTATCAATTATAAGCTCAACCTTGTCATCTGTTGACACCAGCTCAAGTTTTACTTTGGGAAGCACGTTTAATGCAATTTCATTTCCCCTGTAAAATTCCTTCCAGCCAAGCTGCTTTCCAGCACCCATAACCTGACTTATTGTTATACCATCCAAATCAATTGCCAGCAATGCCTCTTTCAATTCTTCAAGCTTACATGGTCTTATTATTGCTTCTATTTTCTTCATATTAAAACCTCCACGCCGAGTATCGGCACAAAATTTATAGTAAAGCAACGTGGCAGTACGCAATCTTATTTCTAAGCCCCCCACAGCCTTTCACTGTGCTCAGGGCACAAAAGGTGATGAACTGCGTTTACCGCTCAAAATACATCATGTATTATTTATCTTTCATAATTTATATGAATTAAGCCTAATCCATACCTGTGAAAGAAGGATATGCCGATTCACCATGCTGCGAAATATCAAGGCCTTCTGATTCTTCTCGCGCCGTTACCCTGATTTCCTTAGAAACAAGCTTTATAGCAAACATAATTAAAGCTGTTCCTACTATTGAAAGGGCTATTGTTACAGCGATACTTATGAGCTGTGCTACAAACAGCCTCGTTTCTCCGTATATAAGTCCATCCCACTGAGCTACAGGATTTATAGAGTTTTTGGCAAATATTCCTGTTGCAATACCTCCCCATATACCTCCGATTCCATGGCATCCAAATGCATCCAGAGAATCATCATATCCGAATTTAGGCTTAATAACACTCATTGCAAAATAACATATGGGACTTACAGCCGCACCAATTATCAAAGATGCCCATATAGGTACAAAACCGGCACCCGGAGTAATTGCAACCAGTCCGACTACAGCACCTGTTGCAGCACCAAGCATAGTAGGCTTTCCTCTTGTAATCTTTTCAACCAGCATCCAGGAAAGCAATGCCGTTGCAGCCGAGGTATTTGTTGTCAACAAAGCATGAACTGCAAGCTCTCCGCTTCCAAGAGCACTGCCTGCATTAAAGCCGAACCAGCCGAACCACAATAGGGCCGCACCTATAAATATCAATGGAATATTATGCGGCTGACCAGATGCAACCCCATACCCTTTTCTTTTCCCAAGAATAATCGCTGCAACAACCGCTGACACACCTGAACTTATATGGACAACATTTCCGCCTGCAAAGTCTATGGCTCCGAGATTTCTCAGCAAGCCTCCATCTCCCCACATCATGTGTGCCATGGGGTAATATACAACTATTGACCACAAAGCTATAAAAACAAAGAGCCTTGAGAACTTCATTCTTTCAACAAGCGCACCTGTAATTAATGCAGGTGTTATTATTGCAAACATCATCTGAAATGCTGCAAACAAGGTATGCGGTATTGTTGCCGCATAGGTGGCATTGGGCTCTCCGGTAACTCCGTTGAAAAAAGCCCAGTTCAAGCTTCCGATAACACCTCCGGTGTCTTTGCCGAAGGAAAGCGAATAGCCTATTGCTACCCAAAGTACAGAAGCCAATCCGCATATAAAAAATGATGACATTATGGTGCTCAGTACATTTTTTCTTTTTACCATTCCTCCATAAAATAAAGCAAGACCCGGTGTCATTAAAAATACAAGTGCCGCCGAAATAATTATAAATGCTGTATCGCCTGTGTTAATTGTTCCCATTTAAAATCCCCCATTCAAATAATATAAGTTATATATCAAATATCCTATGATAATTTTACCCGAACCCCCGCATATCTAGAATTGCAAGTCAGGCTTGTTACCGCACCGGATATAATTAATTTTTAAAATTCAATTACTATCAAAACAAATTCAAACTGCGTTCAAAATCAGCCTAAAAGCCTATTCTCCTAAAAAGACGATATAATATTGTCCCGAAGGCTTGAACCGTAATTGACTTTAGTAACCAACCGGTATTAAAAAAGCAGGCGCATTTAAAGGAAATATCATTTCCCCTAAACACGCCTTCGTGTGAATATAAAAACAAGTTGTTTTTATGCAACTGTGTTGCCCTATTAATTTTAAAAGCTATTGAATATTTCCTCCGCCACCTTCAATTGAGAAATCCTCAAATCCATAGCTCTTTTCTGTATATACCTGTGAGCCTGTGGTTCGGTCATATTCATTTTTTCTACAAGAATCCACTTAGCCTTCTCAACAATCTTTCTATCCTGTATACGCTTTTCTAAGTCATCATTCTGGAGCTTTAAGCCTTTTATAGATTTTCTCGACTGAACTGCAAACTTAGCCGTCTGAATTAATATTGTTCTGCTGATAGGCTTAGGAAGCACCAGTGCTCCCACCCTTTCCAGCTTATACTGCATTTCCGCCAAATGTTCATGCCTTGAAAGAACTATTATCCCTGCATCAGTTTTATCAGCAATATCCAGAACAAGCTCTACTCCCAGTTCATCCTGTAGCGGGGCATTTACCAGTATCAGCCCAGGTTCAAAATAATCAAGTTTTCGTCTGGCCTCGCTTGCAGATAACGCATATTCCACCGAGGAATAACCTTGCTGCAGCATTAAGGCTCTCAAATCTTTTATCAGCTCAGGCTTACTGCATACTATAAAAACCCCCCTGGCATTCACTGGCAATCACCTCCGTCTGAGTGCGAATAAGTTATAGTGAATTTATTATAGTAATTACTATCGGCTGATAGTTGGGCTTTTGCAATTAATATGCAGTAAGATAACTATCTATCTCCCACTGATGAACACAATTATTATATTCTGCCCACTCTGCTTCCTTTGCAGAAATATATTTACTGAATATATGCTCACCTAGTACATCCTTAATATATGAATCTCTTTTCATCTCTTCTATTGCCAATGACAGATTAGAAGGCAATCTTCTGATACCAAGCTCCTTCTCTTTTTCAAGGGTAAGGCTGTAGGTATTTACATCAACCGGAGGAGCTATTTCCATCTTCTTCTGCAAACCATCCAAGCCTGCCTCCAAAATCAAAGCAAGTGTAAGGTATGGATTACATGAGGGATCCGGGCTTCTTAATTCAAGCCTTGTAGCCTCACCCTTCGGTGCCGGTACTCTTAAAAGCGGGCTTCTGTTCATATGTGACCATGCAATATGAACCGGAGCTTCAAAGCCAGGGACAAATCTCTTATAAGAATTAACAAGAGGATTAGCCACAGCTGTAATCCCGTCTATATGCTTAAGGATACCTGCTCCAAACATCTTTGCCACATCTGAAATATCCAAACCGCTGTCACCTGTATTAAACAAATTCCTTCCGTCCTTTGAAAGAGACATATTAATATGCATTCCGGATCCGTAGGTATTAAATATAGGCTTGGGAATAAATGTTGCATGCAATCCGTTTCTTTGTGCGACAGTTTTTACAACCATTCTGAAGGTCATTATCCTGTCTGCCGCAGTCATAACATCGCTATATCTAAAATCCACTTCATGCTGGCCGGCAGCATTCTCATGATGTAATGCTTCAATTTCAAAGCCCATTTCTTCAAGAACCATACAAATTTCTCTTCTGCAATTCTCACCCAAATCCATTGGAGCAAGATCACAGTAGCTCGCAGCATCATGCGTCTTAGTGGTAGGCCTTCCCTCTGAATCTATCTGGAACAGAAAAAATTCACACTCCGGTCCGACATTGAAGGTGTAACCAAGCTTTCTCGCTTTCTCCTCCGATTTTTTCAAAACATATCTTGGATCTCCCATAAATTGTGAGCCATCATAGTTTTTGATATCGCATATAAATCTTGCGACCTTTCCATGCTGCGGTCTCCACGGAATAATAGCAAAAGTATTCATATCCGGAAGCAAAAGCATATCAGATGATTCTACTTCTGAAAAGCCCGCGATTGCAGATGCATCAAAGATAACCCCTTCATCAAGAGCTTTCTCAACCTGCTGTTCAGTAATCGCAATATTTTTTAATTGGCCTAAAATATCTGTAAATTGTAATCTGACAAATTTCACATCATTTTGTTCAATAAATTTCAGAATATCATTTTTAGAAGCCATTTCTTTCACCCTTTCCGTATTTATTTAGTTCTTTGAATCACCTTCTTAATCCCAGAATACAGATATTTATTCGTCCGGAATTTATAGTATACACATTTAAACTCAAAATTACTAATGCTTATGAGACCTTAAACAGTAATCGGCTTTGGTAAATCTTTAAGAGTTATAAACAGTAAATAATATGATTCAAATACAATTTTATACTACTTTTAATTCTGTGTATATAACTGCTTCTACTGGGTTTTTATTTTAATACAGGCGTAAGAAAAATCACTGCACAAAAAGAGCGTACTCTAAGATCAAATCAAATAACGTAATTATTGATTAAAATCGATCCTTGAGAACGCCGTTGTTCTTTAAATTAATATATTCCCTGCCGGAAGTCAATTGCTATCGGCTAAAGCCGATTGTACTACATCCGGATAAGCCATTAATTTAATTATTTCTTTTTATTCTATTATATATGTTACCCTATAATATGTTACGCTGTTACGCCTTGAATACATATCATATTCTAAATATGTTCCGTTATACTGCTTCGCTTCAACAACTGCTTCGATTATTATTTTACTAAGGATTTTATAATCCGTCAAGTATTTTTGCAATTTTAATTTTCAAATCCTGCAAATTTCATGAAGTTTATATATGATGCAGTTTCTCAACTACCCCTCTCATATACAGTGGTATGCCAAGAATATGATAATATTTTTTGAAAACATCATAAAAAACACTTGCAAATTTGTAATATGTATAATATAATGATTTTAAAATAAAAAACTACAGCAAAGGCGCTGTGTCAGTAGGCATTTAATATGCTTTATTGGTGCAGCTTTTTTTATGCCGTCAAGTCACTGATTTGACAATATAAAAATTAAATTATGCAAAAAACTTAATTATTTATTTTTAACGTTAGTTAAAAAAATTCAAATGAAGTTGAAATTAATAATAATACATTGTATGGTTGGGTAAGATTTAATAATATGGCTGCACTTATACAAAGGTTCAGCCGGAAGTACTGGCTGAAAGCTGCTTGTTGCCGCAGACGATGCAGGAGGCTCTCTGCTTGGGATTTCAAATTTTGTGCCGGAATATGGCGTGGAGGTTTTTATGACAAATTCTAATTCAAATGACTACATTAAATATATAGCAGCACTTGCAAAACTGTCTCTCAATGATAACGAAATGCATGCTCTTGCAAATGACATGAAGGACATTATCGGCTTAATGGATGCAATTAAAGAAACGGACACCGATAATATAGATGCAACAGAACACATTTCACGTGTCACAAACAATATGCGAGAAGATAATCCCGGCACTTCAACCGATACGGATAAAATTTTATCAAACTCAAAGCATACTATAGATAACTGTTTTGCTATACCTAAGATGATTGAGTAGGAGGATTTATAAATGGATATAACTAAATTAACTATAAAAAGGGCAAGACAGCTTATGGATGCTAAGGAAATAAGTGCAGCCGAGCTTACAGAACTATATTTTGATAGAATTAAAAGCTTAGATGACAAAATTGATTCTTATCTTTCCACATGTGAGGATAAGGCTGCCGCACAGGCACAAGAAGCCCAGAAGCTGATTGACAGCGGCAATCACTCCCTGCTTTGCGGTATTCCTTTCAGCATAAAGGATAACATTTGTATTGAAGCTACAAAGACTACATGTGCTTCTAAAATGCTTGAAGACTTTGTATCTCCTTATACAGCCACTGCAGTAAATAAGCTTTATTCCGAAAATGCTGTTATTCTTGGCAAAACAAATTTAGATGAATTTGCCATGGGAGGCTCAACCGAAAACTCCGCTTTTAAAAAGACTAAAAACCCCTTTGATTTAACAAGGGTGCCCGGCGGTTCTTCCGGTGGTTCTGCTGCTTCAATATCAGCATCGCTCGCTCTTGGTTCATTGGGCTCTGATACCGGCGGTTCAGTAAGACAGCCTGCATCCTTTTGCGGAGTAGTCGGCATGAAGCCCACATATGGGCTGGTTTCAAGATACGGCTTAGTTGCCTTCGCTTCCTCTTTTGATCAAATCGGTCCGATCGCAAAAACAGTTGAGGATTGTGCGATAATATTAGACTCCATAGCAGGTCATGATGCAAAAGATGGTACATCCTTAAATTATAAAAATCCTTCCTTGTACAGCTCGCTGTTTTCAGGTGATATTGATATTAAGGGTTTAAAGCTTGGATTACCAAAGGAATATCTGACAGAAGGGCTAAACAGTGAAGTGAGAGCATCACTCTACACTTCCATATCTGCTTTGGAAAAGCTCGGTGCGGAAATTGAGGAATTTTCAATGCCATCATTGAAGTATGCTATTCAGGCATATTATCTGATGTCCTCTGCTGAGGCAAGTTCAAATTTATCCAGATATGACGGAGTAAAATATGGTTACAGAGCTGACAAATGCAAGTCCTATCAGGAATTAATAGGGAAATCCAGAGCAGAAGGCTTCGGAAAGGAAGTTAAAAGGCGTATCCTGCTTGGTACTTATGCTCTTGCCTCCGGTTATTATGATGCCTATTACAAAAAGGCACTTAAGCTGAGAACAATGATAAGTCAAGGTTTTGAACAAGCCTTTACAAAATACGATATAATTCTTCATCCAACCACTCCTGAAACTGCATTTAAGCTCGGACAGAATACTGATAATCCGTTAACGATGTATCTGGCAGATATTTATACCGTTGCGGTAAATATTGCAGGACTTCCTTCAATTTCAGTACCCTGCGGTTATGATGAGAATGGGCTTCCGATAGGGCTTTCCTTTACGGGAAAGCCTCTTGGAGAAAATGATATTTTCAAGGCGGCAGGAGCTTTTGAAGCTGCTTTTATAAATAATTTCAGAGTACCGGCTATATAAACGGCTTCTGAAATATATTGCATATAGATTTAAGGCTTAAATAAATAAAAAAGGGGGATCGAATCCATGCCGGCAATATTAAGGTTTTTTGTACAGATTCAAGGCGTGGATGGACATGATTATGAAATATATTCCTACTATTGGATTAGAAATACATTGTGAATTATCTACAAAATCAAAAATATTTTGCGATTGCCCGGTTAGTTTCGGAGGCGAACCCAATACAAGGTGTTGTCCGGTTTGTACCGGATTGCCCGGAACTTTACCGGTTCTTAACAAAAAGGCTGTAGAGTATACCGTAAAAGCCGGTGTAGCGCTAAACTGTGAAATTAATGAATTTTCAAAGCTTGACAGGAAAAATTATTTTTACCCCGATTTGCCTAAGGCATATCAGATTTCACAATTTGATTTGCCGGTTTGCAAGGACGGCGGCCTTACAATAAATACTTCCGATGGAGAAAAGTTTATAAGAATAGAGCGCATCCATCTGGAAGAGGATGCCGGAAAGCTGCTGCATGACGGTTTTGGCAAATACAGCCTCGCTGACTATAACAGATGCGGAGTTCCGCTTATTGAAATTGTTACAAGACCCGATTTGTCATCATCAGAGGAAGCAAAAGCCTTTGTTGAAAAAGTCCGTTTGATGCTGCTCTACTCCGGAATATCCGATTGCCGCATGGAGGAAGGCTCCCTCAGGGCAGATGTCAATGTGTCAATAAGACCTTTTGGAACAGATGAATTAGGAACAAGAAGCGAAATGAAAAACATTAACTCTTTAAAAGCCATTGCTAGAGCTATAGACAGTGAAATTATAAGGCAATCGGAAATTCTTGAGGACGGCGGGAAAATAATACAGGAAACCAGACGCTGGGATGACAACAAGGGCGAAAGTAAATCTCTCCGAAGCAAGGAGGATGCTCATGATTACAGATACTTTCCCGAACCTGATATAGTTCCGGTAACCTTTACCAAGGAAGAAATAGAATCTATAAGGAATTCCATGCCCGAGCTTCCTGATAAAAAATTCATTAAATATACCTCCGCTTTCGGCCTTAATGAGGCAGATGCCTCCTTGCTCCTCACCTCGGTCAGTCTTTCGGATTTATTTGAAAGTACTGCCGAAGAATGCGGAAATCCTAAGTCTGCATCTAATTTTATTATTGTTGAGGTTTTACGCAGGTTGAATGACAGCGGTATGCTGCCGGAAGATATTCCTTTCAGCGGCAAGGTTCTAGGCAGCCTGGTAAAAATGCTTGAAAATGAAGAAATAACTGCTGCAAATGCAAAAAAAGTATTGTCTGCAATGTTTGACAGCGGAAAAGACCCGGAGACAATTGTAGCCGAAAATGCTTACAGAATAACCAATGATACAGGCGAAGTCGAAAAAACCGTAATAGAGATATTGTCAAATAATGAAAAAGCAGTTGAAGAATATATAGGCGGAAAAGAAAAAACCTTTGGCTTTTTGATGGGTCAGTGCTCAAGAGCCCTGACCGGCAGGGGCAATCCCAAGGTTATTCAGCAGATACTTCGAAATGAGTTAGATAAACGTAAAGGAGGTGTATAGCTTATGATGCCAGTACAAAGTTCCGCATCTAGGCCGTTTAGTCCTGATAACCTGCAAAACAGTTCTGAATTAACCTTGAACGGTTCCATATATAAAATCCGGGATATGGGAAGCTTTGCATTTATTATACTCCGCACCGCAAGGTATTTGGTTCAATGTGTATTTGATCCTCAAAAATGTGATGCTGACTTAAATACACTTGTGGAAAACTCTTCAATCAAGGTTTCAGGAAGTATTGTTCTTGATAAAAGGGCTGAGAATGGTTTTGAATTGCACCTGAATTACATTACCGTCCTCTCCTCCCCATACGCTCAGATGCCTATAAGCATCAACAAGAAGGGGCTGAATATTTCTCTGGAGACAAATCTTGAGAATCGTCCGTACATTTTGAGAAATCATAAGCAACGGGCAGTATTCAAGCTTCAGGAGGGCATTGTTTCAGGTTTCAGAAATTATATGCTTGCAAATGGCTTTACTGAGATACATTCTCCCAAAATTGTTGAATCCGGTGCGGAAGGCGGTGCCAATATCTTCAAGCTGGATTATTTCGGAGAAAAGGCTTATCTAGCCCAAAGCCCGCAATTCTATAAGCAGACGATGGTCGGTGTATTTGACAGAGTCTTTGAGATAGCGCCGGTATACAGGGCTGAAAAGCATAATACCTCAAGGCACTTAAACGAATATATAGGCTTGGATTTTGAAATGGCATATATCGATGACATGTACGATGTTATGGCAATGGAAACCGGTATGCTGCGTGCAGTCATGGAGGAGCTCAAAGCCAATTATTCCCAGGAGCTTAAACTGCTGAATGTTGATTTGCCGGAAATTGATTTTATTCCCGCCCTCACATTTATGGAGGCTAAGGGTATTTTAAAGGAATCCGGCCGCAAAATCAAGAATTATTATGACTTTGAGCCTGATGAAGAGCTTGCCGTAAGCGAGTTTATCAAAAAAGAGTATAACAGTGAGTTTGTATTCATTACTCACTTTCCTTCCTCCAAGCGCCCCTTTTATGCGATGGATGACAAGGTTGACCCTGATTATGCGCTCAGCTTTGACTTGTTTTTCAGAGGGCTGGAAGTAACTACAGGAGGCCAGAGAGTCCATGACTATACTGAGCAGGTTCAAAAAATGACAGATAAAGGTCTGGATCCGGCTGAATTTGAATCATATCTTATGATTCATAAATATGGTATGCCGCCTCACGGCGGACTGGGTATCGGTCTTGAGAGACTATTGATGAGACTTCTCAATCAGCAGAATGTCAGGGAAGCTTCTCTGTTTCCAAGAGATTTGTCAAGGCTGTCGCCATAAAACAATATTATTATTCGAAGTTATTATTTTTGAAAATAGAGTCTGCTCATATGACTAAAGTCTTAGGGGAAGCTTTATCCGATAGTAATTGACTTTTGTGAAACAAAGACGTTTCACTCCAGCTTATATTTAAGGAGTAAAATGTCTTTTTTTATATAAATTATAAAGCATCACTTTTGTGATGTGTGTACCTATAAGGTATACGGACCATTATAAATTACAGGCGGATATGCATCGCCTGATACTTTTAAATTATTTAAGGAGGGTTTAATATGGAAAATCATGTTACTGAAATTTATGGAAGCAATGTTTTTAATTTTGCAACAATGCGGGCACGTCTTCCAAAAGTAACTTATAAGTCACTAAAGAAAACTATAGATGAGGGGTTGGCTCTTGATGAATCTGTAGCAGAGGTTGTAGCCAGTGCTATGAAGGACTGGGCTCTTGAAAAGGGAGCGACACATTTTACACATTGGTTTCAGCCAATGACAGGTATTACCGCAGAAAAACACGATTCCTTTATAGCGCCTACTGAGGATGGAAAAGTTATTATGGAGTTTACAGGCAAAGATTTGGTCAAGGGTGAGCCCGATGCCTCTTCTTTCCCCTCCGGCGGCTTGAGGGCAACTTTTGAGGCAAGAGGCTATACTGCTTGGGATTGTACCTCTCCTGCTTTTGTTAAAGGTTCAACCTTGTATATTCCCACAGCCTTCTGGTCATATACCGGAGAGGTTCTTGACAAGAAAACTCCTCTGCTGCGTTCGATGGAAGCTCTTAACAAGCAAGCTCTGAGAATCCTGAAGCTGTTCGGGAACCCTGCAACCAGAGTAACTACCACTGTTGGCCCCGAGCAAGAATACTTCCTTGTTGACAGAGAGCTCTGGAGCAAACGTAAGGATTTAATTTTCACCGGAAGAACTCTCTTTGGAGCAAAACCGCCAAAGGGTCAGGAATTGGAAGATCATTATTTCGGAAACATAAAGGAAAGAGTATCGGATTACATGAAGGATCTCGACACTGAGCTCTGGAAGCTTGGTATTGCAGCAAAGACAAAGCATAACGAGGTTGCTCCCGCACAGCACGAGCTTGCACCTATATTCTCAACTTCAAATATAGCTACAGATCATAATCAGCTGACTATGGAAATAATGCAGAAGGTTGCCATTAAGCACAATTTGACTTGCCTGCTGCATGAAAAGCCATTTGCAGGGGTTAATGGTTCAGGTAAGCACAATAACTGGGCAATGTCCACAAATGAAGGTCAAAACCTGTTGGAGCCGGGTTCTACTCCTCATGAGAATACTCAATTTTTAATTTTTCTTTGTGCAGTAATTAAAGCAGTTGACGATTATCAGGATCTGTTACGCTTATCGGTTGCTTCTGCCGGAAATGACCACAGGCTCGGTGCTAATGAGGCTCCTCCGGCTATCGTTTCCGTATTCTTAGGAGATCAGCTTACAGATATCCTTCTTCAGATGGAGAACGGAAAGGCTAAGGAAAAGAATTACAGCTCAATATTTGAAACAGGCGTTGCTTGCTTGCCGAATCTTCCGAAGGATGCTACAGACCGTAACAGGACTTCACCGTTTGCATTCACAGGCAACAAATTTGAATTCAGAATGGTTGGTTCTTCTGCTTCTATTTCCGGCTGTAACTTTGTTTTAAATACTATTGTTGCCGAGATTCTCCAGCAATATGCAGACAGGCTGGAAGCTGCAAGTGACTTGCCTGCTGAAATAGCAGCGTTAATTTCTGACACTGTTAAGAATCATAAGCGTATCATATTCAACGGCAATAATTATTCTGAGGAATGGGTTGAGGAAGCGGAACGCAGAGGCTTGTCAAATCTCAAATCAACAGTTGAGTGCATTCCAACCTTTATCAGTGATAAAAATGTAGCAGTGTTCGTTAAGCACAATGTATTAAGCAAATCAGAAATTGAATCAAGGTATGAGATACTTCTTGAAAACTATATCAAAACTATAAATATTGAAGCGTTAACTATGCTTTCAATGGCTAAAACTGAGATTTTACCTGCTGCCTTCAAATACAGCAAGGAGCTGTCAGATACTATTAATTCCGTAAAAACAACAGGAATGCCTGTTGAGGTTTCCGCTCAGTCCACAGTTCTTAAAGAATTGTCATCTGTACTGAGTTCATTTACTTCAAATATTGCTTCACTTAAAAAGGCTTTGAACAAAGCCTCAGACGACAGCGCTAACATTTTAAGTCAGGCAGAGGCATATTCCAAGTCAGTTATTTCGGCAATGGAAGGCCTTAGGACTGATGCAGATAAGCTGGAAGCTATCATTCCGAAAGATATTTATCCATTCCCAACATACGCAGAGCTGTTATTTAATATATAATAGTTTCTTCTCCCTTAAAAGCTTAATAATAAAATTGACAACAGGCTGCCTGATTTTTTTCAGACAGCCTGTTGTCATATACAAATTCAAGCTTCCTTCCCCCTGTCAAGGGCTATTTGCATTCTTTTTAAAAGTACATGCACTTTATTCCTGTGAACATCATATAATTAATAGTGCATAAAAGAGACAATGGCGTCGCCGATGTTAATTGTCTCTTTTATTTGACAAATAATCAGTATTATTTGGGGGAATTTATCATGTGTTCTATTCTGGGAATAATTAATTTCAAAGATACTACTCTGGATATCGCTCAGGAAGTACTTAATGAGATGAATAAAACTATGGGTCACAGAGGGCCGGACCAAAACGGCTTCTTTAGAAATAATTATGTATGCTTCTTACATAACAGATTGTCTGTAATTGATGTTGAAAATGGCCTGCAGCCTATGACTGTTAATTTCGAAGGCAAAGTGTACACAATTATTTACAATGGTGAAATCTATAATGCCGATGATCTTCGTAAAGAGCTTATTAGCTGCGGCGTCCATTTTAAAACCCACTGTGATACAGAGGTGGTGGTTTATTCGTATGCGGTATGGGGCAAAAATTGCTCTGAGAAGCTGAACGGCATATATGCCTTTGCCATATATGATGCGTCAAAGGAACAGGTTTATCTATCAAGAGACAGAATGGGAGTTAAACCTTTCTTCTATACCATGCTGGGAAATACGCTTATATTCGCATCTGAAATCAAAGCCATTTTGAAGCATCCCCAGATTAATGCCGAAATAGACAGTGAAGGCATATGGCAGCTTTTATACCTATCCCCCATGCGGCCCTTCAATAATGGAATATTCAAAAATATTCTGGAAATCTCACCCGGCTATCATGGAACCTTTGATATAAACGGTTTAAACCTGTATAAATATTGGACATTGAAAGCATACATCCTTGAGGATAAGGAAAATGACATTATAGAAAAAACGAGATTTCTTTTAACTGATGCCATACACAAGCAATTGGTTTCTGATGTGCCGTTATGCACCTTTTTATCAGGAGGTCTTGATTCCTCTGTCATTACCTCCGTAGCAAAAAGCAAAAAACAGAATTCAGCTTGTAATAGTAATGACGGCGAAAGCAGCCACTGTTCACCGGAAAATGAATCAATTTTATCATCATATTCCTTTGAGTACGAAGGAAATAAAACTCACTTCACCCAAACCAGCTTTCAGCCTGAGAGCGATGATGATTATGCTGTTTGGTTAGCAAATTACCTTGGTACGAAGCACACTGTTCTCACCGCAGGCCAGCAAAAAATAGCAGACCTGCTGCAGACTGCGGTAAAAGCCAGAGACCTGCCGGGAATGGCTGATATAGACTCTTCCTTATTGTTTTATTGCAGTGAGGTAAAAAAACGCCATACTGTTGCTCTGAGCGGTGAATGCTCTGATGAAATATTCGGCGGATATCCTTGGTTCTACAGAGCAGAAATGCTTAACAGGGACTTTTTCCCTTGGATTCATGACCCTGAATCAAGAGTGTTTTTCTTCAATTCCGATTTTGCAAAGCCAAAACAGGGTCTCGACTTTGTAAAGCAAATGTACCTTGACAGTAAAAATGAATGCCCGTTGATTAAAAGTGAATCGCAAAGCATGAGAACCAGCAGAATCGCAACTTGGCTTTCTGTCAAATGGTTTATGTCTTCTCTTCTGGAACGAAAGGATACAAAAGAAAATCAAATTTTAAATATAATTTCAATTTGTTCATCAGTTATGATTACTTCTTTTATCAAGGTCCTTGCGATGTTTTTCTTTTGCTCTGTCTTATAATCAGCCCAATTTTTTAAATACTTCCCAATATCCCTTTTGTTAATTTTTTCAGAGCTGCTTTCCATTGTGATTTTATTAATTTGCTTCAATAGCAATTTTTTCTTTTTATCCAATTCCAATATTTTTTCGTTTATGTATCGGCCGGAAACCTCATTCAGCATCAGTAAGGAATCAACCAGCTTTCTGATATCTTCTTCTACCTTTGCAAGCTTTATTTTGAGCTCATTGGCCTGCTTGGAGTCAGAATTAATTTCAAAATCAAAATCGCTGTTTAAGGTTTTTATCTTATCCAGCAGCTTTGTTTCTGCAATTTGTTCAATATCCTTTAAGTGTATTACCCTTTTCCTTTCATTGCAAAAGCCATTCTTCCTGCCGCCGCAATTTATATATGCTATATTTTTATTCCTGCTTTTTACGGCTGTTACTGCATACCCGCAATAACCGCATTTCATTAATCCCGATAGCCATGTATATGTGCCTCTGCCGCTATTTTTAAGCTGTATGCCTTCATCCGCTTTGTATTGACATTTTAACCATTGTTCAGAGCTTATTATTCCTTTATGAAGGGCAACCGTCACAAAATTATTTGCAAGATTGGTGAATTTTCCGGTGCTTACATTTTTTCTTTCACCATATACAAAGCAACCGTTTTCACCTGTAAAATCGCTTATGTCGTTATTCATTACAGCTCCCTTGCTTTTCAGATATACATATACATCTGCATCGGCCTTTGCATAGACCGGATTTCGTATTAGACGCCCGACTGCACATGCGGACCAATTATTGCCCATATTGGTCTTAAATTTATATTTTGTGTTTATTTCCTTAGCAATAAAGGTAAATGATTTATTATTATATAAATACATATCATATATTTTTCTTACAAAGCCTGCCTGCTCTTCGTTTTCTTCAAACATGCAGGTTTTCTTCCCATTAAAAAGGGTATCGGCCTTATTATATCCAAATGGAGCTGTACCGCCCAAGTATAAACCGCTTTTACCTCTTTGATAATAGTTGTCCTTAACTCTTTGCTGAATTGTTTCTCTTTCCAGCTGAGCAAATACCATAACTATTGAAAGCATTGCCCTCCCGATTGATGTGCTTGTATCAAATTTTTCTGTTTGACTTATAAATTCCACCTTATATTTATTGAAAACTTCTATGATATGTGCAAAATCAAGCAGGGATCTACTTATTCTGTCCAGCTTGTATACCACTACTCTTTCAATGTTCCCCATTTTGACATCATTTATCATTTCTTCGAATGCAGGTCTGTTTGTGTTGGCTCCGCTATAACCTTTGTCCGTATAGATTTTGTAATCTGTATTGGCAATTTCTTTTTTACAGAATTCAATCTGGCTTTCAATTGAGATACTGTCCTTTTTATCCACAGACTGTCTTGCATACACCGCATCCATAGGTCATCTTCCTTTTGTTCATTCATTAAATATGCTTCAATTAATTATAGCTTTGCTCCGACAGGCTTTTAAAAATATCTGCAACTATCAGATATTCAATTTTTCTATACTCATTCTCAGACAATTCAGGCTTTTTAGTTATAACCTTAAATCCGTTTACCAGTTCTTCTCTCTCAGTAATAAATACTGGCTGCATAAGGCTTCCTCCTTCAATTCACATTATTAAATCTTATTAAATATAAGGAATGTCCTATTACTAAATTTGATAAAACCTAAAAAGCAAATATTATTTACATATTTTGTAAAATATGATATTTTATACCTATAGTTAACTTATATATGTAAATTTACATAAAGTAATTTTAATAGCAATTAAGGAAGCTCGGTAAGCTTTTAACCGAAATAAAATTTACAAGTTCAGCATCTGATTTAAGCATCTTGTAAAGAGGGCTTCCAAATATTATTTATTTAAAGGAGGATTTAGTTTTTATGAACAAATTAACAAAAAGAATTGCGTCATTTTTATTAGCCTTTACTTTCTTATTTGCAAGTACTTTAACTATATTTGCTGCCGCTTCTTCCGTATCGCTGGAAGCTCAAAAAAGCACATATGGAAATGTATGGAGGGATCAGCAGACACCCGGTTGGGCAGCATATCAATGCCAAGGCTTTGCAGTTCGCATGAAGTATGAAACAAGTGGCAGGGCAGTTTCTACCTGGAAAAGAATTTATACTACAAATAGCCTAAAAGATATAAAAGCGGGAGATATAATTCGCTATACAATTAAGTCTACCAGTACAACAGATTTACATTCTATATTTATTACAAGCGTAAATAGCGATGCATCAATAATAAAATTTGCAGATGCAAATTATGATTATAAGAACGGAATTCGGTGGGAAGTGACTATGAGCACTACTCTCAGAAATCGTATTGTTACCTCGATAAATAACGAAGGTACAAATGCCAATCCTACATATATCTGGAGATAAAGTATGAGCCTTGGATACCCTTTTTAAAAGAGCTTTGTCTGGCAAAACAGGCTCTGAATTCTGTCAGCATTAAAGCTGTATAATCTCTAATTTCAAAAGGACTGGTAAGGTACGGTTTCTATACCGCTTTTACCAGTCCTTTAAGCTTTGCTTCCGTCTGCAAGGCACCCGTTACTCTTTCAAAGCTGCTTTGCAGTGCATCACAAGCAGTTGTTTTTTGAGGGATATACTCACCATTTAAATCTTCTTCTGTGGGCTTTTTGTCCGCTCCAATTCCAGCAGCTTTTCCTTGATATCTAAACCTGCGGCATAGCCTATCAGCTTTCCATCCGCTCCCACCACTCTGTGACAGGGTATCAAAATCAAAATAGGGTTTTTATTGTTTGCCATTCCCACTGCACGGGAAGCACTCGGCTTTCCAATCATTTCTGCGATTTGCTTATAGCTGCGTGTTTGTCCGTATGGAATCTTACGCAAAGCATCCCAGACGATTTTCTGAAATACTGTCCCTTCGGCGGCAATCGGAAGGTCAAAGGCCGCACGGTTGCCTGACAGATACTCTGTAAGCTGCCTTTCAGCTTTTTCAAGTAAAGGTGTCTTTTGTCCGCCGGCATTCTTTTGTGTATCCTTTTCAAAAAACAGCTCTGTAATAAAACCATCTGTCTCCGATATTCCAAGCAGCCCCATCGAGGTCTTCATATATGCTGTATATTTCATAAGCTTTGCCTCCTTTTTATATTTTCTTGCACAATATCTTCTCCACAGGCATACCTTAAAAGCCGGATACCCTCACGTATTTTTTTCTCATCCAGCAAACTGTAGCCCATAAAAATCAAATTATCCGGACAGTCATCCGAACGGTTCCAGAACGGTCGCACGGGATATACCCTGACCCCAGCTTTCTCCGCCTTTCTTATCAGCCGTTCTGTATCCGTTCCCTCCGGAAGCTCCAGCAAAAAATGCAGCCCTGCTCCCCGTCCATGAAGCACAGCGTTTTTGCCAAACTGCTCGGCACATTCCTGCACAAACACATCGTGCCGCTTTCGATAGGCAGAACACATCTTACGTACATTTTGCACATATTCGCCGGAAGCCATATATCTGGACAGCACCTCCTGTATCAGCCATGATACAGGACTGGAATAAGAGGAAAACCTTCGATGATAATCCTCAAGCAGATGCTTGGGAAGCACCATATAATTGACACGCAGGGCGGGAGACAGAGCTTTCGAAAATGTCCCTATATAAATAACCCTATCATTGCTGTCAAGAGACTGAAGCGAAGGAACAGGATTGGCATCATATCGGTATTCACTGTCATAATCATCCTCAATAATATATGAATTGCTCTCAACTGCCCATTTCAGAAGCTTTTTACGTTTGTATATGGAAAGAACCGACCCATAGGGAAACTGATGGGATGGAGTGATATAAGCTGCACATACCTCCGCCCCTTTCAGAGAAGTCAAATCCAGCCCATCCTTTTTGGCTGCAATTCCATGCAATGAGAATCCGTTATTCTTAAAAAGCTCCCTTGCCCCAGAATAGCCCGGTTCCTCCATTGCAATCTTTTTGTGACCTTCAAATAGCTTGCATAGAATATCCAGCGAATATTGCAAGCCACATCCAATTACAATTTGCTCTTCCGAACAAAACACGCCCCGGGAATGATGCAGATAAGCTTGCAATTCCTTCCGCAGAGATATATTCCCCTGCTGGCTGCCATACTGCGTGATGCCGGCAGAAGTAGCTGTCCCCAGTACAGCAGCGGTATGCCTTTTCCACGCGATAATTGGAAAACAGCTGTTTGGAAAATTTCCATACTGAAAGTCGTACTCTATCTTTCTGCAATCCTTTTGAATACGGCAGACATGGCTGCCGGAAGCAGACGGAGCAGGGCACTCTATTTTTTTTAACAGAGAATCCGTCTCCCCTTCCACCACAAAGCCGCAGCCTTTACGCGGAGTGATGTATCCCTCCACAGCAAGCTGGGTATAGGCCCTGTCCACAGTATTTCTCGCAACTCCCAATGTTTTAGAAAGAGTTCGTATACCGGGAAGCCGCTTACCTTTGGAAATGCCTCCAGCTGCAATCCCTCTTTTTATTTGCAGATAAACCTGCTCATATAAAGGAATATCAGTATTCTTATCAACGTAAATCATGATTTTTCTCCAAGGTGTCCCCTACTATTTCTTTAAAAGTGTACCTTTTAATAGGCTCACTTTCAGTGTATAATAAAATAGTTGAATTTGCAAGGAATATTGGACGGAGAAAATTCTGTTAAATATATAAAAATATTCAGGAGGAATTATATGCAGTACAGAATGAAGCATTTCCAGTTAACACCGGAGCAAATTGAGGATTTGCTGCAAAGGGCAGACTGCGGTCATTTCGGGACCATTCGGGAGAATGGCTATCCCTATGTGATTGCGATGCACTTTGTGTATTATAAGGGTAATATTTACATGCATGGATTGCCAAAAGGGCTGAAAATCGACAATGTAAACAGAAATTCCAAGGCATGCTTTGAAGTTGATGAGCTTCTTGGTTTACAGCCGGACGACAAGTGCGCCTGCGGCACAGAAGCAATCTACAACAGCGTGGTTCTGACCGGCACCGCACAAATAATACAGGAGCCTGAATTCAAGCGCGAGGTGCTGAATAAGCTGGTTGATAAGTACACTCCCCAGTTTACAGGGGGGGAATTCCCTGAAAATATGCTCAAGGGCACTTCCGTCATTGAGCTTCAAGTTTCAGAGTGTACCGGTAAATATCATAAATAGGATGCCGCACCGCATTCTTTGAAGGGAGTGTTTTCTATTGCATGGAATACTGATTGGCTTCTGCTCTTTTATGCTGATTGGGTTATTTCACCCTATTGTCATAAAAGCGGAATATTACTTTTCCAAACGCATTTATCCGTTATTTATCATCGTTGGAATAGTGTGTTTGGTAATTTCCTTTTTAATAAAAAATAATTTTGTATCATCACTTTTAGGGGTTACCGGTTTCTCCAGCTTTTGGAGTGTAAAGGAGCTTTTTGAACAGGAAAAACGTGTTCAGAAGGGGTGGTTTCCCAAAAACCCAGATAGGATATAATTTTAAGCTTATTTTATAGAGCCAGAACACCCGCTGTACAAGCTGTCACAAAAAAGCAACGGTCTTCTCCGATACCAGAAGCGGCTTTGGATACATTAAAGCCCTTCTGCTTCGGAATTTTTGACGAAATCGTCGATACTTTCCTGCAGGATATCAATAGACTTTTCCGTTTCGGCAGAATATAGACGAGCATACATCGGTGATTCTCCCGGCACCCCGCCAACTCTGACATAATAAGGCTCCTCCATTGAATAGTGCATGATATACAGTCCGAAACCTATATCCTGCCCATAGTAGAGTGCAAAATCATCCCACGAAACAGCATCACCCTTTTTTGCAATGAGCTTTAATTCATCAAGAGTCAGAAACCTCTCATTGCCAAAGAGAAAGGTTTCTGGCAAAGGAGAATTTCCTTTTACATCCTCCCATGATGAAAGCCAATCACGCCCGGCAGCATAAGAATCCCCGTCAATAAATAGATACCCGTTGTTACTGAATATATGGCGAACCCCGTCTGTGGTAGTAATATAGTATGTTACCCCGCTGCCTGCCAGACTTTCCGGGTTTGGAAGATACCCGCCCCGGCTTTTATTAACTACTGCGACAACATCGGAAAACTCGGAATGAGCAAACAGGCGATACTGTTCATCTTTATCACTCGGCATTACGACCAGCTCAATTTTTGAAATATCTTCAACACGCAGCCTTTTAGCCCATTCCATTGATGTGCGCTGTGGGTTGGACGCAAATACAATAAAAATTGCGGCAACAGCAGCCAATGCTGCCAGCATGACCCACAAAGCAGGCTTCCTGTAGCATAGTACATTCTTTATCCTGCTTTTCATATCTTCCTCTCCAAAGGACAACGGAGTACCAGCAATGATTTTTCTGCCCGTTGCAAGACTTAAAAGCAATGCAGAATATTCCTCTCTAATGTCAGCTCCCAGCTGTTTTATCACGCTTTCATCACACGACATTTCCATATCCTTGATGGTAAGCGTAAAAGCTATCCAAACAAGCGGATTAAACCAGTGAAGGCACAAGGCCGCAAACGCTATGATTTTCATCACATGGTCAAAGTGTCTAATATGGGTTTTCTCGTGTAGAATAATATAGCTTCGTTCCTGCTCAGATAAAGCCGACGGCAAGTAAATTACCGGACGGAACAGGCCGATAACAAAGGGAGAGGCAATGTGGTCCGCAAGAAAAATGTTATCATATAACCTTACTGCGCCTACCAGCTTTTTGCGCAGCCGCAAAATAGAAACAATGCTATACGCCAAAAGAATAGCAATCCCCGTAAGCCAGAGAATTTCGCCGATGATTGCCGCTATCAGCATCGGATTAACGTCACTTGCACCGTTTGCAGTAACGGGCAGCAGGTAGTTGATTTCATTGTCAATAGACGTTATACCTGTGCTTATCTGCGGTTTTTCCGAATAAACAGTATTTGTTGAAATGGGACTTGCATTTATCGGCAACAAACTAAACATACTTTCAAAGGAGATAGGGCAAAGCAGCCGAAAAAACACAACACTCCACATAGCATAGGAGAAAACCTTGGGAGCTCTTTTAAATAGAAGCCGTGCAAGCAGCACGAAAAATATTATGCTGCTTGCAGTCAAACTCATATTTAGAACCTGTAAAAAAGTATCTAGGATTTTCGATTGAATAAAATATGGCATAGGCTCAACCCCTGTTCCGGCATATTAATTTTTCCAACTCGTCAATTTCTTTATCAGTCAGCTTTTTCCTTGTCGAAAATGCTGCTAAAAATTTCGGCAACGAGCCGTCAAAGGTTTCTTCAATAAACTTTTCGCTCTGCAAAGCATGGAACTCCTGCTTGGATAAAATAGAAGCAACAAAGCCATCTTGATTTTTAAAAATATTACGCTGGCATAAGCGGCGCAGCATGGTATAGGTAGTAGATTTTTTCCAGCCTAATTCCTGTTCACATAACTTCACCAAGTTACCGGATGAAATCGGCTCATTATCCCACATTAAATCTGCAAACTTCATTTCCATAACACCTAACTTGTACTCAATCATATTAAGCCCTCCTTGGTTTAATCATATTAAACCTGTTTTTAGTTTAACGCCATTAAACTATTTTGTCAATATAGCTCTACTGAGAATAAAGAGTTATAGCATTTTAACACAGTGCAATAAAATATTATAAGGATAAATATAAGCATCTTGTAATTAATTACAAAATGCTTATATTTAAGTATTTTAAATGCTAAAATGATAAAAAGATATAGTTGTTATTCAACTGGTTCTAATGTCCTAAATGAATCGACTTTTGAGTCCAAGGAGAGACACATGAATACTTTTTTTAGATATTTTATACATTTTTTATTAGTAAGTTTTATTATATTAGCAGCAATAGGAGGCGTCGGTTTTTTTAGTAAATTACCAATGGATATAAAAGTTGTAACAGCAGTGATTTTTAGCGCACTTTTATTCTCAATATGTATGTCAGCAATATTCAGTAATTTCTTGGCTCATCAAGAACATACTGCATTAAGCTTTGAAACAGAGAAAGATAAAAGCTTTAAATTGGATGAAATTAAAAAAATATCAACTGGCATATTAAAAAAAGAGGAATTACAGATTAACTCGGCTAAATATGTTTTTACAGAAAAATCAGGATATTCCAGGTGGCTAACAAACCCAATTGAAATAAATATCGATAGTAACCTTATTAGAATAACTACTCCCAAGGCATATATTCCTTATTTTAATAAATTAAATAAAAATTAAACAGATATAATAGAAAGGCTTCTATCTTTATGTGTTCAGTCTTTTCCACTTTCTGATTTTACCTCGGAAAGATTTGAACGGAGCAACCGTATTAATGTGTATCCATTTCCATACCGGCCATCTTGACGGTGTGGAGGAAGCCCATTTTCTAGCGTCCTGTTCAAACAATTCCTGCTCTGATAAAGTATTGATCCATGCAACCATTTCAGTGACCGCTTTTTCAAACATGTCCCTCAGCTCCTCTAAAGAATACGAAGCATATTTTGTATAAAAGCTGTCGTATAAGCCTCCAAGCTGGTTCCACTTGTGGTTAGGGGCTGGCATGATCACTTCTTTTCCTTCGAGCTCGTCTGCATCCCATCTCAGAATTAAGCTCAGCCATCCAAGCTGGTATGCAATCATCTGCATCGGAGAACGGTCCACACCCTCCAGCCTTTTATTTTTTTCCTCTTCTTCTACACTGTCAAATTCAGCAATAAATAGCCTTGCTGCCTTTTCTATCTCTGCAATCAGTTCCTGACTTTTGTTATATGCCTGCATGGTATCCCTCCTGTTCATTCTCTGTCTAACGTAACCAGAAACCATGCCAAACCAATTTAATTACGCACCGGTCTGATATATTTGAAAAACCGTTTCGGATCATGATACATATAAATGATTCTGCCGGGGGAGGTATCAAAGCTATACCCTGTTCCTGAAAAATCAAAAGTTGACATAGCCGTTTCTATCTTATCCTCCACACTGCGATTTTCCTGCTCATAATCAAACGGTCCATGCTCAAAGACAATATACTCGGCTTCGGGGATATCAATCATAAGCATTTGCGGCGGTACTTCGCCCTGATAATCAACGGGAAGACGTACACCATAACACTCTGTACGCAGAACACCCCAATCGCAAAGCCTGCCCTCAGGGTCATTGATGTACGCCATAATCTGACCGCTGCCGCTGTTAACTTCGCTCCCGCCATCGTCATCCAATTTACCCTTGATACTATCCAGCAAACCGCAGATGGTTTCGCAGTCCTGCCCCGGAATAAGGCTTTGCTTCTGCCAAAAGTCCCAATACCCATTACTCTCATAGTTTTTAATGTGCAAAAATTTGTGTGCCGGAATGGTTACAAAATAAATTTTAACATCGTCTGCAGATTTTATCATACCAATCTCTCCAAATCCAAAAAAGTAGCGGTCGAAAGGGTTTATTTTTGTACGAAGAACAACAGGCCTAGGCTTTTTTCTGTATTCACTTGGCGTTACGCCATATGTTCCCTTGAAAGCTCGGGTAAAGGCTTCATGTGATGAAAAGCCATAATCAAAAGCAATGTCCAAAAGGCTTTTCTCACTATCACGTACCTCTTTCAGTGCAAAGGCTAATTTCCTATGACGCAGATAATCCCTAAATTGCATTCCCGATATTTCTTTGAATTTTCTCGTTGTATAAAATTCGGAATAGCACAGCCTGCAAGAAAGAAAGCACAGCGTTAAAGCCTCATCCCTATAATTTTTAATACATTTGTCTATTTCATCAACGATTATTTGAATTTGCTTCTGCCATTCGTACATTCATCTGTTCACCCCGTCCTAACCACCCTATATTTATTATAAGAAAAAAGATAGATGACCGCTTGATTTTACTTGCGGTATTTTACTAAAGTCAATTTACGGTCAAAGCCTTAGAGACGATATTTATTTCGTCTCTTTAGCCGAACTAAGCTTTTAAGCTGATTTTGAACGCAGCTTGGACCGGGATTTAATATTTTAATCAGAACAAGAGGTTAATTTATTATAAAATACACACCTAATATAATGCTTACAAAAGCCAATCCGCCATAGAAATATTTTATTGTATTAAACATTAGAATTCTCCGGATATCTGTAGCCTTCTTGTATTCCTTTTCATGCTCGCTATTTCTTGCTCTCATATCAAGTAACTTGAAATTTATTAATTTACTCTTTTGAAACGATTCTTTAAAATCTTCGCTGTTTAAAAATTTAGAAATAAGAGTTATTCTATAAATCATTCTACTTTGATGTCTTCTCCACATTCCGTCAACAACCCAAAACAGCAATGGAATTACGCAAGTAAAAATAACAAATTTCTTCAAATCATATTGGCTTTTAATCAAGATTAATGCTATACTCCCTGTCCAAACAGTAATAGCCCAGTTTTTTATTGACTGAGTAATTGTATTTATCTGGTTAATAACATCATTGGTTGAATTGATTTCATTTTTTAATATGTCTAATTGGTATTTAAACGCTTCCTTCTGAGCATCCTCCACACAGTTCAATCCTCTCTTTAGCTTTAATAGGTTAAAACAGATATCTTATAATCAACACTTTTATGTGAAAGTGTAAGTTCTCAATTGCATACTGTTTAAATTCATACAACCTATTATACCTCTAAATCCATTACAGCTCAACATATCTTAACATTATAGCATATTATTTGAATATATATTAATTCTGAAAGCCATGCCCAGATATTACAGAACCGGCTTATCATTTTTTCAAAGCTCTGATTGAGGATACAGCTCCTATTGCCATAAACATAGCAAAAACCAATAAAGGAAAATAAAGCTGCATAAATTCCTTTCCCGAATCCGGATTACCATTAATTCTTTGAACATTAACAAACAGTATCATTGCAATAACAGAAAATACAAATATTAGCAATCCCAAAAATAATCTTGCTTTTTTCCATTTAAGCAATGCAGCCACAAGTAAAAACAAAGACAAGAAAAAAATTGCCGTACATAGAACAAGCGTTACTTCAAGCATTTAAAACACTCCTTTCCAACCCTTTTCATATTCTCTATAAATTCAATTGCCAAAAGTAAATTACTATCGGCTGAAAAAAACGATATAAAATCGTCCATAGGCTTGAACCGCAATCAGCCTCAGTAATATTATTACATTTAATACTATATATGTAATAATATTTAGTCAAGCTAATTTTGTCCTTTTAATGAATTTATTATTTATTCCGGATACGGCAGATTCATCTATAACCATGAAAGCATACACTCAGAGAATATCTGGGGAAAAAGAATTACCTTTGAAAGGAAAATGTTGATTGAAAAATTAAATTCCACCTATTGTTTCACAAGTATGGAATCTAACTTTCCAATTTTAATAAGCTTACTATATGATTTATATTAAATAATTTGCATCTAATTTTCTTAAATAAAAATATTAATTCTATGCATCTAGATATTGATATATACCTTTATATTGTGATAATGTGGAAGCAACTACTGGAAATATCTGCTGACAATTCCCGCTGGCTGACCAGTCAAGCCGTAAATCGTATTTCGGTTTTTCATCATATGCCCACCAGTTGCCGTTACTATCTTGTGCTATGTATTTAGTCCATTTAGGTATAGTATAGAATTTCAAAACCTTTCCTCCTCTCTTAATAAATCACTTATAATATCGTCTATTTTTTAGCATTAGCATTATTATAATTTAAAATTCGACAAAATGCAACATGAACTTTAAATTTCAAACTCTTTTTTTATAAAGTTTACTGTAGGAAAAAATGCTGATATCAAAGTGAAATCGGCCTATTATAGAAATTCAGTCTGATATTCCGAAATAAAACTCTGGAATATGTTTTCCAGCCCTTATTGGAATTTTATCGGTTTACAAAAAATATATTTTTAATTCACCTAAAAAACGGCCACTCTTCAGCCATCCTTATAAAACAGTATTGGCTACAGTTCTGACGATTTTTCTTTTGTTTCTCTCAGCGAACGTAAAGACAGGATGTCTATGGCAAGCGGACTTGAAGTCAGAGTTCCATTTTCTGACCATCGGATTCTTGAATATGTATTTAATGTTCCATGGAAAATTAAATTCAAGGGCCGTGTCGAAAAGGCACTGCTAAGAGAAGCCATGAGTCAATATTTACCTGATAAAATTCTTCACAGGAAGAAAAGTCCTTATCCCAAAACTCATAATCCTGTTTATGAGTCAATAGTCAATAATATGCTTCATGAAACAATGTCAAACCCAAGCTCAATATTAAAGGATATCATTCATACTGATACCCTTGCGATTCTGCAATCCAGCAGTAATATCACCTGGTATGGACAACTGATGGGAAGGCCTCAGCTTATTGCATGGCTGATACAGCTGGATTACTGGTTCAGAGAGTATAATGTGAAAATTGTTTAGCCTGCCAGACTGAAGCTTCATAAATAATATTACGGGGTTGTTATAATAATAGACTCATATAATATATGTTTCTTATTTATAGCACCCCATAATTATTGTCTGAATATTTTTCTCTAAAAGGTTTTTAACTCTTGCAGCATTCTGCATATTATATTGAATTAGAACCTTAAAAATGTTATTATCATTATGTGAATTTTTTTCGTTATCTTCCAGTTGGAAGTATATATGCTTATGCTTGCCAATTGAAGGTTTTTTCGGAAGCACCCTTATACCTCTGCATTTTGCAGAATTTGCACAGAAGCCTTACAATATCTTTAATCTACCACAACGAAAGGAAAATCTATTAATTTACCATGGAAAAAATTTTGATTGATATCGCAATTATTTTAATATTTACAAAAATCGGTGGCTTGATTAGCCGAAAATTCAAGATGCCTGAAGTTCTTGGCGCACTTATTGCCGGTGTTATAATCGGTCCTGCCGTGCTCAAGCTTGTACAGCATACTGAAAGCATAAAGCTTTTATCTGATCTGGGAGTCATATTGCTTATGTTCCTCGCAGGTCTGGAAACTAATCTTGACGAATTAAAAAAGGCAGGCAAAACCTCTTTCGCAATTGCAGTAGTTGGAATTCTGCTGCCCTTGGTTCTAGGTACTGCAGCCGCATATCTGTTTTTCACTGATTTCTGGGAAAACCTTTTTGTAGGAGTAATACTCACAGCCACAAGTGTAAGTATTTCTGTTGAAACTCTTACTGAATTGGGTAAGCTTAATACAAGGGCGGGAGTAAATATTCTCGGAGCAGCGGTAATAGATGATGTCCTTGGCCTGATACTTATATCTGTAGTTCTGGCAATGTCAAAGGCTCTTGAAAGCGGTGCTTCCGGTGCACAGGCTGTTACAAGCCTGCTTTTTACCTTTGTTAAAATAATTATATTCTGTGTCATTGCAGTATTAATGATTGCAGTAGTTCCAAAATTTATAAACAAAGGAGTTATCAGTGGCAGTCACAAGAGAGACTTACTTACCTTCTGCATAGCATTGGCCTTGCTTCTGGCATTTGTATCCGAGTTCCTTGGTATTGCAGCAATAACAGGGGCATATCTTTGTGGCTTGGCACTATCACAATTTATACACAGAGAATATATTACAAAAAATATAAAAGCCATATCCTCAGGCTTTTTATCCTTGATATTCTTTGCAAGCGTGGGTATTTCGGCGGATATAAAAAGCTTTAATTTAAAGGTTCTTATAATCACTCTGGTTATGTTCGCTATAGCGGTTATTGGAAAATTAATCGGCTGCGGCGGTGCTGCAAGGCTTTTTAAATTAAGTAAATCCGAATCCTTGCAAATTGGTGTCGGAATGATATCACGAGGTGAGGTTGCAATTATTACTGCAAATATAGGAATGCAAAATCGTATCATCTCCGAGGAAATATATATTCCGACTTTAATTGTAGTAATACTGACAACCATCATAACTCCTGCATTGCTTAAAATGGCATTCAGCTCTAAGCATTCTTCAAAATTAGACAGTGCAAACTGATATTGCTCTCTTTAAGATTGACTTCTCTGCCAATTAGGACTAACAAATTGCAGCAGGCTCGTCATTTACACCTATAAAAATGCAGTCAGCGATAGTTTCATTGACTGCATTTTATTGTATTAAGCTTTATTCCACGGATTTTAATGATTCAACCATATCAACCGTCTTTAGCTTAAAATAGGTAATCACCTGCATGACCAGAGAAAATACCATTGTCAAGGCGGCTGAAGCAAGGAAGCTAAACCATCCGATTTTCCTGAGCAGCACCCGCGTAGTTCCTTCGAGAACATCAATAACGAAGCCATGTAAAGCAATGCCTAAAGCAATACCGATGGCAATGCTTACCAGCGTTAGAATCACAGCTTCCCGGTATATATAGGCATTTGTTTCACTGTCCCGGAAGCCTAGAACTTTTAAGGTTGCAATTTCCCGCTTTCGCTCGCTGATATTGATGGAGGTTAAATTATAAAGCACAATAATGGCCAAAAGGGATGCAACCACAACCAGCAAAATAATAATGCTGTTTAGTTTTGCGTTTCCGTCCAGAGCCTTTTGGATAATATCGCCGGTGAAGGTAGTATTAAGCACCAAAGCACTGTCTATCAGGTTCTTTGAAAGAGTTTTTTCATCACCTGAAAAATCGGAAACGACCGCATTGAACATCGCAGGTTTTCCAAATATTCTGCTATACATGGCACTGTCCATATAAATATAATTGGTGATATAATTTTCTGCCACTTCGGATACTGTCAAGCTGTATGCGTTGTTGTCGGTATCCTTTACCATTAGTGAATCGCCCTTGCCGATTTTAAACACTTGGGCAATCTTCTCCGTAATAATTACACCGTCGCTGTCAGGTGAAATTGGCTCACCTGTGGACTTGCTTGTTAAGCGATAGTAAGCTAGAAATGTGGCACTGGTATTTTCAGGCACAATCAGATAAGCTTTCAGTGAAGTATCCTTTTGTTCACACTTCATCGCACTCTGACGCAGTAAAAGAGGCTTTTTAATTTGCTCCTTTGTAAAAAGCTCCTTCAAATCTCCGCTTAAGCCCGACACTTCATCCTTCAGCACAATCATATCATTATAAGTTAAAATATCTCCATACTGTCTATCGACAAAGCCGTCCATACTGTCCCTCAATCCAAATCCCACAAGCATAAGCGATGTACATCCGGCTACACCCACAATCGTCATTAATGCTCTTTTCTTATACCGAAACATATTGCGCATGGTTACCTTCCATGTAAAAGAAAGACGGTTCCATACAATCCCGATCCGTTCAAGCAGAATTTTCTGCCCGTGTTTTGGAGGTAATGGGCGCATCAGGACGGCTGGTTTTTGACTGAGCTCTCTATTGCAGGCAATTACCGTAACTGCAGACATCAGAGCCAGCGCTACCGCCATAATGCCGGCCAGCGTAATCAGATTATATCCAACAACAAGGGGCGGCAAAATATAATTAAAGTTTAAGAAAATAAGCGGCGGAAATACAGTGCATCCAAGCAAAAATCCTATGACTGCGCCAAGTGCCGTAGCCGACAGTACATATAAAAGATACGTGCTGATTATTTTTTTATTTTTATATCCGAGAGAGGCAAGAGCACCAAGCTCACTGCGTTCCTCGGCAATCATACGGGCCATTGTATTGGATGTCATCAGTGCAGCAATGGCAATAAAAAAGATTGGAAATACAGCGGCAATTGAGGACACAACCTCTATATCCGTATACAGTTCTTTGTATCCTACAGCCGCCTCCCTGTCAAAAATAATCCATTTCGGGTGTTCCATCCCGGAAAGGTCTGTTTTCGCATCAGCAAGCTTCTTCTCTGCATCCCCTATCTCAGTATTAAATTTTTCTAAATTCTCATGATATTCGTCATATCCGACCTTCAGTTTCTTCTCGTTATTTGCAAGCTCCTTTCTGCCCTTTGCAATTTCAGCTCTGGCTTTGGCTATTTCAGCGTGAAAGGTTTCAATTCCTTCCTTTAATTGCGTTTCTTGGTCAGTTAATGCATCAACTGATTCTTTAAGCTTTACAAGTCCCTTATATTGAGCGGAATACTCTGTAAGCATGGCGGAAAGCTGTGCGTATTGCTGACTGTCGGCAGGCAATTCGGCAAGCTGAGCTTTCATTCCTTCGATTGCCTGCTTCAGCCCGCTTACCTTGGAGGAAAGTTCCACCTTTTTTAGCCCGCTTTGGCTCAGCGCCGTATCAATTTCCTTCCAGCCATCGGATATCTTGACTTTTGCCTTCTCAAATTCAGCGGTCTTTTCTCTCACTGTATCATTCAGCTCAGTTTCGTTTTTAAGGAGCTCCTCCTTACCGTCTTTCAGCTTTTTTGCGTTATCATCCAATTTTATTTTGGCATCGGTGAGCTTTTTTTCGCTATCGGCTTTTTCATCCATTAACTTCATTTCATTGCTTGAGATTTTTTCATTTGCCTCGCTGTAAATTTCTGCATACCGCGCATTTTCCCTGTCCGGCTTGATTTTTATAAGCTCGTCATTCAGCTCCCTTGACAGAGCTTCATAGCCTTCGCTATAAGCGGTATAATCTTTCCCGCCCTCCATTGTGAGATAAATTTCCGTATATGCGTCCAGCGCAAAATTCTCCTTGCTTATAAAAATAAAAGAAGATAATTTCCCATCTCCAACTGTTGTGCTCCCGTAATCGCTTCCAATATACAGTACCGATTCGACAAGCCCTGTAACAGTAAATTCAGTGTTTTTCAGCTTACCCTCAACGTCACCGGCAATGTTAAGCTTATCACCGATTTGATAATTTTTGCTGTCAGCTACACATTCAGTACCCATTTCCGGCATTCGTCCCGCGGTCAGCTTTACTCTATTGACCGATTCTTCAATGGCGTGAACACGAACGGCTTTTTCTCCTTCAAGAACGTCCAGAGAATAACTGCCTGTAACTGAACAAACATCTTTTACTGCTTCTAACGCAGCCGCATCATTCTCGCTCAAGCCCATTGTACTGACGATTTTGAAATCCATCAGACTGTAATCGTGATAATAGCTATCTGCAATACCGATAAAATCAGGGGCGCTGGACTGGATTCCCGCATAAAAGCCAACACCGACCAGCACGATGATTAATAGTGAAATATATCGTCCGAATGATTTTTTTATCTTCATCAATGCATTTTTATAAATCATCGTTCTCACCACACAATCCCATCGACGGATTTAGGGTGCTCATTGACCGTTATACTTTTTACCGTTCCGTTTTTTATTTTTATTACCTTATCTGCAATTTCAGCAATGACAGCATTATGGGTAATCAGAACGGTTGTCATCCCCATTTCTCTGCAGCTTTTTTGCAGCAAAGCAATTATTTTCTTTCCGGTGTCGCTGTCCAATGCCCCGGTCGGCTCATCACATAAGAGCAGCTTGGGATTCTTGGCGATAGCTCTGGCAATAGCAACACGTTGCTGCTCACCGCCCGAAAGCTGGGAGGGAAAGTTGTTCATTCGTTCCAGCAAGCCGACTTGTTCCAAAACCTCTTTCGGGTTCAGAGAATCGGGGCAGATCTGGCAAGCAAGCTCTACGTTTTCGAGAGCAGTCAGATTCTCCACAAGATTATAAAACTGAAACACAAATCCAATATTGCTTCTTCTGTATTCAACTAATTGCCTCTTGCTGTATTCATGGATGCTGTTTCCGTCTACGATAAGCTTGCCGCTGCTTGGACTGTCCATCCCGCCAAGCAGATTGAGAACCGTCGTTTTGCCGGCACCGGAGGGCCCAAGAATGACTGCCAGTTCACCTTTTTTAATAGAAAAGGAGCAATTTTCAACTGCCTTGATGCGTACATCGCCGGCAGTATATTCTTTTTTAATGTTTTCCAATTCGATGAGAGCCATACTATCTACCTTTCAGATTGAGCGTTATTCTTGACTCTTTTGCATAGTAACAGTATAATGACATTGTGTTGTTTTAGCAACCATCAGATGCTTTGAAAACGTAGATTGCCCAACAAATCAGCATGTATATGTTGTTTTCCGTTCAAAATTATATCAAATCCTTAAGGTGGTGATTTTGTGAAAGAAATGAGACAGAACAGAAAAACCCGCTATACCAGAATGGTTTTGCAGGACAGCTTAATTGAGCTTATGAAACAAAAACCGATTTCTAAAATAACCATCAAGGAGATATGCGAAACCGCAGATATCAACCGGACAACCTTTTACGATCATTTTACAGATCAATATGAGCTGCTGCGCACTATCGAAGACCAGACACTTTCTTATGCTAAAGAACGACTCCAGCGTCTACTTGAAACCGATAAAAATGCAGCCCAAAAAATTATTGAAAGCATCTTTGAGTATTTTGTGGAAAACAGCAACCATATTCAGGTGCTGATGAGCGAGCAGGGTGATGTCGCTTTTCAAAAGAAATTATTAAAGTTGATTTATGAATATTGCAGGAGCATACCGGCTGATGCAAAACTGAAGGATACAAAATCGGCGGATGTTATTAACGATGAATACTTTTTTGTGTTTGCCGTAAACGGCAGTGTCGGCATTATACAGCACTGGCTGAAAACCGGCCTTCAAAAATCAGCCAAAGAAATGGCTGAGATTCTATGCAGTATTGTTTTTATATGATGCTGAATTTTTGAAAAGGGCCTTTGTTTCAAGAAAAAATTCCGCAAACGCCCTATTTCCCTGTGTCGTTTAAAATCAGCCATTAATAAGTGGTTTAGTCCTGTACCCGGAACTAAACCACTTTATTTTTTACAAGAGCTATATATTTATTTCCCGGTCAGCTTGTTAACAAAATCAGTTAAAATAGTCTGTAGCTCCGACATCTTAATTTCTGACCTTGGATTAAAGTTTCCTTTGTCATCAAGCTTCATAACTCCTGAATTGACAGCAGCCCTCACTCCTTCCGCTGCGTAGGGGCTTACTAAGCCTATATCTGTTATGGCCAGTTCTTTTCCATTCAGCTGTACTCCGTTTAAAGCGGCTGCTTTTGTTATTATGACAGCAAGCTCCTGTCTGGTGACCTTGTTATTCTCGAAATAATTCCCCTTGCCGTCACCGGTTATTAATCCGTTTTGTTTTGCAAAAGCCATAGTATCCGGAACTCCTGACAGCAATACATCAAAGAATTGGGCCCTTGTGAGAGTTTCCTCCGTACCTTGGTCAATTGCAACTATCGCATCATAAAGCTCTTTGTTTTCAGTCAATTTTTGCATACTGCCCGCTGTCGAACAAGCACCGTTTTTAATTAAGCTTTCAACTATTGCGGCAGTATCTTTTACATCCTGAACTGTCAATGCTTTAATTTCGCGTAAAATCTTTAACTGCGCATCTGCCTGCTTTCCCGAGAGATATCCGCTGATGGCATTTCCCGCTCCCACAAGCTCTCCGCTTGGAGCGGAATAAGTACTGAAGGCCTTTAATATATATCTGTCTAACTCCTTTTGAGTAATATCTATATTCTTCAGGAACTCAGGTATTCCCTTAAATATCTCAAAGGTTTCTTTTATGTTCGGATCTCGATAGGATGCAAACAAGAATCCGTTTGAATTAATGTTTTCAATATTTCCGTAAGCACCATTTCCAAGTCTGATTTTGGGTGTGGTATAATTCTCGTTTATTACCAATCCAACCGGTATATATTTTCCGCTGAACTTAGTGTCCATTTTATCGTATGTTGCAAATACCATATTATATTGAACCGCAGAATCTACAGCTATCCCCTCTTTTAAAGAAGGCCTGGGTATCTTTGTATAATCCTGCTTTTCTATTCTCTGAGCAGGTAATGCATCCGTAATCCTCTTTATTGCATTTTCATAGTTCTTTATATTACTCTTGTTTCCGCAAAATGCAGTTATCATATCTGTCTTATTTATAACCAGCTTATTAATTTCTTCAAGCTCGGCTATTACAGCTTTTGGATTTGAAGCTAAGGCTTTTTCAACCTCAGTTAAAAAGCTATAGTATTCTATTCCTGAAATATAGCTCTGAAAATTTTTGTCATCGTCAAATTGAGCTGAAATTCTGTCCATTTGAACATGTATCGGTTCAGAAGAAAAGGCTGCCTTCCAATTTGCAATTAAAGTTTTTACATTGCTTAATATAATTTCGCTGTTATCAAACCTTGTATTAAGGAGAATATCCCTTACCAAATCAACCTGTTGCTCGTACTCATCCATCAGGCCCATCCATGCTATTGTCAAGTATGGATTAAATTGCTTTGTATCCTCCCTGCTTATGGTACTCAAGCTGGTTTGGACTCCGCCTAAATACCTTAAAATTTTCGCATTCAGCTCTTCATGAGTATATGTCTTTGTATCGAGCCTGCCCAGCAGACTGCTGTATAGCTGCAAATAATGCAGTTTTTCAACAGGTATCGCGGAGGTGTCCAATAGTAAGGAGGTTGTTTCTGTTTCTCCAACATCCGCATCTGCGGAAATCATTCTGATGCCGTAAGGTGCCTTTGTTTCATTAATTTGATAATTCTTTAGCTCTTCGGGTAAATCTGATATCTTAACTGCCTGTATATCATCAATAACCTCTTGATTTACTTTTTCGCTATTCCACTCATTATATGCTTTTGTAGCAGCAACAATATTATCTGCCTCCTCCTTGCTCATGGATACCTTTAAATCAGACAGATATTTCTCTTCGTTACCGGCCAGCTTTTCAGCAAGTCCGGCCTCGGGAACAGTTGTTACCAAGGCTGCATGATTATTTTTTTCAATATATTTTGCGGCCAGCTTCTCCAGATAATTATCCGGTATCTTTGCCTGAATACTTTTTAAATTGCTGATTACATTGAATAAATAATCGGTATTATTACTATTTGCCCATCTATAAGCTGCTAAGTATGATATATTCACCCCAATATTTCCTGCCTCCGTAAAATTGGAATTACCCAGTAAGGAAGCTGACATCATGGCATCTTCTGAATCTCTGTCAAAGCCTGTTTTTATTATATTCTTCATGCACTTATCCACTAATGCTTTAAAAGCTGCCGCTTTATTTTCATCTGCATTTTTTACCGAAAATGTAATAACGGGCTGAGCAATCATATCATTAAGGCTTACTGTAACATCCCCGCCTATTTGCTCTCCGGCAAAAGCCTTTTTTAACGGAGAGGTATTCAAATTTAAAAGCTCTGCAATTACACTTAATCCTATTACATCTTCTTCCGTTGCTCCGGTTATTGCATAAGCATAATCAATTTGTGCAGCATTTTTTGTATTTGCTGCAGCCGCAACAGGGAAGCTAAAGGATGCTTCTGCCTTTTTGGAAAACGGTGTCACTATGCCTGCATCTATCTTTATATCCTGCTTCTCATACTTTGATAAATATTCATCATTAATTAAATCAAGAAATTTTTTATAATCAAGATTACCGTAAAGTATCATTAATGAATTTGACGGATGGTAGTATGTATCATGTGTCTTTATAAGCTGTTCATATGTCAGCTTTTTTATATCCTCCGGATTGCCGCCTGAAATATTACCTTGAACACTGCCCGGGAACAAGATTTTCAATACGTTTACATTAGCTGCCGCTGCAATATTCCCAAGTGCGCCCTTCATCTCATTGTAAACTACCCCTTTTACCTGCAAGGGAGCATTTGCCTCCGCCATCTCATATCTCCATGCTTCTCTTGAAAACACATTTTTATCGGTGTAAACTGACGGATGATACACACAATCCAAATATATATCTGTCAATTTAAGAAGCTGTTCCTCACTCATAGAGGACAAGGGATAAGTGGTAGCAGTCGAAAAAGTGCCTGCATTTACAAAGGTGCTGTATGTCTGGTTTGAAATAGTAAATACAACATCCCTTAATGGATATTTCTGAGAGCCTGATACTGTTATATGCTCAAGGACATGATTAATGCCGCTGTTATCTGCTGCAGGAGTTTTAAAGGTTATGTCAAACGATCTGTCAATGTCCTTGTTCTGTATATATAGAAGCTTCGCTCCTGTTTTTTCATGTTCGAACAAAGCAGTTTTTGAATTTATCAGGTCTAAATTTTTCAGCTCAACTGTTTTAAAGCCTGACACAACCTCTCCAACTTGCGGCAAGGGCTTTAAAATGTCTTCAGCTGCATTTGCGTTGCCGGTAACCTGAAAAAGCATGGTTAAAACCAAGCACAATACCAGCGTTAATGATAGAAGTCTTTTCATTTTTGAATAATCTCTCCTTATGTATAAAAATTTTATTTAAATATGCGTGTCCACGCATAAAAATAATACTTTGTAAATTTATTGAATATAAGCCTTTTATTGATTATAACACTTAATTAATCTTTCACTGTATATTTCCGCTGATATATTTTTCGACAGTACTGTAATAGCCTGCGTATTCAAAAATAGTATTCCACAAATTGAACTTGCCTTGCATATAGCTTAGCTCTGCCTCTTTTACTGTTATTTTATCAGTCAGCCCAAAATTATATTTATTTAATAAAATTATATATTTATCATGCAAGGCTTTTGCTTTTTTTTCGTTGATACCAATTTCGTAATATTTACTCCTATATAGTGCATGGGCATTTTTCAAAATATTCTTTCTTTGAATAACCCATTTATTGCGCTCCATACTTGTCTGAATTTTTTCGTTCTGTGCCAGCCTGACTTCACCCGAAGTATCCGAATAATACTCCTTTAATATTTTTATTTTACCGTCAATAATCCTGTACTTATCATCCAGCTGCATTTCCTTAATGTCGGTAAGCTTAATACTGCTTTCCAAGGTCTCATAGCTTATCAGCCGTATACCTTTTATAGCTTCTATATTTGTCTTGATAACGGTTCCCTGAGTTTCCGGTGAAATACCAGAGCTGCTGAGGAGCTGTTCAAATTGATTATTATATTGCTGCTTAACAAGCTTCTGCTGATTTATATAATAATCATAATCTGAGCTGTAAAAATCCACATCCGCCTGAAAAGCCATGTCCTTGGACTTATTTATACTTTGCTCATCCTCCTGCAGCTTGGCATAATCTGCATATATACCCTGCAAATCATATTTTTCATCAAGCATTTTCAGTTCGTATACAAAATTCCTGAAATCGGTTGTTTGAGATACATACTGCTGATTTCGAATTGTTCCCTCGTTATTTTTTATAAAGAGACTATTTTCTCTGCTGACATATATATCAGCCTTTTTCAAAACAGCAGCCGCCAATTCGGCCTCATATGCTTTTGCAGTAAGAAGGCTTTGCTGCATGCCTTGCCGGGCAGTGTCCTTCTGAGCTCCGGCGGCGGCGTTCATTTCATCCTCATAGACTCTCGCCAAGGCATTGTATTTTTCCGACAGCTGCCTGTATTCTGCAATACTGTCACAAATACTGTCATATTGAAGGCAGTATTGCTGGTATTGCAAGCTATTGTTTTCAAGGGAAAGGTCATTTATTTGTTCATCAGTGCAATTCTTGTTATACATACCCTGAAAATCACTGTAGGTGTATGTTGTGAATTTACCCTCTCCATAGGATATGCTGTAGGTATCCTCCAAGCTCCAGCCATCCAGCTTAATTATGCTTGTATTTGTTGTTTCTGCGGCTTCAGTACTGTTTATGAAAAATGCCAGAAAACAAATCAGCAGTAATTGGGCAAATATTTTTCTTTTTAAAAAAAATGTTTTCAAGCTGACCTCCATTTCGCCTATACAGCCGACGACACAAATAGTAAGTAAAAGGTGCATAATCATTGCTTGCTCAAAGCTATTTCTGCACAAAAATTATTTCCAGTGATACGCTGACTAGTCCAGCAAATTAATTTTCTCAAGGAAGTACATTAAGTAGCTTTTTTGCTTTGTTACGACATTTGCCTCACACAGCATACCAACCTTTATTTCTCCCTGCTTCCCTGATTTAGCAAAAAGCTTTATATCAGGAACAGTGGCCTCAACAGTATAATAACTTTGTCCTGAGTTCTTGTCTGTTATTGAATCCTTTGATATATTGGTTATTTTCCCTGTAACCTGACCATACTCTCTATACGGAAGGGCTGCAAAGCTGTACTTGACAGCATCTCCAGCATGTATTTCCCCTATATCCTTATTATTAACCAATATCTGCATTGTAAAGGCGGAATTCTTATCGGGTATTACTGTTAAAATCTCACTTCCTCCCGCTACGAAATCTCCTTCGTATACTTCCGATACAACATTTACAACACCGTCTATACTGGCTTTGACTATTGCACTGTCAATATCCAATTGCAGCTTTTTTATGTTTTGTTCTATTGCCGTAATATTATCCGTTGTATTTTTTATTTTTTCATCTGTCGACACAAGCTCCTGGGACTTTGTCCTTTCTACCACCGAGTAATTAATACTATTATTACTGTCTGCGGCATCCGTAATTGTTTTTAATTCCGCTGCTCCCAATGCTATGTTCAGCTTCAGTGAATTTATACTGTTTGTCAAGCCTTCTATTGAATCAGCCGCTGCCTGCCGTTCATCTATATATAGCTTTTTCAGGGTGCTTTCTTTGTCCTTGCTGTTAAGCTCTAAAAGGGTCTCTTTGTCCAATGTACCGGAAACACTGCTCTCTAACTCGGCCACCCTTATTTCCTTTTCACTGATGGTTTTATCAATATCAGATAAAAAATTACTTTTAAAGGTGGAATATTCTCCTTCTGCTTTTTGCATCTGTATTCTGGCATTTTCAAGCTCGGACTTTGAAACAGCTACTCCGCTTAACGCCTCATAAGCTTCGTATACTCGTTTCTGCTCAGCATAGGTATTTTTAAGTGTATTAAGCTTATATTCATAATCCGTATAAAAGGCCCTGTTACCGTCACTTGCCGAAAAATAGCTTTCTCCTTCATTTACACTTTTTTTCAGAGTTTCATAAGCACTTAATAATTTTTTTTCCTCTGCCAGCGTTTGCTTCAAAGCCTCAAGACTATTTTTTTTAATATCATTTGACTGCTGCTCAAATTTACGGTCTATATTTTTCTGAGAAATTATATAGTTTTCATACTTTTGGCTGTATTGCCTTTCAATTTCGCTGTCATCCTCCAAATAATTTTTATTATCATCCAACGATTTCATATAGCTGTTGAGGCATACTATTTCAGCCTCATAATTTGAAAGCTGACTGCTGTTGATACTTCGTTCCTCCTTCAGCTTTGTTAGCTTATAATTTGTATCCGACTGGGTATACTGTATATCCATCAGCAGCTTCCTTACCTTTTCGTAATACATAGGCTCACTGCTTTTATCAAATTCATTAGTACCTGAAATAATTGACTTTCTGTAGCTATTCAGGTTCAATAATTCTTTTAGGAGCTCTGACAGCTGGGTATTCTGGGCTTCCTTCTCCACCAGAAGATTATCGTGCTTAATTGTATATAATATGTCTCCTGCTTTAACTGCCATCCCCTGCTTATAGTTTATCTTTTCTATTTCTCCGGCAGCAATATTCTTAACTGTGCTGATGCCTGATTCAGGTCTTACCTGTCCGCTTGCTTTTATTACAATTTCCTTTTTCCCGAAGCCTGCCCATAAAACCGCAGCTGCCACCAAAGCAATAATAATATATGTAAATACCCATACAAAGGAGTGCGGCTTTGATCGATACATTTCACGGCTGTCCGTAAGGTCGTTTATATCTATTAGTATATCTTTCATGCTACTCATCCTCCTTTTCCAAGCCGGCAGCCGGAATTACCAAGCCTGCCGGAATCTGAGCAGAGGAGGCTGCCACCTGTGAAAGTGTATTGCTTTCATTAAACGGGTTATTTTCAATTGCTACTGCACCACCGGCTGAAATTTTGTCATGGGAAGCCTTCCGCTTTAAGTCATTATCCTCTGTGCTGTCAGGCAGTTGTTCTTTCCAAAGCTCAGAATACCGGCCTCCTCTATTCATTAATTCAACATGGCTGCCTGTTTCTATTATCCTGCCCTCTTCCATAACGTATATCCTGTCGCAGCGTTTAATAGTACTCAGCCTGTGAGCAATTATTATTGTGGTAACTCCGTTGCATACGGTTTCAATAGTTCTTTCAATAGCCTTTTCCGCAATAGAATCCAGATTGCTTGTGGCCTCATCCATAATAAATATATCCGGGTTTTTAAGTATAGCTCTTGCAATTGCCAGCCTCTGTTTTTGACCTCCCGATAAATTCGCACCGTTTTCCTCCAGATATGTCTCATATCTCAATGGAAATTTATTAATAAAATCATGAGCCTGTGCCATTTTGCAGGCCTCGATTATTTCTTCCATTTCAAGCTTTTTATTTCCCAGGCATAGATTTTCTCTTATAGTTCCGCTGAACATAAAAATATCCTGTGATATGTATGCAATCTTTTCCCTCAGCGCGTCATAATTTATGTCTTTGACATTGTAGCCCTTTATAGTTATTTCACCCTTTTCCCATGGATAAAGATTCATAAGCAGCTTAACCAAGGTAGTTTTACCGGAGCCGCTCTCACCTACAAATGCGATCTTCTCTCCATGCCTTATGGTGAGATTTATATTGTTTAATACCAATGCGCGGGTGCCATATCTGAACTCCAAGTCCTGAATGCATATATCTCCTTTTAAATCGGAAGGCTTTATTTGCTTGTCCTCATTTTCACCTTTTTCCAGCTCAAGATCAAATATCTCGCCTAACCTGTCAGATGCTACAATTGCAGTTTGCAGCATAGGCTGGAGATTTATAAGATTTTTTATAGGCTCAAGGAAATATCCAAGCAGTGCATTAAAGGACAGCAGCTGTCCGGCTGTCATATTGCCGTGAATGACATTCCATGCTCCGACCCAAAGGATAATGACACCTCCTGCAAGAGCTGTAAAACCGGTTATGGAGCTTTGAACATTATTTATTATTCCTCCCTTGAATATTGCTCTGAGCAGCTTTATAAATTTACCCTCAGTCTTTAGTGACGCTTCCGACTCAGCATTAAAGGTTTTAACCGTTTCAATTCCATTTAATGATTCAACAAGATAAGATGTTAATTGTGCATTTTGCTCCATTTGCTCTTTATTAATATTTTTTATAGGTTTATTAAAAGCAAATACTATTATTCCGTAAACAACAGCTATTATTAATGCTATAAGGAAAAGCATTGAATTCTGAGTATATAAAATGATTGCACCAGCTACAGCCATCAGAGTATCTATCATTATTGTCAGCGTTGCACCCGAAATTGCATCACGCACCTTTGAAGCATCCATAAAACGCGATATAATTTCTCCGACCTTTCGTGTTCCGAAGAAATTCATAGGGAGTCCAAGAACATGCTGATAATAACCTAATATAAGCGGTATATCTATTTTCTGTGAAAGGTATAGCACCATATGTGAGCGGAATGCCCCAAGCAGGGTTTGAAACAAATATAGCAAGATAATCCCTATTGATATTACATGCAAGGTTTTCTCAAGATTAAACTGGAGAATGTCATCCAAAAGAAATGTAAAATAAAAGGAAGCTGCGACACCCAGCATAGTATATATGAGCGAAGTAAAAAATATATTAATCAAAAGCTTTTTTTGCGGCAGCATCAAATTGAAGAAACGCGAAAAAAGACCCTTTGTCTCATCACCCTTTTTGAAGGTAACATCGGGAACCATCAGTATAAGCACACCTGTCCAGATTTTAAAGAAATCCTCCGGCGTATACTTTATCATTCCCTTACCCGGATCGGCAACCATTACCTGCTTTTTGGTAATTTTATGTATAACAACATAATGCAGCAAGGTACCTTCTACGACCACATGTGCTATGCACGGCAGCGGAAATTCAGAAAAAAAAGCTTCCTGATTTCCCTTTACTCCCTTTGCGGTGAATCCAAGACCCTCCGCCGCTTTTATTACTCCGTATGCATTTGTTCCCTGTTTGTCGGTTCCTGCAACCTCTCTTATTTTAGTTATTGATGTTTTAAAACCATATTGCTTGCTTATCGTCGCAACACATGCCGCACCACAGTCAGTAATGTCATGCTGTCTGATACAGTAATATCGTTTGAACGGGATTTGCATGATTTAATCTCCATTATAGCTGACTTTATTTTTGTATAATTTGTTAAAAACGATGTGATTACTAATATATTTAGCCATTCACACCGTCTTTCTTATAATGTTACTATAGTTTAACTATTTTGTAAATAATGTCAAAGTGTATGATTTTCAATGAAAATTGATTAGCCTATACCTAGCATTCTCTTAATATTGTCCAACTGCAAGTTTTGCCCCAATAACTGCCGCTCCCGGAAAGAATATTTCAGGATATAAAGCCGGTATTACCATAATAAGCGGACCAAGTGCAGGATTTATTGCAAATCCGCCTTCAACCTTAATTGACTCTCTATAAGTCAATTCTGAGAAATTAGCATTTAGGTTTGTCATTTTATTTCACCTCTTTCAAATTTTAAATGTCTATTAAAAACAATCATTCTGCTATAAATTTAGCTATCCATAATCTATACTGATTAATTTTTTATATAGTATACAATTTGTGCAATAGCAATGCCACACAAACGCCCAATTGTAAACAATACTATAACGCTTAAGATACCTAATATTACATATAAAATCCAATTCTGATTTAAAAACTTTATTATATTCCCCAATATGCACACCTCCTAGATTTAAGAGGTTACTGAAAAAGTCTAAATTTTTTAATAATTTCAGTTTAAAATCTCCAAAGGATTTATTGTTTTTTACTAAAAAATTAGCTTTTCCAGTTCCTCTGGTTTTAGGTCAGCCTCTTTTAATGTGTACTCCAATAAACAGTCTCTGCCACATAACTTCCTATTTTCTTTCCGCCCTCATATAAAACTATTGCAGCAGCAGGAATAAGAATCGCAGGTTTTACTGGTGCTGGTAGTGCTGCAAATAAGTCCTTTAGAGTATTCCAAGCCCCTGACCCACCATTTACTTCACATAATTCATGAAATTCTATCGTTTGAAAACCATTTGCAGTAATACTTGTCATAAATTATACCTCCTCTTATTCTAAATTAATTTTATTCCCCATATTTTTTTTCTAAATCTGCTGTTGTCTGCTTATAACCTACATAAACACCTGCTCCTACTACACCAACTGCTGCTATCGCTCCAACTATCTTTGCAGCTAGGATAACTCCTGCAGGTATTATAAAAGCAAAACCTCCATCAACCTCTAAAGACTCACTATAGGTTAACTCTGAAAAATTGTTATTATGCAAACTTAACTCACATACCATAATTTCCACCTCCAATTTGTATTTTTTGTTCACAAATGCTTATTCTAATATTTTTATCCATTCTGCGCGCAAACATAAATTCAAAAGCAAGTAAATTTAATATATATTAACTACTGTTCCATGGCTTACAGCAGCTAATTACAAAATATTTGGGGTTATTCCAATATAAACATCAATAGTCATTTCATCAGGTGTCATTCCAGGCAGAACATCCTTAACCTGCACATTATAGCCTGCTGTTATTTGCTGCAGCTTGTTGTGATTAATATAAGCCAGCATGTCATTATATGTATTTTGCAAGGTTGAGGGATTTCCCTCATGTCTTGCATAAAGAGCATTTACTATATGAAAAACCGGCTTCTGCGTATATTCATCTGACACCGCAATCTTCTTGTCCAAAGGTATCAATATTTCCATATCCAAAACAGACTGTCCGTTTAAAGTTTCTATTGCAAAGGTAGCAGTAACCACCGGCCCTGCCTTCTTAGCTCCGTTATCCTGAAGAACATTTCCAATCTTCAGCATCTCTGAGTTTATCTCTTCTTGAGTCATTTTTTTTCTTAATGATAGGACATTTTCCAGCCTAATCTCTTTTCCTGCTTCAATCAATATCAAAATAGTCATCTCCTGATTTTAGTATTTATAATGTATAGTTTATCAAATGTAGTTTAGACTTATCTCAAAACAGACGTGCAAAAAAGCTGCAGATACCTTTAAATACAGATGAAATTGAGGCGTTGTTTTCTCTTACACCGGTACCTCCATTGATATACATTTTCTCATTTTCTTTAATCAATTCAAACTTACCTGTTTTCATTTTATTTTCCTCCAACTTTAAAATATTATGAAATTTAGTTTAAAGTTATTAAGTATATTTAAAAATCACTTTATTTATTCATAGTAATATTTATATATAATGTAACAAAATGTACTATAGAATTAATTTCTTTGAAGTTTTCAAATTATTTTTAAAGAAACCCTTTTTTATGTAAGATTTTTTTAATTAATTCATTGTAAATTACCTTAATTCCCCAACTAATTTTTCAACTTAAATAATATTTATCAGCTGCATTAAATTACAACCCACAAAAATAGAAGCAACATGTTAATAGCTAGACTAAACACATATTTAATTGTTCAAACCGCGGTAGTATTTTGAACAGTCATTTATGGTTCTGTTTATATTTGTTTATTAGAGACTGCTACTTTTAAATAGTAAACCCTGAGTACTGTTGTATAAATTTCGAAACTTATGTTAATAAATTGCATAATCTAAAAGCCCTAAAGTCCTCAAATATACTTACTTTTTTTAAAATTTTAATAATAAGATAACTCCAGCTATTAAGCCTATGACAAATCCTATTTTTAATAATGCTGGTAATATTTCAATAATTGAAATATCCATAGAAAATATTTTGTTCATTTTTTATCGTCCTTTCAAAACGTCGGAGTCGCTGTTTATAATCCAAAATAATACTACTCCGACATAAATACAATGAAGCCCGAGCACTCTTCATGTCAATTTCATCTTTGTGTATTAAAAATGTTTTTCAAATAAAAATATTTTTAATAATCTATCTGAGATAAGTATAATCCGTTGAATATGTTTAATCAATACATCATTCACAACATGTTTAATAAATGTAATAAAATGTATCCATCAAGCACTTATGCTTAGCATAATTTCCAAAGTAAAACTTTTATCTCTACAGCTTATATTAAAGTCTCCTCCATACTTTTCAACACTATCTCTAATATTCCTTAAGCCGAATCCGTGCTTCCCTTTATTATCTTTTGTGGTTTCTATGGTATTATCCTTTATACTAATATCCTGCTTAACAGAATTTTCTATAAGTATGAGAAGACATTTTCCCCGTATCTTTATAGTAGTTTCTACAAACCTGTTAGAATTATCATCCTGCTGAGCCGCTTCAATTGCATTGTCCAAGGCATTTGAAAAAATAGTACTTATATCAATCGGACTGATAAAGGAATCCTGCGGCAGTACACCCTCAAACAAAAACCTGATTCCATGCTGCTTTGCCAATTTGCTTTTTTCATTTAGAATAGCATCAACTATGCTGTTACCGCTGCTTATTTCCAAGTCTGATTCCTGCATTATACCTTCTATACTGCTTAAAAGCTTCTTTGCCTCTTCAAGAGCATTGTTTGAAATCAAAGCTTCTATACATAACATATGATTTTTCATGTCATGCTTTAGCTTTTTGTTTTGTTCAATCTTTTCCTTTAAGCTCTCATAATGATTAAATTGGATCAGAAGCTGCTCTTGAGATATATCATTCATTAACTTATACCTTCTGTTCAGTACCAGCTTGTCAATAAGCACCATAACGACTATATTGTAAATAATTGTAGCCAGATATGTAATTATTAAAAATAAATTTACGCTGAAGGGAACCTTAATATATGTCCTTACACCATAATCAAGAACACACATAGTGACATAGCCGAAAATAGGCAGCATAGCCAATAGCAGGGTATGTGAATTTGACATGATTTCTATTTTTAAAGTACTGGGAGAAACAAGCCTTTTAAATAATACACAAATCAATGCAATCAGAAGCAATTTGGTCAGGGTTACAATTAACTTGCTGTTCATTTCCTGCATGGAGCTGAAAAATAAGTTTCCGTCAAAACCCGTACTGACAATAGAAATTATAAACATATCCAGTACATAATTTAAGCAATTTGATATCCAGAAGGCAAAAAACTTATGCAACAATTTCCCTCTGTATAATATATATATGACAAATCTGCTGTAAATTGAAACAGCTAAATTAAATAATAAAATTTGAGGGAAGATACGTTCAACTATATATAAAATCAGATATACTGCCAGAAAGCAAGCTATTTTCTTCTTGTGATTTTCCTTAAAATATAAGAATACTGATATCAGAAAAAACCATACAAAAAGCTCAATTACATTTACTGCCAATTGCAGCAAGCTTATACCTATATTCACTGACATTTTCTGTTTCCCTTCATGAAAGCCCTGAAGGCTTCTTTAAAAGAATTTAATCTTAATCTGCTGATTAGTACCTTCTGATTGTTATCCAATGTAATCTCACTATTTGAAAACATATATACATGCTCAAGATTTATCAAATAACTTTTATGACATCTGAAAAAATTTCTATTGCTGAGAGAAGCCTCAATTTGATTTATTTTTCCTATAATTGTTTTTATACCATCTTTAGTATTTATGTCTATCTTTCTTCCTCTGCTTTCAAAAAAATATATATCACATACTTTTATTCTGAATGTAAAAGAATTGCAAACTGCTTCAAAATGTGTATTCCTTCTTTCCAGAACATAATTAACAGCCTCTCCTAAAATAAGCTTCAATTTAGTTATTTCTACAGGCTTCACTATGTATTCGTAAGGCTTTACCTTTAAAGAGTCAAAAACCATTTCCTTATATGAAGTTAAAAAAATAATTATGCCGTAATATCCATTTTCCCTGAGCTGCTTGGCGGCTTGTATTCCGTTAATGTCATTCATTTCAATATCAAGTATTATAATATCATTGTACAGGAATTCACTCAGAAGCAAAGCATTGCCGCAATCAAATGTAAGTATTTCAAGATCGCATCTAAGGTCGTTAATACCTTTTTTCAAATTTTCAGTCATTGAAATATCATCATCACACACAGATATCCTAATCATTTTTTCACCTCAAGCTAACCTCCACGCCAGTAGCAGTCATAAAAGTTAAATAAAACCTATACAGAGTCCTTCAATATAATTTCTTATATTCAAATTAATTATAATAAATACTAAAAATAGTATACTATATATTTTATAATATAAAAATATAAGATTTCTATTTTTATTTATTATGTGAAAATTTAAATATCCTTAAATATTTTTGTTTTTTGCAATATATTAAGCATACACATGCTGTATTATAATCCGGAAATCAATTACTGCCGGCTAAAAAAGACAATATAAATATAGTCGTGAAGGCTTAAACCGTAATTGCTTCTATTCAATATAAACTGCATTCGCTACTAAAGCCAAAACTTCATTTTACACTTTTTAAATATTATGGTATATTTTGAATAAGTAGGTCATTCAAGTAGTATTACATAAAATATTTAGGAGGAATTTATTATGTGGAAAAAACCATCAATACAGAAACCTGATTTTATTAAGGCTGATTTAAATGAAATTTCAGAAAAGGAATCCCTTGAAACAAACGGAGGCTTAGTAGAATCAGTGAACCTTGCTATTAATCTTCCGGATATAACTGTTTCACCTTTCCCAACCAGATTGAGTGGTATGATAGCTAAAAAATTTGATTTCACAGACGAGGCTATAATTAAAAAGCTGTGATAAGCATAAAAAATCAATTGCTGTCAGCTGAAAACAATCTGCTAAAAAAAACAAATGCTTAACAGCAATGAAATTAGTAAGCTGAAACATAATCAAAAAAGACATTAGATATGTCAATGACTTGAATAGACCTGCTTGCATAAAATAATAGCAGCAAGGAGTATCTTATGCAAACTTTAAATGATAAAACTTCCTTATTTGATAATTATACAAACTACTTATATAAAGTTGAGAATTACGAATCTATTATAGAAAACGAGCAAGATACATATGTTTTATTTAATCCGTCAATACATTATTGGATTGCCTTGGATGATACAGGGGCGTCCATATATAATGCAATTCATAATTATAACAGCATGAGCCTTGTAAAAGAAAAACTAACAAACCAATATCAGATTGAAGCTTCAACTTTTGAGGAGGATGTTCTTCCATTTGCAGAAGAATTACTGCAAAACGGATTTTTATCTTATACCCGGACTCCCGCCGAAGCCGGCTGGATGAGTGCAGTCTGTGATATTGACTCTGCGGAAAAGTATCCTTTTAATGATATATATATCAGCCTGACAGATAAATGTAATCTGAATTGTATCTATTGCTTCAATAAAGAAGAAAGACATAAAAGAATACAGCATAAATCGAATTCTTTAATATCAAAGGAAAAAATAATTGGTTTGCTAAAGGAATTCAAAAATTTGAAAGGCTCTAAAGTCATCTTTACAGGAGGAGAACCAACTCTGCGCAATGAACTGGCTGAAATCTGCCGTGAAGCCAAAATTCTAGGCTTAGAGACACACTTTATAACTAACGGTACTCTTCTAAACTCCTTAGACCTTGAAAAGCTTTCTGAGTTTGTAGACAGCTTTACGATAAGCCTTGACAGCGTTATAGAAAAAGAGCTGGAAGTATTATGGGGAAACACAGCCTCCAATATTAAAAATGATATTTTTGAGGCACTGGAAAAAATAAACCAATTTTCTTTAAATAAAAAAAGACTAACAGTAATCATAAAACCAATAGTATCGGCAATAAACCTTGACTCCTTGGATAAGCTGGTATCGGTAATAAGCAAAAAATTGTGCAGCTGTGATCTTTCATGGGCAATGACCCAATATAGCAAAATAGACGATGCCGGTGTAAACAGCTTGCTTTCTGTATCAGAGAAGCAATATATAAAAAGCGTTGCAAAAAGCCTTCGCAATACCTATATCTGTAATTGCAGCCAAAATAGTGATACCTCCAAAAAAATTTCCGGCAAAATAAACATTTTTTCATTCGGTCACGGAGGCAGGCTTATTCCACCTGATGCTCCCAGTATTCTTGCCTGCTATCCCTCCTTTTTTGTCACCGGCAATGGTGACGTATATCCATGCCAGTGCTTTAAAAATGATGCTTACAAGCTTGGAAACATATCAAATACTTCATTATCTGAAATGTTCAAAAATAATATTTTCAAAAAAATCCGTTCAAAACTGCCTATAAATCAATTGGAGGATGAATTCTGTTTAAAATGCGAATTGAGATTCTTATGCACAAATAAATTAGGTCCGTGTGCCATAAATAAGGATAAGGACAAAACAAATTGCAAACAGATAAATATACAAAAATTATATCTTCAAACACAACTAGGATAAGTATATAAAAAGTATTTTTATAAAGTTTTTGTACAATATTCACAAAAATTATACAATAATTTGTGTCAAATTAGAAAGATTTTTACAAATAATTCTTTATTAACTATGATATCCATAATATAATAATACTGGGGAAAATAATACCTATAGGTAAAACTAAAAAAAGTGAGGTATATATTATGGAAAAAGAAAATAAAGAAATGATTCAGCTGAGTGATGAAGAATTATTAGACATGGTAGGAGGTTTTGATACATCCTCCGGTTTGATATCTGCCATCAATCCACCGGTAAGATTATTCTACGGCATTAAAGGGCCAATCATAGTTGACCCGATAAGACCTTTATACGGCATTGAACCTCCAGTAAGACCTTTATATGGTATAGAGCCTACAATATCACTGAAATAAAAATCTTAAGCAAGGTCGATTAATACCGGCTGAAAGGTGAAGGCTTTCAGCCGCAATTGATTTTTGTAAATTTTTAATAAAGGGCAATTACATAATCCTATTGGTATTAAGAAAACTTAGGATGCGGTATATATCCGCATCCCCCCGCAAAAAAGGGAGGCTAAAATGAGTGTAAATTATAGTCCCATTACAGGAGTATGGGAAATAACAATGGGGTGCAACATGAGATGTAAGCATTGCGGATCATCTTGTGAAAGTCCTCTTGAAGGAGAGCTTACAACCGAGGAAGCCTTAAGGCTGTGTGATGATATCGCAGGACTGGGGTTTAAATGGATTACCTTATCGGGGGGAGAACCAACAACCCGAAAAGATTGGGATATTATCGCAAAAAGGCTGAACGATAACGGTGTAATACCGAATATGATTACTAACGGCTGGCTGATGAACGGGGCTATAGCCAAAAGGGCAAAAACCGCCGGTGTGAATACAGTTGCACTTAGCTTGGATGGTCTAAAGAATACGCACGATTATATAAGAAAAGAAGGCTCTTATGACAAAATTATGAGCGCAATTGATGTCTTGACTGAAAATGGCTTGAACTGCTCTGTAATTACCACAATTAACAATATTAACATAAAAGAGCTTTATGAAATACATGATATCCTTTCCCAAAAAAATATATTCGGATGGCAGCTTCAGCTTGGACTTCCTATGGGTAATATGTCCAAAAACTCCGAACTGGTAACTCAGCCTCATCACATTGATGAAGTAATTGATTTTGCTTACAATGCCATGAACAAAGGCGGAATTGAGATTCAGCTTGCAGATTGCATAGGCTATTTCAATAAAAAGGAAATTGAAATCAGGCGAAAAGCGCGGGAAGGCAGCGTATACTCCTGGAACGGCTGCGCCGCAGGTAAATATGGGCTTGGTATTCTGCATAACGGGGATGTTGTAGGGTGCACATCAATCAGAAATAAAGATTTTATAGAAGGAAATATCCGTGAAATACCCTTAAAAGCCTTATGGAATAATCCGGAGAATTTTTCCTGGAACAGGAATATGACAAAGGATAAGCTGTCAGGAATTTGTCAGAAATGTCTTTTTGGCAGCAGATGCCTCGGCGGCTGCGGAAATACAAAGCTTACAATAGGAAAAAGTGTATATTCAGAAAATATTTACTGTTCCTACAATCATACAATAAAAAAAGCGGAGGCCCAATTTGAAAGACTTTCTGATATACAGCCCATGCTTGAGAAAGCGAAAAAATTTGCTGAGAATAACAGTTATCAACTCGCTGAGCTGCTCCTGTCCAGAATACTACTGACAGAGCCTGAAAACGAAGAAGTACTGAAATTATACGGATATGTTTCCTTCATGCTTGAAAACTACAGACAAGCTCTTGAAGCCAATGAAAGGCTTATCAGGAAACACCCCTCCGATCCATATATAAACAAAGGCTACGGGCTCTCAATAGCAAAGCTTGGCGATGCCGATAAAGGGATTCAATACCTGCAAAAGGCCATAGAGCTGTCCGACAAGCAATATTTGGACCCCTTCAATGACCTCGCTGTTATCCTTTGTGAAAACGGAAGATATGGGGAAGCCTTGTCTGTCCTTGAAAATGGGCGCTCTATTTCTAAAGATTTCAGACAAGAAAGCGAATCCCTTTACCAGATGCTGAAAAAGCAAATGAATTATATTTAAGCAATTTGAGGCTACCTTACAATATTATATATTATTGAAGATAGCCTCGGACAGCTGTTTAAGCACCTGCACCCTTCAACCGTTAAAACCGGTCTTATACCTTTAAAATATTTTTTGAATTTCAGGAAATAATAATAGTTATAAAATTATATAACTGTTATAAGGAGAATTTCTATGCCGGAAAATCTGGTAAAAAGGACATTTTTAAAAGCACCGGAATCATATTGGATGGCTTCTGCCCCTAAGACAAGCTATCCTCAGCCTACAGGCGATATTAAGACAAATATTTTAGTGATCGGAGGAGGCATAACAGGAATAACCACAGCTTATCTTCTTCAAAAGGAAGGCTTTGACGTTGCTATTATTGACGCAAACAGAATTGCTGCCGCTGCCTCCGGACATACTACCGCAAAGATTACATCCCTGCACAATTTAATATATGCCAAGCTAATAAAACAAATCGGCAGCGAAGGTGCTCAAAAATACGGTCAAATAAATGAAGCCGCCATTTTTGCAATAAATGAAATAATCCTTGATAACAATATACAATGTGATTTCAGCAGGCAACCCAACTATGTATTTACTCAAGACAAAAACTATATTTCAAAAATAGAGGAGGAAGTAAATGCAGCCTGCTCCATAGGCTTGCCTGCATCCTATAAATCAGACCTGCCCTTGCCAATAGAGATAGAGGGTGCTATCTGTTTCGATAATCAAGCTCAATTCCATCCAAGAAAATATTTGCTTGCATTAGCTGAAAGCTTTGTAAAAAAAGGAGGACAAATATTTGAAAATACGGCTGCTATGGATATACATCACAGTGACCATTGTGTAACCTCATTAAAAACAGGCTTCAAAATCACTTCAAGCAAAGTAATTGTAGCTACACAATATCCCTTCTATGACGGAGGAGGACTATATGCAGCAAAAATGTTCGGTGAACGCTCTTATATAGTTGCCGCAAAATCACCGGCCAAATTTCCCGGCGGTATGTATATATCTTATGAGCAGCCTTCCAGATCACTTAGATTTCAGCCTGTAGAAAATGACGGGCAGCTCATTTTAGTAGGCGGAGAGCACCATAAAACAGGACAAGATGACAATGAGAAGGAACATTATAAAAACTTAATATTATATGCCGGCAATACATTCTCTGCAGCTGATATCCCTTACCGCTGGTCAGCTCAGGACTATACCGCAATGGACAATATACCCTATATAGGGTATGTAACTTCTTCAAAGCGTAATATACTTGTTGCCACCGGTTTTGCAAAATGGGGTATGACCAGCGGCACCTCCGCAGCTATAATCATTAAGGCCTTGCTCTTATCCGGCGGCAGTGAATTTGAACATATTTTTTCACCCTCCAGATTAAAGCCAATTGTCTCTAAAAGCTTTTATACGGAAAACCTTAACGTAGTGGAAAATCTTCTTGACGGAAAAACAAAGTCTTTACCGGAGGACTTCAATTTGGAATTGGATGAGGGTAAGCCTGTCAATCTGAAGGGAAGAAAAGCCGGTGCATATCGCGACAAAGACGGCAATCTGTTTGTTGTTGATACTACCTGCACGCATCTTGGCTGTGAAGTACGCTGGAACTCAGCTGAAAAAACCTGGGACTGTCCCTGCCATGCATCAAGATTTGACTGCAAGGGCAATATTATAGAGGGACCTGCAATAAAGCCCTTAGAGAGAATCAAATAGTTTCCCTGCAAGCTATTTGAACATATTTACTTTTTGCGGGTTAATTTTTTTATATCGCTGTAGGAGGGCATAAAAAAAGCGCCTATATAAGCGTTGTTTTACTTTCGTACAAAAATTTTAGATTTGCAGTTTTCAGTATTTACTTTATATGTTATAGCAGCTTTAATTATTCCTGTCATTTTTTAACTGGACAACTTTTTAATATTAGGTTTTGCAGAAGTACTGTGTTCTAAACAGTCTTCACAAATAATATTTAAAAATTTTATTTTTTTCATTTCGCTAACCGGCAGATTGTAAACAACTGCGCCACAGCTTCTGCACCGGATAGTTATAAATTTATATATATATACCCCCCTCCTTTCATATAAGCCAATTCCTGTTCCTGACCTCCGCTCCATATTTTATTGCCTTTAAAAGCATCCTTCTTTTAAACCTAAGCTATCGTCCAATGAAATACATCCTATAGCTAAGGCTGATTGACTTTTTTATTTCATATTTATTATATCAGTCCTTTATTACGTTACAATTAACATTATATTAAGAAAATATTAATTATGTATAACCAATTGTTTTATTTCATCTTCCTTGACAAGCCGTTTGCTGTGTTTTTTCTTATGCCCGGTTAAAATGAACGGCAGATACATAAGCAGCCATAGTATACATCCCAATAAAAACACGGGAACAAGATATCCCGGACTGCCTGCCGACTTTGCAAAATACTCCATAATTGAGCCTGCCGCGGGATATCTTAAATAAAAATAATTACCTTCTGTAATATAATTAACCGGTATCATAATTATTGCCAATCCAATCATCATTGCCACTGATTTAGGCAAATTGCGGATATGGGGTCTGAAGCCCATACAACATATTAAAAATACCGGAATAAAGCAAATTATTCCATGAGCAAGCATTGTCTGGAGATATATGAATGAAAAGCTCGGATAATAATATACATCTGGAGTAAGCATTGTTATAAATGAGGGAGCCAGCCCAATTGCATATGAATATTCCATAAGCAGCTTATTTCTTGTAATAACCATGAGGGGCAATATTATGCACATTAAACTGCATAAATGCAGCGGAAGTGCATATCCCAATGAAAACTGCCTGACATATATATACCATAGAGTTTGAGCTGCCTCCAGCAATGGCAGCGATAAGCTGGCTATTAACAAAAGCCTCCACTTCTTTTCTTCTTTTTTATATTTAAAAAGCCGCAGCATAATTATCCAAAAGCTGATAATTATGCTGATTACTAAAATATGTCCAACGGAAACAAGATTACTGTGAAATTCTCCGGGGATGTTGTCTATGTATTCAAAAAAATAGCTTTTCAATTATCGGTTCCTCCTGACCCTATTTAAAATAATTGTACAAGGCTTTCTGATAAATTATATTATTATAGCACCCTACTTATGCTGCATTATAAGATAAAATTACTGCTTACAGATTTTTTTAGCAGCAGCTTCAATATATTTCTATTTTTGTAATTTGATTTTTAAATATGAGTTGACTTTATCTGCAAATCTAATAAAATATACTAAGAAGCAATACAAAATAGCCTAGAATAGCTGATATCTATTAGGTTAATTCAATAACAATCAGATGAGGAGAGAAATATAATGAGACGAGATGAGATTACAAAAGTAATTCTGCCTGAAAGTGAAATCCCCAAGCAATGGTACAATATCATTGCCGATATGCCCAACAAGCCGGCTCCGTACTATAATCCAGCCACATTGGAAATTATTACGCCTGATGATATGAAAGCTATTTTCCCTGATGAATTAATCAAACAGGAAATGTCCTCTGAACGCTATATCGACATACCGAAAGAAGTACGTGAGATGTACCGCCAGTTCAGGCCAAGTCCCTTATACCGTGCCAGAAATCTGGAAAAGAAATTAGATACCCCTGCTCGAATTTATTATAAATATGAAGGCACAAATGCTACCGGCAGTCATAAACTGAATACAGCTATCCCTCAAACATATTACAACAAAATCGCTGGAATAAAAAGATTGGCTACAGAAACAGGAGCCGGACAATGGGGCAGTGCTCTCAGCCTTGCCACAAGCCAATTCGGTCTTGAATGCTCTGTTTATATGGTAAATGTCAGTTATCAACAAAAGCCATACCGGCGTTCCTTTATGAAAACCTTCGGTGCAAGCGTTGTCGCAAGTCCCAGTAATCTGACAAACAGCGGCAGAAGCATCCTTGAAAGGGATCCCTCCTGCTCCGGAAGCCTTGGTATCGCAATTAGTGAAGCTGTCGAGGATGCTGCCGCACATCCTGATACAAATTATGCATTAGGCAGTGTTTTAAATCATGTATGCCTGCATCAGTCAATTATTGGGATTGAAGCAAAAAAGCAAATGGAAATGATTGATGAATATCCTGATGTAGTTTTTGCCTGCTGCGGCGGCGGTTCAAATTTTGCCGGAATTTCCTTCCCCTTTTTGCAGGATAAATTCAATGGTCAAAAAGTCCGTACGGTTGCTGTAGAGCCTACTGCCTGCCCTACTCTTACTAAAGGCATATTTGCATTTGATTACGGTGATGTTGCTAAAATGGCGCCCATATCCAGAATGTATACCTTAGGTCATGATTTTGTTCCGTCAGGAATACATGCAGGCGGTTTAAGATATCATGGTGATTCTGCTACTGTAAGTCAGCTGTACCATGACGGTATCATAGAAGCTAAAGCCTATGGACAAAAAGCAGTATTTGATGCCGCAGTCTTATTTGCAAAAGCCGAGGGAATAGTTCCTGCTCCCGAATCAGCTCATGCTATTCTTGCTGCTATGGACGAAGCTCTTATGGCTAAGGAAGCCGGTCAAGAGAAAGTAATCCTGTTCTGCCTGAGCGGTCATGGATACTTTGATTTTACCGCATATGAAAATTACTTTAACGGAGTTCTTGATGATATAGAATATGTATCGGAATCGGCGCAAATCAATCTGGAAGGCTTACCAAAAATATAACAAGCAGATAAGGCAATCGGGCTAAAGCTCCGGGCTTTGTCTTGAGCCGCAATAAAATTATATATAAAGACTTTGTCTTATTGAACCTTTCTCCGAAAGGCAGACCTAAAAGCTAACGATTGGAGGACGGTTCAGATGGGTGTGCTCCCCGTCAAGAGGACAATGAAATATTTCATTTTTATGGTTAACTGTCTGTCCATTCCTGGCAGGCAGTTTTTTATGCGGCAATCCTATAATTGTTATGGTATGACATTGGAGTCATGACCAATAACTTACGTTGTAATCTCTTGTTGTTATAGTAATCTATGTAATCGGATATCTCTTTTATCAGAATGCCGCGATCGGTAAAACGATGTCCATAGTACATCTCACGTTTCAGAATGCCCCAGAAGCCTTCCATAGGTCCGTTATCTATGCAATGAGCTACTCTGGACATGCTATGCTTCATTCCCGCATTCTTAAGTCTCTGATAAAACTGTTTGCTTGTGTATTGGAATCCCCTGTCACTATGAAACAGCGGATGAGCATCTGGCTCCTGCCTGATTGCTTCATCAAAGGTATCAATGACTAATGGATTATCATTATGATCTCTGATCTTAAATGCCAAAGAATATCAAGTTTGGAGTATTTTTACACTACGTTATTTGTTCCATCGCTTACGTAAATTATACTGTTACAAATTAAAAAGTGGTAAAAAGCATTTTACAAAGTTTGCATAACAAAGGTTTTGTATTACAGATTTTATGTCTACTTGTTGCAAGACAGAAAGAAAGACGGTCATAATATTGACAACCGCCATTCTCAACATCTAATTTAGCTCTGCACATATCTCATATCTAATATTTTTGTGCTAATCAGCTTAAAACGCTTCAACAAATAGCCCCAAAGCTTCTATTTCTGGAATTATCTTTTCTATTGACCGACTGGTGTGAATCCCCATTAAATAGTCATAGCATATAAATATTTTTAACTTTCTAGGATAAAATATCTTTGCGCCAATATCTTCTCTCAACATAAGTCGGAAAAACAAATCTAAATCCTTATATTCCAGTTTTTCAATGCTTTCTGCAATATTGTATATTTCCAAAGTATCAGAAGTATATTTAACCTTACGCCTACTAATCAAATCCAAGAATTGGTCATCACCAAAACTTTTTCTGACATCGCACACTTTTAAGTATTTAAGATTGAAGAACTCAAAAATTGTCTGTATAGCTTTAATATAGCTATCTTCTATTGCAATATAGTCTTCAACAGTTAATATCTTGCCCTCAAAAGTTTTTCCAATATCAGATATTGCCGTCCAATCCTCTTTCATATATCTCCAATTGCTATCTCTAAAAGCAGGATTATATTTTGATATGTTATATTTATACATTTAGTCACCAATCCTATTCATATTTGCATCATATGTCCCAAGCCTTGTATCTTTACTATTTAAAGCTTCAGGTGATTTTGCTGCTTTCCAAACACCACCATTATGGGAACCCATACCATTACCACTTCCGACATCTTGACTTATATATGTCTTTGTTTTCTTATTATAGAAAACTTTTTCACCCGACTTTGTTACATAATTTGTGGGTTCGTATCCAAGCTCCTTTGCCGCCGCTTTAGCTTCTTTCGTTGTCATTCTAGAAGCATTACTCCCCCCCTGAGTAGCACTATTAATCAAGTCTCTGCTGTCATTTACCAAGTTATTCATACTTCTATAAGTAACTGCTCCGCCATATGCCACTGCACCTGCGGATGCCACAGCTACCGCAACTCCGGCAGGAGCAAATATAATTGTTCCATCAAGTCCCACCCCAATAATTTCTCCGCCAAGTCCTCCGACCAGAGTTGAAATACCTTTAATCGCAGTACCCGCATCAACTGTTAATTTTCCCGTATTAAAAGCAACAGAATCACTTTGAATGTTTTCCCCGCTTATTCCTTGAGCTGCCCCAAACATCATATTATTATCTGCTGCTACTGCTGCTACTGCCGCTCCTGCAGCAAATTCTATGGCTGTATTAACAATAGTATTAAGAATATTTTTTGTATTTCCATTACTTATACTGGACGTAGACTTGCTTGCTGTTACCGCTGCTGCATTTGACTCCGCTATTGCTGATGATATCTTCGCCACAGTATTTGTAAGTGAACTCATTTGTGAAGATGATGCAGCCGGAACAGCTGTTTTTGGCGTTACTGTAGCTGGAGCCGATGTCGGCGTTTTTGTACCTATATTTACCTTTGTAACTACTATTTCGTTATTTTTTACATCGGTATTCAGTGAACCTCCGTTTGTCTTGGCTTTAGTCTCTACTATATTAGCAATGGCCTGATTGAACTTCGCATCTGTCATTATTGATACATTACCGCTTATCTGCCCGACTTTTGCTTTCTGTGCTTCCGGTAAGTTTATACCATTAGCTTTTGCACTTTGCTTACTCTGCTCAAAGTATATTTCTGTTAATGTTTGATTGCCGACAATACCATCAACAGTTAGACCATTATCCTTTTGAAATTTTATTACTGCTGCTTTTGTCTTTTCCCCAAATATTCCATCAGCCTTGCCTACATTATATCCTAACTTATTCAACTTTTCCTGTATGGCTTGTACTGTATCCCCTCTTGTTCCTAACTTTGCCACTGCATGCCCTGTCGGGTCTGTAT